>NZ_JBVJLW010000015.1:169440-321010 GCF_055584525.1 Streptomyces sp. NPDC102514
CCGGTAAGGATGGCGGCACGGGTCCCGGTCGCCCGCTCCCAGATCCACACCGAGCCGTCATCGCTGGCGCTGGCGAGCCAGGTCCCATCCGGCGCAATCGCCACCGAGCACACCGGGCCGGCGTGACCAGTAAGGGTCGCGATGCAGGTCCCGGTCGCCCGCTCCCAGATCCGCACCGTCCTGTCATCGCTGGCGGTGGCGAGCCAGGTCCCATCCGGCGCAATCGCCACCGACATCACCGCCCCGGCGTGACCGGTAAGGATGGCGGCACGGGTCCCGGTCGCCCGCTCCCAGATCCACACCGAGCCGTCATCGCTGGCGCTGGCGAGCCAGGTCCCATCCGGCGCGATCACCACCGACCTCACCGCCCCGGTGGGACCGAAGCGCAAGGCAGCTTGAGCAGCGGTCGCCCGGTCCCAGATCCGCACTGTGCCGTCATCGCTGGCGGTGGCGAGCCAGGTCCCATCCGGCGCGATCACCACCGACATCACCGCCCCGGCGTGACCGGTAAGGATGGCGATACGGGTCCCGGTCGCCCGCTCCCAGATCCACACCGTGTTGTCGGCACTGGCGGTGGCGAGCCAGGTCCCATCCGGCGCAATCGCCACCGACATCACCGCCCTGGTGTGACCGGTAAGGGTCGCGATACAGGTCCCGGTCGCCCGCTCCCAGATCCACACCGAGCCGTCATCGCTGGCGCTGGCGAGCCAGGTCCCATCCGGCGCAACCACCACCGACCTCACCACCCCGGTGTGACCGGTAAGGGTCGCGATACAGGTCCCGGTCGCCCGCTCCCAGATCCGCACCGTCCTGTCGGCACTGGTGGTCGCGAGCCAGGTCCCATCCGGCGCAATCACCACTGAGTCCACCGTGCTGGGACGGCCGTCAATGACGACTGTGCACATTCCGGTCGCCCGCTCCCAGATCCGCACCATGCCATCGCTGACGGTCGCAAACCAGGTGCCATCCGGCGCGATCACCACCGACCGCCCCTCGCGCACGATGCCAGCGATGGTGAGAGTGAGGGTTCCGGTGGCCCGGTTCCAGATCCGCACCTTGCTGTCGGTACTGGTGGTCGCGAGCCAAGTGCCATCCGGCGCAACCACCACTGAGCGCGTCGGGCCGGTGCGGGTGGTGGTGCAGGCTCCGGTCACCCGATCCCAGATCCGCAGCGTCCTGTCGGCACTGGTGGTCGCGAGCCAAGTGCCATCCGGCGCGATCACCACCGAGGTCACCACCTCCGTGTGGCCGGTGAGGGTTGCGATACAAGTTCCGGTCGCCCGCTCCCAGATCCGCACCTCGTTTTCCAAGCTGGTGGTCGCAAGCCAGGTACCATCCGGCGCAATCGCAACCGAGATCATCGGGTCGATGGGGCTGTCGGGATTGATAAGGATGCGATATAGGGCTGGGGGAGGGGCATCAGGCAGAGGCCACTGATTGGTGAGGCAGGGGCGTTGGGCGGGATCGAGTTGGCGTGCGGTGATCTGGGGTTGCCAGTGCGGGTATGTGTCGAGGCGGGTGTGTAAGACACCTGTGAGGGTGCGGGGTGGGTCGGTGGGGGTGAGAAGGTGGGCGGTCTGGGCGAGGCTGCGGGCGAGTGGGCGGGTATGAGGGGTGTCGACGCGGGTGAGGTCTGTCCAGGGGGCGGATGGCCCGCGTTGGGCGAGGCGGGTCTCCACCCAGCGCAGATCAGCCGCGACAGCTTCGGCGGAGGGGATACGTCCGGCTGCGAGGAGGTGATCGATGAGGTGGTCGAGGAGGTAGCCATCCGTCAGTTCCCACCAGGCGCGTTGGGGGTGGGGTGCGGTGGGAACGAGAGGGTGGGCCGGGGGCAGGGTAGCGGCGATGGCGTCGATGAGGAGCCCGTTGAGGCGGGCGCGGCCCGTAGCGCCGAGAGCGCTGCGCAGGTAGTCGCGGATGACGTCGTGCAGGCTGATCGTGCCGCCGTTACGCGGGTCGAGGGTCAGCAGCGATAGGCGTTCCAGGTCTAGGCACAGGCTGCGGGTCTGGGTCTCCGTCAGTTGGCCGGTTGCCTGCCACAGTCGGTGGATGACGCTGATGGGGATGGACTCGTCCTCGGCGAAGATGCCGAGTTCAGTGAAGCGGTTCGGGCCGTCGGGTGGTAGCAGGGTGGTTGCGGCCTCGATGGAGGCCTTTACGGCTTGGTTGCGGAGTCGCGGGTCGTCCAGGTTCCAGGTGGTATTGGGATCGTCTACAGCGGCGGGGCCGTTGCCGCGTAGCCGTTGCAGGATCTGCTCGGCGGTGACGGTGGGGTCGGCGCCGGAAGCGCACTGGTTGGCGATGAGGCGGTTGGTCAGGCGTAGCAGCAGGGCCCAGCGGCCGGTTGCCTTGAGCAGGGCGTTCACCAGAGGTTCGGGCAGTAGCGGAAGATTCCAGGTCAGTACAGCTTTGGCTTGGGTTAGGGACATTTGGTCGACGGGGATGGGTGGTGTGCCGGGGGGTAGCAGAGTGGGGTTGCGGGTGGTGATCAGTCGTACGCAGCGGTGACCTCCCGTGAGGAAGGGTTCGAGTTGTTCTGCTTCCCATACGTCGTCAAGGACGAGCAGGGTGCGGGGGCGTTTGTCGAGGAGTCGGCCTAGGTGGGCGCCGGCTAGAGCGGGGTCGTCGAACTCTGTGGTGTCGCCAGTGATGTATCGGGTGGCCTCGACGACCTTGGCTGCCACGGCCGCCCGTCCGCGGACGTCTCGGCCGATGGTGACGAAGTAGATGCGGGGCCGGAGTGGGGGGAGGAGGCGAGAGCGGAAGTGCCACTTAACGCGTTGGCGGGCGCATACGGCGGTGGCCAGTGTGGTCTTTCCGAAACCTCCCGCTCCGGATAGGGAGGTGGTGATGCCGACGGCGGATGTCCTACGACACACTGCGGCTGCTGCGGTGCGGGTCTGGGTGCGGTCGACGAACCAGTCCGGGACGGTTACGGGCGGGGGTGGCGGGGGGTCGTTCAGGGCTGCGGGGGGACGTGCCTGCAGCCAGGCCGCTATAGCGCCTGCCACGATCGCCAGCAGCCCGAAGGCGCCGACCGACCACCAGGGGTGCTGCCGGAGCTCGTCTAGCAGCCACGGCCAGTGTGGAGTGGACGTGGCGGCGTTTCCCGCCAGTGCCAGCACGATCGCCAGTCCTATGCCCAGGCTGGCGAGCGTGACTATTCCTGCTGTCCATACGCGTACCCGCACGCGCCCACCTCCGGCACCCGATCTTCTTGCGCTGGACCCTAGTTACTGAGCACCCGCACCATCAGCGGAACGCCACAAGACCCCACAGATAGGGCCCTTGGATAGGGCTTCTCATTGGCCTGTCACACACGACGGGTTGGCGACATACCACATGAGACGCCGACAGTTATCAAGCAGCTCCCTCCCTTCGAGGAGTTGGGGCGAGGGTGTCGTCACCGCACAGTCGATCAATTCAAGAGTGTCCAACATGTGGACACCCTTTGTGACGTGCGTCACATGCCTTTGACGTTCGGTGTCGCGTCGAGAATTCCCGGACGGAGCACCTAAGGAATTCAGGGCCGTGCTCTGCACCAGGCCACCGCGCACCCCCAAACAAGGCACTGCCCGACAATTACCGCCGACGGCCAAACGAAGGCTCACCTCTTCCATTTCAACCTGCGATAGACGCTAACGGCTTCACCCGAGGCATGTCCGGCAGCGGCCCCCAACCCCACCTTCACGCTCACGAACGAGCTCGGCGACAGGGAGGCCCGACCCTCCCGAAGCGGCAAGTAGGCAGAAACACAGGGCTACTTATAGAGCGGAACTCGCGCCAACTAATTTCGGTGGCGAATACCCCTTACCTCAGCGGCAAAACATGGCTACGGCACTCCACGGCCAGCGAGGAAGTCCTGATCATCTTGGGAGCTTTCGTCGGGTTCCCCCTCTACAGCCGGGTTCCGCGAGTTCAGGGACCGTGGAATCGACTACGGAGGATGGCCTTTGCGGGTTCACCGAGCGGCAGACTCGCGGATCTCGGTGGCCGCCTGCCGGGAGCGGCTGCCACGATATGGCTGGCGAAGTCGCCCGCAACGGTGCGGCAGCCCGAGAGGCAAGGAAGTCGTCCATGCTGCTGCGGCCCGGGGTCACCTGCGAGAAGGCGATCAGGTTCCTCGACGACCTGGTCCAGGTCGGACTCAACAACCTCCGCAATTCCATCCCGACCTTCGCCCAGACGTTACTGGCGGGCGTGGAGCCCTCGCAGTTGGCCGGGCCCGAACTGGTGGTCACGCTGCGGCAGTACGGCCAGTGGACCGCGACGAGCGCCCGGGAACTGGCGGGTGTTTTCGCCGACCCGGCGGTGCCGGCGCGGCTGCGCGGCGAGCACTACAGCCACATCGTGCACAGCCCCCTGACGCCCTACCGAACCGCGGCACTGCTGCACTGGGAGCTGGACGAACTGGCGACGTACTTCATGGAGCTGCAGAACCAGATGCGGCAGAGCATGGAGGACTACCGCAGCTACCGGCGGCGTGTGCTGGTCGTGGACGCGAACACTCTGCTGCACTGTCAGCGCTTCGACAAGATCCCGTGGTCTCGGGTGTGCGGGAATGGCCCGGCAACGCTGGTGATCCCGCACGTGGTGGTAGAGGAGATCGACAGTAAGTCCTACTCCGAGGGCAGCGAGAAGATCAAGAAACGGGCGCGCGGGGTCTACGAGTTGTTGAGCGACGTTCTCAAGGGCTTGTCCACCGACGGCCGCTTCAAACTGCACGACGAGACCGAGGTCCAGGTCCTACGCGACGAGCTTGGGCACCGGCGCCTGCCGAACAACGACTCCGAAGTCGTGGCCCGCGCGGCCCACTTGCAGGAGGCCATCGCACCGCGCCAGGTCACCGTCGTCACGCGCGACAACGGGATGCGCGGCAAGGCCATGACCTGGTGCCTGCCCTGGAAGTTCCCACCGGACAAGTACCTGATCCCTGAGGACGGCTTCGGCGCAAAGCATCGAGAGGCGAACCTTGCGAGCATCACCGTCGACGTTCCCGAGGACGGTGACGAAACCTAAGCGCGGGTTGGCCCGTCACATGAGCTCGCTTGGGGCTGGTGACAGCGTCGTACACGCCCTCTCAACCCAGCCCTGGCCACATCTGGGGTGCCAGGCCGCGGTGTGGATCTTGTGGAGAAGATCGACATTCCGGTGCTTACCGTGCTTGTTGCCGGCGCGCTGGCCTTCAAGGCTACTTGGGGCTCTGGCCTCTCACTCAGACCGGCACGGACGCCCAGGTCACATACCCGGCTTCGTCACCGCGGTACTGGCCAGTCTCGTCAGTGAGGCGTCGCACAAGGAACAGGCCCGGCTCCTCGTGGGAGTCGGGTAGCGGTTGGTCCATCTCTCCGATGGTGATCAGGACGTGTTCCCCGTCGTACGAAATCCGGCCGCTCAGGTCGGTGCTGGCGCGGTGTCGGGCGGTGACGTCGACGAGTTCGGTCAATACAGCGAGCGTCGATTCTTCAACAACGTTGGCATTGAGTGCATCAGCGAGCAGCGTCGGCATCATCATGGTGGCGAACCCGCGGGCGCGGCGCATGCTCTGGGTGGGGGTGTGTTCTGGGCCAAGTCGAAACTCGATTGAGTTCTCTGTGTCTGGTGGCCCTTGGGGTGCGTTGGCGCGTCGCGCGGGCGCGGTTGTTTGCGGGCTGGCGTGCTGGAGCGGTGGCCTGGCGTCGGAGATCGTCACTAGCTGTCCGTCTCGTTGAATGGCACGGAGTCAGTTGTTGGTTCGATGGGTGTGCGTGGGGCGAGTGCGCGACGGCAGGCTTTGGGGTACCGACGGGGCGGGTTAAGCGGTTGCTTAGTGCGCTTGTCGCGCCATGTTGCACCTCTCGTGTCGCCGGCGCACGGGCGCGGTTGGGCAGAACAGACCTTGCTTCACTGGTCGTTGAGTCCTTACTCCTGGCCATTGCGGGGTGCCGCTAGTACCCCTGGAGCTGGTACGAGCTGAGGGATGCACCGTCCGCGCCGTTTGCCTCTTCCGGATGATCCCGCTCCGGGTTCACGGGAATCCTGCTACGCCCAAACGGCGACTGTCAACGATCGTTTAAATTCTTCAACGATCGTTTCTCGAAACGTGGGCGGGGGACGCTGCGGACGCTTACTGTCGTCACGCAGCACAACAACCACACCCTCAACACCCGGGAGCACAACGGTGAGTGAGTCCCTCGCTCCTCTCCAAGAGACTCTGGCTCGCATCGCCGAGCAAGGTCTCGTCCTCGATGCCGAGGACCTATCGCGTACGACAGGTATCTCGTCGGCGAAGGATGTTCGGGCCCTTCTCGACGGCAAGGACCTCGGCGATGACGACATAGACACGCGGATCCGCGAGCGTGTCCAGCTCCTGTGCCGCAGGTGTCTGTCCGAGAACGGCAAGGACTACGACGACAAGGATGCTGTGACCGCCATGGCGAAGGACATCGCCGGCGGCATCGGCGTCTCCATCGTCTGGGCGCGGCAGTTGGTGCTCGGGGAGAAGACGCCGAGCATGAAGCACGGGCATCAACTCAGTCGCTATTTCGGGGTGCCCGATGGTTTCCTCACCGAGACACCTGCTGCAGCGCTGAACAGGGCGTTGCAGCCGTATCTCCAGACCGAGCACAAGACCGAGGCGGATCTCGACGATCCGCTCGCCGCTCTCAAGGAGAGGTTCGGTCTTGTGGGCGTTGCCCGTCGGGGCGAGCCTCTGAGCCGGGAGGAAGCCAAGCGCTTCGCCGGGCTGATCGCGGACGTATTGCAGCAGAACATGGAGGATCAGTCGTGATCGGCTCGGCATTACAGATGAGGAAGTTCCTCGCTGACATCACCAACGTGGTGAGCGAGTCGGTTGATTTACCGGCCGAGCCGCGGGAGTTGTTCGAAGCGATGTGCGCGGCTGTCAGTAAGTTGCAGGGCAAGCCGGTGATGTTGCGCCTCGCGGCGTTTCCGAAAGATACAGGTTCGGGGCTGGTCCTCGACTTCGGCGACAGGTCCTTGATTGTGATCGAGGAGCGGACGAGCCCTGAGCACCAGTTGGTGATCCTCGGGCATGAGTTGTGGCATGAGAAGGCGGGGCATTGCTCCCATGACGCCGGCGGGGCGGCGATGGCTGCACGCATGCTGTCCGAGGGCGAACCCGACTGGGAAGCGTTGGCGCCGAGGCTGTTATCTGTTGCCGCGCGTACTGGGTTCGCCGAGGACGACGAGAACGACGCTGAGAGGTTCGGGCTCAAGGTCGCTCAGAGTTTCCGCACCTGGTTGAGGGGCCCGCATGCACGCGATCCTCTGCGAACCGACACAGTCGAGAACCGCATGTCAGCCTCGCTCGAATACCGCGGTCAGTGATGACCACTACCTTAGAGACCCTCACATACGCAATTCCCGCGACCTTACTCGGAATAGCCTTTCTGATCAAGGCTCCATCCGTGTTCCGGTTCTGGCGCGACATCCAACTGCGCGCGGTGGGAGGTTTGTTACTGCTGGCCTGCCTGGTCTTCGTTCTTCTGGACCCGCGGAACATCCACCGCATGAACGAAGCCACTGGTGTCCCTAACATCTCTGCCCCTATCTGCTACACCATGGTCTCGGCGTTCTGCAGCTCCTGCCTTTTGCTGGTCATCGTCTGGCTCGTCGATCCGTCAAGGAAGCGTACGTTCGCCCTGCGGCTGGTCGTTATCTCTTACATTCTAGTGATCGCAGGCTTATGGACGACGTTCGTCCTTGCCGATGCATCTGTGGAACGCATTCGCGACCTTGACACCTATTACGCAAACACGCCGTTCATGCGTGAACACATTGTGTTGTACCTGAGCGGGCACTTTGTCGCCGTCGTGGCTACCTCAGCACTGATCTGGACCTACGTCGGCCACGTTCAAGGCTGGCTGCGCGCGGGGCTGGTCCTTTTGGGCTGCGGCTACCTAATGAACCTCGGTTTCACCGCCACCAAGGCCACGGCAGTCGTCGCCCGATGGAACGGTAACAACCTGGACTGGCTGAGCACTCTCGTCGCCCCGCCCATCGCCGTGCTCTCCGCTCTGCTCATCGCCGCCGGATTCCTCGTACCCCACGCTGGCCCGTACCTTCAGGAACAAAGGAACGAGCGCCGCAGGTACCGGAAACTGGGCCCGCTGTGGCGCGCGCTGCGTGCCACCAGCCCCAACGCAAGCCGTGTCCGCATCGGCGCCTGGTCCCCCTGGCCGCTGCGCGTCGTACAGCGTCAGTCCGCGATCTACGACAGCATCCTGAAACTGGGCCCGTATCTCGACGCAGGTCTGCGCGCCCGTGCCCGCGAGGAAGCGCTCGCCAGGGGTTTTCCCAAGCAGGAAGCGGCGGCTCTGGGCGCGGTCGTCGACATGATCAACGCTCTCGACACGATGGCCAACGAGTCACACAGCGGTGCCGGTAACAGCACCGGCTCGATCGGTCAGAGCCTTGAGGACTTCGAGAACCTCGAACCCCTGTCCCTCGCCCTTCGCGACCCCTCTTCCGCCGAAACGATCCGCCAACGCCTGGCAGTCCAGCAAGAGAGCGTGCCTCCCAGATGACTCAACACTCCTCCCCCATCAACGGCCTGCAGTCAACGGTCGTCCTCGGCGGAAGCCTCGCCGGCATGCTCGCTGCTCAAGCCTTGTCGAAGTATTCGAACGTGACGATCGTTGAACGCGACGTCCTGCCGGACGGGCCTGCTCCCCGCAAGGGACTCCCCCAGGCCCGGCACGTCCACCTGCTGTGGTCCGGCGGCGCCCAAGCCATCGAGCAACTCCTGCCCGGCACGGCCCTTCGACTCGCAGCGGAAGGTGCCCGGCACCTCGCGGTGCCGACCGACATGGTGGCGCTGAGCGCTCAGGGCTGGTTCCGCCGCTGGGTTGAGTCCCACCACATGGTCCTTGCCAGCCGGGACCTCCTCGACTGGTCCGTCCGCAAGGAAGTCCTCGGCTCTCCACGCATCAAGCTGATACAAGGCGCCGAAGCTCTCGGCCTCGAAGCGACAGCCACCCGTGGGGTGACCGGAGCACGCATCCGATGCCGCGACGGGAAGGAGCGCACACTTCGAGCTGGTCTCGTTGTTGACGCCACCGGCCGCGCGTCCCGCGCCCCTGAATGGCTCGCGTCCATGGGGACCTCGAAGCCGGCGACCCGCAGGGTGGCCTCCGGTCTCGTCTATGCGAGCCGTGTCTACCGCGCACCCGTCGGGGCGCACGGAAAGTTTCCTGTGGTCAACGTTCAGGCGGACCCTCGGGCGCCGGTACCGGGCCGGGCCGGAGTCCTCATGCCCATCGAGGGACACCGCTGGCTGGTGACCCTCTCAGGTACCAGCGGCGGTGAGCCCACGGTCGACACTGACGGCTTCCGCGACTTCGCCCTGAGCCTGCGCGACCCGGTCATCGGGCAACTCCTCGCCGCGGCCGAACCCCTGACCGACGTGGCGCTCACCCGGACCACTGCGAACGTCCGGTACTACTACGAGAAGATCAGCAACTGGCCCGAAGGGTTCGTAGCGCTCGGCGATTCCGTTGCTGCGTTCAATCCGATCTACGGACATGGCATGTCAGTGAGTGCCCAGAGCGCCGTCGCCCTGGACAAGACCGTGGCTCGCCTCGGCCTGGACAGCCCCGGACTGGCGGCCAGCGTCCAGAAGGCCATCGGCCGCACCGTCGCCACCGCATGGGACCTGGCCACTGGACAAGACGTGTTCTACCCCGGTGCGACGGACAGCGGCCCCACCCTCAGAGAAAGACTGGCCGCCCGGTACGTCGCTCGGCTCATGCTCACTGCTACCGGAAACGGTCGTGTCGCCCGCGCTGTCACCGATGTGACGTCACTTCAGCGCGGGATACCCGTCCTGCTGCGCCCGAGCATCCTGATCGCGACGGCACGAGGCCCCCTCAAGCGTCAACTCATCGAACCGCCCCTGACAAAGGCGGAATGGAGCGCGGTCGCTGAGTAGCCCCTCAGGACCGTCGTGGCGGGGTCGGACAGGTGGGCGCGTATGGCGAGCCCCCTCCTGTTCATGAGAAGGGAGCCCTATCTTCATCATATGGGGGATATAAACTGGAAGATCACAAAGAGGCAGAGGTTAGGTCACCGGATACGATGGATTGGTTTCGCGATCTTCGGCGCGGTGGTCTTGGCCGTGCTGGTCTTCCCGATCACGAGTCTCAATACACCATTCAACGGCACTGGTGAAGCCTCGTCGTCTCCCACGGTGGCCGGGACAGTGAGGCCGACATCCCCCGGAAATGGAACCCCTACGTACAATCTGCCGCCGCCGGCCGGTGCCACGGAACCGAGTGAGACGGCTGTGGCGATTCCCCCGCCGTTCGACCCAACGGAGCCGTCCACAAGCGCCAACAGTGCGGCTGAGATCATTAAGGCTGTCGCCTACCTTGTGGGGGCGGTAGGCGGAGCGGCAGCCGCAATAGTCGGACAGGTGATTTCTGTCCGTGCGACGCGGCACGTCGCACCAGTCGCAGTAAGGGACGCAGAGCCGTAGAGATGCGCCCTCTCCATACATAGCTGACACGGCTGGACGCCAACCAGCAGCCTGAGTATTAACAGTGCTCTGCTCTGCTATTGAGCTACCCATCAGTGGGCGCGTTACGTAGTTCGAACCCGTGTCGCCGGACCTCCTCCAGAGTGCTGGGCCGCGCCCATTCACTCCTCTGGTCTCGCACGAATGGTGTGCGGAGCCGAATTTAGCGCACTTCGCGATCGTTTGATACCTCGGTCTCCGCCCAGCGGATGGCTGCAGCAAGCTGTCTGGGACTGTTGGGGTCCAGTGGCCTTATCTCCGGATTTCCCAAGAACTCTTGGAGCACGCTGTGGTTGGCGTCGGCGCCGACGGGTATGGCGACGCGAACCGCTTTAGCGCCCCATGGGGTGGCAATCAGCTCGCGCAGCCCGGAGCGCCATTCGTCTGTTGGCGTCGTGTTGGAGACCAGCGCCAACACCGGTGGCGGTGAACAGAAGGGCATTGGTGGAACCATCAGGGCGGGGGCGACCAGTCGGAAAGCCGTGCCCATGTCGCAGCCCTCGCTGTTGGCATCGACGGTGACATTGGGCCATTCCAGGCGTTGGATATCGGTCGGCTCTTTCATCATCCATCGAGCGCCGGCGCCGAACGTCACTGCCCGGACCTTGAGCTTCACCGCAGGGTTGTCGTTCGCGACCTGGCGCATATCCGGCAGGGCTTCGTTGATGGCGAAGTTGAGCTGGGCGACTTTTTGACCGTCCATCGGGTGGGAGCAGTCGAGCAGCCAGATGAAGTGCACTTGTTGGCCGGACCCGGGAGGTGCACTCCTATACCCCGGCGTCTCGGCATCCGTCTCTGTGTCCGTGTCGGTCGGTGTATACGGTGGAGCGATGGGGTCAGACCCGTACCAATTCGGCCTCGCCGTTGGTGCGTCCCGGTTCAGGGGTGCAGACCCGTACCACGGCTCCTCCGTGTCCGTGGGTGTGCCCGTCGGTGTCTCCGCCTCCGTGCCCGTCGGTGCGGCTGTGGGCTTGCGGCGCTGGGGCTGTGCGGAGGTGATTTGCCTCCAGCGGACACGCCATTCATCAAGGGCGGGGTCCCTGCGTCCGGGCGGGGGGCAGTCATCGCCGTACACGTCCCAGGACATGAGACACCGGACGAGCCACATCAGTTTGTCCTGACGTACGTACCTGCCGCTGAAGGCAGCGCTCTGAGTGGCGATCGGCAGGGACGCCCTCTCCTGAGCGAACAGTTTCAGCACACGGCTCTGGATGTCGCGCAGGGACGGGTAGCCCCGCTCAATTCGCAGCTGCTTCAGACGGCTGGCTTGTTCCTGCAGCAGACCCTCATACGTTTCCTCGGCCACCGGGCACTCCCCCTCGTGCTCCCGTCCTCGTACGGATAAAGCAGGTTAGTGGTCCGGGGGCCGAACAGTGCCGAACAGTGCCGAACAGTTCGGGTGTTCGGTCGACCGCCACCACTGTGCGGCGTTGCGCGGTCGTCGATCGGGTTTCATCAGATGTGTTCCATCGGTGCTGGTCACAGCCGTTCTGTCGGTCAGAGTCGAAGCATGACCACAAACCAGAACCCCTCAGGGGAACCGTTCCTGTCCGTGCACACCGCCGTTGTGCTGCTTGCCGCGACCGTGTTCGGTTTCGTCATCGGCGGACTGACCGTCTTCACCGGCGCCCCCGTAGCTGCCGCTGTCATCACCGGGATCACGAGTGCCGGTGCCTGCGTCCCCACCCTTCGCGACCTCATCAAGCCGTGATGACCCTGTCTTCGCGTAGCTCACACACCCGCATTGATCACCGAAAGTGGTCGGGTGCTGACTCACTGCCACCGGCTCCTGCGAGGATGTGCAGTTGCGCGGAGACGCCACGCCAAGGGGGCATTACGCCTTGGGTCAGGCCATATGAGCGCTCTGACGGGACGCCGGTCCGGGGGTCGTCGTCCCACCATTGGCAGACCTCGGCGTGTTCCCCGGCCGACTCACCGGCCACGGTGCGCCATCCGGTAGTTGTGCTCGTCTGCCTTCCATCGGCCGGAGTTCGGCTTGCGGCGGCGGTGCGTGACTTTCCAGCGCATGGCGTTGCCTATCTGGGCATGTGGTGGTCAAGCGGCCTGGGTGTCGTTCGGGTCGGGCACGATGCGCAGGTGGCGCGGACGGGACTGCGCGCGTTCGCGGGTCCGTTCGGCGGACTTCACGGCGGACCGGGCGCGCTTGCGCTGCGAGGTTTCGTCCTGCAGACGCCAGCCCTGTTGCGCGCCCGCCAGGGCAGCACGGCGGGCGGCCTGCTGCTCCGGCGACGGGGGCGGCGCCGACGTCCTGCGGGTCTGGCTGTCGGAGTTCCCGAACCTGCCGGTGGGGATAGCCTCGGCCATGAGGCGCTCGTACTGCGTCATCTCGTATCTCCTGCCGGTAGGACGGGGTTGTGCGCGGGGCCGGGCGGCCGTGACGCTTGGGGGAACGCCACGACCGGGCAAGCTGTGTCAGAAGAGGACGGACTGACCGGCGGCTTCGAGGTCCTCCCGCTCCTGGGCGGCGCGCTGCTCGGCTTCCTGGCGGCGAAGCAGGGCCTTGAGAGGGGCCTGACGAAGCTCCGCGGACGCGCGGCGGGCCTGCAACTCCGCGGACGTCGCCCACCGCGCCATTACCTCGTGGTCGGCGACGACGGGCGCCTCAGCGATGACCACGCACTTCACGAACGGCTGCTCCAAGCGTCCGCTGATCTCGGACAGGGTGCGCAGCCAGTTCGGGCCGTACGCGCCGGCCACGACGACCAGCGTTCCGGCCTCGTCGTACTGCTGCCGCAGCGAGAACCCGTCGGTGTCATGGCCGTCGGGACCTGCCTCCTGCTGCGCGTAGTCGAGGCCGAGGTCGACGAGCCCGCCGTCGACAAGGTGGCGGCGGATCGTGTGGGAGCGAGTGACACGGGGCATGGGGCGCGGTTCCTTCCTTCGGGGTGGGGGCCGGTGCTCCCCGGCTCCCAGGAGCAGGGCCTGCTAGTGGTCGCCGGGCGCGTCGGGGTGCATGGGGCACGGCCCGTAGACGCCCGGCTGGCCGGGGATCGCCGGGTGGACGTGGCTTCGGCCCGAGAGGCTGCATGCGGTCGCCGGGTCCTCGGCGCAGCTCACGACGCACAGGCACGTCCAGTCGCGGCTGATCCACTCGACCAGTGCGGCCCGGTACTGCTGCTCGGCCAGGGCCGCCACCTCGCCCAGGGCGCGGATGGCGGGCTCGTGCAGCCCGATCGCCTCGGCGACCCACGGCACGGCGGCTACCTGTTCGGGCTTCCGGCGGTGCAGCGCACCCTCCACGGTCTCCACGAGCCGCTCCAGCGGCATGGGCTGCCGGTCCTCGTCCGGGGCAGGCTCGATGACGCTGCGGATGGTCGCGATGGCGTCCACGAGGTTCTGCATCGCCGACAAGGGGGCGCCGTCCGTGGCGTACATCTCGGCGACGTCGACCAGTTCGCGGACCTTGTCGAACCGGTCGGTGAGCTTGCTGAGTACGGCAGACACAGGGGTCTCCTTGCGTGGGTGAGAGCCGGGGCGCCCACGACGGACGCCCCGGACGACTTCGGGAATCAGGCAGTGAGCAGGAGCTGCGGGTCGTCCGGCAGCGAGTTGAGGAGCTGGTTACGCCAGGCGATGGCGTACTTCGGGCAGTTGCCGCAGTGCACGTGTCGGCCCACGCACCCGGGCATCGGGGCCCTGTTGGTGGCGTTGAACGACCAGGCCATGGAGTCGCTGCTGTAGAGCTGGTGGGCGACCCGGCGCAGACCTGTCGACTTGAATCCGAAGCCATGAAGGCGAATGCCCATGGACCAGATCGTTTCGATGATCCGCGCGGCTTCGTCAGTCTGCTGCAGGCGGCATACGGAGCCGATCCCGACGACCGGTTCGAGCGTGAGATCCACGCCGAACTGGTCGTACATGTCGATGCATCGCAGGTAGTCGTCGAGGGTGCGGCCCTGAATTACGGGCATCCACGGTAGGTCCGCATCGAGCGACATCAGATTCAGGAACGATGCGACGGTCTTGACCTGGTGGTTCTCGATCGTGAGGCCGGTCTTCGTGAGGATCTCGTCCTCACACATCCAGTCCTGAATGGCGCACATGTCCATCAGGCCGATCTCGTCGTAGTACCGGCGCGCCGCCGCGGCGTACGCGTACGGGGAGATCGTCCACCGGCCGTGCTGCGAGAGCTCCGAGAATCCGCGGGAGTCGAGCATCCACGGCGTCACGGCCCGCGGAAGAGTCTTGCGGCCGTCGAGACGCCCGTGGGAGACGCACAGCGGGATGCAGTCGTTGCCGAACTCTTCGCGCGCCAGCCAAGACGGCTGGTGCGTGCCCAGGTACGTCACCCGGTCAAGGTCGGCGAACCACCGACGCTCGGCGAACACCGGCGCGGGACGTTTTCCCTTGGGGGAACCATTAATCGAAGAGGTGGGGACGTCGAAGAGGACGGCATTTGACATGGTGTTCCTCGCTTCGCTGGTTCGTCAGTGGTTGCTCTCCACCAACACCACGAATAGTATACCCAAAGGAATTTGAGGGATAGGGGATCGCGCGAATAAGCGAGAGCCGCCGACCAGAACGGCCCCCGCGCGATTCAGGCGGTCAGGCCGTACAGCTTGCGCTGCAGGGCCAGACGGCCCCGGTAGAGGGCGGTCGACGACTTCCCGACGTACCCGGACATCGCCGTACCCGTCGGCGGCCGCGCGGCCGGTCCCTGCTCCGCCTCCAGGACCTCGGCGCGGCGGATGATCTCCCGCATCGACAGGCCCTGTTTGAAATCGGCCTCCACGATGACCTCCGTGCGCGCGTACGCGGCCGCAAGCTCCGGCACCTGCCGCGCACCGTTCACCAGGTCGCTCGTGCACCCCAGGACACAGAAAACGCAGCTCAGACGGTGATTCCCCCAGTCATACGCAGGGTGGTACGGGAGCCCGGACTCTGCGATCTCCCGCCAGACGCGGGTGTCGCTCCATCCGTGAATCGGCCGCCACGTCGTGATGTGCCGCTTCCCGTTGCTCGCCCCGCGGTTGATCTCGACCTCGGCGAGCTTCGCCCGCTGATCGCTCTCCGCGGCCCGCTGCCCGATGCACTCCAGGATCCGCACGGGACGCCCCAGGTGCGACAGCTCCCCGGTGAGCCGCGTGTACAGCTTCCGGATCGGGCCCCGCTTGGCGTCAGGGGTGCACCAGCGTGCTGAACTCGAAGGCCAGGCCGGCGGGACCTTCACCGCGGCCGGATCCTCGCCCCGCTCGACCGCCTCGCGCTGCACCTTCGCCTTGAGCTTCCCGTAGCGGATCTCGACCCGCGCGAGGAGATCGGCGCCCTCGGCCTGGACGACTTCGAACCGGCGGACCCCGGAGAGGAGCGCCTGTTCCTCGGCGAGTTCGCGGGTGCCCTTCCACTCGACACGGCCCAGGTCCGCATGCACGACGACGACCTTGTCCAGCATCCCCAGGGCCTTCGTGCGCCGGACGACGTACGAGAGCATCGCCTGCGAGTCCTTGCCGCCGGAGCTGGAGACGACTATCCAGTCCGCGTCCCTGATCAGCTCGTCCGGAACGGTCGTCGACGGCGAGAGCGGCACCGACGCGTGGATGGTCCGCGCCTTCCGCTTCGGCTTCGCCGGCATGACGGCCGCGGGGGCTTCCTGGAAGGTCTGGATGTCGGGGAGGTCAAACAAGGTCGCGATCGCCATGAACGGGGTCCTCAAGGGTGCGGAGCGGACGGAGACGGGCGGAGGACAGGCCCGGGGCACCGTGGCGTGCCCCGGGCCCGCGAGGGTCAGCTCAGGAACCGCTCCGCGGCCTGGCCCGGGGTCAGCTCCTCGCCGCCGGGCAGGACCCAGCGCAGGGCGCCCGCCGTGTTGCTGTACTTCATCTGACCGGGGGCTCCTGCCGCCTTCAGCCGGGTCGGGATGGACCGGCCGTCGAACTCGGTGCGGACCGTGATGGTTCGAGTGGCCGGGGCGGGCCGTCGCCGCATGTAGACCAGTCCGCCCGACCCGGGCTCCGCGGCGCGCACCTTCGGGTCCTGGTCGGCCACCTGGACGGCGTGGTCGTAGCTGGTCGCCTCCACCGCGGCGACCTCGTTGCCCTCGCGGTCCTGGACGCTCCACCGGTCGACCTGGGCGGGCGCGGCCACAACCGGAGAAATGCGGGGCAGTCCGTGCAGCTCCCCGACGGGGATGGACAGCTCGGAGGTACGCAGCCGTCGTACGGCGAACCCCTTGTCCCGGCGGACCGTCGCGACGACCGACGCGTGACGCATAGCCGCCTTTCGCGCCCCGGGGTCGTCCTCGGCCTCGACGCGGGCGAGTTCGGCGCCCTCGGCGTCCGTGATCACCCACCAGTCGGTGATCTCACCCTCGGGCTCCGGGGGAAGCGGGGGGAGCTGCTGGAGTCCGGCCAGGGGTACGCGGACGGGCCCGTTGTGCTTCACGCTGTGGACCTCGACTGTGCCGTCCGCGGCGGGCTCGGACATCACGACGACGATGTCCCGGTGCTCCTCGCCCTCCTCGGGCACGTAGACCGCCGGGGTGGCGACGGGGTACATCTTGGCGAGTTGCGCGGTGGCCTCCCGGTTGGCCGCGTTCACGCCGTGGTGGGTGAGCACGTACTCGGTCGCGCCCGACTCGACGGCCGCCAGGGTCGACGTAATCCGGCGCGCCTGGACCCACTCGCGCTTGAGCATGATCTGGAGCGTCCGGGTCTTGGCGTCGGACGGGATGCGGCGCTGGGAGTCGTCGAGGGCGGAGAGCAAGAGGCGGGTCTGGTAGTCGGTCGCGGGGGCGTCCCAAGCGGCACGGGTCATGACGGAGTTCTCCTCGGTGAAGTCTGGCGAGCTGGGGAAGGGTGCCGGGGCGCGGCGCGTACGGTCGCGCCCCGGCGGTGAGGGACCGGTTCGGTCAGATGACGTCGGTAACGTCGTAGAAGCTGGCCAGACCACGCGAGAACCGCAGGCCGAGCCTTAGCGTGGGGTTCGCGAACTCGGCGCGCACGGCGCCCTCATACGCGGCCTCCGCCACGGCGCGGTGCTCATGGTCGCTGGCCCACTCACGCCCGAACGACCAGTAGTGGACGGCGTAGCGCTTCAACTGGCTGACGGGGTCGATGTACTCGACGAAGTCGATGGCCAGGTCGACGAAGCGGCCGTTCTTGATGAGCGACTCCCGCAACTTCTTCCCGGCGAGCAGGGCAAAGGTGTAGGTCACCTGCTGCTCGCTGGGGATGTCGATCGGGTTCGCGTGGTGCACCACCGGACGCATCGGCCCGTACTGCTCGGTGAGCGCTTCCAGGGGCCTCACTGTCAGGGCAACGGTCATAGGGGTGTTCCTCCTTCGTTGGTTTGGCGGGTTGCTCTCCCGCCAACACAAAGAATAGTGCACCCATGGGAATCTTGGGAAGGGTTTCTCGTTTTGAGCAGCATATTTAGGCCCCGAGATTCCTTACGGTCTACCGTTCTCGGAATCTCGGGGTCTGATGGTTCGCTGGGATTGTCAGGCTGCGCGGGCGTACTGCCGGCCGTCGGGACTCACCGGCGCCCGGAACGCCGTCAGGTCCGGCCAGACGTATTCCGCGGCCCCCCTGGGGATGACGCGCACTGCCCCGCTGAGAGCTGCCCGCGTCTCCGGACGCAGACGACCGCGGCGCACAGGCGCCCGGCGCGGCCTCTGCGGCATCTGCTCCGGCACCGTGAACGGCGTACGGGCCTCCGCCTCCGGGAAGAGACCCATCTGCCCGTGCTGCGCGACCCTGGCGGCCTCCGCCTCATCCTGCGCCCGGGTCATCCGCTCTCCGGCGTCACGGAACAGCTCCACACGCTCCTCCTCCAGGCGCTCCGCCTCAACCCGGGCCGCCGCGGCGACGACCAGACGCTCCGCCTCGACGACGGCCGCCGGGACCATGCGCGCCGCCTGGACGCTCACGGCCTCCTCGTCGGCCCGCTCGACGTCGACACCGCCCACGCCGGCCCGTACCTCCTCAGCGACAACCCCCGGCTGCTCCCACAGCGGCCGGACACTGTCCCGCTCCCCCACAGGCCGCCGACGGGCGCCGAGACCCTGCACGAGGGCCCGCAGGACGTCCGCCCGGAACTCCCGTGACCGCACGCGCATGGTCGACGCATCCTCGTACTCCAGGAACGGCTCAGCGGCCACGGAGCGCTTCCACACCCCGACCACACGAACCGCCCGGGTTGCCAGGGACTCCACCTCGTCCACGACCCGCACGAGCGCGACCAGGTACCGCGACAACTCCCGCGGGCCGCCCTGCACCGTCAGACGCCGGTCATCCAGCCCGCCGTACCGCTCATCGGTCCCGCAAATCTCCTTGTAGTACGACCACCGGGGGTTCAGCTTGAACGGGGTCGCCGCCTCCACGCCGTGGACGCCGGCCAGGGCCCATGCCACGTCGTGGTGCTGCTTCGCCCGACGCTTCGACGCCGCGGGG
Organism: Streptomyces sp. NPDC102514; assembly: GCF_055584525.1. Lineage (NCBI taxonomy): Bacteria > Bacillati > Actinomycetota > Actinomycetes > Kitasatosporales > Streptomycetaceae > Streptomyces > Streptomyces sp. NPDC102514. Next base: position 188,368 of record NZ_JBVJLW010000015.1, read on the forward strand.
AACGCCAGGTCGACAGTGAAGCGGCCGGGGGCCGACTCGTACGGGCGAGGGATCTCTACGTACGCGCTCACGCGCTGCTCCTTCGTTGGTTGCGACGGCTGCTCTCCGCCGCTTATGGCCGGTCCGCCACAAGCGGCGGACCGGGGGGAACACAGGGTTGGTTCAGCGACCGCCCAGCACACGGACCAGCCAGCACGGCCGCTGCTGCTCACGACGTCCACGGCGCACGTACGCCCGGACCATCGCAGCCACCACCTTCGGGTCCGGCGACTGATGCCACTGCACCGTGATGGTCACGCCCTCCTGGAACTCCGCGTACGGGCGTTCCAGGAACAGCGACGCACCACCGTTCGTGAAGCGCCACACCATCCAGATGCGGTCTGTGTCGTACCGGCGCTCGTACACCTCGGCCGGGGGCGCGGGCGGCAGTTCCAGCAGTTCGGCAACCTCGTCGGTGAACGCGATGAACGGGGCGGCCGAATCTCCGGGGAGTCGGACACGGAGCCACGGAGGCAGGGACACGACGGCTTGAGCCTTCCTGAGAGCGCCCCGCAGCGCCCCAGCGCCCTAAGGGCCAGGACAGCAACGGCGGGGCGAGAGAGCGGGAGTGTGGGGCTTACGGGGGCGCCGCCCGACCCATGCCGGCCGGGCGGCGCCGGGGCGAGTCAGCGGCGTGCGGCGTCCTTGTACTTGACGGGGACGTCCACGCGGAGCATGGAGCCGATCACCTTGCGCGCGTTGTCGGCGGGGCTTGTGCGGCCGTCAACCCTGCGGAACTTGACGACGATGGGCGGGTGCGCGGGGAGGAACCAGCCGACGTCCCGGATACCGGCCATGATGCGGGCGGTGATCATCCACCCGGTGCCCGTGTCGGGACGGCAGTCGACGCGTACCTCGGCGGTGCCGCTCTCGATGGCGTCGGTCTCGTCGGGGGTGGCCCCAACGTGCATGTAGGCGAACACGGCGGCGCGGATGCTGTCGGCGGTGTGCGGCATGTCGGTGCCGTGCATCCGGCTGGCGTGCGGCTGGACGGCCAGGATGGCGGCGCGGGCCCGCGCGATGGCGTCCTTTGCGGCACTGCGGGCGGCCGTCTTGGCGGGCAGGCTGCGAGCGACCCGCAGGGACTCCCACACGCCCTCGGCGGTGTCGCGGGCCGCGTGCACCCTCTCGTGCAGCGCGGGGGGCGCGGCGAGCGGCAGGATCTCCAGGTGGTTGATGAGCCGGTGGAGCCTGGCCGGTGTCAGGTCGGCGGCCTCGTCGGCGGCCTCACGGGCGGCGAGAGCGGCGAACAGGGGCGCGGCGGCGGCTGGGGGCGTGAGTGCGGTGATGGCCTCGCGGATGAGCGGGTACGCCTCACGCTTCGGCGGCTTCACCGTGTGGGCGAACACGGCGGCCAGGGCGGCGTCGGTGGGCTCCCCGGTGTTCTGCTCCGCCCACCACTTCGCAGCGAACCCCGCCGCGCGGCGACGGGCCTCAACGGTGTCGGGCAGAGTCGTCTCCTTGCTGGCCGGACGCTCCTCGGTAACCGGCTCCAGCCAATAGGACGACTCCCCAGTCGTCGACTCCAGGTTCACGCCGCCCGCCTCGGCGCGGTAGCACTGCCAGCCCTCTCCACGCGCCCACACGATCGTGCCGAGCGCCGACACGCGGTCGACCCGCTCAACCCGGGGCTGCCCGCCGAACACGTGGAAGTGCTTCACCCAGTGCTCCCCGTCGCCGAGCAACTCGGCCGCCTTGCGCTCAACGGCGAGTTCACGCCCGCGCTCCTGCCACATGCGCACCGCGCGCGCCACGATGTCGTCCATCACCGGCCGGTTGGCCCGCGCGCTGTCGGTGGTCGCCTGCCACATCGCCAGGGGGAACCCGTCCGGCACCTCGGGAGCGTGCCCCTTGAGCGTCGCCCACAGCTCCGCAGCCTCCATCAGGCGCAACATGCGGGAGTTCGCGTCGGGGTCCGTGACGACGTCGTCCATGAGCGTCTCGAACCGTGCTGCCGCTCCCGTCCCCATCGGGGCGGCCGGCCGGGGGCGAGGCTCACGCCACAGGCGGACTGAGACCGGCTTGCAGCCGTCCAGACGGCGCGGGGAGAGCCGGTTCGACAGGCGTACGGAGATCGCGTCGATCAGCGCACGGTCGTCACCGCGCGGGTCGGCGTCGCCGCCGTCGGAGATGCTGTCGCGGAGCGCGTGAACCTCGTCCGGGCTCATGTGGTGGAGCTGCTCCCGGATCGCCCAATACCGCTCGCCCTCGGTGAAGATGACGCGGACGAACTCTGACGCTGCCCGCGCCCGGATGATCCGGCGGACGGTCTCCTTGTTCGCCTTCCCCTGCTCGGTGTCGGCGTCCCGGCTCATCACGGCGTCCACCAGGTCGTGAGTGACGACACGGCCGTTGTGCAGCCGGGCAGAGATCAGGACTTGCAGCGCCATGGCCTCGGCGCGCTCCGTGGCAGTCAACATCAGGGGTTCCTCGCTTCGTGGTTGGCCCGGCGTGCTCTCGCCGGACAAGGGGCCGCGCGAACGCGGCTTACGTCGCCCCAGGAGAGAGGCGAACGCGGGTTCATGGACTTTCTGGACCGTTCAACGCGCGTGCGCGTGAGGGGCCCTGATGGCACCGCCCGGTCTATGACGGCCGGGCGGTGCCGGACGGCTAGGCCATCGCGGGGAACGGCCGGAGCCGGTACGACGTCGTGCCGGTCGTCGGCTTGATGTTCACGCCGCCCTCGGAGGACGGGGACACGTCCGAACCGGAACGCAGGTGTTCGGCGATCAGCTTCACTGCGGACTCGCGGGACACCGTCCGGTACGGCGCTCCCTGGCCTGTCTGGAAGTCGTGGCGGATCCACTTCTCACCGGCACCAAGGATGTCGGCTGCCTTCTGCTCGTCGGGGGTGGCCGCCGGGGTGGCCGCCGGGGTGGCCGCTGGGGTGGACTCCTCGGGGGTGGCGGGGCGCAGCAGCACCGTGCCGCGCGCGGGGTCCTTGTAGACGATGCGGGCGCGCGACTGGCCAGCGGACATCTCGCGGACGTGGCGCCTGCCCTCCATCTGCGCGTAGTTCATCTCGGCCACAGCTTCGGTGCTGGAGATGCGCTCGGGGGTGGCGCCGTTGACGCTGCGCATGTGGAAGCGAGGGACGACGGGGGCCGCGTGCTCGGCGGGTACGTAGCTGTGGTTCCCGATGTGGATTGCGCCGGTCTCGGGGTGCTGGTTCACGGCGCGGCGGGAGAGGCGGCGCGTGGCGACGACGCGGCGGATCTGTGCGGCGGGGATGTCTGCGCGGCGCGGCTCGTCGCCGATGTAGAGGGTGTGGGGGGTGTCGATGACGTCCTCAGGGTGGGCGGCGGTCTCGCTGGCGAGGCGGGCGGCTTCGTGGCCGAGGTCGCGGACGGCGGAGTCCAGGCCGGCCAGGGTGCGCACCTTGCGGGGCGCGGCGTCGGGGCTTTCCAGGGTGGCGTTCACGAAGAGGCCCCGGGCGCGCCCGGTAGTTCGCTTCGACCACGTCATGGTGAGGGCGGTTCCGGCGATGGCGCGGCCCTGGTCGGTTCCGGCGTAGACGGGCGGGACGGGGAGGCTGATGCGGATCGTGTGGGTCACGGCCGACCGGGCGGTTTCGGTGGTGATCTTGACGTTCAGCTCGAAGGCGCGCGCCAGGGCGAGCAGGTCGTCCGCGTTCTTGATGCCGGTCATCTCGGGCTCTGTGGCCATGGGGTGCTCCTCGGTTCGTTGGTTCGGCCGGGGATGCTCGCCCCGACCCCGCCTTAGTGGCGTCCGCTGAACGTACAGCCTTCCCGTAGAAATAGTCAACCCACGGGAATCCGTGGAGTCGCCGCGCGTAGCTTAAAGGCTCTCTATCTGTACGTTCTCGCGCTTTTGAGTGCGCGAGGGTTGCAAAAGATTCCCATGGGTGTACTGTTTTCCATGTCGTCCCGGAGAGCAACCGGGGCCAACCAGCGAACGAAGGAACACCCCATGCAACGCTTCCCGCGTCTCGGCCGCGTCCTGGCCCGCCGCCCCCGCCCGGCGCCCCTGCTCGCCGCCGGTACCGCCGTGATCGTCCTGGCCGGCCTGGGCGCCCTCACCGCGTCCGACGCCACGCCGTCCGACCTTGCCCCTCGCACGGACACCGTCACCCCGTACAACGACGGATGGGCCGACGGGCGCGCCGACCTGATGGGCGACGACAACCGTGACGGCCGAGTGGACGAGAACGAGACGGGTGCCACGCAGCCGTGCCGGGGCGAGGTCGAGTTCGCCGACGTGTGCGCGACGGTAGCCGAGCGCCCCGCGTACGCCTGGACGGACGACGACGGCACCCCGCACACCGTCGCGGCCGGTCGCACGCTGCTGTCCCGCATCGACGCCGTACCGGGCACCGAGGAGTTCGCCGCCGCCCTGTTCGCCCTTGATGCGCAGTGGTTCGAGCACAACCAGCCCTGAGCCAGCCGGTCCGACCTCGCCGGGGCGCAGCTCTGCGCCCCGGCCTCCTCCCCCGCCAAGGAAGGCGCCGCACACCATGACCACTGCCCCCCTCACCCCCGCCCAGGTCGATAAGCTCGGCGACGCCGTCGGCCGGATTGCCGCGTCCACCGCCCGCGCGCTGCACGGGGAGTTCCCGAACCTGGACCTCGAACAGCTCGTCGAGACGTTCATGCGCCCCACCGCCGTGGAGGCGTCCGGACTGCTCTACCTCGCCGCGATCGACAAGGGCGCGACGCCCGGCGAGGCCGCCGGGAAGGTCAGTGCCGCGCTCATCTACGCGTGGGTTGAGGCCCGCCTCGCCGCCAAGGCCGCCGCCGAGGCCGCCCGCACCGCCTGACACGCCCAACCACTCCGCCGGGGCGCCCCGCTGCGCCCCGGCCCCTACAGCGCCCCGGAGAGCCCCATGTCCGTCCTTCCGCGTCAGATCCCCGCCTACGCCCGCCGCGCCCTCGACACCGCCCTCTACGGCACCGGAGTGCGCATCACCGGCCCAGCCCCGAACACCCGCGTCACTCTGGTTGCTGAGCACGAGGGGCAGACGTGGCGCGTCGCCTGGCTGGGGATCAGCGACCACTGGGGACTGATCGGCCCGGAGGGGTCCGGTTGCGAGCACACCGTGGGGCGGCCCACGGACGAGGTAGCCGAGACGATCACCGCGCCGTGGCCGAAGCCGGAGCCGGTCGACCCGCACCCGGGCGTGCCCCGCACTCACCTGGGGTTCGAGGTGCCGGAATTCGTCCGCGCCGACTGGGGCAGCGAGCGCGCGCAGTGGTTCCGCCTCGGCGTGGCCGCCGCCGTCGGCAAGCTGCCGGACACCCGCCCCCGCACCTGACAGCTCCCCCTCCTCGCCGGGGCGCAGCACCGCGCCCCGGCCCCCGACACCGAAGGAATCTCTGATGCGTATCCGCTCCCTTGACGGCGTGGCCTACACCCTCAACGACCGGCCGACCACTGACGACTACGAGCCGTTGCCCAGCGGCCTTGACCTCGACCAGGCCGTCGTCGTCCCCGCTGTGGACGTGGAGCCCGGCGACCTAGTTGTTGCCACGTTCTCCCGTGACAGGTCGAGCGTGCCCACGCCCGGCCCGTACTCCGCCGCCCCGTGCACCCTGCCCGACAACCCGTGCACCGACTGCGAGGAGTGCGAGGAGGCCGAGCAGTTTGTCGACGCGGTCGCGCGGCTGGTGTGCCTGCACCCGTCCGAGGATGGGGACCCCTGCGTCCTGGAGCGGCGGAACGCGCCGGTTGCCGTGATACCGGCCGACATCGTCGCGCGCCACCAGGAGGGGACGCCCGAGCCGGAGTACGTGACGCTGACCGTGGTGGTGCGCCGCGATGGCACCGAGGGCGACCCGTGCGAGCAGGTGCTCGGCGATCACCCCGACGTCGTGTTCGTCGGGCACGAGAGCGGGATCACGGAAACCGCCTTCATCCTCGGCGCGGCGCCGGAGGGGTGGCTGTGATGGCGGGGCGGGACTGGAAGGGCATGCGGACGGCCGACTTCGACCAGGGCGCGCCGCTCGCCCTGGTGGACGCCCGCGACGTCGTCCGCCGTGTGGAGGCCGCACCGCACGCGAACGGCACCGACGCCCTGTTCGGGGATGAGCCGGCCAGCCGCCGCGCCACCCGCCCCCGCAGGCAGGCAGGCCCCGCCGTACCCCAGGACGACGCCCTGTTCTGATTGTCGAGAATGGTAGACCAATCGGAATGCGCCCGCTCTCAGATGGAGGGTAGGGCGCGTTCTCATCTGCGGAAATCTAGATCGCTGAGAGATAGTTGTTCCCTCGGTGTTCCCATGGGTGTACTATTTCTCTTGTTGGCGGAGAGCACCGCCGACAAACCAACGAAGAACGAGGAGCACCACATGGCCAGTGCCCGCAGCCACCGCGCAGCCACCACCCTCCGGACCCGCGTCCGCGCCCACCGCGCCGCTTCCGCCCTACGCCGCTCCACCGCACAGGCCGCCCGCCGTGTCCGCACCGGCGCCCGCTCCCTGTTCACCCACGCCGCCGCGACCGGCGCCGCCCGCGAGAACGCCAAGGCCGTCGCCTCCGCTCTCGCCAAGGCCGTAGGCCGCGCGGGCGTCAAGGGCCACCGCTACCGCACCCGCCGCACCGCCACGGGCATTCTCCGGCACGCCCGTACCGCCTTCCGCTACACCCGCGAGCAGGTCGCGCAGATCGCCGCGAAGTACACCCCGCGCAAGGCCGAGTACAAGGTCATCCGCGCCGCGCTCCTCGCCGCCGCCTGAGCCGCCCCCTGACCGCCGGGGCGCGGCCCACCCCGCCGCGCCCCGGCCCCCGACCTTTCACGCGCACACACAGCCGGAGACACCCCATGAACGCCACGCCCACCGCCCCGTACCGCGCCGCCGCCAACCGTGCCCGCGCCATCGCCGACGTCAGCCGTAACCGCTTCGCCCCGCCCGAGTCCCTGCGCACCCTCGGCGACATCGCCCGCCACCTCCTGGCCGCCGCCGAAGCGTTCGACGCCTACGAGCCGCTCACCATCCCCGGACTCGCCGGACACGACATGCCGTCCGAAGCCGCCGGAGAACTGTGGGTCGTCGAGAACCTCGCGTTCGACACCCCCGCCACCCGCATCCCCGCCGACATCACGGAGTACGTCACAGCGCCCATCACCGGCCGCAGCCTGCCGTTCCCCGACCCGCTGAACCCGATCAGCGACCACGACAAGGAGAAGGAGAAGGTCCTCCGGGCCGCCCTGGAGCAGCTCCACGACGACACCGCGCGGGCCGACGCCGACGTCAACGGTTGGATGCGTGACGTCCTCACCGTCTGGCAGAAGCACATGCGCCTCGCCACCGCCGTCTACGCCGACCAGATGCGCCCCTGCAACCAGCCCTGACCAGCCCCGCCGGGCGGACGTGTCACAGGAACCGTCCGCCCGGCGTACTACCCGGCGAGAGCACGCCGGGCCCAACCACGAAACGAGGAACCCCTGATGACCACGATCACGCCCGACCCCGTGCTTACCGCTGCCGCCGTCGCCCGCCTGGTCTCCGCATGGAACAGCGCCTGCACCGCCGAAGAGGTCGCTTCCGCCCTGTCCTGCAACGAGGTCGACCCTCTCGCCGCCGTGTTCCTCGCCGCCGGAGACACGGAGAGCGCGAAGGCGTGGATCTCCGAGCACATCGCCACGTCGTCCGAGTGCCGGGGCCACGACGAGAGCACCGCCCCCGCCCCCGCCCCGGCCCCGTACGCCCCCGGACCCGGCGAGGAGTACACCTATCCCCTCTCCGACTACGCCCGTGCCACCGCCCGAACCCTCGGGGCCGGTTGGAACGCAGAGTCGGGCTACCTCTGCGCATGGGGCCTGATCTTCACCACCGACGGCCGCGTGTCCCTGCGCCTGTACGTCGACGGTGAAGGCTCCACCGGCGACCCGATGATCCAGGACCGCCACACCGGCGACGAGTACCTCGTACCCGCCGAACGCCTCCCCGAGGGCGCTCCCAGCAACCCGGACGAGATGCGCGAGTGGGGCAACGCGCTCGCCCTGTTCGTGCTCTCCCTCGGCCTGTAGACGGCTGCGCCCCCGGGGTTGGACGTACGAGTCGCCCCGGGGGCGCGGCGCACCACCACCGCCGTAAGGCCGGAAGGAACGCTCCAATGTCAACGCTGCTGCTGGGCCGCTGGGACCACGGCGGGAACCTCGTGGTCGAGGAGTCCCGCCAGGTGCAGGACGGCGACCAGGCCACCATCGACGGCCTTGTCGACGCCCAGGACGACGCCGACGGAATGGCGTGGGCCTGCGAGTTCGACGTCGACAGCCACACCGCCGCCGTGGATCGCGCGTACGACGAGTACGTGAAGGACGAGGGCGGGCGTCTCATCGACGAGGCCGAGGGCTACGACCCGAACGACTGACCCACCCGTCCGGGGCCGCACCTCACCCGTGCGGCCCCGGACGCGACGCAAGCACCACCCGCACCACCCAATACCGGCCGGAGAGCACCGCGCCGGATCAACCAACGAAGCGAGGAACACCCCGTGAGCAGTGCCATCAGCCACGCCGAGACCGCTCCCCCGCTCGCCGCCGCGCTCCCCGCCCGCCAGGGCGCAGCGTGGCGGGTCCTTCCCTCCCCGTACGCAATTCGCCCCTACGCGGCGACGTCCAAGGTCACCGACGGCCGCCGCTCCCTGATCGTGGTGGAGCAGGCCGGCCGGGTTGAGGTGTACGCCGACCGGGCCGACGACTTCCCGTTCGCGATGACCCCGGACGCCGTCGCCGACGCCGGGGACCCCGGCGCCGTGGCCGTGCTCGCCATGGCCGTGCTGCGCACCGTGCTGCCCGCCCTCGATGACGAGACGGCCGCGCGCACCATCCAGCAGCACGGGGCGTTGCAGGCCCTGACACGCAAGGGCGCAGACCTGGCAGATATCGGGTACGCGCTGCTGTTCCACAGCGTGTATCCCAGCGTCGGCACCCGGCTGGACGGCCCGCACCTTTCGTGGGTGGTCAACGGCCGCGAGTGGGACGTGTTGTCGCTCGGCCCGTCGGGCACGTTCACCGTGACCTACGAGGGCCCCGTCAGCGGCCTGTACGGGTTCCTGGATCACGTTCTGCCCCCGTACGACGGCCCGGTCCTCCCTGACGTCTCCACGGGCTTCACGTGGCATCTGACGGAGCGGTTCCCGCAGTTCGTCGCAGTCAAGGGCAACGAGGTCGAGTTCCGGCCCCAGCACGGCCCGCACGGGTTCGTGATCCTGCCGTCCGAGGACGACTCGACCGACCAGGTCGACGACCGCACGCACGTTGCCGCGCAGATCGGCGGACTCGGTACCGATCTGCTGCTCACCGCCGCCGCGCACCTGATCTGACCCCTCCTCGCCCGGCCGCGCCCCGTGACCCTCGCCCGGGGCGCGGCCCCCTCGAAAGGCCCCACACCATGACTTCGCCCACCGCCACCCTCGCGCCCGCTGCCTCCCCGTCCCTGACCCTCGCCGAGCAAGTCGCCGCTCTCCTGCCGCCCCGGGCCGGCCGGGCGTGGACGGCCGAACCGCACCAAGCGTGGTGGTCGACTGCCCCCGCCGCGCGGATCGTCCACGGCGCGCGCTCTTTGGTCATCGTGGCCCGCGCCTGGGACACCGAGATCGGATGGCAGCTCCCCGGACGTCTCCCGACTCGCCCTGACCGGCGTATCGCCCGCATGGCTCCGGCCGTGATCGCGGCCGACGTGCTGCGCCTGGTGCTGCCCGTCATGGACGACGAGGCGGCCCGCACGATCGAGGACGGTGCCCGCGCGCGCCGAGAGCTGCTGTACGAGATCGGCACCGCGATGCGCGCCCACGGCGTGGCCACGTACGAGCGGGCCGGTCTGCTGGTGAACACGTCCGGCGTCACCTGGGCGTCGAGCGGGCTGCGCTACTCGGCCACCCTGCACGGCACGAACCCCGTGTGCAGCGTCCAGATACAGGGGCCGACGCGCGCCGTCGAGCGGGCCGTCGCCCACTTCCTGCCGCCCGCCGCTGCGGGGCGCCCGGTGGTGCCGTCCGGGATCCGGGGACGCCTAGAGCGCCGCATGGCCCAGGTGCTCGCCCGGCACACGGACGTCGAGCAGCACGACGGGAAGGGGTTGGCGTTCGGAGCGGGACCCGGACCGTACGGGCACGTCGCCCCCGCGCTCGACCCGATCGCCCGCGCGCACGACACGACGTCGGTGTCCGTCGACATCCACGGGGTCGGCGTCGACTTCCTCGTGTCGCTCGCCCCGCTCGTCACCCGCTGACCCGCTGCGCCCCGGCCGGCCCGGGGCGCGCCCTGTCCCTGGAAGGACAACCCTTCTCGTGAGCGCTCCCGACCTGACCCCGGTCTCCGCCCTGGACGACGCCATCGCCAAGGCGCACGCCGCCGCGAAAGCGACGCTGCCACTGATCAGTCACACGCTGCACGTTCAGTTCCCCACCGGGGCGTACCTGGCCCTGTCCCGGCCGGTCGACCCCGACGACGAGTCCGTGTTCCTGGACTCCATCCGCGACAGCGCGGGCGAGATCCTGCACGAGTTCGACGAGTGGGCACAGGGTGACCCTGAGCCGCTCCCGGCCGTGCCGGAGGAGATCACCGCCTTGTGGGGCTCCGTCGACCCCCGCAGCCCGAGCCACGTCCTCGGTCTGATTCAGCGCATCGACGACGTGTCGCCGTACACGTTCCTCGACTTCCTGCCCGAGGAGCTGTGGTCGGCCGACGAGATCAAGGCGCAGAGCGACGGCGGGCGCGTGCCGCTCGGTATTCCGCTCGCCCCGGCCGGCCGGACCGTGCACAGCGACCAGGGCGACGCCGAGTCGGCCTCTGCGCCCGGCGAGGTGATCTGACGTGCTCAAGCCCGCCACCCCCGAGGAACTCGCCGCCGTCGCCGCTCTCCTCGGCGCGGGACATCAGGCGTCACCGGATCTCGTCCTGGACGCCGCCAAGATCCACGACCGGCGCCGCCGTGGCGTCCTGGACGCCCATGCGTTCGGCCGGTACTGCGACACCGCACTGCCGTGGATCCTGCTGCGCCTCCTGGCCGCCGAGTCGGATCTCGCGACGCTGCGCGCGAAGGTCGCCGGGCACATCGCCGCGTACGACCGGGGCGACGACCCGACGGCCCTGGAACTCCTCGAAGGTCTCCGGCGTGCCGGGATCGACCTAGGGGCCGACGTCAAGGCCGCCGCCGCAGTGCTTGAGGGCGAGGCGCGCGCCGCAGCGTTCATCTGACCACCAGCGAGAATGCGCAACCCATGGGAATGGGTTGCGCATTTTCCCTGTTCACACCCCGCTAGATTCCCATGGGTGTACCATTCGTGGTGTTGGTGGAGAGCAACCACCGGCGAACCAGCGAAGAAGAGGAGCACCAGATGAGGATCCTGCCCCCAGCGGTCGCAACCGCCGTCCACGTCGCCACCCTGTCCCGTAAGAACGGGATGCCGATCCCGCCCAAGGTCCTCGCCGTCCTCGACACGGCCGCCGCCCCGTTCCCCGGCCGCTGGCTCCTCGACCCGCTGCCCGGCGACCCCATCCGCATCGTCGAACTGTTCGCGGGCCCCGGCGGCTGGTCCGAGGGCATCGCCGCCGTCCTCGGGGTGGCGGTCGACTCCTGCGGCATCGACTTCTCCAAGGACGCATGCGCCACCGCCACCGCCGCCGGGCACTTCCGCATCTGCGCCGACATCACCACCCTGGACCCCGAGCACTACGCCCTGCGCCACGTGCGCGGCCTGATCGTCTCCCCGCCGTGCCCCTCGTTCTCCCCCGCCGGGAAGCACTCCGGCCAGGAGCAGGCCAACATCGACGTCCTGTGCCGAGTCCTCGCCCAGACCTCCGAGGCGGGCGGATTCCTCCCCGGCAACGAACTCGACGACTGGTGTGAGGGCTGCGACACCTGCGACGAACTCGGCTACCACGACGGATTCGCCCCGCGCTCCGGTCTCACCTGGGACGACCTGCGCGCCCAGCTCGCCCCGCTCACCGACGCCCGAATCGGCCTCATGGCCGAGCTGCTGTTCTGGGCATTCGGGCTCCAGGCAGCGGGCGCGCCGCTCCAGTTCATCGCGATGGAGCAGTCCAGCCGACTGCCTCAGCAGATCCTCGACGACATCCGCCTGGAGCTGCGCGGCGGCCAGGAAGAGGGAGAGTGGTACTGGAGCACGCAAGGCATCCTCGAAGCCTCCCGGTTCGGCCTCGCTTCTCGCCGCGAGCGGGTGTTCTTCCTCGCCTTCCGCCGCCTGGCGTACCTGCCCGAGCCCGCCGAGAACGTCCGCCAGACCACGATGGCGCAGGCTCTCGGCTGGAAGGAGGGCGAGCGGATCAACACCCGTGGCGTCCGTCCCGTCGACCCGGCCACCGGCCGCGCCAAGGGCGGGAACGAGTTCAGCGCGGACAAGCCCTCGAACTGCCTCACAGGGAAGGCCCGCACCTGGAAGCGCGTTTCTGACGGCCTGCGCCTCACCTCTAACGAGGCCGGTCTCCTCGTCGGCTTCCGCGCCACCTACCCGGGCCAGGGTTCCCGCACGAGCGTGTTCCAGCAGCTCGCCGACGTCGTCCCCCCGCTCATGGCGGCGCTGGTGCTCGCCCAGTTCTTCGGCGTCGACGGCGAGGCGCGGTCCGCCGACTACCTGTTCCAGCTCTACCGAATGGACGAGCTGGACGGCAACGCCGAGGACTTCGACACGGCAGCCTGACCAGCCGCCCGGCCCCCGCCCACCGGCGGGGGCCGCCGCCGTTCGTGGACGCAAGCGGTCGGGCCCGTGTGCAGTGCGCGCCCCTGCACCCGACTCCAGGAGCGCCACATGTCCGAGACCACTGCCAAGACCGGCACCGGCCACAGCCACGACGTGCTGTGGATCTTCGACCCCGAGGGGAAGCAAGACGAGTTCGCGTACACCGTCGGCCTCGGCGTCCGGCCCGGCCGCGCCTACGAACTCGCCCTCACCGGCCTGCCCGCGACCCTCGCCTGTGCCGTCCTCAACAACGCCGCCGAGCAGCTCGTCACGGACGACATCGACCCCGCCGACGGCACGGTCCTCAACCGCGTCCTGGACGGCCACGTGGTCCGCCTGCGACCCGTCGACGACACTAGCGACTTTCCCCAGATGCGAGCCGTCCTCGGCGAGCAGCCGCCCGTATGGCAAGTCCTGTGGCCCGACGTAGGCGGCCAGTTCCCCGGAGAGCCGGGGTACCGCGACGAGAACGCCCAGCGCCTCATGTGACCCGCCCAGCGCCCGGAGCGGCGCGGCCGCTGTAACAGCTCGCTGCGCCCGCCGTTCCTCTCGGCATGACCAACATCGCCACGACGTGCAGGGATGCGGCCGCCGCGTTCCACCGCATCGCCCAGCTCCTCGACGACGGCCGACGGCGCCCGCCGTACTGGATCGCCCAGGTACCCCGACGGCACCGGGCCCCCGTCACAACCCGCCGCCGGACGACGTTCCCCCGCGCATGAGCACCCCCGACATGCCCCCCCTTCGCGAAGGGCGGACGCTTCCTCACCTTCGGGCCGTTCGTCGTCCTCACCGCGACGGTCACCGTGGACGGAGAGGCCGTCACGGCTCAGGAGTCGATCGACCGCGCCGTCTGGCAGCACATCGCCGAAGATCCGCGCATGCGCGCCGAGTACGAACGACGGCTGCGCCACGATCTCGCCGCCGCCCTGGTGGAGCGCCTCGCCCCGACCGTCACCGTCTACGACCCGGAACCGGTGGGAGAGGCCGTGTCCGACGCCCTGGCGCGCGCCGACGCCGCGATGCGCAACGAACCGGAGCCGGAGCATGTCCGGCCCTCGAACTAGGCTGCGAAGCATGAGCACACCCGCCCCGTCCGCCGAGCAGGCCCCCGCCGAGGAGCAGCCGTTCGACCCGCACAAGTTCCCCGAGAAGCTCGTCGCCGCGCAGCGTCGGGCCGCCGAGCTGTACGCCGAGATCCACGCCATGCAGAAGCGTTTGCCCTGGTCCCGTGAGCCGGACCCGGGCTGGCCGGCCGAGGAGGAGCGGGGCAAGCCGGAGAGGAAGGGTCGGGAGCCCTCGCCCGGCTGGGACCCGGCCGACGCCGCGGCGTACGACGAGCTGCGGGCGGACCTGCTCAAGGTGGCGGCGATCGTCACCGCGCACGAGTGGTGGGGGATCTGCCACAGCCGCGGGATCCAGGGCGCGGCTCTGGTCGCCGCCCGCCAGGCACTCAAGCACGCCGACGGCGCGGTTCCCCTCTCGCGCAAGGACGTCGAACAGACCGCCTGAAGAATGGATACGCGGCCGGTCCTGTCCAGACAGGTCCGAGCGCACGGAGGGGGTGAGGGCCGCTCGCGTCGAGGCGCGCCCCACCCGCTTCGAGAGGCCACATTATGGCTGCCCGCACCACCCGCATATACAAGATCATCAACGCCCAGGTGTTCCTCGGCCCCGGCGGCGTCCACCGCTTCCGCGGTGCCGCCGCCCCGGCCGGAGCCGTCGGCACCACTGTCCTCGCCGACGGCCGCCGCGTCCGCGTCCGCGTCCTCGGTTTCACCGTTGCTGACGGGCACGGCCGCGTCGAGGCCGCCGAGTTCGTCGACGCCTACCTGTAGGCGTCAGCCGTCTGGAATGCTCGGGGTCATGGACAACAACCGGGACCCCGAGCAGGCGGCAGACCAGGACGTGGTCTTAACGCCGAAAACGGTGAAGATCCTTCGTGCGCTCCTGCAGAGGCCAGAAGAAGTGCACTACGCCATGGCGATCATGGACTCGGCGAAGGTCCTCAGCAGCACCCTGTACGAGGAACTGGCGTACCTGCAAAAGGCGCACTGGATCACCGGCGTAGACGAGAACATCGATCCGGAGAAGGAGCAGCGTCCCGCCCGCCGGGGCTACTTGCTGACTCGCGAGGGCGCGCGGCTGGCCCGGCTTGCTCTTGCGGAGCACGACGACAGGCCGCCGCGCGGCGGCCACGGCATCTTGGCTCGCTACCTCCGGCCGCTGCTGTCCCCTGCACCGTCCGGTAGTTGAGCGCCCCTGCGGCGCCGTCTACGCCCTGCGGGGCGGCGCCTGCGCCATTCCCCCCTGGTGATCCTCGTTGGCCGTCCTGGACGGCTCCACGCTGCTCCCGTGCCCTTTCCGCAGTCCGGGCTGCGGCCACGCGTACGTGAGCGTCGTGACTGTCGTGTCCCCGCGTAGATCCACCTCGACCTGGTAGCGCACGGTGCCGTCCGGGAAGTTCTGCCGGGCCCGCACCGCCGCGTACCGCCACGCCCCGGCAGACCAGATTCGCAGCGCCGGACAGTCGCGGTCCGGCCAGGTCCACACCTCCGGATAGGGCCCGTCCTCGGGGCGCCACGGGCGGGCCGGCTGTGGCTCCTCGATCTCGCTCACGCCTTCGACTGTAAACAGCCCGCGACGCAAGGCGCGCCGGGCCTCCACGATCCGCGGCCTCACCCCTCCGCGTGGAAGGCCCCGCCGTGAAGAGCACGTTCCCAAGGTCCGACAGCCGCCCGTCCGCCCTGATGACCGCCCTTGCCGTCGGCGTCGTCGTGCTCGGCGCGGTCGTCCTGTTCGCGCTCCTGGTCTCCAGCATCGACGAAGGCGACGGTCGTTCGACCCGGAGGTGCCCGGGACACGTCGCCGACGGCATCAACCCCGCGACGTGCCTGCCGTACGGCTCCGGGGGCGCCACGGCCCCGGGTACCAACCATTCCGGGAGCAGCGGGCAGAAGACCGTGCCGAACCAGCCGAAGGCCCCGGCCGCCAAGGGCCCGGCGGCCCCGCTGGTGAAGGTTCCAGCCGCCCCGCCGGTCCGGGCCCGGTGACGGCGCGACGCAAGACGTCCGAGGAGAACACCCTCCAGCCTTCCCGTCCCCGCACCGAAGGAATGCCCATGTTCGAGCCTGCCCCCTGCCACAGAGGCAACCCGTGCCCTCTGCGCACTCCCTGCCCGCAGTGTCGACGCCTGCTGTGCCTCCTGGGCACCTTGGCGGTTCTCTCCCTGCTCGTGGTCTGCGCCATCGTTGCGGTCGTGATCACCGAGGACCGTGGTTCGTCGAGCGGGTCGAAGCCCACGGCGTCACCCAGCGCCCCGCGCACCAGCGGGCCGGAGCCGTCCCCGCCCGCGTCATCCCCGGCCAGCCCGCAGTGACTGCCCGGCACTCCGGGGGCAGACACAAAAACTTCACATCATGCAGGGTGCGTTCCGCCCTGGGTGCGCCCCGTGGTCGCCACCTGGTGACCCCGCACCCCGGGTCGAAGGGAGCAGCGTGCGACCGCACGTGATGCAGGCACTCGACAACTGGCGGATGAGCTGGGACGAGCAGCAGTTCGCAGCGCAGGAGGCGTTCACCGCGGCGTTCCCCGCCCTCACCCCCGCCCAGAAATGCCAGTGCTTCGGCCCGACCCTGCGCTGGGAGAAGCCCGGCGAGGGATCGGGGAAGGCGTGCCTCGACGACCACGGGCGCGCCACGATCGAGTTCGACGGCGTCTCGAAGGATGCCGTCGGCAAGGCGATGCTCGAAGTGTGGGGCGCCGACTGGTTCGCCGAAGGGCCGGGCGGATTCGCTGAGGCCGAGCCCGGCCAGTACAGCTACGAGGACGAGTCGACGTACGCCGAGTACTACATCGACGTCCTCGCCGACGGCCTCACCTCGTTCGCGATCTCCTACGTGAAGATCGAGGACATCGTGACGATCCTCGACGCTCTGGAGCGGGCCCTCGCCGAGCAGCGCACAGCCTGACCGGCCCGAGGTGACGTGACGCAGTTCCTGAATCCCTGCCGCGTCACGTCACCTGCCCGGTCCTGCCCTCGTTGGCACAGTTGTGGAGACCTCGGAACAGGACACGAACACTGACAGCAGCGAAGACGTCGTAGCGGCAGAGTACGCACGCCGTGTGGTGATCGGTACGTCTGTCGCCCGCGCGGAACGCTGTCTGCTCATGGTCGAGGAAGAGGCCGCCGCCCAGCACCCCGACCGCCCCGACCTTCGGGAGGCGTACACGCTGGGCGCTGTCAAAGCTGCTCTTGAGCACCTTGTGCAGGAGGTGATGCCCTTCGGAGCCTCCGATGAGGAGCTGGACCAGTTCTGGGCGCCGATGAGGGGGCGGAAGCCGTCTGTCGGCTAGCAGTGCCGGGCGGCAGAATGGCGGCATGGACGCCACCACCGCCTTCATCTCTGCGCTCGCCGTCACCGCCGCGGGCGGGGCCGCCGTGCACTTCCGGACCCGCGTAGGCACGGCCGCGGCCCGACAGTACGTCCAGGACGGCGCGGCCTGGAGCGAGACCCACCAGCGGCGTGTGCAGTCGTACGCCGAGTTCGCCGAGCCCGCCCAGCAGATCGGCCACATCTTCGAGTCGTGGCCCGTCCTGCCTCTGGCGGCCCGCCGCGCCCAGAAGGAAGCGGCCCACGAGCACCTGAAGACTCTCCGGCTCCGCCAGGGCGTGGTGATGCTCGACAGCGACCGGAACGTCCAGACGGCCGCTCAGGAACTCCTCGACGCGTGCGCGCGGCTCGTCGACGGCCTGGACGTCGACGCCCCGGCCGGCCTGGTCGACGAGTCCGTCCGCGGCCTGGAGATGCCGTTCCTGCGCGCGGGCCGGAAGTACCTCGACGCCGAGTCCGAACGGCACTTCGGGCTGCGCCGACCGGCCGGGAGCAGCCTGTTTGCCCGCCTCTCCACGAGGTGACGTGACGCGGCCGGAGCTGCCGTTCCTCATCACGTCACCTCACGGCACGACGCTAAGCGGGCCGCTGCCTACGGTCCGCGGCCATGGTCACGACCGCCGCGCCGCCCCATACCCGGATTGCCTCGCTCGCCGTCCGCGCCCGGAACGTGGTCGACTCCGGCCTGTGCACGCGGACGTCGTCCGTCCCCGACTGGCTCGTCCGCCTGGACCACCTCGAACACCTGGCCGCGACCCCCGCCCCGTGCGGCGCGCGCTCCTCGCCCGCCTCGACGACGACATCGTCTGTGACCTGATGGTCCTGTCGTACCTGCGCACCGGCACCCCGTACACGCTGTGGGTCGATACCCCCGGCGGCTTCGCCCAGGACGTCCTCCGCGGCCTCGACACCGCGGCGGCCGGCCGGGAGCTCCGGTTCTTCGGCCCGCAGCACCTGCGCGCCGCCCGCCGTCCTCGGTAGGCTCGTCCGCGGAGACCTTGTCGGACTCCCCCTCTTGGGCCCCGCAGCGGCGGGGATACAGCCCGTTCCGACCGGGCTGATCGTGCGCGCCCGGGTCCTCGGCCGCGCTCCGCCGCCGATGAGGAGACCTCCTCGATGCCCACGCCTACACACGTCCTCGTTGCGCCCGTCGACGAGGGCGGTGAGTTCGTCTTCTCGCACGACCTCGACAGCGGGATCCGCGTCTGGACAAGGGGCTTGACCCGCCGTGTCGACGAGCGGCCCCGACGGCTCCGCGGTGTCGCCGCCCCGCTGTACGGCGGCACCATCCGCGACCTGGAGCCCCTGGCCGACTTCGTGGCCGACTTCGCGGAGCACGCCGTCGACGACCCGGCCGTGCGGCTGTCGCCGGGCCGGATCCGCGACACCCGACCCGTGCTCGCCCGGACCGGCCACGACCATCTCTCCAACCGGATGCACTTCTCGTACCGCACGCTGTCGCCGCTGCACACCGTCGGCCCGTGGGACGGTGCCGCGGCCGAGCTGCTCCTCAGCCGCGTGCGGGGCCTGGACTACCGGCACATCGGGTTCTTCGCGACCGGCCTGCCCGAGCTCCCGGCCGGCGCCGTCCCGGACGCCATGCCCGCCGCGGTCATCAGCCGGGAGCGGGCTGAGCACCTCGCCGAGTACCTGACCGCTCCGGCCGGGCCGGTACTCCACCACCTGGGGCACGCGACGTAAGCCGCGGCCGCCGTCCACTCTCCCCGCCTCGCCCCGGACGCGATCACCTGGACCGCGCTCCCCGCGGCCCGGCGCCCGGGGCAGGCTAGGAGACCAGTGCTGTGAAGGCACGACGGCGAACCGGCCCCACCGACACGGTGAAGGCGATCGTCTACGACCGCGATGGCGGCACCTGTGTGCGCTGCGGGACCCGGGACGGCCTGACCATCCACCACAGGGTGAACCGCGGCATGGGCGGAGCCCGGGAGGAGTGGATCAACCAGGCGCACAACTTGCTGCTGGCCTGCACGACGTGCAACGGCTGGTTCGAGGACAACCCGCGGGAGTCCTACGCGGCGGGCTGGAAGGTCCGCCGGCCGGAGCTGCCCGGCGAGGTCCTGGTGCAGTACGCGGACGGTCGCGAGTACCGGCTCACCCCGGACGGCTTCCGCTACACGATGACGGCGGTCACCCGATGACCGCCCCCGGCCGCGCCCGCGTGTTCTTCCCGTTGACCGCCCAGTGGTATCTCTCCGGGTGGCGCAACGAGTACCGCTTGCATGCCGCTGTCATCCGCTACCCGGTCAACGGTCGCGAGAGGATCATCGGCGTCGCCGCGACGCTCCTCGGGTACACCCTCGCCCTCGGGGTGTACTGCGGACCGTGCGGCACCACGCGTTCCTGGTTCCGGGACTTCGGCCACCGGTTCGGCCGGTACACGATCGGCGGCTGGCGAACCGTAGAGTCCGTGCCGGTGTCGACCGGCTGGGTGTTCGGCGGCAACAGCCGCATCGGCTGCATCGTCACGGTCGCTTCTCGCACGCTGATGTTCGCCAAGCTCGCCACCCGCGCCGAACTGCGTGCGAGCCGGGAACGCCACGGTGACCTGCACAGGAAGACCGCGCGATGAGGCGCCGGCTGTGGGCCGCCCGGGGCCGAGGGGCGCACGTCTCGCTCAAGCGCAGCAAGCGCGCCCGCCGCGCGCACGCGCCGACTGGGTCCGGGCCGGGGTGGATCGCCACCGTCTTCGAGAGTGCCCTCGACGCGCTGCTCGATTTCCTGCTCTCGTGGGGGCGACGGTGAGGCGCCACGTATGGTTCCCCCGCTGGCTGGGCTTTGGCCCGTTCCGTCTGTGGGCGGCACAGGTCCCGCAGGGCCCGGCTTTCGCCGTCGGCCGGATCGCCACGACCGACACTCCCCGGAACCCAGCTCCCGGGCAAAAGAGCGTGCACGACGGGAATGGCTACGTTCTGGTTCTCGGCGGCATCGCGTTCGCCGTGCTCCGTTGCAGGTCAGTGCCGGTGCCGGGACGGCACCCCCGACAATCAATTCCCTTGGGTATACTATTCTCGCGATGAGGCGGCATGGGGTTGCCCCAGTCGCCGCCACGGCGCACAGACCGCGCCACAGTTGGACGGAGAACAGCCACCATGCCCAAGGCTGGCATCACCTACGGCCCGCGCATCCCGGCCCCGGACTACGCCCAGATCGACGAGACCTCCAAGAAGCAGGTCCTCCAAGACCTCGGCCTGGAACGACCCGAGGCCGCAGTCCACGCACGCCCGGAAGACCTGATCATCAAGGCCGCCGCCATCGTCAACCAAGCCGACGCCGAGATCGCGCTACACCTCGACGAGCGGGACTTGGCACTCGCGCACCTGTGGTTCTACGAGCAGCGCATCGGCCTGGCCAAGACCATCGGCCTGACGAGGTCGGGCTACCGAAAAGCGCTCGCCACCGTCATGTTCGGCTCCAAGGAGCACGTCGACGAGCTGCCGACCGGCTCGCGCGAGGAACTCGCCCAAGCCGCCGAAGCTGCGGGTATTGAGCGGGTCGAGAACGCTGAGGGGCAGCTCCTCAAGTCCGCCCCGCCCGTCCACGCGGCGTGGGCCCGCCGGAATGTCGCCGTGCGGGTCATGCAGGAGTCGGTGTTCGCTCTGTCGGAGCCGCCTTACAGCTGGAAGCCTGACCGGATCGCCGAGCACGCCGGCATCGAGCGGCGCCTGGTCTACGGGCAGCGGGACGCGGCCCGCGCACGCCGCGGCCTGTAGCCACCACCCGTTCCAAGACGACCGGCCCCAGCATCATCGGGGCCGGTCGTCGTTTTGCATCCGCGCTGGTCAAACCGGAGACGGGTTTCTGGGCCCCGGTCACCGGAGCCCATTTCCCGGGCGCCGGTTTCCCGGTCGCCGCAAAACCGGTTTCCGGAGGACTGGGCCCCTTTAGTAATAAGATCAAGTACCACCATTAAGTAGTGATCCGATGCCTTCGCTTCGCTCAGGCATCGGCGCGTCTCTGGGCTTGCTAGAGCTCGGCGCCGACAAGGCGCAGCGGCAGAGCAGGGGTGTCACAGAACCCGGCCGTCTGGCGTTCCCCCCACCATGACGACGTCACCCAGGCCCATGCGCGCCATGCTCCCGCCGAACCTCACCCGCAACCACTACGAGGTGAAGCGCCTCATCTCCGAGGGGGAGGGCAGGGAACTCCCGTACTGGTACCAGCTCACCAGCGAGCAGAAGCAGGCCGAGGAACTCGACGTCGAGCTGTTCCGGCGGGCCATCTTCCGGGCCGAGGAGGAGCAGGACCTCGTCACGAACTACATCGCGCCGGCCGCCGTACAGGCGTCGACCGTCGAGACTCCCAAGCCCTCGGCTGCGCCCTGTGCATGCCTCCGCTGCGCTGTTCTGCGCTTTCTTGCCGAGTGCCTCGCGGAGGGCGAGCGGCTGGAGGCGGCCCTCGGCTGGGACGCCGCCGCAGACGGCGGGGTCGGCGTGTTCGCTCTCACCTCCCAGGGCTGGATGAGCACGGCGGAAGTCGCCCGCCGGGAGAAGGCGGCCCGGGAGTCCATGCGCAGGTGGACCGAGCGGCGGCGCTCCTGGTTCGAGGGGGTCGCGCCCGAGTCCGCGGGGGCGTTTGCGGCCAAGCCGGCGACCCTCACGCCGGATGACCTCGACCGCGCCATGAGGCAGGCCCTCCGCGAGCCGTACGCGCGCAGTTACCCGGTCTCCTTCGCGACCACCTGGACCATGCGGCCGCCGACCGACGGCAAGGTGTAACAGAAACCGGCCCCTCGACGTACTACTGGTGCGGCTGGCTCTGCGCCCCGAGATCCTCCAGGGGAAGACACTCCAGCCAGGCCCCCCAATCGGGGTGACGGTCCTGATCCACCTCCCCGGGGCAGGACCGTCACCCCGAGACAGACTTCCGGCACGGGCGCTGCTCCTGAACAGGCAGCGGGCGGCACGTTGATCATGCGACTGCCGGAACTTCGCGGTCTGGCCGCGGTCTGGGCATGGACCCCGGCCAGGCCGCGACACTAGATCCCTGCGGGCGGCACCTTCCGCCCATGCCCCGCACGCAGCCCCCGGCCTCCAGTCCTCGCGTGGCTCCCGCCCGCCAGGAACTGCAGAGGGCCCGTCGGCCCGGAGTCGTCTCCCGGGACGCCTCCAACGTCGCCGACATCCTGCTGCGCGCCCCCGCCGCCGACCGCCGCCACGCCTTCAAGCACACCATCAGCGCCCGCGAGCGGCCGTACGTCATGCGGGAAGTCGAGCGGGCCACCGGCTCCCTGTACGGGCTGTGGCACGACACCCCGTCCGGGTTCATTGAGGACGTCCTCGGTGAATCGATCTGGGGCAAACAGCGGGAGATCGTCGACGCGGTCCCCTTCCACAAGCGCATCGCCGTCCCGGCTGGCTTCGGCGTGGGGAAGACGTGGATCGCCGGGCGCCTGGTCGCGTGGGCCGGAGCGGTCAACGCTCCCGGGACGATGGTCATTGTCACCACCGCGACCCGGTTCCGGCAGGTCCGAAACCAGTTGTGGCCGCACATCAGGAAGACCGTCGCCCGCGCCGGTCTGCCCGGGTACTGCGACACGACGCAGTGGAAAATGCCTGACCAGTGGGGCAATGACGTCCTCGTCGCGTACGGCTTCACCGCGCCGGACAACGACGAAGCGGCCATGCAGGGCATCCACGGCACCCCGAAGCTGCTGATCGTCGTCGACGAGGCTGGCGGTATCGCCCGCATGATCGGCAACGGCACCAACAACCTCTTGACCGGCGACGCGCGGATGCTCGCGATCGGCAACCCGGCCATGGACGACCCGCGGAGCTGGTTCGAAGGGCTCTGCGAGGAGGGCGAGGACCCCGAGGAGCCGACGACCGTCACCATCCCCATCGCCACCTTCGACTCCCCGGCCATCACCCGTGAGCGGGTCCCCTTCTGCAACGACTGCCCCGACGGAGTGCCCGCGCACTCCCTCGCCATCCACCTCCCCGACCAGGAATGGGTGGACCGCACGATCCGCGAGTACGGGCCCGACCACCCGTACGTCATCGCGAAGGTCCACGCGAAGTTCCCCAAGGGCGGGGGCGGCCTCACCATCCCCGTCACGTGGGTGGAGTCCGCGCAGACCAGCGACGACCCGACCGGGCCCGGCTGGCATCGGATCTGCGACCTCGGCATCGACAAGGAGACCGCCACCCACACCGTGAAGGAAGGCGCCTGGGTCAGGTTGGGCGTCGACGTCGCGGCGGACGGAGGCGATGAGTTCGTGATCTCCCGCATCGCCGGCGACGCCATCGAGACCCGCTATCACTCTTCCGGCACCATCAACGACGACCAGGTCCTGCTCGCCGAGAAAGTCCTGGAGGAGATCAAGGCCGCGCAGCTCCTCGCCGACGCGCTCCGCTCCCCGCACGCCGTGCGCGTCAAGGTCGACCAGAACGGCATCGGCCACGGCGTCGTGTCGATGCTGAAGCGCTGGGCCGACACCGGCCGCCACCAGGCGCAGATCGTCGGCGTCATGGTGTCCGAGTCGCCCGAACAGGACGACCCGGGCGCCCAGATGCGCCCGTACCGCAAGCGCGACGAGATGTGGCTCGCCACCCGCGGTCTTCTGCAGCCGGACCCGTCGACCGGCCTCGGCCGGCTGCGGCTGCGGGTCGACCGGCAGACCGGCATCCAGCTCTCCACCCCACGCCTGGGCTCCAACAGCGCCGGACACTCCGTCGTCGAGTCGAAGAAGGCCATGAAGCAACGCGGCATGAAGTCCCCCGACCGTGCCGACGCGGCCCTGCTCACCGTGTACGAGCCGGAGCCCATCAACCCGCCGCGCCGCCGCGGCCTCCTGAACTGAATCCGACCATCAGCAACCGTTTCCGCACAGCCGTCCCCACCACCCCGCGCGCCCTGCACGAACTCGACCGAGTCCTGGACGTGCTCCCGGCTCCGTACGCCCCGCGCCGCGGCGGCCGCGCCGCGCTCCTGGACGTGCTGATGCCTCCGCTTCGGGCGCACCCCGCGTTCGTGGCGAACGGCACCCGCCAACTGAGCATGCGCGGCGAAGGGGAACGCGTCGTCTACGAACTGCTCCTCGCCGCACAGGAAGGCCACCAGGTGACTGTGGAACGCGCCGACCAGCCCGACTCAGGACGTAGGCGACTTCCCCGCCGGTAGACACCGTGGGGCACCGTGCGGGCCCCACGCTCGTTCTGTGGGTCCGTGCGCTCGTGGGTGGTCAAATAACAGCAGGTCAGGCGGGACATGCTAGGACCTGTTAGGAAAATGCAGCATGGCTGCTAGCCTGGAGGGCGAGCAATATGAAGTGCGAAAGGCCGCCCGATCCCCAGATTTGAGACCTCGGGAATCGGACGACCCTTCTGTTCATGTCACCGCAGTAGCAAGCGGCCCGGCGGTCACCGGGTCGTTTTGCGTTTCAGGAGAGCCAGCTGGACAGTCCGTCGAGGATTCGCTCCTTGACCGGTTCTTCGATCAGCCAGAAGATCCACGTGGACGCCGTAATGATGACGACCCTGAGCCACTTGAAGTGGCTTTTCCTGCGGTGACGCTCCGTCTCTTCCTTCGCCCCGCCGCCTTCGCCGGGATCTTCCGGCTCCTGCGGCTCCGGCTCTTCACCGGGGGCATCGGGTTTTGACATTGCGTCTCCTCGCACTCGCGCCCTGACGGGCGTTGGAGAGGTCCCGGGCGTGTGCGCTGGGGCCTCTTCCACACTCGTCAGATCACTTCCGAGGCGAAGCAAATCCCAGGATACGACCTCTTGTGGCCTAGGCCAGGCCCGAACTGCGTGACGAGATAGGGCAGTCGACTTGATCGTCTGTGAAGACCCGCGCGGGTAAGGGATGTTGGTCGAGAAAGTCGACAAAAAATTCCCTCAAACCCGATAGGCGACGCCACGCCCCCGACCTGCCAGACCGTACGGGATAGTCGGCTTGACCGTCTGTGAAGATCCGCGAAAGCCGACACCTCAAACCTGATAGGCGACGCCTCGTCCCGACCTGCCGGACCGTTATCGGTTTGTGATCACTTGCCGTTCTTCTTGCTGCTCAGGAACAGGGCGGACCCCAAGTCGGCAAGTATGCAGAAGGGCCCCGACCAGCGGCCAGGCCCCTCGGATCTACAGGTCAAGCGCTCGTGCGGGAGCGGTCTCCCCACCGGTCACTGTTCGTGATGTGGACCGTCTCGCCCTTGCCGGGCGACCTCTTCGCGACGAGCAGCAGCAGCGCGAACACGGCGACCGCCCCGCCGATGCCGGCCGCCGCGGCGACGACCTGGCTCAGCTCGATGAGGAACTGCCCCCGCTCCGACTCCCCCACCGAACATGCACGCAGCGAGCGGGTCGATGAGCGGCTGCGGGGCGAGATCACGGGACGGAGCCGGGACGGCCGGCTGCAGGGACGAACGGCGGACCCGACGAACCGGTCGAGAACTGCAGCGACACCTTGAGGATCTGCTGGGTTCTCGACGAGAAGTGCGAGGAGTGGTCTGGCCGTTCTCAGCCGTGCGGTGTCGCCGCGTCCGCCTTGTCGTTCCACACGATCCGCAGCCCACCGCGGGGTGCGGGGGCCGTCTGATGCCATCCGCCCGGGTCGTCGTTGTCGCCCGTCCTCGGGTGCCGTGCCTCGTCGTAGTGCCCCGCAACCAGGGCGCAGCTCATCCGGCCGCCGACGGCGTGCAGCACGGTAGCCGTACACAGGCTGTTCGGGCTCTCGCCGGGACGGCATACCGGGCACGGCACGAACTTCGGTTCCTCGTTGTGGTGGTAGCCGTCCCACCGCGTGTAGTCGGGAACGGTGCCGTAGCCACGGCACCGCCAGCCCTGCTCGACCTTCACCAGGTCCGGGTGCATGTCGGACGGCCCGATCGCGTCCACCTGGCAGTGCAGCGTCTGCTTGGTCCAGCCTCCCAGGGGCAGCGTCCGCGGCAACTCGCTGCCGAGGAGTCGGGACAGCTCCTCAGCGGTGAGTTCCTGGGCTCCAAGCCTGTTCACCGGGTCTCACCCCAGTAGCCGCGCAGCTTCCTGACATCGATGCCATCCCGCTCCGACAAGCGGGCCACACTCGGGTCGGCACTCCACACCGTCAGACCCGAGAACCGGCGGTGCACGGCGAGCAGTCGTTCCCGCTTCACCACAGCGCCGGGCCGGTGGTCCCCGCGGCCGCGCATGAACAAGAGCGTCGAGGACACCCCGTTGCGGCCCAGCCACACAGTCACAAGCTGCTCCAGGCGCCGGTCCGCACCAGTCATGATGAGGACGGCAGTCCCGCTCTCGTGCGCCGCGCGGGCCGCCTCCACGACGTGAGGGTTGGGCGGGCATCCGAGCATCGCAGCGTGGAACGCGAACGCGTCCCCGGCCAGGTTCCGGATGGTCGAGACATTAATGAGGCCGCCCTCCAGATCGAACGCCACCGCGGTGCGCGGCGGGGCAACGGCGGTGGTCACATGGTCCCCCTGGTTGTAGACGCGGATGATTTCGGCGGCCTTGGCCGTGCACGGCTGGCACTGCCCCCGGTGACTACATATCGCCGCGGCGAGCGCGTCGACCGTGCCGTGCGAGGCGATGTTTATCAGGGAACGGCCCTGGTGGCGGTCGCAGGGCTGCGTTTGACCTGGCCGTGTGCCGCATGCGATCAGTGCGATGACCTGTTCCAGCGCGACGCTGTCGAGGGCTTCGGCAACAGTGGTGTTCATCGGTTGCAGTCCTTCGGTGCACTCGATTTGTGGTGAGCGATGGTCTGCAGATCACTTCCGACCTGCTCATACGCCGTCTTCAACTGGCAGGCGGTGCACTGGAGGGCACGACCAGGCGGCCGGACCGCTCGGGCCGGGCCGGAGCCTTGACAGCAAGGGCTCTCATCGGCCGCGCCCGACGAGGAGGGGCACCAGGCCGGTGGACTTCGGGTTCTGCCGGTACAGGTTTCGGCGAGCGGCATGCACGGTCCGCCGGGCGAGGCACAGTTCGCCGGCCGGGACGTGACACTTCGTGCAGGGGACGGAGTACACACCGTGCCGGAACCGGGCCGCGGTCTCGTGCGCAGCATCGTGTGCGGCGTCCGCAACCGGGGACAGGATGAGGACGGACAGGGAGGACGTCTGAAGGGACACGGGCAGTCGGACATTCATGGAGGGGCATCTCCTCGTTGCGACGAGAGCGAGCCAGCCCTCATGTCCTGTACGTCGAACTGCCCCTCCGCGTTACGTTTTCGACGTGTGAGCTGCTCAGCGCGTCCGTGAGTTCGACTGTGACGGGGATATGCGGGTGAACACGGCGGCGGACGGCGCCCCATGGCAGAGGGCGGTCCCAGCAGATGCCCGTGATCGTCGTCCGCCAGAAGGTGACGCCCAGCGGCCGGTGAATTCGGCATGCCGAGGTCGTGGACGTATGCCTACGCCATCGGGCCTCAGCCCCGGACTGAAGGAACTGGGCGCAGATGATCCCAAGCATCCGGCGTTCTACACACGCACGGTCAAGGGCAATCTCGCGTCCCGCAAGCTCGCCGTCAAACACGGTGACCACATGAAGGGTGGCGTGCTCAACGACCGCGTGGAACTGCTCGCAGACCGGGCCGGTACCCCCTATATCGCAAACCAGAAGTTCACCGCTCACGGCCTCCGGGCGAGCCCGAACACCGACATGATCGTCGCCAAGGCATTCGCTGTCGCACCTCCACTTCAGAGTCGACGTCGACTACGTGATGCCCTTCCAGCGCCAGGGAGGTGACGCGGCGTGACCGCGCAGGCAGTCGACACGATATTGCGCCTCAGCGCGCCATTCCGGCCGCGTGGCGGCGTGCTGAGCCGCATACGTGGTCATCCGCAACTCGCGTGCTCCTGCGAGCAGTTCGTAGCCCTCCCAAGACGTCACGTCGGTGCCGTAGACGTCGCAGAACTGGGCGTACTCGGCGGGCGAGACGGCGCCGGTCGTCGTCATCTTCACCGCGGTGGACACGAGATCCCACTCTGGAGGACCGACAGAGACGCGCTCGAAGTCGAGCAATATCGACCCCTCTGCTGTACGGGCGACGTTCCCCACCCACGCGTCACCGTGCACGACGCATTCGGGCAGTCCCTTGGGGCGGCGTTGCCACCGTGCAGCAAGGTCCTCCAAGCGCTGGTGCAGCCAGTCGCGATCGTCGTCGGACAGGGACGTTGCTGCGTCGATTCGGTCGGCGACCCGCACGAATGGGTCGAGCTCGCCGAACTGTAGGTCGTCGGGGATCGGTAGTGCGTGCAGTGGTTTCAGGAGCGTGGCCACGTCGAGGACTGATCCGGCCTCGTGTTCCGGAAGTTCTTCCCAGAACGTGGCCGGTTGGCCGTCCGCGTCCACCGGCTGGTCGATGCGCAGTGGTCGGACGGCAGGGACCTGATTGTCAGCCAGCCACAGTGCCACGCGTACCTCGCGGGCCGCAGCGTCCCCTTGCCCGGCCCGCGCGATTCGTACGATCACGTGGTCAGGGAGGCGCCAGATTTCGTTTTCGGCGACGCGGATGGCACGGGCTTCAGCGGGGTCGAAGCCCGCGATGGCGCAGGCCCTTTCCAGTGCTGCGCGAGAAGGAGCCGAGGGGTTCGTCATGTCTGGAGAATGCCCTTGATCCTGTGACGTAGTTCCACGGCCGGTTCGAGAGTGCGGTGCTGAGCGGCATGCCGGCCGAGCTCTCTGAGATCGTCGGCTGCACGGCGGGAGGTGAGGAGCCCCGCGTCATCGAGGGCTCTATGCCCGATCTGTACGGCCTCTGCGGGGTCGCCCTTGGCCATGGTGAGTGACGCCAGCTTGGTGCAGGAGATCGCACGTGAGCGGTTCCACTGGGTTCCGTCGTGGCCTGCGACAGCGTCCGCGAAACGCCTCCGGGCCTGGCCCGGGTCCTGACGCATGTGCATGGCGATGTCGTACAGGGCGTGAGCGGTGTCTCCGGCGTGCTGCGCCCTGTCGTAGTAGGCCATCCATGGCGGATCGTTGGCCGGATCGGAGTGGGCGAAAGCGTCATCGGCTTGGCCCACCGCGGTGAGCGTGCCTGGAACGTCGTGGAGCTTCCCGAAGGCTCGGGCACGGGCGCTGTGCAGCATGGCCCTCTCGGTGGCCGTCAGCCGCTCTGCGCGCACCAGGCCGGTGTCCGCGTAGGTGAGACCCGTGTCGGGATCGCCGATCCAGATCGCTTGGCGCGCGAGGAAGCTGTATGTCTTGGCGCGCAAGTGCCAATCTCCGGCCTCGGTGGCACATTCCGAGGCGACTTTGAACGCGACGCGGGCGTCGTCGTGCGCGTAGGCGTCGAAGTGTGAGGCGCCGACGACTATGCCTAGTCGGGCAATGGCAGAGAGGAACGAGGCTTGGAACCGTTCGGGGCATCGGACGGACAGCAAGCGGACTGCCCACTCCATGCTGCGGCTCGCCATGATGCTGACGAGGCCGCCGCCGCCGTGCTTGTTGTCTGCGACGTGGAGAGCGTTGGCGGCGTAGTGCAGTTGCTCGATCTCGCGAAGGCTGATCACCCGCGGGAGATCCGGGGGTGATGCGGGGGCCACGAGGTTCGCCAGTTCACCCGGTGCGATCACTGCAAGGCTGCCGGTGACGAAGAATTTACGTCGGTCCACGTCGGGGCTCCTGGGTCGTGAGGCAGAGGGGTCTCTGCCCAGGATGCGGCCCGCGTGGACCTGAATGGTTCCTTCCAGGGGGGCGAAGGAGCCGTTATCCGCATCAGGCTGCTTTTTATCCGCATCGCCGAAGACCATCCCCCAGGCCCGGACGAGCACGCCGCCCGTCTCCAGGACGTCATCTAGACGCTCTGCGAGTTCGCGCTGACAGCGATAACTACCCTTCTCGATCTTTGAGATGACTGAAGGGCTGACCTGCGCCATCGGCCCTAACTGCGCAGCCCGGAGTCCATTCTTCCGCTTTCTCCAGTACCGCAGTTCGGCACCGAACCATTCCCGCGGTGAAGCATCTGGAGTGAGCGCCTTCTCTGGCTGTGGCATCGGGGTTCCTCGCCTCGCGATGCGGATTCCTCAAGTGTCCGCATCCGGATGTGCACGCGGGCCTCACGGCCTGACTGAATAGTTGCTGAACGGCTCCACACCAGTACACACCGCTGTCAGGCCTCGATGGAGAGGTTTTGCAGACCGAAGTGGATCTGAGAGATGACCGAACTTCTAGAACGGCACACCTCGCCAGCGACGGGTATGACCGCCATGGCACGTAGCACCCCAGGCACGTTCGAGATGGATTTCGCCGTGACTGCGAAAGCGGTGGGAGGCGCGAGACGGATTGTCGGTGAACTCGTCTGCCTGTGGGACCTCGAACCACTGGTTGATCGGGCCCGGCTCGCCTTGTCCGAACTGCTCACGAACGTCGTGAAGCACGTCCCGCCCTCCGGGAACACCGGGGCCCCGAGTGCCCGTCTCGTGCTGACTCGTGTTCCCGGAGACGGGCTGTTCTTGTGCGTCCACGACACGGAACCGGCTCCTCCCCGCATGACACTCGCTTCCCTCGACGCCGAGGACGGACGAGGCATGCACCTCGTCGCGGCGTACGCCGACGAATACGGCGTGACGCCGGCGGCTGATGGCGGCAAAGACGTCTGGGTCACCTTGTTCCACAACGAAACCCAGTAATCCATACACCACGCACTGGCGCCCCCTCACCTTCTGAGAAGGATCGATATGGAACACGTCCCGGCGCCGGCCCTGATCCCGGATGAAGGCTCCACCGGTCCCGCCTTGCCTATGGCGCATCGTCCGCAGTCTTGGCCGAAGTGCCTCGTCATCACGGAAGATACCGCGCTGGGCGCTCGGATGTTCGCGCGTACCCGGTTGGCGGCTGCGAGTTGGCGCGGGGACCAGGACGAGGCGGTTCGCATTGTCCACGAGCTGGTGGAGAACGCCGTCAGCCACAACGGGGTGCGTCCTCCCGGAGAAGAAATCGGCCTCGTCCTGTCCGTTGATGAAGACGAAACGCTGCGGATCGACGTGACAGACCTGAGCCCCAGGTTTCCGAACTTCGAGAGAGCGCTGGCCGCAGAGGATTCGGGTCTCGCCCGAGTGCAGCGGTTCGGCGGCGAACTCAGCTGGTTCGTCTCGGAGGACGGCACCACAAAGACCGTCCAAGCACGGATCAGGTACGGCCCGCCCGTGTCAGGCGGCACTCACTAGTCGGCCGCCGGGCCACAGCCGTTCACCTCTGGCTCCCCCAAGAGATCAGAGCTCTCTGGGTTGTCGCTCGGCGGCTCTCCACCCCCCTGTTTTGAGGACTCAACCCCCATGACCCTCTTACGCGCACCAGGCCAGTGCGCCTCTCTGCTTCACCCCCCTCGTTCGAAGCAGGGGCGCCCCGATGGTCAGAAGTGACATGAACTTGGCGATTCCTCACCCGGCCGGCCGGGACGCAGACCTGAGTCGCGCTCTGGAAGACCTCCGACTGGGCCGGTGGCTCGAAACGAAAACGCTGCTTCAGGACACGAATACCTGGGATTTGTGGTGCAGCCGCAGTCAGGTCCTCGGCCGCGGCGCAGTCGGAACGCGTGCCATTGCGGCGTGGTGCGAGGAGGAGCCCAACAACTACCTCGCATGGCAGATGCGGGCCCGCCAACGGTCCGAGAGCGTGGTCGTCGCCCACCGCAAAGGGGTGTCCGGGCGGGATCTCAAGCAGGCCGTCCTCGGGGCCCGGTACGCGTGTGACGTTGCTGAGGAGTTGTGGCCGGCGAGCCCCGTGGCGCACTTGAGCCGGATGGCTCTGGCGCAGGCGGACACCGACTGGCGGGATCCGCACAGCCCGATGAATTGGCTGGAACGCAAGGACATGCTGCCGATGGGGCCGTGGAGGCTGTGGCGCGAGGTGAACGAGCGGGACCCCAACAACCGGGAGGCGTTCCACCGGATGCTCGCCGTCTTCCGTGCCCGTGGCAATGAGCTGATCACCTTCGCGCAGTGGGTGGCCGCCAGAGCCCCCGTGGGGTCCCCGCTGAAGGTTCTGCCGCTGTACGCGTTCGTTGATCAGTACCGCAAGCAGTGGGAGGAGCGACAGACCCTGAGCGTGCTCGCGTACTGGTCCACCGAGGACAAAGCCCACTACGCACGCAGAGCGCTGGAGGACTGGTTCAAGGTGACCCAGCCCGCGCAGGAAGAGCCGGACACCAGGTCGCTGCTCGATCTGAACCACCTCGCCCAGGGCTTGACGGCCACGGGTGTCGGCCGCGCGGCTGAGGTGTTCGAGGCGATCGGCCCTCACGTGACCACCGCTCCTTGGTCCCAGGTCGCCCATACGCCGGAGGAATGGAGCGAGGAATTCCTCAAAGCCCGCCGCCCTGCCCTCAGAGACCGGAGCCGCCGATGACCATCCGAGGCCCTCCACATCCCGCTCGCGGCCTCCAGGCCCGCCGTCACATCCCCTTCGACCCGTTCAAAGGAATTCCCCGTTGCACTTACAACGCCTCACGCGCAAGCCGGTCCGTGCCGCCCGCTGCGTGTTCCGTATCTCGCTGGCCCTGCACCTGGCCGGCGGCGTGTCCCTGATCTTTCCGGGCCTCTCCTACAGCGCATCCGTCAGCACACGAACGCTCTGCCCGCTTCCCTCCTCGCCGGAGGTTCACGGTGCTGTTCAGACGATCGACTAGCGAGGTACTGGCAGGCATGGCCGAACTGCGCAGGACCGGCTACCCGCCTCTACTCGCGCTGATGTTCAGCCCCTTCAGCAGCCTGACGTTCATCACCAAGGGCCTCCCTGATGACGCTGCCGCCACTCACTCCCCCTCCACCCCTTCCTTCTCCTCCGAGGTGCCTGATGTCGCACAGACGATCAACTAGCCGCCGTCCGCTCGACGACGACGCCGCGCTGCGCGGGCACGGCTACACGCCCGAGCTCAAGCGCGGTATGGGCGGCTTCGGGAACTTCGCGGTCAGCTTCAGCGTGATCTGCGTCCTGGCCGGCGGCCTGACCCTGTTCGGCTACGGCCTCAACACCGGCGGCCCCGCCGTCATGCTGTGGGGCTGGGTCGGCATCGGCCTCATGACGCTGATCCTCGGCATGTGCCTGGCCGAGGTCACCTCCGCCTACCCCACCTCGGGCGGCCTGTACTACATGGCCCACCGCCTCGGCGGCCCGCGCTGGGCCTGGGTCACCGGCTGGCTCAACCTGCTCGGTCTGCTCGGCGCGATCGCCGGGATCGACTACGGGTGTGCGCTGTTCGTCGGGGCGTTCGCGAACCTGCAGTGGGGTCTGGTGCCCACGCCCGAGACGACGATGCTGATATTCGCCGGCATCCTGCTGTTGCACGGCACCCTCAACACGCTCGGGGTGCGCCTGGTCACCGTCCTCAACTCGATCTCGGTGTGGTGGCAGCTCTTCGGTGTCGCGCTGATCGTCGGACTGCTCACCTTCGCGCCGGGCGAGCGGCAGAGCGCGGACTTCGTGTTCACGCACTTCAACAACGGCACCGGCTTCGATAACCCCGTCTATGTGGCCGCGTTGGGCTGCCTGCTGGCCGCGTACACGTTCTGCGGCTACGACGCCTCCTCCCACCTGTCGGAGGAGACCAAGGGCGCACAGATCGCAGCGCCCAAGGGCATCGTCCGCGCCATCGCCTGGTCCTGGGCAGCCGGCTTCGTGCTGCTGGCCGGCCTGCTGTTCGCGATCGAGGACTACGCGGGCACCCTGGGTACCAGCACCGGCGTGCCGCCCGCACAGATCTTCATCGACGTCCTGGGCACCGGCGTGGCCAAGGGCCTGCTCCTCGTGGTGATCGTCGCGCAACTGTTCTGCGGGAACGCGGAGACGGCCGCCGCATCGCGCATGGTGTACGCGTTCTCTCGGGACGGGGCCCTCTACGGTTCCGCGACCTGGCGCCGCGTCAGCAGCCGCACCAAGACCCCCATCCCCGCGGTGTGGCTGTCGGTGGGGATCGCGCTGCTCCTGGCACTGCCCAGCCTGTACTCGCCGACCGCCTACGCCGCCGTCACTGCGATCAACGTCATCGGCATCACACCCGCCTACGTGATCCCCGTCTACCTGCGGCGCCGCCACCCGAAGAAGTTCACCCCGGGCCCCTGGCACCTGGGCGCCTGGAGCAAGCCGCTCGGCTGGATCTCGGTCGGCTACGTGAGCGTGCTGACCGTCGTCTTCTGCCTGCCCCAGGCCTCGCCGATCACCGCAGAGTCGTTCAACTACGCGGGCGTCGCCCTCGCCGTAGTCCTGTTCATCGCGTGGCTCACCTGGATCACCAAGGGCAAGCGTTCGTACACGATCCCGAAGCTCGGCAGTGACGCCGAGACCATGGCGCTGTCCGAGGGCGTGATGTGATGACCGACCAGACCAGCCGCGCACCCCTCTACGTTGTACCGCCCCCCTTCCTGACGCCGGAGGAACTCGACGGCCTGGTACGGGACCGCCAGATCACGACAGTGATGGTTGCCGTGCCCGACATGCTGGGCCGTCTGAAGGGCAAACGCCTCGATGCCCAGACGTTCCTGGACCGGCTCCCGGGCGGGCCGGAGATGTGCGCATACGTGTTGGCCACGGACCCGGACATGACCCCGCAGCCGGGATACCCCCTGACGGGCTGGCACGACGGGTTCGGTGACCTGCGCGTCGTCCCCGACCGGGGCACCATCCGCCGCTTGAACTACCTGCCGCGCACCGTCCTGGTGCACGGCGATGCCCTCCACCCCGACGGCAGCCCGGTCGAGATCGCGCCCCGGCAGATCCTCAAAAGGCAGATCGAAAAGCTCGCAGCGCTCGGACTGAAAGCGAAGGTGGGCATCGAAAGCGAGTTCATGCTCTACCGGCACACCGCGGCGCACGCACGGCGCCGCAGATACCAGGGCCTGACGCCCGTCTCCCCGCACAACCTCGACTATGCGCTCGATCATCCTCCTGCCCTGAGCGCGTTCTTCGGCGACCTCCAGGAAGCCCTCCACGCGGCGGGCGCCCCGGTCGAGGCGGTCAAGACGGAAGGTGCACCCGGGCAGGTCGAGGTGACATGGCCGTATGAGGACCCCTACGGGGACCCGCTGCGAGCCTGTGACGCCTACACGGTCCACCAGCACGCCGTGCGCCAGATCGCCGCCCGGCACGGCATGGTCCCGACGTTCATGGCCGCCCCGCAAACCGGCCTGGCCAGCGGCATGCACCTGCACGTCTCCCTGTGGCGCGGCGACTTTTCGGCGTTCCACACCCTGCGGCCCGACGAACTGCCCGCGCTGCTGCAGCACTCCGTTGCCGGACTGGTCGCAGGCCTGCCGCAGCTGGCGCTGCTCCACGCCCCGAACTCCAACTCGTACAAGCGGTTACGGCCGCACTCGTTCGCTCCCACGACCTCCACCTGGGGGCACGACAACCGCACCTGTGCCGTGCGGATCACTGGCCACGAGACGAACCCGCACCTGGAGAACCGGGTGGCAGGCGCTGACGCCAACCCCTATCTCGTCATGGCCGCAACACTCGCCCTGATGATCGACGGTATCCGCAACGAGCCGAAACTGCCGGAGCCCTGCACCGGTGACGCCTACACCCTGACCGACCCGGTACGGCTGCCCCGCACCCTGGACGAGGCACTCACCGCTTTCGCGGGCAGCAAGATCGCGCAGGAAGCTCTCGGCTCACTGGTCGTGGACCACTACACCCACGCCGGCGAGCTCGAACTCGCCGCGGTCGAAGGCCAGGTCACGGACGTAGAGCTGCAGAGGTGGTTCGACCGTGCCTGATGACATGGCCCCCAGCCCTCGCGCGATCGCCCGCGCGGCGCACCCGCATCTCCGGATCGTCACCTACAACACGCTCAACGGCGGCCGTAACAGTGACGGCTCCTATCACCGGCTGACCGCCCAGATCGACATGCTCCAAGAGCTCGACCCACATGTGGTGTGTCTGCAGGAGGCCAAACGGTGGGAGAGGAACGGCGGCCACTGGATCAATCTGATCGCTGCGGCGCTGAAGATGGAGGCCCGCCTCGCTCTGTCAGCCAGCCATGGATGCCACCTGGTCACGCTGGTCCGACCGCCGGGAATCCGCTTTCTGCGCTTCTACCCGGACGTCGCCGAGGGGAACTTCCACCACACGGTCTCGCGCGCCGACCTCCAGGTCGACGGGGTGGACGCGCCGCTACGCGTACTGCACACCCATCTCGACCCCTTCGACCCGGCCGGCCGGCTGGCCGAGGCCAGATGGCTCACGCAGTACGGCGACCGGGATGACACCCTCCTCGTCGGCGATCTCAACTCTGAGGCTCCCGGCGATCCCGAGCCCGACACCTGGAACTGGCTTCCCCCGACGCAGTATTCGGGCAACCGGATCCAGCATCCGGACGGCAGCTACGGAGGCCTGGACCGGCGGGCGATGAGTGCACTGCTGGCTGCTGGATTCGTCGACCCCGCCGCCGACCTGGAGCTGGAGTTCGCCAGAACCGCCGGCCACTGGGGCGAGGACGGCCGTGATCACCGGTCCGACTACATCCTGCCCTCACGGAACCTCTTTTGGCGTCTGCGGTCCTACACCGTCATCGACACACCCCGCACGCGCGGCCTGGCGGACCATCTCCCGGTCGTGGCCGACCTGTACGCAGAGCCCCGACCGGCCGACGCACCATCACTCCTGGAGGGGCCGTGAACTCCTCAAGCCCTCCGCTCACGAGCGGGACGACCGTGCCTGACGACATCGCCTCCACCCCTGGCGCGATCGCTGACGTCCTGCGCAAGGAAATCACCGACGGCACCTGGAAAGCGGGCACCGTCCGCAGCATCAGCGAGATCGCCGAGCACTTCGCCACCACGCGGTACTACGTCAACATGGCCGTGAGGCTGCTCCGCGACAGCGGCATCGTCGACACCTGCAGCGGTGGTCGAGGCGGGATCGCACCACAAGGCGCCATGCCGCCACAGTGGGACGGCCCCGGCAGGACCGACATCCAGACAACCGTCCGCAGGCGCATCGGTGACGGCACCTACCCCGTCGGAGTATTCATGCCGACCCTGACCACCCTGGGCACAGAGTTCGGCGTATCGAGAGCCACCATCCATATGAGCCTGCACGCTCTCCGAGACGAGGGCATCCTCTCGACTTCCGGCGGCCGCACCCTGGTCGTAAAGGGGCTCCCCTCCGGGGCCGGCGAGAGCGACCAGGCCGCGGCCGGACACCACGCCACCGATCCGGAGCCGGAACGGGAGCTCGACTGTGCCTGAAGATTCCACCGCAGTGCTCCCGCTGGCCGATACGCGGCCGCGCCGTCTGCTCGGGCACCTGGCCGCCGTACTGACCCTCGCGTGCCTGTGCATGCTGGCCTCGGGCGCGGTGCACGTGTCGCGCATGTACGGCGCCCGATGGGAACCGCACGAACTTGAGTGGATCGACGTCGCCGGGTTCATCACCACCATCATCGCGGCGGTCTGGCTCATGCGGCTCGTGGTGAGGCGGTCGCCAGTGCGCGCAGGAGCCGCAGCGCTGATCCTGGGCAACACTGCCGTGTTCGCGTCCATGCCCAACCCCCCCTGGCCGGACCTGGGGCAGCCCCTGTTCGGATGCACGGTCGCCTGGCTGGCCCTGGAGATCTGCCGCGCCCACGGTGTCGTGCCGGACAACGGATTCCCCGCCGCGCCGACGCAACGGCTGCGCCTGTGGCATGCCACCGCGCTGTCAGCCGTCTTCTGCGCGGCGACCGGGCTCAGCTTCGGCTACCTGGTGCTCTTCTTCCGCTGGCTCAGCATCGACGGCATCCCGGTCATGCAGGACAGCCAGCTGTCCACCCTCGGTATCAGCGGCCCGGCCACGATCGGCCTGGCCATCGTGTACTCCGTGATGATCGAGGACGTCGTGATCGTCGCGGCCACGGCCGCGCTGATGACAGCCGCCAGCAGACCCCGATGGGAGATCTACACCCTGGTCTGCGCGCTTGAGGTCGCGATGCACGCCTACTTCGGGCTCCCCGCCATCGGGGCGATCATCTTCGCCGCGGGACTCCTGTGGCTGTACCTGCGCCACCGCAGCATCCTGCCCCTGATGGCCGGACACGCCCTGTGGAACGCCAAGGACTTCCTTCCCTGGATCCCTGCCGCCTACCGGTTGCCGTTGCTGTGGTGCGTCCTCCTCCCCGCCGTGCTCTACCTCGACCACCGGCTGAGCGCGGCTGCAAAGAAGGAGAAGGAGATGCAGCGGAGGCTCGACCGTGCCTGAACAGGTGAAGGCAGCCATTCCAACGGCCGACCCGTGCGGGTCTGCCGCAGCACACGCGTAAGGGAAGTCCCACATGCCGCGCAGGAAGATCCTGACTCGTCTCCTCTCCATCGTGCTGTTAAGCAGCCTGATATCGGTGCTGATGGCCTTCTGGTCCGGTACCTGGCCGGATCAGCGTGTGGAAGCAGCGACGTACCTCTAGCCGCGAGAGCGCCCCTTGGGGGCCTCTTCCGTGACGGCGGCGGCTCATGCCGTCGCCCCAGGGTGGTGCCCGGTGTCGGCGCCGGGCACCACCCACCCCCTCCCATCCGCTATGCCCCTCCGAGAGACCTCATGCGTACTTCATTACCCCGCTCCTCGCTCACGAGTCGGCAGCCCGCCTTATCGGTGCCACACCTGACTGCAGACGCGATTGCCCTGCTCGTTCTGGCCGCCGGGCCCACCGTCCTTCTGGCCGTGCTCGACAGCGGCACTCGGTTCGCCGGCGTGACGTGGCCCCCCGGCGCAGACGACCTCTACACCACCGTGCGCCGCGCAGCCGCTCTCTTCCAGCTGATCTGGCTGGGCTGGCTCCTGGTCGCACGACTGACGGTGCCCGGCCGCGTTCCCGTACGACGAGCCGTCCTGGCTGTGCTGCTGACCATCCTGGGCATACCGGTCATGACCGGGCCCGTGTTGCAACTGCAAGCGCACACGCAGATACCGATGATGACCTTCACCACCGGGCTCCTGCTCCGCACCGTCCTGTTGGCGTGGCTGGCCTGGGAGGTCTGCATGCGGCACGGCATCCCTCTGTCACGCCCCCTGAATGACAACGAACGCCTGCACCGCTGGCGCACCGAGTTCGAGCACCTCGTGACGGTGTGGACGTGCATCACCATCGGGACCGCGCTCACGACGGCGGCGGTGCTCGTGCTGCGGTGGACCGGTCCCGGCTGGATGCCCGTCATGCGGACCTCTCAGGCGAGCGCGCTCGGCGCCGACAGCCGCACTGACCTGCTCCTCGCGCTGCCCTGGGTCATCGTCATGGAAGGTGTCGTGATCGGCACCGTCGCGCTCCTGCTGCACACCGCGGGGCGGCCCACCTGGCAGATCTACACGGCCGTCGCCGTCCCCGAGATCCTTTTCCACGCCTATTTCGGCATTCCCGCGCTGATGATGGGCGTCTACGCGCTGCTGTGCACCCGCTTCTACCTGCGGTATCACCGCGTCGGCCCGCTGCTGCTCGGACACGCCCTCTACGACGTGGCCGGCGTACTCGTCATGCCGCTGCCGCTCCTCTACCGCATCGTCCCCGGCATCGCGCTCGTGACCGTGTGGGCGGCCGCCGAGCACTGGTTGTACGTAAAGAAAAAGCCGCTTGCCCCTGCAGGAGCTGCAATAGCGGTGACTGCCGCCCCGCGCTTCAGGCCCCCCAGAACAGCCCTGCGCCGCTCCGCAAGAAGGAGATCGCTCATGAGGAATTCCCGCCGGTCCTCCCGGCCGCACCACATCCCGATGCCGGGCGAGAAGGACGGTGCGTCATGAGCACAAGAATCATCGCGCTGTTGTGGAATTTCGAGAATAACGGTGGCGACAACCGTGCCAAGCGGGCACGGGCCCACAAGAGGCTGGCGTCCCTCCGTCCGCATCTCGTATTCCGGCAGGAGATGCCGGCCGCGGACCTCAACGGCAAAGCGGTCATGTACGAGCTGGAGGCCATCCTGCACTTGCGCGGATGGCTCGGCGCGAAATCGTGCACCGCGCTCTTCGCCCACCCGGACTACTTCCAACCCGTGGAGGAATTCCCGCCGTTCGCCTCCGGGCCGGTGACCCCCGCACCCTCGTGGGAACTGCCGCCCACCGCGCTCGCCATGCGCTACCTGCCGGCCGGTCCCGCTGCCACCCCGCTCGCCCTGGGCTCGTACCACCTTGACTACTCATCCAGCGATCAACGCCTCACCGAGGCGCACTGGCTGTCCAGGTTCGCCGACAAGAGGTGGACCACCCCGGAAGGCCAGACCGTACGGATGCCCTGCCTCCTCGGCGGGGACAACAACAGCTATCCCGTCCCCGGCACCCCAAGCGACCCCCCGCTGCCGGTATTGGAGGACATCCAGGACCGTCGCCACCGCCTGCACCGCTCGTACGTCGGTCCGGACGGCAAACGACGGATGGACGACCGCCCCGACGAGGCGCTGCGCACCGCCGGTCTGGAGGACGTGGCCCGATACAGAGCGGCGACCTACGGGGAACGAACCGCGGTCACCCGCACGGTCAGCGGCTGCGCCACACACGGGCCGGACGCCCGCATCGACCGCTACTACGCCACCCCCGACGTAGCGGAGGTGGTGCTCAGCGTCGATGTGATCGAGGTGCACGAAAAGGAATCCGACCACCACATCGTCAGGGCCGTCCTCGACGGCGACGGCCTTTCGGACGTCCTCAACCCGGCACGGGGGTTCGATCGTGCCTGACCTCACCGTTGCTGAACACGTCCGGGAAACCGTTCGTACGCGCGTTGCTGACGGTCGGTATCTGCCTGGGGCACGTTTGCCCAGACAAGACGAACTGGCCCGCGAGTTCCGGGTGTCGCAAGACGTCGTAGGTGATGCACTCAAGCCCCTCAAGGCCGACGGGACGCTCCACCGGGTTCCTGGCAGCGGGACCTACGTGACAGCTCCGGACCAGGGCTCACACCGAGGGACCCTACGCGGCCCCGTTGAACGGGCCGTCCGGCAGCGGATCAAGGACGCCACATACCCAGCCTCGACGTGGATTCCGACACTGCGCGACCTCGCCACCGAATTCGGGATCTCGTACACGACTGTCTACGTGGCTCTCGCACCGCTGAAAGCCGAAAGACTCCTCGGCGTCGAAAGCGGCATGACATACGTCATCGACCCGACAGATCCCACCGCGTTTCCCGACACGCCACCTCCCCGCCGCAAGAAGTCCAGGAGGAGCGGCGGGACGCCCGCCACGCAAGGCGCGCACTCCTACTCGGAGACGGAAACTGCCGCGCTACCAAGAGTGGACAGCACAGTCCCGATGGACGTCGACAGCACCGAAAACGGCGAATACCACAGCCCCAGCCAGCACGGTATGCAGGAGCCCGCATGACCAACTTCGAAGTTCTTGACGAGACCCGCCGCCACCCAGAGCTGCGCGACCGGGTGCTCGAAGTCCTACACACGGTGGCCCCGCACGTGGCGGAGACCACCGGGCTCCCCTTGCCCGCACAGGTCCGCTACCGCCTGCTGACCCCGAAAGTGTGGCGCGAGGAAACCCGGCTGAACACACAGCGCGTTCTGGCCCGGGACATAGCCGACCTGGATCTGACACCACCGGAGATCAAGGCAACCCGGGCAGTACTCAAGATCACGGGATGCGGCCTGACCTTGGTCTGGCCCCTGGTGCTCGGCAGCACCCAAAGGGCCGCCGACGGGCAGCGCGAGACCATCATCACCCCCAAGACCCTGCGCCACGCCGGGCTGCTGGCCGACGGCCCCGCCCTCCACCAGATGGTGGCCCACGAGTTGGTCCACCACCTGCAGGCCGAAGCCCGTAGCGGCGCGGTCTGGAAAACCTTCTTCCCCGGCAAGCGCGACCTGGAAAACATCCCGCGCGAGAGCTTCACACTCGCCCTTGAAGGCCATGCCACCTGGGCCGATCGACAGGTCACCCGCCATCTCTTCGGCACGCCGGCCGATCACCGGCTGGCACGGAAATCCTGGCGCTACCGGCTCCACAAGAACATTCCCGGCATTCACCACCTCGGCCCCGACCCTGAAGCCTACGAACAGGGAGCAGCCCTGATCCAACTCCTCATGGAAGCCCACGGCACGCACGGGATCAACCGAATCTGGAAGGACGCATCCCTCCTTCCCACTACGAAGGAGATAGCGGACCCCGACGCCTGGGTCCACCGCCTTCAGGGCTGAGCCGCAGTTCTCGATGCAGGGCACGGGCGTGCCGTGAAACGGCATGTCCGTGTCCTGCACCGTGCGGACCGGTCGGGGCGGCCACACCCGCGTCGCTCGTCGGCGGGCGACGCGGGCCCCGGCAGCCGACCGGCTGCTCCAAGAGCACACCCTCACCACCCTGCTGGCCGTTCGGAAGACCGAAGTCCCGTGCCCAGCCCACCGAACGGCACTGCCGCGCTCTTCGTGCGATCGGCCCTCACCGGGCACGCACCACATCCGGATCGACCAACCAGGAGGACAGCAGACATGACCGACCTCGGAATTCCGGCCATTCCTCGACAACAGCACACGCCAATCGGCGGAGGCGTCGGCTACGCCTTCAACGGACAGCACTTCACGATCGACGCAGACACCGACCTCGACTCGGCTGTCGCAACACTCGACCGTCCGCTCTCGGTGATCGTCCAGGTCACCAAGCGCTGCAATATGGACTGTGGGTTCTGCTCCGAGATCCTGCAGATGCCGGACCCCACACTCGGGCAACTCGCCGCCATGCAGCACAACCTCAGCGGCGTGAACCGGGTGTTCCTCTCCGGCGGCGAACCGCTGTTCCGCAAGGACTTCGGCGATATCGTCGACATCTACCACGACGGTGGGCACATCCTGGCCGTCCCCACGAACGCCGTGTACGCCAAGCACCACGCTGCCCGCATGGCCGGGAAGGTCGCGTACGCCAACGTCGGGCTGGAAGGCCCCCGCGCGATCACTGCACGGCTGCGCGGCGACTACGACCAGATCATGCCGGGAGTACGGGTCTTCCAGGAGCACGGGATCCCGCTCGCCATGTCGGCCGTCGTTCTGCGCTCCGGTCTGTCCGCCCTGCCGTTCACCGTCCAGATCGGCGACGTCCTCGACGCCGGCAAGGTGAAGTTGATCCTGCCCCTGCGCAAGGGCAACGCCCTGAACCTGCCGGAACACGAGTTCATCACCGAGGCCCAGGCGCTGGCCGCGTTCTCGCGCCTCCAGGAGAAGGCTGCGGAACTGCAGTGGTCGCCCGCCCTGCGGATGACGACGTGGACCGCCGAGAACGAAGGCCACATGATCGTTGTCGAGCCGAACGGCACGGCGCGCGCGTGGCCGGTGTATGACGCGAAGGACCTGTGGGAGGACCTGGGCAACGTCCTGGAGGAGCCGGTCACGGAGGTCTGGAAGCGATACCGCTTCAAGCGGAACCACGTCTCCAAGTACGTCGGCAGGTCGATCCACGCCACCCCGCAGGGCGCCCTCACCGGGAAGAAGTGACGATGCGGGCCTACACCAATCTCCTGCGCCCGGACACCCCGTTCGGGTCGGTCACCGACCCCTGGCGGCGCCCGACGAAGTGGCTCGCCTCCCTGTCCCTGCTGTGGGGCGAGGCGGACGGGGACGAGCCACCCGTCATCATGGCGGCCGGCATCGTGGTCATGTCGGTCTACCGCACCCGCACCCGGGCTGTCTCCGCGCCGCTGGCCCAGTTCGGGTATCACGTAGTGGTCCCCGAGGAGGTTGGCGAGAACGCCAGAATCGTCAAGGTTCTCGACGACGTCCTGGTCCAGGCCCGCCGTGAGGCGCTGGTCATCGCCTGGCACAACGCAGCCGACGACCTGCACGTCTTACAGCGGCTCCCCCGCTCTGAGGGGGAGCCGCGGCATGCGGGCGTCACGGCCGTAGCCGAGGCGTGGAGCAACCGCACCGCACCGGAGCGGTCGACTGCCCGCTGCGTGGACTCCAGCCACGACCTCGGCCCCGCGGCCGGGCATGTCAGCGAGACCGCGGCCGAGCACGATCTGGAGCCCATGAAGGAGTTCGCCGGCGCCGCTCAGCAGGAGGCGGCACAACTCGCCTGCCAGGCTCTTGCCGAGAACCGTCCCGGGGACTACTCCCCTGATGCCCTCGCGGCGAGTGTTCTGACGTCCGCCGTCTCGACCGCGCTCCTCGGCGGCAAGCACACCGAGCGGCTGATGTGGCGCCCGCCGCTGAGCATCTTGGAGTTCGTCGCGGCCGTCGCCTGGGAAGTGGCGCCTTCGCTGTTCTCTGGCGTGGCGCCGTCCACCAGCGAGTAGCGTCCGGCGGGGCCGCACGCACCCCCGTGTGCGGCCCCGCCCTACGACAGGAACCACCGCCACATGATCATCACGAGCAGTTTGCCCCCTGCCCTGCGTCTGCAGCCACCGCCCTTGCGTACGGGGGCCGTACGGATCGCGTCCATCGATGTCGAGTGGACGAAGAACTACCGCATCAAGAACGGCCAACGCCCCTTCTGCTACAGCGTTGCGTGGCTCGACCTGCCCACCGGCCGCACCCCGGACCTGGCGGACGTGCCGTTCGAATGGACGAGCGTGTACGTCGAGGAACCCAACGAGATGGACGAACTCGTCCGCAACGCCGCGGCGACCGTGACCGCCGCCGCGGAGACGTCCAGAATCATCACCGGTCATCAGTTCTGCAGCGACCTGGCTGTCCTGGAGGCGAACGCGCCCTTGGATGCCGTCCCTCGGCTGCAGGAAGCCCGAGCGCAGTGGAAGGGCCGGCGCGACGCCGACCCGGACGAGAGCCACTACGTCGACACCCGGTTCGACGCCGGCCACCTCCTGACGGGGAAGTCCCGCCGCCTGGTCGACGTGTGTGTCGAGCTTGGTCTCGACGTCACGCAGCCGGAACTCCTCAAGGTGACCATGCCTGCCTGGCATCGCCGGTGGG
Organism: Streptomyces sp. NPDC102514; assembly: GCF_055584525.1. NCBI lineage: Bacteria > Bacillati > Actinomycetota > Actinomycetes > Kitasatosporales > Streptomycetaceae > Streptomyces > Streptomyces sp. NPDC102514. The sequence goes on from NZ_JBVJLW010000015.1 coordinate 233,237, forward strand.
TCGAGGACGGCCAGGACGAGGGACGGGAGCGCGTCAGCGTCCTGAACCTCCGGCACTCCCTCTCCACCGCCTACGTCGCCGCCCACGCCGCCGGGCTCGGCATGTGGGCCGATCAAGGCCTGAACGTGAACCGGGCCATCGCCGACGGCGCCAAAGGCGCCTGGGGCTGGCTTGAAAATTCCGTCTTTACCGATCTCCTGGAGCCTGCATGCCCATCCGAGAGTGCCGCGTTATCGCCGTCGAAGGCACCCAAGCCGCGGGCAAAACCACGCTCGTCCACGCCCTGACCGCGCACCTGCGCGAGCAGAGCATCGGTGTCGCCTGCACCGGGGAGCCCGCACGAACCAGCCCCTTCATGGAGGACATCGTCCTGCACGGTCAGGGGAACTTCGACCTGGTCGCGGAGCTCGACTTGCTGGCCCAGCACTTCACCGTGCCCCTGCGCGCCGCCCGTCACCACCAGGTCCTGATCACCGACAAGACCCCCGCGAACGTTCTGGCCCTGGCTGGCTTGGTCCTCGACCCCACCGAGCCGGGCGTGGCAGCCGTTCTCACGGCTGCAGACGCCCTGTGCAGGGCCTGGATGCCGATCGCCTACGACGCGATCGTGTTCTGCCGGGACCGGTACGACCAGAAGGCAGGCGGCGACCGCATGCGTGCGAAGGTCCTCACCATTCAGGACGAGTCCGACGCTGCCATCTACGACGTGTGCCGCACCACGGGCGTGCCGATGCTGGAGTTGCCCACGGGCCTGACGGTTGCCCAGCGTGTCCAGTGGACGATGAAGCGCGTTGGAGAGATGGGGCTGATCGCGGCCTGATCCCCGCTAAAGTCCCCACCGGCAAAACACCACACCGGTCGGAGGACGAAGCACAGTGCCCCAGCAGCCCGTGAACGACGTGATGCTCATCCTTGAGCGCGACGGCGCCGTGTGCCTTGCCGAACGGCAGGGCACCGGTTACGCCGACGGCCTGCTCAACCTCCCCTCCGGGAAGCTCGACGACGACGAGGACGTGTTCGACGCCGTCATCCGCGAGGCACGCGAAGAGACCGGCGTCGTCGTCCAGCGGGACGCCTTGCAGATCGTGCACGTCATGCACTTCCGTAACCCAGAGGGAGAACCGCGGGTCGGCTGGTTCTTCGCCGCCCGGCACTGGGAGGGCGAGCCACAGAACATGGAACCGCACAAGTGCGCGGGCCTGTTCTGGCACTCTGCGGACCACCTTCCCGACAACACCGTTCCGTACAACGCGTTCGGGATCGCCCACTGGCGCAAGGGCGAACAGTTCTCCGTACACGGCTGGGAGAGGTCGGCGTAGAGCTCAGGGTGTAACAGATCACGGCAGTTGACGTTCCCGACATGAAGGGGGTTGCGCTTTACGTCAACCTCCCAGTGAACCGGAGGAACGGTGACGACCGCGACAACCCCCCTTTCGCCCGAGACTGGCCGCTCTCATCTGCAGGAGAGTCTGTTCGCCTGGCTCGACGAGCCGAAAGCACCGCCCACGCCCGTCAAGGCGCTCAACCCCGCGCCCGCGCCTGTCATCGTGGCCAAGGAGCAGCCGCTGCAGGAGTTCGCCTCGGAAGATGCTCCGGTCGCGCCCGAGCCGAAGAAGAAAAAGGACCTCTCTCACATCTGGGTTGTCGCAGCCACCATCGAGGTCACGCCGAAGATCGCGAGCATCGCCGACTACCGAGGCAGCTTCAAGACCACAGAGGGCCAGCGCATCGAGGCGCTCGACGTGTACTGCGACGGTTGCCGCCGCCCGTACGACGAGGCCAAGGGCACAGACTGCGCCGCGAAGATCGACAACACGCACCTGATCGGTGGTGACCAGACCAAGAGGGCCAAGCGGAAGGTGCCCGCCCCGCCCCCGAACACACGGATCATCCCCGGCGGGACCATCAACCGACGCGGTATCGGTGCCTACATGACGGGGGTCTCCCGCCCTCCGCGCTGAGCACGCGACGTTAACGCCGCCCACTGTTCATGGTGCGCGGCGTGACTACTCAGCCAACTCAGCCGTCGAACGACGACCCTGGTGTCGCTCCCACCGACAGCTCTGGGTCGGTGCTCTCCGACAAGGTCGGCAGGGAGGCCCTCGGGCTTCTTCTGCTCTCGTTCGGCGTGCTCGGCGGACTCGGAGCGCTCGCCGCCCTGCACTGGACCGCCGGCCTCTCCGCCGCCCTCATCGGCCTATGCGCCAGCGGTGTTCTCGTCCGCCGCACTTCCGCGCGCCGATGGCAGCAAGACGCCGGAGCCATCGCAGCCTTCAGCGGCTACGCCGGACAGGCCGCAGTCCTGTTCTACCTACTGCCCCCGCTGGGGTGGCTGGCCCTCAGCATCCTCGTGGTCGCCGCGGGCCTCTGGATCTCCAGCGCTGAGGGGGCCTGATGCCCCGCCAGCTCTTCCCCGCCCTCCGAGGGCTCCTCGTGCCCAGAGGTGCCGTTGCCCCCGAACCCCGTCCCACCGAGACGAAGGACCTCCTGGCCGGAGGCGTCTACACGTCGATGACCCTCGCCGGCGTCACCAACGTGTGGGGCACCCCCGGCCGCGCAGACGGCTGGGACCTTGAGCGCGTCATCGTCGAGGGCTACGAGCGCAGCATCTGGACCTTCAAGAGCGTCGAGGCCATCAGCAAGCACGCCTCCACCCTCCCGGTGCAGATCGGCCGCGGCGGCGACGAGCGCGAGTTCGAGGAGACCCTCGACAACCACCCCCTGCTGCGGCTGCTGAACAAGAAGGCCAACCCGCTGGAGACGGGCGACGTCTTCAAGAAGCGGCTCAGCGCCCAGTTGCTCCTCAGCAAGAAGGGCGTGTTCGTCGAGAAAACCACGAGCCGAGGCGGGGTCCTCACCCGGCTCGACCTGCTTCCGCCGGACCGCGTCGAGGTCATCCCGGACGACGAGAACGCCTCGTACGTGAAGCACTTCCAGTTCACGGACTACCGCGGGCGCATCCGCGAGCTCCCGCCGGAAAAAGTCATCTGGATCAGGGACCCGCACCCCACCGATCCTTTCTGCGGCGTGACCCCGCTGGAGGCCGCAGGCCTGTCGATCGACCTGGACGTCAAGGCCCGCACCTACAACATCAGCTTCATTGACAACGACGGCCGCCCCGGAGGCATCGTCGGTATCGACCTGGACGGGGTCGACTCGGGCGAGGTCGACCGCATCCAGAAGCGTCTCGCCCCGGGCGCGCACCACGCCGGACAGCTCACCCTCGTCGGTACCGGCCCCGGCGGAGTGTCCTACGTCGACACCTCCGCCCGGCCCCGCGAGATGGCGTACGAGACGCTCTCCAGCGTCGCGAAGAACGAAATCCTCAGCGCCTTCGGGGTGTACGAGAGCGTCATCGGCAACGCCTCCGAGAGGACGTTCAACAACGCTGACCGGGAGGAATACAACTTCTGGGCGCACACCGAGCTGCCACACCTCAACCTGATGGCGTCGGCTTTCGACCCGGATCTGTCCGACGACTGGGTGATCCGGTTCGACACGTCCCGCGTCCAGGCGCTCGAATTCCCCCGCCGCCAGGCCCGCGAAGAGGCACGCAAGGAGTGGGAATCGGGCCTGATCACGATTGACGAGTACCGGGTGGCCGCCGGACGGAAAGCCTTCAACACGCCCCAGAGCCGCGCCCTGTGGATCAGCCCTCAGAAGGCGCCCGTACCCGCCAACGACCAGGACGCGGCCGCGCTGGGCCTGGCCCCCGCCCCGGGAGCCGGCGGACTGCCCGGCACCGACCCGAACGCCGCACTGCCCCCGGCCGGAGACCAGTCTGCCGCCGCGGCGGTCGCCGAAGCCCGCGAGCCCGGGGCAGTCTCCACCTCCACCGCAGCCGCCGACGTCGCCCTGGCCCGAGGAGAGGCCCTCCCCCAACTACCGGCCGGAACGGGAGGCACCGCAGCCGAAGAGGTCGCCGCAGCCCGCGCGCAGCTCACCGAAGCCACCCCGGGAGAAGCCGCTGACGACGTCGCGCGAGCCCGCGCCAGTGTCACGCAGCCCGAGGAAGGACCCGCCGCCGAGGACGTCACCGCGGCTCGCGCCCAACTGGAGACCAAGGCTCTGCCCGGCCAAGGGTTCGAGGTCACTGACGCCGACTTCGACGCCCTGTCCATGGCCGTCCAGGCGGCCCTCACCGCGCTTCTGGCGCGCCAGCAGGGCGTGATCCTCGCCCGGCTCCGCGCCCCGAAGACCCGCAAGCACACCCGGTTCTGGGAGCCGGAGGACGAGAACGACACCCGCGGCGGCGACGCGAACATCGACGAGGACCGCGTCGTCAGCGCAGCCCGCTGGGCGGAAGAGACCACCAACACCCTCGCTCCGATCCTGCAGCAGGCCGCGACCACCACCGCCCGCAAGCTGAGCCAGGCCATCACCAGCACCGATGTTGTGCCCCCGGCCGCGGTCGCTGCCGCGCTCGTCACCGCGATGTACGCCAGCGAAGCAGTCACGACGTTCCTCGGAGACCTCGCCGACTACCTGCGTCACATCCAGGACGAGGAGAAGCTCACCCTTCAACTCGATCGGCTCGTGGCCCTGGTAACCGGCTACTACAAGTTGCACACGCTCGGACTCGTGGCCCGAGTCGCCGAGGCATGCGCTGTTTCAACCATCAACGGGGCTGCGGACGCCGCGGCGGAGAGCGCCGGGCCCGGAGTCGTACGGACGTGGATCACACGCCAGGACGACCGCGTACGGCCCGCGCACAAGGCGCTGCACGGCACGACCCTGCCCGTCGGCACCCCGTACACGATCAACGGTGCCCAGCTCCGCTACCCCGGCGACCCATTCGCCCCGATCGGCCTGACCGTGAACTGCCGCTGCCGCCTGCACTACGACACCGACCCCAAGGAGTAGCCCGTCATGTGGCCCGCCATCTGGATCGCCTGGACCGCCGTCTTCGCCGTCGCCGAAGCAATCGCCCTGGCGAACAAGCGCGACAACGACACCCTTTCCGAGAACGTCCGACTCCTGTTCCGGACCCGCACCAGCAAGGCCGGCAGAGCCCTTTTTGCCGTCGGCTGGTTCGGATTCTCCGGCTGGTTCGCCATCCACATCCTCACCGAAACGATGTAAGCCACGGCCATCGCGTCGCGCCCGCCCGGCACGGCGCGACGTTAACCACCCACGGTGTGCATGGTCCGCGGCATGTTGAATCGCCCCGCCGCTGAGCACGCTGAGTTCGAGGTCAAGGCCGCCCGCCGGAAGTGGAACCCCGCCCTGCACCCGCGGGACAGCAAGGGGCGGTTTATCGAGACGGGCGGCACCGTCCGGCTGTGGGGCGGCAAACTCGCGCGCGTCGTCCGCGCCCTCCCCAATGACCGCATCCTCGTCCAGGACCAGACAGGCCCGAACGAGTTCACCGGCCGCAGGCACACCACCAGCGCCAAGTGGGTGTCCATGGTGGCCAGGCCGGACGGGTCCGCGCCCACCGACAACGAGGACAAGGTCCGCGAGGAAGACGACAAGCGGACCGGCGACGCGCGCCGCGGCAACGGCGTCGCCCGGGACGACGACGGCGACCCCGACACCCCGAACGACCCCCACGACTCCGACGACCGCGGCCGCCCCATCGGCGAGGACGACGACCCTGCGGGCCCCAGCGGGGACGACGACGAAGACGAGCCCGCGGACGGCAAACTGCCCGTCAACGTCGCGGCGCTGCCCAACAGGCGCAACGGCGCCTCTCGGTTCAGTGACACCGCGGCTGTCCGCCAGCACTTCCTCGACCTCGCCGACCGGCCGGACCAGACGCCGAAGATGACGCAGTTCCTGCGATCCGTCGCAAGCGACGACGAGGACCTGCACATCACCCCCGACGGCCGACTGATCGCCCTTCTCGACGACACCAACGGCCGCTGGTACCTCACCGCGACCGGCACCGGACAGCGCATGAAGGAAGCCGGCGACTTCGACACCCCGCAGGGCGCCCTCGGCTTCGCGCAGCAGCTCAACCACAACACCGGTGGTTCCGCTTCCGGCGCCGACGGGTTCGACTTCTCCAACCCGGATCTCAACGAGACGGTCGACACCTGGCGCTCACCCAAGGGCGAGCACATCCAGGCCACCATCAAGCGGACCCGCCAGGAGTACGACGCCACCCAGACCGCCCCCGCGGCTCCGCCCGCCGGCAGCAACACCGCGGTGACGGTCGACCGTGGACAGCTCAAGCCCGGCGACCGCATCACGGTCACCGTCAGCGACCGCGACGTCGAATGGCCGGCCAGCACCCGGGACCAGACCCTGCCGACGACGGTCACCGTCGAGGGCACCCTCGCCCCTACGTACGACGCGAGCAGGTGGGCGCCTCTGCTGGATGCCACCCTGACCGCCCCGGACGGCACGGTCATGACGTCCGGCGACAGCGTGCGCCTTCGCAGCATGCCGAAGCAGGCGGCGGTGTCGGGCCACAGCGACGATCACGTCCCTGAGAAGGTCCGCGCGGACCGAGTCCGTGTCGGTGACGTCGTCGCAGGTGGCGAGTACGGCCACGTCATCACGGACGTACGCCGGTACCCGGGGGGACGCACCTTCACCACCCGCAGCCTCGGCGTCGGCCGCGAGACCCACCAGTTCGGTGCGGACACCGACGACATGATGAACATCATCCCGAGGGCCCGCCGCCGCCCGGAAGACGTACAACGCAGCACGAGCCGCATGGAGCAGCACCCCAACGCTGCTGACGCCAAGCGCGCAGCCGCGGCCGTCCTCAAGGACTGGGTCGCAGTGAACGAGCTCACCGGGAAGCAGTGGCCGGACGGTGCACCCGAGGAGTTCCGCGCCCTGGCCCAGCACATGCAGAACGTCACCGACGAGCCCAAGGGCGCCAAGGGATACGGCCAGAACGGCGAGGCCATGAAGGGCGCCCTCGCTGCCCTCGACGAGTTGGACACCGACAGCCTCGACGACGGCATGCTCCGGGCGCTGCACCGCCTTGAGGAGCGCCTGGACGAGAACGCCGACCGGTTCGAGGCCGACTCCCAGGCGATCACGGAGAACAAGCGGAAGAAGCATGCCGAGAAGGAGGCCAACGCTCCAGCCGCGGGCGCCCCGGAAGGCGACGGTCCCGGCGGCGGCGGAGAGCAGCCTGAGGGAGCTGCTCCAGCAGAGGGCGAGTCCGAGCCGTACGACCCGAGTTTCCGCCAGCAGACCGACGAGAACGGCGAGATCACCCACTACCGGACGCCGCAGGGCGTCATCCGGGACATCGACGGCCGGTTCGGCGTCGGCGAGCCGGTCCGCACCCCGCAGGGCGAGGTCTACATCGTCGTCAGCGAGAACGACGACGGCACGATCAACGTGCGGAAAGAACCGTACGACTACGACGCACCGCTCGGACGGTCCGAGACGTTCCCGGCGGACAAGCTGCGGAGCATGGACGGGTTCCGTCCCTGGCGGCTGGACGCCGAGTCGGCCACAGCCGACGACGGCGCACCGAAGCCGAATGACCCTGGGGTCACCCTGAGCCCTGATGAGGTCAACGCACCCGCGGAGGCCGGGCGGGCCGCCAAGGCGCCGTCCTTGATGACGGATCCGGAGATCCGCGACGAGATCGTCTCCTTGATGGAAGCGGAGATGGCCAACGGCGGGGAGCTGTCCGGCGTCGACCGCACCCGTCAGCGGGTCCTCGAAGCCGAGGAGGCCCGTCGTGCCGGCCGCAAGCCGAAGGAAGACCCGAAGCCGAAGACGAAGCCCGTAGCGGAGGCCGACGGCATGTTCGACGTCGGCGGCCAGGAGGAACAGCGCCAGGCCGCCGACTTCAACAACCCGGACGACCAGCCAGCCGACGCAACCGGGACGCCCGACATGTTCGCGGCCGCCGAGGGCCGCGACACCAGCAACCTGCGGCCCCCGCAGATGCGCGCCCCGATCGACCTGCAGAGCGGAGACCGGTTCGTCGACGCCGACCGACGCACGCACACCGTGACACAGAAGCCCGTGCGCACGGGACGCGGCCGGGTCCTGGTCGTCACCGAAGACGGTAGGCAGCACTTCCTCGCCCCGGACAGCGAAATGCGGGTGCTGTATCCGGACGAGGCCGCCCCCGAGGCGCCGGAGACGAACAGCCCCGATGGCAACACCACGAGCCCGAACATCCCGGAGAGCGGCACCCCGTCCCCGGACGCTGCAGACGCCTCGCGCAACACCGATGCTCCGACGGGTGACGGGTCCGCCGCGGCCTCGAACCAGGTCGTCATCGACCACAGTGGCACCGGGACCACCGTCCGCTTCCCCACGCCGAACGGCGTGGTCAGCGACAGCGAGTTTGCGGCACTGCAACGGATGGGCTTCAAGCCCAGCAGGAACAGGTCGCAGCCGCGGTTCTTCTACCTGCAGAGCAACACGACGCTGTCCCGGCGCACGGAGAAGGTCCGTCAGCTCAAGAAGTGGCTGGACGAACGGAACGTCGCCTACCAGGAGCCGACAGGGTCAAACGCCGAGCAGCCGGAGCTCACCGACGAGCAGCTCGAACGGCTCAAGGGGCAGTTCTTCGCCCCTGCGGGCACATGGGCGGTCACCGACTTCCGGCCCGGCGACGAGGTATGGACCGGGTACGAGTGGGACACGGTCGACTCGCTTGGCCCGAAGAACATGCGCCTGCAGTCCCGCGGTTCCATGCCGTACAACCGTGTCCTTGCTCGCCGCCGCGGTGATCAGATCCGAACGATGCTCGACGCCCCGGAGGACGACGACACGCCCCGCCCGGGAACCACCGACCCGAAGCAGATGCACGACGAGCGGATCGTGGAGGAACTGGCCCAGCTCCGCGGCGCCACCCTGCCCGAGGGCAACGACCCGTCAACACGGGCCGTACGCCGCCAGGTCAGCGCTCGCATTCGATCCCTCGCCGATCGGCAGTCCGAAGTCGAATGGGAGCGCCGCCGCAACGAGAGCGAGCGCCGTAGCCAGTCGCTCCTCGTGCGGCAGCCGGAGCGGCTCGCCGAGAGGAAGGCCGAGCAGGTCCAGGGCCGCGATGGCACCCCTCTGGGCATCGTCTACCCGGAGAGAAAGGGGAAGTGGCGCATCGTCGACCGCGATGGACGCTTGCCCTCCGGCGCGACGTATCCGACGCGCGCGGCCGCCATCACCGCCCTCCACAAGATCACCGACATTCGCAACGAGCGCGCTGGAGAGGGCTGGAAGCACTCCGGGTGGGACGACGTGCAGGCCGGAGACTCCGTTCGCGTGCCCGAGCTGGGCCGTACGGAGAGCACCGGCCGCATGATCGTCACCGGCTGGGGGGAGCCGATTGACGTATCAGAGATCAGCCGTGGAGACCTGGGGCAGGTCCTGCTCTCCGGCCGCCGCGGCGACGAAGACGTCACGCTCGAAATCGGCCGCGCCCACGCCTCCTACGGCACATCCAAGCCCGGCACGGTGCCCGACCGTGAGAGCAGCGACGCCGGCGGCGGCATGCCGTGGCAGCAGATGCGCCCCGAGGACTTCGGCCAGGACGAAATCCCCGCACCGGCCGCCGGCTCGGACACTCCACGGCCCGCCGACGAGTTCGGCACCCCGGACCTGATCGCCAACGGCACTCCGGAGGCTCCCAGCACCGCCAACGCTGACGAGACGCAGACCGCCCGCATGGTCATGGATCAACTCCCGGAGCTGCCGCCTCTGCCGCGGCTGACCGGCCTGAACCGGCACGACAAGGAGGACGTTCGCCGCATCCGCCAGGACTACGAGCAGGTCCGCCAGTCGCTCCAGGGCATTCTCGACGGCAACCCACCGACCGGTGACGCCCGTGAGGACCTGCGACGCGTCCGGGAGAACCTCGACTTCATCCGGCAGCGCCTGAATGAGCGGATCCTCGGTGATGACCCGCAGGTCACCACCGCCCACGCCGGGATGATCGACCTCGGAAACGCCCTTGAGGAGGCGCTGCAGGGTCTCCCGGAGCGTACGGCGGCACCCCAGGGCGACGGCGCTCACGGTGGCACCCAGTACCACCCGTGGGACGTCCAGGAGGGCGACCTGGTCTCCTTCGATGCCCACAACCCGGCCGATCACACCGGCGGACTTGCCCACTACTACGGCACGTTCCGTGGCGCGTCCTCGACGGCGAACGGCCGCACTCTCGTGACGTACGAGGGGCGGGAGTGGAACGAGGACCGGCAGCAGTGGGAGAACCGCGGCTTTCAGAGCACGGTCACGATGCCGCCGCGCGGTCTCGTGGAGCGGCTGACCCCTGAGCAGTGGGACGCCTGGCAGCGCCCGGGACAGTCCGACGACGCGGACTCGGCCGACGACGCCACGGCGCCCGCCGCGCCGATCCGGGACGCGTCGCCAGCAGACATGACCGACGAGGACATCGCGGCCGAGTTCGAGGAACTGCAGGCGTGGCAGGACCGGCACGTCAAGAGCACTGGGGAAGGCCCGCGCGTACAAGGCAATCTCGTCATCGCGCTCTCGCCTGTCGCCAACCGGCGGGGCCGCCTGAAGGAGGAGCAGAACAAGCGCGCAGCCGCCCAAAAGGACAGGGAGAGGAACGAGAAGGAGAAGCAGGAGCGCGCTGAAGCGCTCGCCCGTGCCGAGATCGGCAAGCGCAACGACGACGGCTCGTATCCGGTGGCCGTCGACGGCGAGGACGCCGGTACGGTCCGTCAGCTCGCTCGTCAGTGGGAGTTCACCGACGGCGACGGCAACGGAACTCCGGATTTTTACAAGAGCCGCGCGGATGCGGTTGCCGCGCTCGTTCGACTCCGCGACCTCCGGCAGCAGCAGGCCGCCGACGCCGGCCAGCAGGAGGAGGCCCGTAGCGAGGCGCCTGAGGGCTGGGTGCTGGGAGATCGCGCTGATGTCGCCGAGAACGACATCATCCGTATGCCGATCACCCGGCAGGGTGCCGACGGCCGCCCGTACCCCGTGGGCTGGAGAGAGCCGGTCCGCGTCAACAGCGTGAACCGGAACGACAACGGGACGATGGTCCTGTCTGTCTCGAACCTCGACGGCTCGCGCTCGGAGAACAGCCCCGTCTTCCTGAGCAACCCCGACCAGACGTTCGCGTGGGCCAGTGACCGCACGCGGCCGGAGCCGACGCCGGCGTGGCACCACGAACTCCGTGCCCGCATGGCCGACATCGGCGACGACATCGCCACCCTGCAGAACAGGGACGGCCTACAGGACCCGGAGCGCATCCAGCGGCTGCAGGACCTCATCCAGCGTGTCAGCAGGGCCGAGACGGACGATCTGCAGGGCGACCTCCGGCAGATCCGCGACGAGGCCGCGTGGATTGAGAGCCAGTTCGACGACCCGGACCTTGAGCTGCCGTATGAGACACGCAGCACCAGGTCGTGGGCCACTGCAGCCCGCAGGAAGGCCGAGCGGGACCTTCGCTACCCGGACTTCCAGCAGGGAAGCGTCGACGAGCCGTCCACCGCTCCCGCCCCGGAGCTCGACGGCCGAGGCAGCCGGACGCAAGGCCTCTTCGGCGAGGGCATGAACGCCGTGGGCCGCGACTCGCTGCCGGAGATGCAGGAACTCAACGACCGTCTCGACCGCGTCGACTCCGCCGAGGACCGGGACGCCGAGCTCCGCGACATCGCTGACCGTATGGACGCGCTCGCCGAGCAGTACGAGCTCGCCGGGCCGCAGGGTCAACTCGCTGCTGACCGGTTCCGTCGTGCTGCGCGCGTTGCCCGCGGCGAGCAGGACGAGCGCCGCGACGACGAGGAGAACCGCAGGCAGCACCGTGACGACGCTGACCCCGACGCGGGGGTGGCCGACCTCGACGGTGAGCCCGATGGCGGCGGCACGGGCGCGCCGGACGGCCCCGGTGACGGCTCGAACGAGGCCGTGGACAGCGGCGATGTCCGCTCGTCGCGGTCCCGGCACCGCGACGTGAACTCTCTGCGGAACGCCTGGCGTACCGGCGAGGGCCTCACCCCGGCCGAGGACACCCCTGAGCGGCGCGCTCTCCTGTCTGCTCTGGCGGAGCGGGAAGACCTCGCTCTGTCGCCGGAGGGCGGTCTGGCGACGTACCCGGAGCCGCAGGCCGACGGCAGCACCGTGTGGCACTTCGCCCAGGCCCGCAACGGCACGAACCTGCCCGGCATCACCCTGGCCTCCACCGATCCCGAGGAGGCGCAGGCGCTCGCCGGACGGTTCGAGGAGATCACCGACCGCAACGGCGACCCCTTCGACTGGCACGCTCCGTGGGGCCCGGCCAACATCGCCGCCTGGCGCGATGGGGAGGGCCGCAACCTTCCCCAGGCGCTTCGCGCAGTGCAGGACGACTACGAGCAGGAGCGGACCGGCGCCTTCACCCTGCCCGAGGACCTGACCACCCTGAGCGACTCCGACCTGGAGGCGGCCCCGCTGCAGGGCCTGGGTCCGGAAGACATGTTGCGCGTCATGGCCGAGATGGACCGCCGCGACGGCTTCGTTGACGAGCGAATCCATGCCGCGGTGCCGGAGACGCCCCCGGCGAACTCCGAAGAGGCGGAGCGCGAGGGCCGAGCCATGGACGAGGCTCTCCGTTTCGGCGCCACGGACATCACGCAGCCCGCGCCGGCCACCCCCGGCCGGATGCGCCGAGAGTTTGACGGCCTCGATGCGGAGCGCTTCCAGGCAGCCATGCAGGCCACCGGCGGGCGCCTGTTCACGCCGGAGGCGGAGGGCTCCGGCGTTGACCCGCGTGACCTGTTCTCCGGCCGCAAAGTCACCGCCGCGCAGGCCCGGAAACTCGCTTCGCGGGAGCTGCGTAGCTGGTGGGACGCCAACGGCGGCCGGCTCACATACTCGACGTACTCCCAGCGTGAGCAGGACCGTGTGCTGCGCGCCGAGTTCGCGGACATCGACGAGGCCCGCTACCAGGCCGCTCTCGGATACACGAACGGCTACTTCTTCTCGCGCAAGTACAAGTACGCCGACAACGTGCCGAGCGAACGTGATTTGTTCTCCGGCGGCAGCCTGTCCGGGTTCGGACAGTGGCGGCAGTACGCCAGCGAGGAGCTGCGGGAGTGGTTCGACAACAACGGCGGGCGCCTGACCTTCAACGAATTCAAGAAGCGTAAGCGGCAGGACGACCGTGCGGCGCGTGAGGAGTACGAGGCCGAGCAGAACCAGCGGCAGGCGCCTCCCGTCGACGAGCCGGACAGTCCGCCCGAGGATCCGTCGTCCCCGGCGCCAGCGGAGACGCCGGCGTACGACCCGGCCGTGCCCCGCTTCGCGGACCTGAACGCCGTTCGCGATCACATCCGTAACGGGCAGCTTGACCCGCCCGCCACGGCCGATCCGGCTTTCCGGCACCTGACCGCGGAGGAGCGGGCGCAGATCGCAGACGACAAGAAGAACACCAGGTTGTCGCGCGGCGGACGCCTGGTGGTCTACGGCAACCGCGAAGCACGCACGGGAACCACCGACGGCCGCCGTTACCGGGTTGCCGTTCCCGGCAGCCTCACGTCCCTGCTGAGCGAGGAGAGCGAGGGGTTCGACACATTGAAGGACGCCCTCACCGCGGCCAACCTCGTCGAGGAGCAGATTCGTGACGCCGACGGACAGCCGTTCCCCTGGGACGCCCCGGACGCGGCGGCTCGTGCCCGCGCCTTCCGCACCGCCGACGGCGACAACCTCGTCGACGCGATAGCACGCGTTCTCGCCGCTGACCCCGACACCAACAAGTACGGGCAGTGGAACTTTGAGATGGACCGTGCCGAGGAGCGGCGCGCGTTCAGGGAGAACGCTGACGCGTGGCACCAGAAGTGGGGGGCCGAAGGGTTCACCGTGGTTGCCGACCCGGCAGACCTCCGGGAAGGCGACGAAGTCGTCTTCGTCCAGCCCCGTACGAACGCGTCCCTCGCGCCTGGCCCTCAGCCGCTCGGCACCGCGCGCGGCACCCTGGCCGGAGGACGCTCACGCCGCCAGATGACGACAGGCATCCAAGGACTCGGCGCGGCCGACTCCTACATCTACCCGATCACAACCAGCTGGACCGACGCGGACGGAACCCGTCACGGCGACACCGACACGCTTTACAGCGCGAACATGAAGCTCGGAGTGGTACGCCGCAAGCCACGCCCCGAGGAAACTGACGCCAGCACACCGGAGGCCGACAAGCCAGCACAGCCGGTCACCCGCGCACTTCCGGAACCCGCTGCCCCCCGGCCGACTGCGGCCCAGCAGCGTCGCAACAGCGACCGCGGCGCGGCCCCTGAGACGTCATCGACTGCGGCAGCCGACGTCACCCCCGCCCCGCCGGTCAACGCTCTGCAGGCCGAAAGCGAGGAGGAAGCCGCGTTCCGCTTCGGTGGCCGCGACCAGATGCAGGCGTTCGCCGACATGGCCGAGGTCCGCCCCAGCGGGATGGGCGACTCCGAGTTTGTGTGGTTCAACGGCCAGCAGATCGGATCAATCTCCAGCCTGCACCAGTCCAGAACCGACGAGTCGCCGGTATGGAACGCGCGACCGTTCTTCGGCCTGGGCGCGGACCGGCGCAGCCGATCGCAGAGCCGTGTCACGGCCGTCGCGAACCTCGTTGTCCGTACGTTGCAGGACGGCCCCGCGGACCCGGCGAACCCGAGCGACGACGTATGGGACACCGTCACAGCGAACTTGGCGAGTATCCAGGAGGAGCTGCCGGAGCTGCCGCAGGCTCTGCGGAACGCGCCGGAGGCCAGTGCCCGCTACGAGCGGCTCAAGAGTCTTGTAGACGCGTTCCGTGACCAGCGTTCCCCGAGCGGGAACCTGCGGCAGGATCTGACGCAGGCGCGCGATGACTTCACCTGGCTGCGCCAGGCTCTGGACGGCCCCAAGCGGAACCAGAGGCAGCGCGACGAGATGTCCGAACTGGGCAGGCGCTCTTTCTGGGCGGACCGCATCCTTGACGCGCTCGGCGACCCCGACAACGACGTCGAACGGCCTCGCGGTGACGACGAGGAGCAGAACACTGCCGTCCCACCGTCCCCCGAACCCCCGGCGCCGGACGATCCTGTAAGCACTCCGGAGGACACCCCGCGTCCCCCGGCCGAGCCCGACCCGGAACCGAAGCCGGACCCGATCGGCGGTCAGCCCGCGCACTGGGCTCGGGTCGAGGACCTGGTGCCCGGCGACATGGTCCGCATGGACGGCACCACCAAGAAGGGCCGACCGATCCAGCGCGCCGGTTACGTCTACACCTCGCCTGTACGCGTGGAGGTCACCCGTCGTGGCCGCACTCAGCACGAGTGGCGAACCTGGGTCACCGAGAACTCCGACGGAACTGGCGCGGCCGGGAACATCTACACGTCCACGAACGCCGCCGCAGCACGTGCGGAAGCACCCGACGACATCGTGCCCGGCTCCCCGGCCAGCGGTGCGCAGACCACGCTCCGCTCCGGAGACCTGCCCAACCAGATTCCGGTGGACCGCGACGGCCGCGGCCTGTTCCCCGGCAGCACCGTCACCGGCACCAACGACCGTGAGGGCACCGTCACAGGCGCCACCGACACCACCGTCTCGGTGCACTGGTCCGACGGCAACGACGACACCGCTCTCTCTCCGACGGCGGTCACCGTCACCAACGGGCAGCGCCCCGACGGCTGGACCGCCGACGGTCAGCGCGTGACAACCCAGAACATCGTCAGTGACACGGACGGAGCGCTCCTCGGCCCGGTTGACGACGTCGACGGAGACAGCGTCACCATCACCACGGCGGATGGCACCATCGCCCGCAGCGCGGGGGACCTGCGTGTCACCGGCGAGGTACGTGACGACACTCCCGCCCCCGCACCGGTGACCGCCATCGACGAGCCCGCGGCCGGGGACCTCAAGGACGGCGACGTCGTGGTCTTGGACCTAGACGGGCGCCTTGCCGCCGTCGTCATCACCAGCCCGCCCAGCCGGGACGGAGACCGCGTCGCCCTGCAGTACGCCGACACCAGCACCGGCGAGATCGGCGAGATCGACGTGGACGCCCGTGCGGTACTCCCGCGCGCCCTCGGCCCGGACGGAGGCGCCCCGGACCTCAGCCCGGATGACGCTCCCGCCCCGGCCGACGACCTGACCGTGCACCCCACCCCACACACCGTGGATCCGGTGACCGGCCCGACCGTCGACCCCGGCCTGACCACGGGCGACCGGACCGTCATCGGCGATCACGCCGACGGCCCGGATGACGACCCCGACGCCCACCAGGCCGCCGTGCGGATCACCGCCGACCTACCCGTCACCCCAGAGCAGGCCGCGGCCCTGGCCGCGCAACTGCGCGCGGCTGCGGATCCGTCGACACCCGAGGGCCGTGCCGCCCTGCGAGCCGCGGACCATCTCGACCGCACGGCCGGCAGGACGCCGCCCGCAGGCTTTGACCGGCCTCGACCGTCGAACGCCGCGCAGATCGGGGAGGGCGACCTGGTCGCCATGCCCGACGAGCGCCGCGGCGACCAGGTGCGCGTCTTCCGCGTCATCGACGCCGAGGACGGCCCAGGAGGCGTGCGCAGCTTCCTCCTGGAGGACGAAGACCAGCAGTGGCGCCGCCGGATCGTCCACGCGGCGATGCCCGTGTGGCAGCTCCCCGAGGCCGCCCCGGACCCCGTCACCCCGCCGGACCCGGACAACGACGACGCCGGCAGCACGCCGGATACGGGCGGGACTCCGGCAGCCCCGGATTCGCCGAGCACGCCTGACGAGCCCACAGCACCCGTCGCCCGCGTCCGCCCGGGGAGCCTGCGCGCCGGAGACGTCATCGACGCCCCTGTCAGCCGGACCGGCTACCGGCTCAACGGCCACCGGAGGCTGACCATCATCAGCGAACCGCAGCGCAACGGCTGGTGGATGCAGCTCACCGGCGTCGACGAGGACGGCAACGTGCATGACTTCGGTCTGCACAACGGCCGCGCCGTGAACGTCTACGACCGCAACCGGCCCACCCCGGCCCTGCCCCCGATCGGTACGCCCCGCGACCCCAACCAGGTGCCGCAGACTGACGTCGACCGGCTCGTCAGCGACCACGCCCGCACCGTTGCCGCGCGCATCATCGACGAGGCGGTCGCCGGTACCAACCCGGCTGGCGACATCCACGCCCTGCGTGAGCAGATCGCGCAGCGCCTCACGGCCGACGCGCTGCGTAACGCCCGTCAGTCCGCCCGAAGCGACGGGTCCGCCGCGCTCGATGCCGCAGGCATCACCGGCCGGGACCGGGCGGCCGCCCAGCGCCGCCTCCGTGACACCCGGGACCAGAGCCACAAGGACACCGTGCGGGCAGCGCTGCGCACCATCAACGACCTTGAGCCCCTGGACGGCGAGAGCAACGAGGACCTGGCGGCCCGCGCCCGGGACTTGCTCCGCCTCATCCCGGCCCAGGTCGCCGGTCGCCCGTCGACGGACCCGGACGCCGACCCCGACGTCACTAACGCCGCTGCAGGTCACGCGAACGGCGCGGTGAACGCGCTCCTGCGGCAGCTCCGGGCCGCGGGCGTCGACCCGGGCGACGTCGAACGGATCGCCCGCATCCTCACCCAGCAGATGGCCGGATCCCGGCAGGCGACCGCCCGACGGATCGCGGCCCGGGTCGCCACGGCGAACCCTGCCGCCGGACGGCAGCCGGGACTCATGGCCCGGATCGTCGCTCTCCTGGTCCGCATGGCCAAGCGCCTCGCGGAACTGGTACAGGCAGGCGCCCGGAAGATCGCCGAAAAGTACCGGGACTCGCGCGAACGCCTGCGCCGCTTGCGGGCCTTCCTGGGCCGCATGATCCGCCGGGTCCGGCAGTGGCCGGAGTCGCGCCGCCTGGCACGTCTGCACCGCGCGGTGAACCTGCCCGACGCCGACGGCGACTCGCTGGCCGCGCGGATCTCCCACTGGGCCGGACTCATGCCGGAGCCGGGCCGGTTCGGGCAGGCGCAGCGCCGCGTCACCTTCTGGCGCCCCACCACGTGGGGGCAGCTCGCTGCGGGCCGGCTCCCGGACCGCTCCGACCGGATCCAGTGGACACCTGACCGGGCGGCCGACGGTGGCCCCGGCCTGACCGCGCTCCGGCACATGGCTGCACTGCGGGCGGCCGGCAGCGACGTCGACCAGGACGTGACCCGCCGTCTGTCCGCCGCACTCGGCGACGATTTCGACGACGACCCGCACGCCACGCTGCAGCACGCCGACGACTACGTAGCCACCAACGAGCGGCGCCTGGTCACTCTGCAGGCGGCCCGCAGCGGCGGGACTATCCCGGACGACGAGGACCTCGAAGTCGAGATCACCGCAGCCCGCGCCGAGCTTGCGTCCGCACGCCGCGAGTACGGCGACCTGCGGACCCGGTACGCCGCCGCGGTGCCGGACGCCGTGGCCGCGGCCCTGGCGGACATCCGCGACATGGGCCCGGAGGGCGCCAACGCGATCGTGTTCGGCCCGGACACTGACCCGGATGCCGAGCGGGCCGTACGGGGCGTGCAGCGCCTCGTGCCGCGGGCCTGGCTCAACGGCCCCGAGCTGCGCCGCCTGACGGTCGTGAACGGCGACCAGGGCCGCTACGAGCCCGACGGGCAGCAGATCACGGTCGCCGACCTGGCCGACGAAGGAATGGGCACCGCCGGGTATGCCCTGGCGCAGCACTTCGCCCGGCACCTCGGCGACCTGGACGCCGCGCAGAGGGCGTTCTGGTTCAGCAGGACGCACACCGGCCGGCCCGGCGCCCGCCGTATGCAGCCGAGCGCCCTGGACCGGCTCCTGCGGCGGTGGCAGCAGACGCAACCGGACACCGGTGACAGTCTCGCGCGGTCCGTGCAGGCGATGTTCAGCGGTGATTGGTACCAGGACGACGACTTGCGTGCGTTCCTCCTGGGTCTGATGGCCACGCGATAAGGAGGCAGGCAGTGTTCACCGTCACCGGCTCGTTCGACGACGGCGCGACCTACACAGTGCAGATCACCGGGCGGGCCGACCGCCCGGTGATCGGGTCGTACCGGGCTTCGGCCCTGGTGGAACTCCACCAGGGCGAAACGATCGCCCTTTCGCCGACCGGCCCCACAGCGGCCGTTGCAGGAGGCGACGAGAAGTCCATCCTCGCGGTGCTCCGCGAGTACACCAACGTCATGGAGGAGAGCGGAGCCGTCCCGAGGCGGGCGCGTGTACCAGGAAGCTGACCAAGATCATTCTCGCCCAATTGGGCGAGAACGATCTTGGTCGGGTGAGGGTGTCGCAGCCGCAGCGACACAAGCCGCACCGCGTGCGCATCCTCCGCCCGTGACCAGATACGGATTCGCCATCAAGGCTCTCCCTAAGGGCGGCAAGCCATTCGGGGAGGAAGACGACGAGAACGACGAGACCGACGAGACCGAGGGCGCCGAACAGGCCCCGTTCGGCAAGGCCGACACCAGCGTCTCCGACACCGACCCCGCCGAGGGCCTTGAGGAGGAGCTGCCCGAGGACCCGACAGTGGCTCCGGCCGCGCTCGGAGAAAACCCGCCCATGGTCGAGGAGGACCCCCAAGCAACCCCGGACCCCAGCACCCCACCCGAAGGGGAAGGCGGCGGAGGAGCCACCCCAGAGCAGCCCGACGACGACTCCCGTCCCTGGGCCGGAGACGAGTACAACGAGGGCGACGAGACCGCCCCCGACGGACCCGAAGCATGGTGCGCCTACACAGGCACCGGCGGCGAACAGGCTTGGCTCGACAAGGGCCTGGACGGCACACTGACCGGATGGATCAGAGACAGTGACGGCCAGGTGTGGCGTTACACCGACCCGGACGCGTGGTCGACCGACGTTGACGGCGCGCAGATGACACAGACGCACCACAACGGCGAGGACCAAGCGAATGCGGCAGGAGACGCGGCACCCACCAGCCCGCCCCCAGCCGGCGACCGCGGCGCCCAGGACCCTCTGTTCGCGGGCCAGTAAGGAGAGCCGACAGTGACCGTCCAGCTCGACCGTACGACCTACCAGGACCGCTACAACGAGGGAAAGGCCGCGCACGACCAGGGTGACCCCTTCAACTCCTGTCCGTACGACATGTACGGCGGCGTCGAGGAGCGGTTCGGATACCGCTACTGGGGCAAGGGCTGGTCCGAAGCCCGCTCTGCGGCTGAGGCACAGTCCCAGCCCCCGGCAGAGCCCAGCGCAGGACAGTAGCTCTACGCGAACGGCACGGTGCCCGGCGGCCCACTGTCCACCGCCGGAGGTTCCCCGCCGTGCCGACCGCTGCTCCACCCACCAAACCCGCACGCCCCAGCACCATCCAGCGAGGCACCAGCCGGGCAATCTACGCCGTCACCGGTGTCGTTGATGAGGTCGAGGACTTCATCGTTCCCGGCGCCTTCGCCCGCACCCTGGCCACACGCACCGTCAAAACCGTCTGGCATCACGGCTGGAAAGACCCCGTCGGCGTCGTCTGGGAGTGCGAGGAGTGGATGCCCGGCGATCCCAGGTTCCGGGACGTCCCCGGGGACTGGCCCGCCGAAGCCGGCGCGCTCGTCGCAACCGTGATCTACAACCTCCGCACCCGTCAGGGGCGCGACGCATACGAGCAGGTCAAGCAGTGGCACGAGCACAAGCAGGCCGCGTTCTCCATCGGCTACCGCGTCCCGGACACCGGCGCGAGCAAGCGCGGCGACGGCGTCCGCGTCATCCATGACCTCGACCTTTTCGAGGTCTCGCCGGTCCTGCACGGTGCGCACCCGCTGACGCGCAGCCTTGAGGTGAAGTCCGCCATCGGGGCCGGCGGGCACGACGGGCTTGAGTACAAGACCACCCCCTCCCACGTCGAGATCGACGTCTCCACCGCTCCGAAGGAAGACGCCGTCAAGGTGGCGGGCCTGGCGGTGAAGGCCGCCGACACGGACCGCCTGCTGATGATCCAGCGGGCCCTCGACAACGACGATCCCGCAGCGGGCACGTGGGAGATCCCCGGCGGGCACCTGGAGGACGGCGAGGACCCCCTCACGGCCGCCGTGCGCGAATGGTCGGAGGAGACCGGCTCAACCCTGCCCGGCACGGCCAGCGTCGTCGGATCATGGACCGCGCCGAACGGTATCTACCGCGGCTACGTGGCCGTGGTCCCCACCGAGGACTCCGTGCCGATCAACACGCCGCACGACGGACGCCGCGTAGCCAACCCGGACGACCCCAAGGGCGACGCGACCGAGGTCACCGCCTGGTGGCCGATCACGGCCCTGCCCGACATGGCGCTCCTGCGGCCGGAGTGCCGTGACACACCGTGGGCACTCCTGGCCGGCGCCGCCCTTCCGCAGGCCACCGCGCCGAAGGAGCTCACGCCTGTGTCCCCGAACGTCCTGGAGGGCATCATCGCCGCCACCCGGGACGGAGTGACCGGCACCGAGAAGAAGTCCGCGCGGGCCGCGGTGAAGGCTGCCCGCGACCTGCCGCGCATCGAGCACAAGTCCGCCCGCTCCATGGTCGCCGAGGCCAAGAGCATCCCCGTCCCGCTGGAGGCCCCCATGACGTCGTCCACTCCGCTGCCCGAGTCGCAGGAACAGTTCCGTGCCCGCCTCGCCGACGCCGTCCGTGAACTCCTGGACCAGGACGGCGGCACCTGGACGTGCATCGACGGCACCTATCCGGACCGCGTCATCGTGTCCATGCACACCGAGGACGAACGACGCAGCAGCCACTACGCGATCCCGTACACGGTCACGGCCGACGAGATCACGCTCGACAAGCCGCAGCCCGTGGAGCTCGCCACCGTCGTCGTGCCCGAGGGGACCGCAGCCGCGACCCGCACCGCCACCGAGGACGAGGACGTCGACGCCCGCGTTGTACAGCCCACGGTCGGCGCACTCTCCGACGCCACCGCCCGCGTCAGCACCACCACCGCGGGGCCCGAGCACCTCGAAGGCATCGGCGACAAGGTGCGAGAGCTGATCTCCGCCCTGTCCGCGAAGGGCCTCGACATCGACGATGACGAGCGTGCGGCCGTAGACGATCCGGTGTCCGATACCCCGCCCGGCCTGGATCTGTGGGACGAAGAGACCTTCGACGCCGACACCACGGGCGCCACCGAGGACGTCACCTCATCCCCCGAGGACGAGGACGTCGAGGACGTCGAGGAACCGGCCGTTGCGGAGCCGGAGGACACCGTCCGCATGGACCCCGACGAGGTGAAAGCCGCACTCGCCCTGATGCGGAGCTGAGTTACACCTCCACGCCCGCGTACCTACCGCAGCCACCAACAACAAAACAGCAGGTCAAAACCCATGTGCTGCCCGCTCAAGACGTCAAGAGCGGGCAGCACGCGACGTTAATGCCCTTCCCCCTCTTTCATCACGCCTCGCGTTGAGGCGTCCCGGTGCTGGCCGGGCGAGCGACGCACGTCAACCGCCCCCAGCACAGGGAGAACACCCCAGATGTCCAGCGCACGTATCGCGGAGCTGCAGAAGGCGCTCCAGCTCAAGTCCGCCGAAGCCGAGAACATCAGCCAGGCCTTCAAGGTCGAGGACGGCGGGCAGTTCGTCGTCTCCACCGAGCAGGCCAAGGCCTTCCGGAAGGTCTCCAGCGAGGCGCAGGAGATCAAGTCGCTGATCGACGCCGAGCAGGGTCTCGTCGAGATCAAGCAGTACCTCGACGCCCCGGAAGCGCCGCCCGCCGCGGCCAGCCACTACGGCCAGCGCCCCGGCTTCGAGGAGAAGTCCCTCGGCGACCTGTTTGTTGAGTCGGGCTCCTACCAGAGCGCCACGTCCTCGCACTTCCGTGACAAGCCCTACATCCGCGCGGACATCGAGGGAAAGTCGATCTTTTCCCTGTCCGCGGGCACGGTGACCCACCAGGTCCTCGGCTCCGCCCAGAATCTGGGCATCGCGGAGCGCCCGTTCCGGAAGTTCCACATCCGCGATCTTTTCCCCAAGTCCACCACCAAGAACGCCGTCCTGTACGGCGCCCGTGAGACCGGCTGGACGAACAACGCCCGGCAGGTCAAGGAGCGGTACGCCGCGGACGGCACCTCGCCGGCCACCGGAGCGGACACCGACACCTGGGGCCGGGCCCCGCGGTCCAAGCTCACGCTGACCCCGGTTATGTACCCGGTCGCAGAGGTAGCCCACCTGCTCGACTCCCACAAGAACATCCTGGCCGACGAGCCTCGCCTGAAGACCTTCATCAACACGAGGATGGTCGAAGGCGTCAAGTACTCGGAGGACTGGGACCTCCTGCACTCCGTGGGTGACGGGCAGTCCCTCACCGGCATCTACAACACCCCGGGCGTCCAGCAGTACACCGGTCTCGCGACCGACCAGTACAGCGTGCAGATCCGGCGCAGCATCACCAAGGCGCTGCTCGCGGAGTACGACCCGACCGGCATCGTTCTGTCGCCCACGATGTGGGAGCACGTCGAGGTCGAGGAGGACAAGAACGGCGCCTTTCGTGTGGCCATCGCCGTCGCGATCGGTGCGGAAAAGAAGGTGTGGCGTCTCAACGTCGTCGAGACGACCGCGATGAGCGACAACGACTTTTTGATCGGCGCGTTCGGTCTCGGCGCGCAGCTCCACGACCGCGAGTCGGTGTCCGTCACCGTCTCGTCCGAGAACGCCGAGAACTACGAGAAGGGTTTGATCACGTTCCGTGCCGACGAGCGCCTGGCGCTTGAGGTACCGCGCCCCGAAAGTTTCGTCATCGGCACCTGGACCGAGCCGACCCCCTGATCGGGGCCGCAGTGAGGGGGTGTACCCGGCACGCGGGTGCGCCCCCTCCCACGTACCACCATCAAGACCGACGGAGGACTCTGGTGATCGAGAAACAACCCATAGGCCTCGCCCAGGAGCTGGAGGCCCTTGCCGGAGCCCCCGCGGCTCACAGGGGCCCCCGCTGCAGCGTCGGTTCCCTCCTGGAAGCCGCAGACGTCGACGTCGCCATGTCGCTGCGCACGGTGCTGGACACGGCCAACGTCTCCGCCACAGCCATCGCCGAGGCGCTCAGCCGCTATGGCGACCCGGTGACGGCCTACACCGTCAACCGGCACAGGCGCCGCGGACAGCCGAACGGATGCCGGTGCGAGTGATGACCCTCAACAACGAGCTGCAGGCACTCCTAGAGCCTGCCTCCCAAGAGCAGAGCCGAGCCCCGCAGGTGGAGCGCACCTATGCGCCCGCGCCCCGAGGGTGGGAGAGCGGGGTGCGCTACGAGCCCGGCGGCACGATGGTCGTCACGGCTCCTCCCGCTGGAAAGCCGCCTGCCGGTGAAGGAGAGAAGGACTGGCGTGCGCGCGTCGAGGAGATGGGCCTCGCCGTCCCCGAGGGATTCCGGGTCCGTCTGGTCGAGGCCAAGCACGATCCGGCCGCCTGGCATCGCGACAACCAGGGCGACGACGCCGTCACCCGCGGGGTGTGGCGCTGCAGGTTCGTCATCGAACCGGCCGAAGCCGCATGGCTGTCCGCCGGTGACGTCGACGCCCTCGTACGGGACGTGATGCGCCGCCGCAGAAAGCCCCGCCCGGCCGTCGACACCGCCGAGCGAGCCCTGGTCGTCGTCTACGCGGACGCCCAGGCCGGAAAGGTCGGACGCGACGGCGGCACCCCCGAACTCATCGCCCGGATCGCCGACCGGTTCGACCGGCTCGATGACCACATCCGGGACCTCAAGGCCGTCGGCCGCGCCCCGTCCGTCGCCTACTGGGCCGACGCCGGAGACTGCGTCGAGGGCTTCGAGAACACCACGCAGCAGCAGTTCACGAACGACCTGACCTTGACGGAGATGGTCCGGGTCCACCGCCGCGTCACCTTCGAGGGCCTGGACCGCCTCGCCGGGAAGTTCGGCCGCGTTGTCGCCGCGACCTGCGGCAGCAACCACGGCCGGGTGCGCCGCGGGAAGGACGCTGTGGGCCCGCCTGTCGACGACTGGGGCATCGAGGTCATGTCGCAGATCGCCGACGCCTACGCCCGCAACGAGGCCGCGTACGGGCACGTGTCGTTCGTCATGCCGGAACGGTGGCGGGACACGGTGTCGCTCGACATCGCCGGGCACATTGTTGGCCTGGCCCACGGCCACCAGTACGCGCGCCCGGACAAGGCTGGTGACTGGTGGAGAGGCCAGACCTTCGGGCGGCAGCCGGTAGCGGACGCCGACATCCTCATCACCGGCCACTTTCATCACTTCCGCGCCCAGCAGATGGGCAACGGCCGGCTCTGGATTCAGGCCCCCACGCTCGACAACGGGAGTGACTGGTACGCCGTCCGCTCCGGCGAGGTCTCGTCATCGGGCCTGATGGTGTTCAGCGTCGGCCCGGACGGCTGGGACGACCTGCGGATCCTCTGAACGCGACGCAAGCCAGTCCGGAACCCCACGGTCCGGCGCATGAATGACAGACCACGGTGGCTACTCACCCAAAACAGCGATCTCCGCAGACAGGGCATCTACAACTGGTCGATCCCGGCGTGGGCCGGGACCCTACCCGACGGCCGCAACTACAACACGTGTCCCTCGGCCGGCGTCTGCTCAAAACTTTGTTACGCGCGCCAGGGGAGCTACCGGTTCACCAACGTCAAGGCCCGGCACGAGGCGAACCTGATGATGGTGCTCGACGATCTGCCCGGCTGGGAAGCGCAGATGACCGCCGAGCTCCAGCACAAGCGGTACCAAGACCGCTGGGTCCGCTGCCACGACGCCGGCGACTTCTTCAGCGCGGAGTACATCCGCGCCTGGATGCGCGTCATGCGAGCCGCTCCGGGCGTTCGTTTTTACGCGTACACCAAGAGCGTTTCTCTCTTCCGCGAGAACGTCGAACCGGACCCGCCCGCGAACTTCAAGTGGGTGTACTCCCTCGGTGGCCGTGAGGACCACCTCGTCGACGTGACCATCGAGCGGCACGTCGACATCTTCCCCGACGAGGAGTCCCTGACCGAGGCCGGATACGCCTCCCGCGGCCAAGAGGGGTGCCTGGTGTCCGTCCTGGGCCCGCAGAAGGTCGGCATCGCAGCGAACAACATCAAGCACCTCAAGAAAAAGCAGGGCGACCAGCGGTTCAGCGAACTGCAGCGTGCCCAGGACGAACGCCGCCGGGGCCCCGGCAAGCAGTTCCAGAGCGGCCGTCCGTAGCCACCGAGCGACGCACCAAGATCATTCTCGCCCAATTGGGCGAGAATGATCTTGGTCGGGTGGGGGTGCCGCAGTGGCGGCGACACAAGCCGGCTCCGTGCTCCACCCTTCGGCGGCCACTCGACCCCGGAAGGGAAACCCCATGCTGAACAAGGAAGACAAGACGCTGATCAAGAAGTCAGCGTTCCCCGCGACCGCCGTCCCGGACCCCCTCATGCGGATCACCGAGGACGTGTACGAATCGAAGCCCTACGGACCCGGCGACGGGCGCCCCGAGGGCTCCCGGTTCCACCTGCTCTACCAGGCCGGGACGATCGTCCCCCAGTCGGAGATCGACCGCCTGTACGCCCCGGCCGCAACCGTCACGACCGTCACCCCGGCCACCGGTCCAGCCGCGGGCGGGACCACCGTCACCATCAAGGGCACCCGCCTCGCCGGAGTCACCGCGGTCAACTTCGGCGCCACCGCAGGCACCGAGCTCAAGCGCATCTCCGACACGGAACTGCGAGTGAAGACGCCGGCGGGATCGGCGGGCGCCGCCAACGTCGTTGTCGCGGCCGACTCCGGCAACGTCACCAAGACCGGCGGCTTCACCTACGCGTGACCCCCGCCCCGGGGCGGGCCCCTCCAACCAGCAGGAGCCCGCCCCGAGGCAGGGCGCGACACAAACAGCGACCGGTGTGCAGGGTGCGCGCCGTCCGGACACGAAACCCCGAGAGGGAGCCCTCCCATGGCAGGCACCACCCGTACCCGTAAGACCGCGGCCGCAAAGCCCGCGGACACCTCCGACGCCATCACGGCGGCCGCGGAGCCGGTCAGCACCGAGGCGGCGGACGAGTCCGCGCCCGCTGCTTCAGACGACACCACGGCGGCCACCGAAGAGACGGCCCCGGCCAACAGCGCCGCTAAGGCACCCGAAGCCGCACCGCTCGAACCCCCGGCCGTTCAGGAACCCCCGGCCCCACCCGCCGCGCCCGTCTACGCGACGCCCACCGAGGTCATCCCCGACGCGGAGAACCTGGCCGAGGTCATCATCGACGACGCGACCAAGGAGCCGCCCGTCGACGTCGACGCCGTGTTCGTCCCGCTCACCGAGTACGGCTCCGTCCTTGTGTGCACCGTGCGCCTGGTCGAGCAGACGTTCCTCGGGCCGCACCGCAACCCCGTTCACCGGCTCCTCCAGCCTGCGGGCGCCCAGGTGTCCGAGAGCGTCGCTGCGCGCATCAGAGAGCGACTGCAGGAACAGGCCGATCGATCCGCCGACCAGACCGAGAACTAGGAGCCCGGGGTGTTCGACTACAGGCCCATGTTCGGCGGGGCGTACTACGACCCTGAACCTGCCGGCGGACAGGTCACCAGCGTGTCCCTCTACGACGGACCGGACCGCACGACCCTCGTGGCCGGCGCCGGACCGGCCGCTCGACTGCGCGCCGGTGTCTACCGGTTCACGCTGCCGGACGTGCCGCCCGGCCGCTACTGGGCCACCGTCGCCTTCACTCCGAGCGAGGGAGCCCAGCCCGTCAAGGACGAGTCCGTACGTCTCGACCTGCCCCTCGGGCTGGGCCTCGTCACCTCTCCCGAAGCCGTTGCCAAGGAACTCGGTGTCCCGCTCCCGCTCACCGCCGAGCAGCGCGACGACCTGCTCACCGTGATCCGCAAGGCACAGTCCGACGTCATCGGCTACCTGGGACAGCCCGTCATTCCCCAGCTCGTCACCCGCACCGCACTGACACCGCGCTGGGGCCGGGACAACCAGCTTGAGGACGCCGGCTCGTGGCCGTTCGAGGCCGACGACCTGGTCCAAGTCTCTGCCTACCGTGACCGCGGAGACGGCACCTACGATGTCGACTTCCGTGTCGGCTTCGACGGCGCCGCCGTCGACCCGGTCGTCCGGTACGTGACCACGCACGCCGCAGAGTCCGAACGGCTGCGGCCCGGTGGCGTCGCCTCCCAGGGCCGCCGTGTGTCCTCCGTCAGCGCGGAGGGACAGTCGATCTCGTACGAGGCCGCGCCGACCACCGGCCAGGCCGGCGCGCTGCCCGAACTCGCGAGTCTCTCCCGGTGGAAGCGCCGTCTGTTCCAGCCGCTCAACCGGCCCGTGCGCCCGCCGTTCCCGTACTCCTCGATCCGTGGCCGCTGACAGGGAGCTGCTGACCATGGCCGTTGTGCTGCCGAACGCCTCGCTCACGGTGTACGTGCTCGCCCACCCCTGGGCGCGCGACGCCAACGGCGTACCCGTGCCGCCGAACCCGAACCAGCAGCCTGCCGCGCGCGGCACCTGGCCCGGGTCGGTCATCGAGCAGGAAGACGGCTCCTGGTCCGTACGTCTCGACCCCAAGGCGTGGCCGGTCAAGGAGGGCGACACCGTCTCCGACGAGACCGGCCGGTCCTGGACCCTGTCGAGCCCGCGCAACCACGCTGTGCCCGGCTGCTCGGATGTCGACTACGTCCAGGCATCAGGCACCCTCAACCCGCCTGAGGTCGCGTGATGGCCAGTCCGAAGTTCACGCCCGCGCAGGGCCTGGAGGCGCGGCTCGCCCGCATGCTTGCCCCCGCGGTGCAGCGCATCGCCCGCCAGGTTGAGATTGAGGCGAAGCGCCTGGCCCCGCCCACCAAGCGGTGGGTGACCCTGGGCGACGACAAGGTCCGTCCCACCCACGTCTCCGCCAACGGGCAGGAAGTCCCCGGCAATCTGCGCTTCGAGGTCGACTCCATGCGCTGGGACATGGTGCACCGCGGTGTCGGCCCCACGACGTACATGCTCGAACCGCTCGACCAGAGCTCCCGCGCGGTCGCCAACCTCAAGAACTGCCGCTGCAGCGCACACAAAGACCCTCAGGGCATCGCCCGGCACATCAACACCGGTCAGCCGGTCGTCGCCGGGAAACGGGTCACGGTCACCGTGTCCGTCCAGGCTCCCAAGGTGGTCGAGGCCGAGGTGGGCACCGTCTACCCCGGCAAGCTGCGAGCCGACGGCACGTTCTTCATGTCCCGGGCTGCCGCGGCCGTTGCCGCCCGCCGCTAGGACAAGGCAACCTGTTCAACCGACGGGAGAGTCCGCAGGATGGATAGCAGACAATTAATGACCTCAAGCGTCGCGTCAGTGTCAGCCTTGATCTTTCCCTCTGCTTGCAAGAGTTGCTCACGCGACGGGTACGGAATGCCCTCCTCAGGAGGGGTGAGCATCTGGAGAGTCCGTCGAAGCGGCATCATTGCGGGTGTCGTCAAGCCATCTAGCTGCCTGCCTGCCTGCTGCAAAGCCGCGTAGGCCTCCGATGTCATCCACCTTCCACCCACCTCTTCGAGCCGAGGACGTACGTCACGGTCCAACCGATTCCAATCCTGTCCCACCTCAGCAAGCCACGTCTTGCGCTGCTTCGAGGTTGCGGTGCTGAAGATGGAATTAACGACCTCGTCCCTCTTCATGAAAGCGCCAATAACGGCTTCGGCCTGACTAGCGATACGCGGATTCGAGAGCGTCAACTGCTGGCTGCTGTAAAGGCTCCTCTCGGGTTTCAGTGCTTTCGCTAAAGCACTCAGTGTGAGACGCAGAATAGTGTTCGCCTGCCGCAAATCACGAAGATCGCTGAGCACCTGCGAGGCCGGGTTCGTGAAACCTCCAAGGAAGGTCTCTTGAAACCGGATCGAGACTTCCCGTCCTCGCCGAAGTGCGCTCCTTCGGATCGCTGCGTCAGCTTGCATGGCCCCTAGGTGAGAGAGAACAACCAAGGCGAACGGAACACCCAGCAGAAGGCCTGTGAAGCTGGACGTCAGGTTCGTCAGGAACTCGCGGTCTTTCCACCAGCCGTAGACATCCCCCGCCACACCCAAGGCAAGTGCGACAAAGCCGGCTGGAACGGAGGTCCAGACAGTCAATTGCACCGGCTTAGGTGTGTCCGCCCACCAGTTCCTGAATCTCCCGGCCATGAGCTCTGTCTCCCCTCGTTCATGCAGCAGGCGACACTACCGCGGTGGCTGGCCCACGGTGCCCGCTATGACTACCAACTCCACTCCAAAGAAGCCCGCCACTGCCGCCGCTGCGACTGCCACCGAGACTGCCCCGGCCCGCCCCGATCACGCTGCGGCCACCGACCCGGACGTCGTCGGCCCAGTCCTCCCGTTCGGCATCGAGCCCGTCACGGTCGTACTGGCCCACCACCACACCATCGACGGCACGGACTACCCGCCGGGCGCCAAGCTCCTCGTCTCCCCGGACTACGCCCAACGGCTGCGCGGCCAGGGCTACGCCACCCAGGTCTGATGAGCGATCTCACCCTGGCCGACGCAGATCCCGTCTCCGCGCTCCTGGCCTGGCTGCAGACACATCCGGAGGTCGCCGACGCGCTCGGCGGCCCCGGCCGTGTGTCCGGAGTCGAAGAGGCGCCCTGGCCGCACCTGCGCATCGACCACGGCCCCGGCGGAGACCTGCGAGACATGACCTGGGCCATCTCGCCCGAGGTGACGCTCGAAGCGTACGGCGACCCGGGCGGCTGGCCCGGCAAAGCCGAACTGCGGCGCATCCTGCTGCGCTGCGCTCAGGCCGCCCAGGCACTCGGCGAGGCACCTCATGTTGATGGCCGGCCGGTCCTCAGCGGCATCAAACCGTCCGGGCTGCTCGTGTGGTCGCCGCTGGTCAACGGCCAACCGAGGTGGGTCATGAACCTGTCCGTGACCGCGCATCCGTGACGACGCGACGTTAACCACCCCTGCTCTCCAAGGTGTCCGCGCCCCACCACCGGACACCAAGGAGAAGCCCGCCATGGCTGGCGAGACCACGAACAACAACGAGATTTTCATTCCTCAGCTCAGCCGCATGTGGCTGGCTCCCGTCGGCACCGTCGCCCCGGCTGACGCCACCGTGACCATGCCCGAGGGCTGGTACACCGTCGGGCTGTTCACCGAGGACTCCATGAAGTTCAACAGTGAGCCGAACTTCGAACAGGTCCGCAGCGCACAGTCGTCGTACCCCACCCGTACGTTCCAGACGACCGACGCGGCAACTGTCGAGGTGGACCTCCAGCAGTGGTCCATCCGCAACTTCAAGGCCGTGTACGGCGGCGGCAGCATCACGGCCATCTCCCCGGCCGCAGGAGGCGGGAAGCATTACCGGTTCGCGCCGCCCCGCATCGGCGGCCGCACCGAGATCGCTGCGTGCATCGAGGTCATCGACGGCGGCAAGCACTACCGGTACGTCATCCCCCGCACGATGCAGATGGAAGGCGTCTCCAAGGAACTCGCCAAGACCAAGGAATCCGTGCTGCCGCTGCGCCTGGCCGTCCAGGGCGGGGACGACACCGATGCCTGGTACGTACTGACCGACGACCCGGCGTTCCAGCCCCCGGCGCCGACGATCGCCACCGTCATCCCGGCAACCGGCCCGATCGCGGGCGGTACCGCCGTCACGATCACCGGCACCGACCTCGGCAGCGTGACCGCCGTCAAGTTCGGCACCACGGCCGGTACCGGTCTGATCCTCAAGAACGACACGGAGCTGTCCGTGATTTCCCCGGTCGGGACCTCCGGCGCGAAGGACGTCGTCGTCGTGTCCGCAGGTGGCGACGTCACCAAGACCGGCGGCTTCACCTACGCGTGACCGCCGTGCGGCCGCCCCTTCTTCACCCCGATCCGGCGGGGCGGCCGCACGGCGCGACACAAGCCGCGCAGCGCTGCCACTGTCCGCGCGCTGCCACACCCGGCACCCAGCTACGCACCCATGAAGAGGTCACGCAATGCCTTCGTCTTCGTACGTCATCGATCTGGACGCCGAGCGCCGCGAGGTTCAGCACCCCGACGGCATCCCGGTGAAGTTCCGGGGGGAACAGTTCCTCTTCCCGGCGGAACTGCCCGCGGCCGCGCTCGATCCGATCCTCTCCGACGAGCTCGACCTGGTCGGACTCCTGGGCGACGTCATCAACTCCTCCGACGGCGACGCCGGCATCAAGGAAGTTGTGGCCGCGCTATTCCGGCGTCCGGCCCTGCCGCGGAAGTTCCTCGAAGCGATCCGCGCGACGTACGCGGTACTCCTCGACGACCAGAACGAGGACTTCCTCGCCCGCAAGCCGTCCGTGCCCGACTACGTACGCCTGACGACCGGCCTGGCCAAGGTCTACGGGGTTGAGCTGGGAAAACTCTTTCAGTTGGGCGACTCCTCCGAGAGCGATGGCCAGACGTCGAGTCCGACCTCTCCCGCTTCCACGGAATCGACGCCCGACGCGTCTGGCTTCGTCCCGGACAGCCCGGATTCCTCGGAGTCCGCCGGCTGACGTCCCTCATCGACGGACTGCCAGACGACTCCCGGGTCCGGTCCGCGCCGCTCGGCGGCTGGACGAAGGTCACGGAGCTCCTGGCGCTCGTCGTGGAGGAAATCGGGCTCCTGGCCGCAGACCGGCGGCGTGAGGAGCCAACCACCGTCGTCCGCCCGTCCCGTTCCGTGTCCGCACCGCGCACTACCTCCGGCATGCCGCCGGGGTCGTCGCAGGCCGCCGCGGAGGAACCGGCGCCCCGCATGACCGGCCACCGCCAGATGCTCGCGGCCGCCATGCAGAGAGGAATGATCCGAAGTGGGTGAGGGTCTGCAGGCCGGTCGCCTCGACGTGCCGGTCGTCGCCGACCTTGCCGGTTTCGCGGCGAAGCTTCGCACCGAGGTAGAGACGGCCGCCGAAGGTCTGGCCGCCAAGATCAAGGTGGAGTTCGACCGCAAGGGGCTGCGGCGGCGCCTCAAGGACGTCGTCAAGGAGGCGTCCAAGGGCGTCACCGCGAAGGTCCGCGTGGAGATCGACGAGGACCGGTTCCGGGCGACGCTCGACCGGCTCCGTCGGCGTATCGACGACACCAACCTGAACCTGCCCGTACGGCCGGACGGGGACGGCGACAACAGCCGAGCCGGCGGACTCCTCGGCGGGCTGCGCACTCTCATCGCTGGCGCGCAGGGAGAGGCCGACCGCAACCCGGTCAACGTGCCCGTGCGCATGCGGATGCCGGGCGGCGGCCGCCGTCAGCTCCGCATGCTCGGCATCGGTGCGCTCGTCTCCGTGCTGGAGCCCGCCGTCGCCCTCATCGGGCAGTACGGCGCCGGGCTGACCGCCCTGGTGTCGGCCGCCGCACCGGCCGTCGGTGTCCTGGGGGCGATACCCGGTCTGATCTCCGCGGCAGGTTCCGCGGCGATCGGCACGAAGCTCGCGTTCTCCGGATTCGGTGAGGCGCTGAAGCAGTCCCTCGCCGCGCAGCAGATGCTCCGCGACGACGGCAAGGTCACCGAGGCGCAGCAGGCGAAGCTGGACCAGGCGCTCGGGAAGCTGTCGAAGTCGGCGAAGACGGCGGTCAGTTCGGTTTCTCAGCTTCAGGGCGCGTGGTCCAGGGTCCGCATGTCCATCAGCGAGCGGTTCTTTTCCAGGGTCGCCGACGACATCAAGCCCTTGGCGAAGGCGACCCTGCCGCTCCTGAAGAGCGCGCTCGGGGACTCCGCCGAGCAGATGGGTTCCCTCGCGGAGCGCGGCGCGAAGTTCATGCAGAGCGGGGTGTTCCGCAAGGACTTCAAGACCATCGCGGGCACCAACAGCAGGGTCGTCGGGAACCTGACCGACAGCCTCGCGAACATGGGCCGCACCACGCTCGACTTCCTCGTCGCGTCCGGGCCGTTCACCGAGCGGGTGAGCGCGGCCGGGGAGCGGATGACCCGCTGGTGGCGTGCGTCCGTCCGGGCCGGCCGGGAGACCGGCAGCCTCGCGAAGTTCCTGGACCACGCAGGCGACAAGGCCGCCCAGCTCGGCCGGGCGACCGGCAGCCTCATCAAGGGCATCGGCGGCGTCGGCAAAGCGTCCATGGACACCGGCAACGCGCTGCTGAACGGCCTTGAGGGCACCATGCTGCGCTTCGAACGCTGGGCCAACTCCGGCGCCGGCCAGCGGGCCATGCAGCAGTTCTTTTCCGATGCGGCGCCCGCGTTCCGCGAGATCAACATGCTGTTCGGGGACCTCATGCGGGGCCTCGGCCGGTCGATGCGTGACGGCGGCATCACCGACCTGGTGCGGCAGATCCGCACCGAGCTGATGCCCGCCCTCGGCTCCTTCTTCAGCGCGCTGGGCGAGACCGTCGGACCCGCCGTCATCTCCGTGATCTCCAACATAGCCACCGCGATCGGCGAACTGTCGGCCGCCGGCTCCGGGCTCGGCGTCCTCCTGATGACCTTCAACGGACTCCTGCAGATCTTCAACAGCGTCATGGCCGTCATCCCCGGGGCGAACACGGCGCTGGCAACGTTCCTGGGCCTGATGCTCGCCCTCAAGGTGATCACCGCAGTCGTGGGCATGATGCGCGGCTTCGGAACCTCCGTAATGGCTGCAGGAACTTCCGTACGCACCCTCGGCACCACGATGCGCGGCACCATGGGCCCCGGCGTCCTGGGCCCGCAGATCAGCATGTGGCAGCGCATGGGCCTCGCCTACGGAGCCGCAGCCACGCAGGGCAACCGCCTGACCGGCGCACTGCGGGGAGTCCGCGCTGCCAACTCGGTCGCCTCCCGCGCGATCGGCGGCATGACCTCCGCCCTGGGCGGGCCCCTCGGAATCGCCCTCATCGGCGTGACCGTCGGGCTCGGCCTCCTGGCCTCCCGGCAGGAAGCGGCCGCGCGCGCCACCCAGGCACACCAGCAGCGCGTGAAGTCCCTGACCGACGCACTCGTCGCGTCCGGCGGGGCGATCGACGCGAACGTCCGCGCGCAGGCCGCGGCAGTCCTCCAGGACACGGAACTCGCCGACGGCAAGGGCAAACTCGTCGACATGGCCCGCAAGGCGGGCGTCAGCCTCGGACAGCTCACGGACGCCTACCTCGGACAGGGCACGTCGCTGGGCGCCCTGCAGAAGCAGCTCCAGCAGACCGCGGACGATCACCAGATCTGGATCACGACCGCTCAGGGCGCCTCGCAGTCGTGGGACGACGAGGGCCTGGCCGCGATCCGCGCGAAGGACGCGATCGGCACCGTCAAGGGCGAGCTGGAGGACAGCCAGAAGGCCCACAAGGACCTCGCGAACGCCATCAACAACTCCGGCACCACCGGCACGTCGGCGTACGGGAAGCTGCAGGCCGCGGTCACGACGTTCAGCGACAAGACGAAGTCCGCGGACGAGCGGGTCAACGCCCTCAAGCGGGCACTGGACGCGCTCAGCGGCAACTCGCAGTCCCTCCACGACGCGCAGGCCCAGCTCAACGCGGTGATGCTGCAGATCGACGACACCATGGCGTCGAACATCAAGAAGGCCGAAGGGTGGGGCAAGGCGCTCGTCGACGCCGACGGGCTGGTCAGCACCACGACGAAAAACGGGCAAAGCCTGAACTCGCAGCTCCAGGAGCTGCGCGACGGGATGCTCGGCGTGGTCACCAGCTCGCAGCAGGCCGCCGAGCAGGGCACCATGCCGCTGTCCAAGGCCATGGACTTGAGCCAGCAGGCGATGGAGCGGGCCCGCGCGAAGGCCATCCAGCTCGCCACCGACATGGGCATCCCCAAGGCGCAGGCGAAGGCGCTCGCCGATCAGATGGGGTTCGTCCCGGACACCATCAACACGATCATCACCGCGAAGGGCATCCCGGAGGCGACCGCCCAGATCCTCGCCCTGATGGGGAAGCTCGACGAGCTCAAGCCGGGCCAGGCCATCCAGATCACGGCTCCCACGCTTGAGGCCCGCGGGCAGCTCGAAGCGCTCGGCTTCGTGGTGCAGCGCATCCCCGGGAGCAAGAAGGTGTCGGTGACGGCGCCGACCGGCGGCGCGCGCGTGAACATCGCCGCCTTGGCCGCGGACATCGCCAACGCCCCGGACAAGAAGAAGGTCACGGTCGAGGCGATCATCAAGCAGGCCGCCGGCGACCTGAAGAACGTGCAGGACAAGGTGGTCGCCCTGCCCAAGGGCAAGAGCATCGAGGTGAAGGCGCCCACGAAGGTTGCTCAGGGCGCACTCCGCGATCTCGGTTTCAAGATCGAGAACGTCGACAAGGGCGGCAAGACCGTCAAGATCACCGCCCCGAACAAGACACCGATCGCCCAGGTCCAGGCGATCCAGGGCAAGATCAACGGCCTGACCGGGCGGACCGTCACGGTCACCGTCAAGTACAACACCGTCGGCAAGCCGTCGGTGGTCTCCAACAACATGGACGGCGGAATCAAGAAGTTCGCCGACGGCGGCATCAACCGCTTCGGCTCGAACCTCGCGGGCCGCGTGAAGGCGTTCGCCAACGGCGCCGAGCAGCACATCGCACAGGTCGCCAAGGCCGGAGAGATGCGGCTGTGGGCGGAGCCGGAGACCGCCCCGGGCGAGGCGTACATCCCGCTCGCGCCCTCCAAGCGCAAGCGGAGCGCGGACATCCTCGACTGGGTCGCCAACTACTTCGGCGGCACCGTCGTGTACCCCGAGCGCGCCATGCGGCAGTTCGCCGACGGCGCGGTCTCTCTGAGCCGCAGCGTCCGCAGGAGCGGCACGAAGTCGTCCATGTCCCCGGCGGCGGCCGCGGCCGCCCCGCTCGTCGGGGGCGATCTCAACCTCAACATCGGCGCGGTCGCGTCCACCGGCACAGCCCTGGAGGACGCCATGTTCGAGCTGCGCCGCATCCGCCTGGGAGGCACCCCGTGAACACCGGCGAGTGGTACCTCGGGTACTACAGCTACGACAACCTGCCGGGCGCTGCACTGACGTTCGGGCGGCAGGCCTCGGGCATGTACTGCCTGAAAAAGCCCGACACAACGTTCGGCGAGGCCGAGGTGGGCGATGCGCCGATGCCCGGCGAGGACGGCATCCGTCTTGGCCGCGACTATCAGCGCACCACGACGGTGACGTTCGAGATCGGCGTCGACGGCGTCGACCGGGCCGTCGACCGGCATTACCCGCTGCGCCCCTGGGGGCAAGGGGCGCGGATCGGCGACTGGGACGACATCGAGGCGATCCGCGCGATCGGTGCGAAGCGCAATGAGAGTCCGGAGCTTCGGGCGGCCGACGGTGTGGACCTGATGCGGCAGGTGTGGCGGGCGGACGCGCTGCGTAAGAAGGCGAGCCGCGTGGCGTGGCTGCTGCACACGACTGCCGGCCGGACGCGGCGTCTGTACGGGCGGCCGCGGAAGTTCGCCGTGTCGGACTCGCAGTTGTCGCAGCAGGGCTACACCCCGCTCGTCGCGGACTTCCTCGCGGTCGACGACCGGTTCTATGACGACGTGGAGCAGACCGCGGAGATGTGGGACTACTCCCAGGGCGCCCGGCCTGGGCGTCCTGGGCGGCCAACGCTGCCCGGCTGGGAGACCGGCACGTCGAAGAAGACGGTGACGTTCCAGCAGCGGGGCAAGGTGCCCACCTTCCCTGTCATCACGATTCACGGGCCGTGCAAGAACCCGAAGGTCACGCTGACGCCCGGCCTGTGGGCGGTGCAGTTGTCCATGACGATCGCGCAGGACGACTACGTGACGATCGATCCGCGGCCGTGGATGCGGACCGTCATGCACTACTCAGGTGCGTCGTCCAAGAGCGTCGCGGACAAGCTGACCCGGGCAAGTCCGCGGCTGGCCGAGATGTACTTGCCGCCCGGGTACTGGACGGCGGCCCTGGCGTACACCAGCTCTTCCACCGGCCGGTTCGACGGGCCGCGCGTCGAGATCAAGTGGCGCAACGCCTTCGCCTGGTGGTGAGCGGGCGACACTAGGAGCCGCGGCCGCCCACGCTCTGCCTTTCTCGTACGGAGATCGGAGAGGTTCATGGGGTGGGACGGCATTCCCTGGTTCGTGGAGAACACCGCGGCGTCGGAGGAGACGCTGCGCCTGGTCGCCGAGGTGGCGGCGAGCGGCGGTGAGGGCATTGTCGGCCCGGCCGACCTGCTCGTCACCGCGCTCGAAGCCCCGGCGGACGGGGTGCAGGTGGGCCCCGGGGCGATGGTCGCGAAACGGCACTCGACGGCGGGCGGCGGGAACCAGGCGTACGCGGCGCGCATGCCGACGCCCGAGCAGGTGGGCATCGAGCCAACCAGTGCGGACGGCGGCCGCTCGGACCTGATCATCGCGCGGGTCGAGGACCCGTACGGCGGGGAGACGTGGCCGGCGCCGGAGGACCCCGAGATTGGCCCGTACGTGTTCACGCGGGTTATCCCCGACGTCCCGGCGGGCACGACGAGCGTCCTCGACGTCGACCCGGACTCCACCGCGGTCACCCTGGCCCGCATCGACCTGCCCGCGGGCACGAGTGCCGTCACCTCCGGCATGGTCAAAGACCTGCGGCAGATCGCGCGGCCACGTACCCAGAGCAGCCGCCGCTACCTCGCCGGCGCGTGGACGTCCCCCGACGATGTCGGCGCGATCAACGACGAGTGGGAGGCGTTCCCGCTGGGGGCGACCTGGACGGAGAGGGTTCCGGAGTGGGCGACGCACGTAGCCGTCCACGTTCACCTCACCGGCCTTCTGCACCCCGACACGGTGGAGGCCCGAGGCCAGCTGAGGGTGTCCTTCAACGACCAGCACGGGGTGGGCATGCCGTACGGGGTGATGCAGGCCGGCCGGGTCGCCGTGCAGGCCGGGCACAAGTTCCTTCTCGACCCCGCCGACCGCGGGCAGATGCGCGACATCGACGTCGAGGGCATCGGCACCACCGGCATCAACGGGGTGCTGCGCGCGGACGCGTACACCGTGCTGTCCGTCGAGCTGGTCTACTCGCAGGAACCGGTGAGCGGCTGATGACCTGGCGGTACATCGCCATGCGGGCCCTGACGAACGACTTCCTCGACTGGGACGTGCCGTTCGTGGCCACCTCCCCGCCGAAGCGGGAGCTGTCGGGGCCCGGCGCGATGCAAGGAACGGTCAATCCGGAGTACCTGCGGCTGATGGCGAAACCCGACGGGCTGCCGGTGATGGCGGAGTGGGCCACCGCGCTGTTCGCCGAGTTCAACGGGCACATCCGGTGGGGCGGCCTCGTCTCCAGCCTCTCGTTCGAGGGGCAGGCCATGAAGGTGTCGTGTGTCGGCTACAGCGCCTACCCCAACGGCATGCCCTACCTCGGGTCGACGATCCACTCCGGAGCCGTAATCCCCAAAAAGTGGGCATATGACGGCAAAGATAAGAATAACGACGGCTACATCGACGGCTCCAGCCCGAAGAAGAAGATGCCGAAACGGCCCGCCGACACCATCAGCTCCCGCTGGGACGCGTACGACGTCGTACGGCACATCTGGACCCACCTCCAGAGCTACAAGATGGGCAAACTCGGCCTCACCCTCGACAAGCACGACTCCGGGTACCAGCTCGGCGCGGCCTCCGGAAAGGACCCGTGGCAACTGCAGTGGTGGGACAGCCCCGACTGCGGCTCCACCATCACCGAGGTCCTGAACCTCGCGAAAGCCGACTACCTCGAACGGCACTACTGGGACGGCACGAAGGAGAAGATCCTCCACCACATCGACCTGGGCACCAAGCGGCTCGGCAGAGCCCGCAACGACCTGCGGTTCGCGCAGGGCGAGAACATCATCGAGATCGCGACACCGAACTACCAGGGCGACTACTACGCGAACAACGTGTACGTGCTGGGCAAGGGCACCGGGACGAAGACACCGCGGGTGCGGGTCGTCGCCAACGACAACCGGCTACGACGCGCAAAGATCATCACCCGCAAGTCGACGGCGAACACCAAGACGCTCACCGAGTACGGCAAGAAGGAACGCGCCAAGCACGCGCAAGAGCTGACGATCCCCTCCATCGCGATCCGGCAGCACGTCAACGCCCCTCTCGGCTCCTGGGCGCTCGGGGACCGCATCCTCCTCCAGGTCGAAATCCCCTGGCTGGGCGAACTCGCCATCTGGCACCGCATCGTCTCCGAGGAGATCGACCCGGCCGCCGGCACCGCGGTCCTGTCCCTGACCCGCGATGACTTCTACGGCTGACCAGGCCGCGACACTAACCCTGCCCCTCCTCCACTCTCCCGCTGCCCCGGACAGCCCGGCGGCCGCAGGCAGCGGAGGGAGGGCGGGTGACGTCCTTCAACCTGGACGAGCGGGAAAAGGCGAAGGACTTCGCCCGCTACTTCAAGGAGATCGAGGACCGGCTCGCAGCACTTGAGCGCGGCAACCAGCTCAACAACGCGTCCATTGAGGGCGGCTCCCTCGACATCTACGACGAAGAAGGCCTCTACCGAGGGTCGTTCGGCCTCCAGCCCGACGGCGGCGTCGCCCTGGCCCCCGTCAACACCAACCCGCCACCGACACCGACCGCCCCCACCGTCACCTCGGAACTGGCCGGTCTGTCGATCGCCTGGGACGGCCGCTGGGAGGACGCCGAAGAGGCCCCCTCCGACTTCGCGCAGGTCCAGGTCCACGTTGGCGCGGCCGCCGACTTCACCCCCGACCTGAGCACGCAGGTCGCGGCCATCACCGCACCGCTCGGCGGATCGGTGACCGTCCACATCCCCACGTATGACGTCGTGTGGGTGCGCCTGGTCGCGCAGAACACCGCGGCGCTCGACGGCGACCCGTCGGCCGCAGTACAGGGGCAGGCTCGGCAGGCCGTCTCTGAGGACCTGCTGAACGGGATCATCGACGAGCTCAAGCTCGCCGACGAGGCTGTCGCGCAGGCCAAGATCAAGCTGGGCGCGATCGGTACCGAACAGCTGGCCGTTAACTCGGTCACAGCCGAGAAGATTGTTGCTCTGGGGGTCACGGCCGAGAAGATCGCCGCGCTCGCGATCACAGCCGACAAACTGGCCGCTTTGTCTGTGACGGCCGACAAGATCGCCGCGAATGCAGTCACTGCCACCAAGATCCTCGCGGGCACGATCGACGCCACTCATATCAAGGCCGGAGCCATCACAGCCGACAAGTTGGCCCTCGGAACCGACGGCAATATCGTCGCCGACCCGTCGTTCGAAGGGATTCTCTCCGAACAGCGCGTGGTCGGCAATTCGTACTGGTCCATCGTCACACCGGGCAACGGCACCCCCAAAGCTCTTCAGGTCAGCGCCGTCAGCGTCACGGTGGTGACGCGCTCCCTGATTTTGGCCACGATGCCCGCCGTTCCTGGTCAGAAGGTCTGGCTGAGCATGGACTACCAGACTTCCGTCGATTGGAACGGGGTGCGGCTGAGCCTGTACGCGCAGTGGCTCGACGCGGCCAGCACCATCCTGGGCTACAGCACGCTAACCCCCGGCGACGGACTTGCCGTCAAGGGTGCATGGACGACCCTCAAAGGCCTTCCCAGCGCAGCGGCCCCCACCGGCACCACCCAGGTACGGGTGGCCTGCGCAAGCATCGACGCGACAGCGGGCACCGTCCAGTACGACAAGGTGGTATGCCGAATGGTCATGGCATCCGGGGTCGCCGGGGCCCGCGCGGAGGTCTCCCCCCAGGGCCTGACCTTGTATGACGACGCTGGCGACGAGTCGGTCGCCCTGGTGACCGGCCGCCCCAACTACCTGACCCTGGCCACAGACGGCGTGCCGGTTGCCACGATCGACCAGGACGGCGGCGCCGGCTTCCAGCGCCTGGCCGTCGCCGAAAATCTCACCATCGGCGGCTCGGACCTCACCGAATACCTGAGCGCCGGGCCGCGCGGCATCCAAGCCATCTGCATCGCAGGCAACACCGTCACCGCGGCCAGCAGCGAACTGGGGTACGTGGAGATCGCCGCAGATATCGATGTCACACGCATGTACCGAATCGTTTTCGAGTCCCGTGCCAACCCCGACGTCGCGGGCGGGGAACTGATCCTGCGGCTGCGCAACGGCGGCGCCTCATCACCCACCATCAACAGCACAGTCCTACACACGGCCGTCCATCAGATGGCGTTGGGCAACAGCTTCACGGCCCGCCTTGAGCACGTCTCGCACGGCGCGGACATCGGCGCCGGGACCAACCGGCTCTTGCTCACGTTCCAGAACAGCACTGGGCCCACAGGGCAGATCGTGGACATGTACTCGGGCTCCGGGTCCATCGGAAAGTTCTACATCGAGGACATCGGACCGTCTGTCGCACGGACCGGCCAGTACAACACCGGCGGCGGCACAGTTACGCCCCCGGTGCAGAGATACACGAAGACCTATGCAGCTGCCTGGTCCGGCTCGTACGCCAGCCGAGGCTCCTACAACTCCAACTACGGGACCTCCTGCTACCAGGGCTACTACAGCAGCGCCAACGGCACGCAGGCCGCGCTGATCGGTTTCTCCTCGGCACTCTCGTCCGACTTGGCAGGCGCCTCGATCGTCAAAGCCGAGGTCTACCTGTACTTCGATCACTGGTACGCCAACGCTGGCGGCCGCGCCGTCATCAAGGCCCACAAACACAGCTCCCGGCCGTCCTCGTTCTCGTCCGACAGCGAATCGAAGACGATCACCTGGGCCCGCAACGAGGGCAAGTGGGTCGACATCACCAGCATCTTCGACTCGACCTCATGGCGCGGTATCGCGCTGGACCCGAACTCGACGTCGTCGACGTACTACGGCCGAGCCCGCGGCTTCGGTCAGACCAACCCGCCCAAACTCAAGGTTATCTACACCAAGTGAGGAACCCCTGTGTCCACGCCTGCCCCCAGGCTGCCGATGACGCTGACCAGCCTCTGCACGTTGGCCTGCGACCCGAATCTACTGCCCCGGGTCCGCATGGCCGTCGCCGTGATCGCTCAGGAGGTTTTCCTTGAAGCCCCCACCACCATCGGCTACCCGATGCGCTGGAACCTGGCCAAGACGGTCTTGAGCCCCACGGACGCTCAAGCCACATCCATGATGGTCGGCTTGTTCGTCGGGCCGCCCATGCTCGCCGCAATCGCCGCCACTGGCAGCACCGACCCCGCGGCCGTGGCCGCGGAGATCACCGACGAGCAGCTTCTCGACGCGGTCCGAGACGGCTGGAACGCGATCTCTGGCGTCAGCCCAACCACACTCGCGCAACCGACACTCGCCGAGACGTAAACCACGGCCGTCATGCAGCGTGCAGGACTGCGGGGATGGCGCGGGTATTCGGCCCCGACTCCCACGCACCCCATCCAACTCACGATCTAGGAGGCGCCATGGAATGGCTCATCTCCCTGGCGCCTGTCCTGGGACCTATCTGCGGTCTGGCGGGCGTGTTCTACGGCGGTGGACTGATCCACCGCCGAGAAAACCGCAAGAACGACAAGGACGCCAAGACTGCCGAGGCGAACACCTACGTCGCATCCGTACAGACGGTCACGGACGGGTTCACCCAGCTTCTCGAACAACAGCGCGCCACGAACTCTCAGACCCTTGACCGGGTCACCACTTTGGAGACCAAGCAGACCGCACTAGAGCGCAAGGTCGAGGTCATGGAGGAGGAACAGCGGCAGTGGCGGCGCTGGAAGGCGGCGGCCGTCGAGTACATCCACCAACTGCGTGACCTGGTCGTGAAGCTGTACGAACGACCCGCCCCGAGCGCGCCCCGAGAGATCGCCGAAGACCTCGGTGACGGTCCCGATCACTGAGCCCGCGACGTAAGGGCCCGGCCGCGCGCACAGTCCGCCCGACACGCAACTACGCATGAAGGGCAACACCTATGTCTGCAACGCTTGAGGCTCTCTCCACCGGCGGCCAGGTCGGCGCTGTACTCCCGCTGCTCACCGCAGTCGTACAGCGCCCCGCCTGGTCAACGAGGTACAAGAAGGTCGTCGCGGTCGTCGCCGCGGTCGTCGCTGGCGTCGTCGCCGTGGCGGCAGAAGGCGGCTGGGACCAGTTCCAGCACGGCAAACTGACCGCGGTCACCATCTTCGCTGTCCTCGCTGCCTCCCAGACGAGCTACGACCTCGTGTGGAAGCCCAGCAAGCTCACCCCGATGATCGAGGCCATCACCACCAGGAAGACGCCCCAGCAGGCCGAATAAGACCCACAGGGCACGGGTGGCCCCCTGCCGGCGGGTACCATCTGCAACGAGGTGGCCGTACCGCTGCCGCGAAGAATGCGTTCGAGATTCCGGTCCAGGATTTCATGGGCATAGACGGCGCCCGCCTCGCAAGAGCCGGTGTGTTCCTCTCACCCGTTGGTTGCCTGGGCCAAATGGGATCGAGTAACCGGGTGCGTGCAGAGCACTCGGGGCCGGGGAGTGGATGCTCCTACGATGATCCGGCACACGCATCTCCGCGTACGCGCCCAGTGCGGCCACCTCGTCATGTCTCAGCAGGCACGCACGACATCAGGCCCGAGAGCACGGGTCACACCCGAAGCGGAGGAACACGCAGATGGCCGATGAGCAGAAGGTTACGGCCGAGATCAAGCGCCTGTCCGCGATGGGCCCCGACGCCTTCATGGACACCGTCGTCGAATACGTCACGGGCAGCGCTCCGAGGGAACTCCAGGGCGCCGCCCTCCACGATCCTCGCCTCGCCCCCCACACGCTCCAGACACTCAGGACAGCCGTTCAGCGGGCAAAGTCCTACAACCCTCTCAAGGAGGGGGAGACCAGGAAGCAGCAGCAGGTTCGCATCGCGCCGTGGCGGGAGACGATCCAGAAGGCGATGCCGCCGCTGCAGGACGTCGTCGACGACCTGGCCC
This sequence comes from Streptomyces sp. NPDC102514, assembly GCF_055584525.1. Taxonomy (NCBI): domain Bacteria; kingdom Bacillati; phylum Actinomycetota; class Actinomycetes; order Kitasatosporales; family Streptomycetaceae; genus Streptomyces; species Streptomyces sp. NPDC102514. Next base: position 277,699 of record NZ_JBVJLW010000015.1, read on the forward strand.
ACGAGCACGCGAAAGAACTCGCTGCCCTGGACAACGACTGGTTCACCGACCGGTGGACGAACTTCATCCTCGGCGAACCGGTCCCCGCCCCGACGTCCCCCCACGTCGAGGCCCTCGCATTTCGTTCACCGAGAGTAGCCAGGAGGGCGGCGAACCTCTGCCGCCTCATGATCGAGGAACCGGCCCGCTTCATGCCCGCCCCGCCCGTGGGCGAGAGCAGCAACGCGCGGGACCAGCGCGTCGGGCAGTTCCTCCGGCGCGTGGAGTCCGAGGCTGCGTTCCTGCGCTACGCCGTCCAGTACGAGGAGGCGCGCCAGGGCCGAATGCCGAGCGAGCCGAACGTTCGGCTGCAGGCCCTCAAGCTCCTCGGCGAGCGGCACCCCCAGGAGCTGATGGAGCTGCTGCGGCAGGAACGCGGTGGAGCCCTTGAGCAGGCAGCGCAGGCGCGCCGGGAGCGGCGCGCGCTCAAGCGCGCGGCCAGGCAGGGCGCGCGGTAGGCGCGCCACCAGTTGATCGTTCCTCCCCCATGGCGCGCCTGATGGCGCGCCCTTCGCCAAGTCAAGGGCGCGGTCGAGGGCGCGCTCTTCGGCGCGCTGGCCGGCCGATCGACGGGGCCCCTCGTGGTCGAGTGCGCGCCGCCGATCGGCACTCACCGCGCCATCGGGCGCGCGCCACCAGGTCAACGCGCGCATGATCAGCGACAGCCGCGAGGCCGCGCCCACCGCCACACTCCCGGCCCTGGCGCGCGGCGCGCCCCGCAAATAGGCAGGTCAAAGGCGCGCGCCGTGGCGCGCCATCCTGGGCGCGCCTGATCGCGGAGGCCTCGACGCGGGCGCGCGACTCGCCAATCCGCGCGCGCGATCTCCGGCAGGCGCGCCGCGCGGCCATGGCGCGCGCCTGCCGATCGGCGCGCCTAAACGCGCGCGTCGAGGCGCGCGCTGGTCGGCGCGCGGCGCGGTCGGGGAGGGCGCGCGGTATTGAGGCGCGCCTGGACAGACGCGCCCGAGGGGAGACGTGGGCCCGGATCGGCGCGGTCGGAACGAGCGCGCCGATCACCCCGGCGCGCGTGAGCGAGGCCTGCGGCGCGCAGTCGCGCCGCGCTGAGGTGACGTGAGGTGATGAGGGCAAAGGGGCGCGGCGCGGCGGAGGAGCGCGCCCGACAGGGTCGGGCGCGCATCACCTCACGTCACTTCGCTGCGGACGCGCCCTCGAAGTAGGGGCCGAACCTCCGCTCGATCTGAGGATCGACGGTCGCCAGCTCTCGGTAGTAGGCGGCGAGCTCCGTGTGCCCCTCCTGTTCGAGCTGAGTGGTGATCGCGGGCCGGTGCTGCTTGAGGTAGTCCCGAAGCACGGTCATGGGCGGGTCACCATTCTCGGAGATCGGCCCAAGGTGTTCACCCACAGTCAACATCTTGATCCGGGCCTGGACGGTGGCCTCGGCGTTCAGCGCCTTGTACGCGAGGGCCTCGTTCTTGCTCCGGCGGGTGGCCCGGGGGGCTGCGGCCGGGAGGATCTTGGGTGTGTCCTGGGGCTCCTCGGCCTCGCTGACCTCTTCCGGGCGCTCGCCCGCCGGAGGCTCCTCGAACTGGGGGTCCGGCGGCGGGGGTACGTCGTTGTCGGCCGGGGGCACGTGATCCTCGTGCGCCTGGGGCTCGCGGGCACCGTCCAGCTGCCCCTGGTCCTGGCTCTGGTCCGGAGGAGTGCTCGGGGGCGTGGACGACTGCTCTCCGGCGCCCTGTTGCTCCCGCCTCCACGCGGCGCGGCCCTTGGCGTAGGCGAGGGAGCGGGTGATCAGGAGATCCGCGTTCATCTCGCCCCACTGCTTGGTGTGCGTCGCGATCTCCTGCAAATTGACCATGCCCCACTGCTGGCGGATGTTGTGCAGCGCGGCATCCGGATCGTTCGGATCAGCGAGCGCCTTTCGGATCAACTCGACGACCTGGTCGCCGGTCAGCCTCGGCCACTGGTTCTCCTGCCGGGTGGGCGCCCGCCCCTCCCCCTGCTGCTGTCGCGGCCCCTGGTCCTGCCGTTGGTGCCGGTGCTGCTGATCCGGCACCTGCTGCTCGTCCAGATATGCCTCCGGCCGACTCTCTGTGACCTGCCGGGCAGGGGCCGCCTCGTGGAAACCGAGACGGCGCAAAAGGGTGTCGATGCTGAAGTCGTCGAACCGGACGGTCTCGCCCGGCTTCACTTCCCAGTGGAGAGTGCGCACACCGGTGAGGTACGCCTCGCGGAGGGTGTGCAATTCGACGATGGCGTCGACCGCGGCCGGGAGATTCCTCTCCGCCTTGACCTTTCGTGTCTTGTCCCGGGTCGGTTTATCGTTCTCAAACGCCGTGACGACCTCCTGGCGAGCGATGATGATCACAGGGCCAGAGTGCCGCCGGAGCAGCCACAGGAACTCGCCCCAACGGTCCTTCGCGCGGTTCCACAGGTCGTGATCGATGACGACCGGGTCGTCCAGGGAGGGTACGCGACGTTTGTACTCCTGCGCCTTGCGGATGACTCGCCGCCGCGCAAACAGGGCCTGCTCGTCGCTGATCATGTCCCATAGATTTGTGCCGTTGTCCACAACGATCATGTTGGATTTGCCGTTGATCTGAGGCTGAGCGATAGCCCACCGCACCGCGTCGAGGATGTCCTGGTAGGTACCGTTGTGCTCAACGATCTCGTAGCGGGCACCCGGAATGCGCCCGTAGTAGTCCGCGGTGCCCTCGGATCCGCCGATCTCAATCCAGTACGTCATGCCGACCAAATCGGTGGCCGTGCCGAGAGCGGCCTCATAGCTCTTGCCGCACTTCTCCGGTCCGCACAGCAGGATCATCGGAGGGTTCGGCAGACCGGACGGCCTGCGGGATTTACGCGCACGCTGAGGCGCCGTGATACCAGGCATCTGGGTGTTCCTCTACTTCGTTGGTTCCCCGGGTTGCTCGCCCGCGGAGGATGCAACGGCGGAGGCCTTAACCTCTCGCCGTTACCATCGGCTTACTATTTTATACGTTCGATGGGTAGCTCAATGCCGGTTGAATAGATCGCTGATGGGAGTTGAGACCTCGGGGTCCAACTCCTCCTCCCGATGCCGGGCCCACCACTCGTCAAGGGCTTCGTACCCGGCGGCCCCTCGCTCCAGCTCCTCCTCCGACTTCCCGCCCCACTCGGCAACGTGGTCAGCGAACTCCTGCCTCACGGTGTCCTCGTCCCGCCGGCCGAGGGCTTCAGCGATCTCATGCCAGGTTGCGCCGCCGAAGGCTTCGGCGAGTACGGTCAGGTCGACGAGTTGGTTGACCAACTCGCGCACCTCGCGGGCCGCACGGATGCGCTCGGAGGCGGTGATGGGCTGTGCGGTGCTCGCGACGAACTGCCGGGCGAGGTCGGACAGGTCACGGGCGGCGCGAGCGGTGGCGATCCGGGCCAGGATCTCCGGTGTCATCAATGGGTCCGATCATGCAGGCGGCGGGCACCCAGGTTCGGGGGCCCGCCGTTTCGGTACGGGTAAGGGCAGGATGCCTTACGGGGCTGCCGTCAGTGCGTGGCCGAATGCAGCAAAAACCTGGTCGATGGTGGCTCGGATGGGGAGGGCGACGCCACGCTCGGCCGCGTACGTTTTGATCAGGCGCCCACGTACCTTGCGCCCATTGCCCTCGCTCTGCCCCATCACCTTTGCGATCTGGGCGCCAGTCAGTGGCCCGCCCGGCTCGAACACCTCCCTATGTCCGCCGTCGAGAACACTCTTGATGATCACGTACAGATCATCTTCGGTACTCCAGCTTGGGATACTCGGTTGCGGCAGCGCGGCCAAGGGCACGGTGGCCGTGATCGGGCGAGGCGTGCTGACCGTCGCAGGGGCCGCCGGCACCGAGGCCAGGGCCTGCGCTGGAAGACGAGGCGCCCGGATGACGGGAGCACGAAGCGCCTTCTGCTCCTTGACTGGCTCGATCGAGGTAAGGGCGAAGATACCGAGTTCCTCGGCGCCCGCAGCGACTAGACCAGCCGCGGCCGTCTCCTTCAGGGGGACGCCATTGCGGGCAAGCTGGAGCGGAAGCAGCGCCTGGACGGGCGCCTTCCGACGCCAGGCACGTCCGAACCGCGCTCGGAGTTGCGCCTGGTAGATAAGCCGTTCCTGTTCGAGCGTGAGGACCTCGTCGTACGAGCGCAGCTCCCACAGCTTCATGCACCGCCACAACAGGAACGTGGGGAGCGGGGAGAGCATCCAGCGCGCCCAGCGAACCTTGTCCATCCGCTTACGGCGGCCGGTCGCCGCGCCGATCCGGACCGCGTAGACGTGCGCGGCGATCTCGGAGACGCCCACCCATAGGAGAGACATGGAGCCGTGCGCGACCTTCGCCCACAGGGAGGCACCGGCGGCGACGTTCAGGGCGCAGGTGATCAGGCTCAGCGCCCAGGGGACAAGCCGCGCCCACCACAGCTCCATGTCCGTGCGGATGAGGAGCAGGTACGCGCCCGTGAACACGGGGATGGCAGAGTCGATGGCGGTGGGAAGAACCCACGGCTCGTCAAAGCCCCACTCCAAGGCTTTGGCAGACACGGCATCGAACGATGCCCAGAAGCCGAGGCCTCCGACGCCGGCGCCGCCCAGTGCGATCAGTTTGACGCCGCGGCGCTCCCATGCGCTGAGCGGGGGGACACCGGAGTTGGTGGAGTTCGTCAGCTCGGAGTCGACGGGGGTATGCGGTTCGCCGCCCTCGCGGGTACGGGTGAACTTCAAGACGATTTCCCTCTCGTTCGGGTTTCCCCGGTCGGCTTATGCTCATGGCCTTCCGAGTCGATTAGACGATATAGCGTTTTCCGTCTCCTGCGCCTTCAGCGTTGCCCACGCCTGGTCGGAAACACGGGCGTACACAGTGATCGACGTCGCGGGTTCACCAGTCGAGCGGCCGCGCGGGCTTCCGCCGGTCCGGGCCGTCGATCTTCGCCAAGTGTGCCGACGACTCCAGCCGGGACAGCAACCGCTCCCCCAGGATGTCGACCACGCCCAGCGCCGGACTTCCCTGCTTCCGTCGGCTGCGCAGGTTCGTGGTGTACGCCGTGGGCCGCCCGGCCGCGATGCGGGCGTCAACCAGATCGATGGTCTCCCGCCGCGCGAACTCGGTCGCGGTGACGTCCATCTCGCCGCACAGCTCATCGAGTACCAGGAGGTCACACTCTATGAACCGCTTACGGATCTCCCAGGCTTTCATATTGTGCGGGGCGGAGTCCGGCCGACGCCACGTCAGGTACGTCGCGTGCTTCACGAACAGGGTCCACAAGCCCCGCTCCGCAGCTTCGTTCCCGAGCGTGCACGCCGCGGCAGTCTTCCCGCTCCCGATCCGCCCTGGAATGATCATGTTCAGGGTGTCGGGTCGCGCATCCAGCTTCTTCGCCTCGATCAGGGAATCAAGCCAGCGTTGCAGGGTGGTCGGCTTCTGGTTCTCGTCGAGGTGCGCGAACCGGAACGCCAGATACTCATCATGGGCGGCGTCGATAATGCTGTTTCGCCACATGTTCCGGCGCGCGCGGGCCTGCGGCGCTGAGACGTCCTCCCATAGTCCATCCGACGGTTCCGGCTGCGGCGCCACGCCAAGCTGAGATATATCCGCGCCGTTGTTCTTCAGCACTCCGACGATGTGCGCGCTCAGGGCACCGAGGAGGTTCATACCTCGCTCCGGTGCGCGAGGCGTGGTGACCGGCATCGGGACGCTCCTTACGGTCGTGCGATGACGCCGAACGTGGCGTCGTCTGAGTCGTCAACGGTTGTGCTGGGGGTGTCACCAGGCCTAGACGACGGGGCATCACCCGAGTCACCCCATGTGGCCTTGTCGCTGTACGGGACGCGCCCGTTGGGCTGGCTCGGGACGATGTGGTTCGTGACGACGCCAAGGGCCATCTGCCACTGCTGCGCGCTGGGGATGTGCTTGCGCGCGTTGCGGAGGGCATCCGCGCATTGGCGCTGCGTATAGCCAGCAGCAAGGGCGTTGCGGACCATGCCGCGCATGGCCAGATAGCCGTTCTTCCTGCCGACGTACCTACCGAGGTTGTCCTCGGCGTCCCGCCACCACCAGCTCGCAACCTCCTCGGCTGCGGTGTCCAGGGCGGCCTTCTCCTCTGCCTTCTTCGCGGCTGCCGCCTCCTTCTCTGCGTCGTCGGCCGCTTTCTGCACCGCGGTGCGGCGAGGACGACGGGCGGGGGCCTTCTTCGGGGGCGCGGCAGGCGTCTTCTCGCCCTTCGGCTCCGCTTCCTGCGCCTCCTCCCACTCCGGCTCTGAGTCTGCGAGGGGTGCCTCGTCGTCGGGGGCCGGATCGAATCCGTCGGGGCCGAACGTGCCGTCGGGGTACTGCACGAGGAACGTGCCATCCGGCTGCTGGACGACGGGGACCGCGGGGTCCTTCTTGCTGCCGAACAGTTCGTTGTCCTTGGCCCACTGTGCCTTTGCATCCACGCTGATGGCCGTCCCCATGACCATCTGCCCGTTGAGCAATTGGCGCCGTTCGAGGCGATAGTGCCCCTCGGCAGCCAGCTCTCGAAGGGCTGTACGGACGGCTTGGCGTCCCTCGCGTCCCTCGCCCTTGCAGAGCTGTTCGGAGCGGACCACCCACCCCTCTTTCTGATCCGCGAGGTACGTCAGCAAGCCGAGCGCCCTATAGCTCAGGCGGGCGTTTCGGACGGTGGGCGACCCCATCAGGACGTATTTGGGCCGGTCGATCCGGGCACCCGTAGGGATGGACAGACGGCTCATGCGGAGGCCTCGTTCGGAATGTCGTCGGTCAACCGGAAGTAGGTTCAGTGCGTACGGCGACAACCGCTGTCGGAGCGCTCGGGGCGCCGGGTTCTCTCGGCCATGCCCGCGGAGATCAGTTCGCCGAGGGAACTCCGCACCTGGTGCGAGTTCAGCCCGAGGTGGGTGTAGATGGCTTCAACGTCGACCCACTCGCCGTTGTACAGGGCGAGCTTGAAGACGATGCGGTGCGCGCGGTCGGAAAGTTTCCGGGTGGCGGTCGCGGTGTCGGTCATGGTGCTGGTCCCCAGGGAGAGGGACCCAGCCGCAGGGGGCCGGACCCAAGCGGTCGGTGTTACCCGGCGCTTGCGTCGGGCTGCGCCTTGGGCAGCAACTCCGGCGTCTCCTTGAGATAGGTGTTGAGGCGACCGCTGCGGTAGGCCGCCATGAGCGCATCCTTGCCGGTGTCCTGCCCCCGGAACGTCTTCCACGTCCAGCGGACGGTGCCGCTGGGCTTTCCACCCGTCACGAACGTGACTCCCGGGATCTCCTCGCCGGTCTGCGAGTCGAAGATGGCTCCCGTCTCCGAGTTCCGGCGGGCACGCGCAAGGATCGCCGTCACGAACGAGGGCTTCGGCACGATGACGATGTCGAGCTCGTCGTTCTCCTCCGCGAACTTCTCGAACGCGGCCTGGTCGCCGATCTGGAACGTGTCCTTCGTGAGGCCGACGGTGTACTGGCCGATCTCCACGCCGTCGATATCCACCACCAGAGTCGGCTGCTTGGAGCCCTCGAAGGCCGTGGTGAGGGCCTGCCGCGGAGCATCCTCACGCGGCTTGATCGTGCTTCTCTGGTGCTCCGCCATGGCACGCGCAACCGCGCCGATCACACCTAGCTTCTGGAGGGACGGCCCGGCGGACTCCTCGCCCGTGGTGGGGTCTTCGGCGACGTCGTTCGACATCTGAGTGTTCCTCTCGTCCCGGGACGCCGTGGCCCAGGATTCTGGTTGTCCCGGGCGGGTGTCTTCGGGGCGCCGTATGGAGGTACGTCACCGGCCGAAATTTGTTACACCTAGACCCAGGTAGCTGAGTTGCTCTCTCAGCCGCTCCGAATAGTACACCGGGGGGAATGCATTGTGGAGCGCGCGACACAAGCAGCCCGCTGACCTACCTTCCTCGCGGCTCTGCAGCTCCCGGCGACGTCGCTGGAAGTGGTGGGGCCCCGGGTCCGTTCCAACCGGAACGAGGGCGGATCCGGCCCGGCGGTGGGTGAGGGTCGGCCATGACGGCATCGCCCTGCTTGCGAGGCGGGGCGCCGCGGTTGAAGTCCGCGGGCTCGCAACTCTCCCCCGCCGTCGGGACACCGACACCTGGGAGAGGACCGCACCAGCCGTGACCGAGACGATCGCCAGGCCGCCCCGCTACATCGGCTACGTGCCGCTCACCGACCTGAAGCCGGCCCCTCGCAACCCGAAGCGCCACGAGCTCGAACTCATCATCGCGTCCATCAACATGCACGGACTGGTCGAGATCCCGGTGGTCGACGAGCGCACCCAGAAGACTCTCCACGGCCACGGCCGCCGGGAGGCTCTGATCGAGATGCAGGCCCGCGGCATGCGCGTACCGAGCGGCATCGTCATCGACGAGGACGGCGGCTGGCTCATTCCCATCCTCCGCGGTTGGCCGTCGAAAAACGACGCTGACGCCGAGGCCCTGGCCATCAAGCTGAACCGCCTGCCAGGCGAAGGCGGGTGGGACCCGCGCGAGCTCGCCGAGGTCCTTGAGGACCTGGCAACGAACGAGGCGGAGCTGTTCGACTCCCTGGCCATCCCCCACGACGAGATCGACACGATGCTCGGCAAGGTCGACCCCGAGACCCTGCCCGGCGGCGGCCGCGAGGACGAGACACCGTTGCTGCACCTGCCCGACGACGGCGAGCGCAGCAACGAACTCAGCCCCGACGACGAAGGGCGCGCACCTCACACGACCTGCCCGGCCTGCGGGCACGCCTTCACGCCCAGCCGCTGACCCGCCCTCTCAAGGAACGCCATGTCCACCCGACGCAAGGCACGCCGGCCGCAGAGCCGTACCGGTCGCCCACGCCTGCTCTCCGACGAGGTCGAGGCGCGCCTCGTCGGCGCGTCGCGTACCGGAGTCGCTGTCGAACTGGCCGCCGAGATGGCCGGGGTCTCCCGCTCGACCTTCCTGGCGTGGATGGCCCGCGGCCGCGCCGAGATCGAGGCCCGCGAGGCAGGCGGGAAACCGGACCCGGACGAGGAGGAGTACGCGACCCTGTACGAGAAGGTCCGCACGGCCCGAGCCACGGCGGCCACCCGCGCCATGATGAACATTCGACGGGTCGCCGACGGCGGCGTCGTCACCAAGGTCACGACCCGTCAGTTCCGGGACTCCGTGACGGGCGAGATCGTCACGGAGACCGTGGAAGACCGCACGGCGCCCGACTGGCGCGCCGATGCCTGGTATCTGGAGCGGCAGCACCGCGAGCACTACGGCAAAGACGCCATTGTCGCGGTCGAGATCACCGGCTTGGGCGACATGGGCGCCAGCCCGGACGAGGGGCCCGTCGACTTGTCCGCGCTCGCCGAGCGCCTGGACCGCAGCCTCTTCTCCGTCCAGTACCCGCCGGAGCTTGAGGACGGCAGCATCGTTGACGCCGAGGTGATGGACGGATGACCACAGCTCGCTGCGTCTGAGAGAGCGAGCAGGTGAGGTAAGCGGGGGCCCCGGTGTACTCCCCGGGGTTGTTCCCCTAGACCCACTTCTCAGTTAAGGCCGAGCAACCACACGATGACATGGACGAGTACACCCGACGCCGCGTGCTCCACGACCCTTGCGACCACGCGACGAACGCGCGTCCACTTTTGCTGATTATCTCTGTTCAAGGAACATCCCTCTCTACATGGCCAGTCCCCGGTGAACCAGGGGCCGGTGAGCTTGAGAAGGGGCCTGGGGCAGAACCTACCGTCTGGAGCCTGCGGCTGACAGACGATCACCGAAAGTCAGAAGGCGACGTTAGGCCTGCGCACCCTGCACGGTGCCCCTCCCTGCTCACCAGCACCGGAGGACACCACCCCATGACCGTCACGATCATCTCCCGCGCCACCTGGGGCGCGAAGCCCTGGAAGGGCACCCCGGCCGCCGTCTCCCTCAGCCGGCGAACGGAGTGCTTCGTCCACTACGACGGCGGCTCCCCGATCACCCGCACCGGCTACGCGATCATGCGCGCCATCGAGGCCGTGCACCTCTCGCAGGGCTGGAGCGGCGTCGGCTACAACTTCGTCGTCGACCAGGCCGGCAACGCCTACGAGGGCCGCGGCTGGGGTCTGCAGGGCGCGCACTGCCCCGACCACAACATCAGCGGCCTCTCCGTGCAGATCGCCATCGGCGGCGACCAGGAGCCCAGCGCGAAGGCCCTCGCGACTGCCCGCGCCCTGTACGAGGAGGCGTGCCAGAAGACCGGCCGCACCCTGGCCAAGCGCGGCCACCGGGACGGGTTCGCGACCGCCTGCCCCGGCCCCAAGCTGTACGCCTGGGTCAAGGCGGGCATGCCGGCCGGGGCATACTCGCCAGGCACGAAGCCGGGCGGCTCCCTCCCGGGCGGCGGCACGGGCGCCGAGGTCTCCCGCGCACAGGTCACCATCAAGGGCCTGGTCTACGGGTACGGCGCCATCGGCAGCCACGTCACCAAGGTCGGCAAGGCCCTGGTGAAGGCAGGGTTCGGCAAGTACTACAGCAGCGGGCCCGGCCCGGTGTGGACCGACGCCGACACCCTGGCCTACCAGGCCTACCAGAAGTCGCTCGGCTACTCCGGCAAGGACGCCGACGGCGTCCCGGGCGAGACCTCCCTGAAGAAGCTCCTGCACACCCTGCCGGTGAAGGCCCTCGCTCCCAAGCCGGCGCCGCCGTTTCCCGGGGCCGACAAGTTCGGCCCCGGCAAGAACAACCCCTCGATCACGCTGCTGGGACAGCAGCTCGTCCGCAAGGGCTACGGCAAGCACTACACGTCGGGCCCGGGTCCGAAGTGGTCGGACGCGGACCGCATGAACGTCCGCGACTTCCAGCTCGCGCACACCTCCCTCGCGCGCGACGCGGACGGCATCCCTGGCCCGCAGACCTGGAAGCTCCTGTTCTCCTGATCCTCCCCGCCGGCCCGCGCCCCGCGGGCCGGCTCGCTCCCTGAAAGGCCCGTCAGTGGCAGGCGAGACCGTCATCACCGTCGTAGGCAACCTGGTCGACGACCCCGAACTGCGTTTCACCCCCTCCGGCGCCCCGGTGTCCAAATTCCGCGTCGCGTCAACCCCACGCACCTTCGACCGGCAGAGCAACGAGTGGGAGGACGGCGACAGCCTGTTCCTGACCTGCGCCGTATGGCGCCAGGCTGCTGAGAACGCCGCTGAGTCTCTACAGCGCGGCATGCGAGTCATCGTTCAGGGCCGCCTCAGGCAGCGCTCGTACGAAGACCGCGAGGGCGTCAAGCGAACCGTGTACGAACTGGAGGTGGAGGAGGTCGGCGCAAGCCTCAAGAACGCCACAGCGAAGGTCACTAAAGTCCACGGCGTGCGCGCGGCGCAGCATCAGGCCCCCGTCACGCAAGGCTGTCCAGCTGGCGATGAACCATGGTCTACAGTGCCGCCGCTCTGATTGCTGTCGGCGGTCAGTGGGGCTTCCCCAGCGGCGGCCACGTGGCGGGGAGCTATCTGACCACCGGTGGTCACTCTGCGTTCCCGGATGGTTCGTCGTTCTTGATCGATCCTGGCGGCAGCCAGGGCCTGGCTTCGGTGGCATCTGGATGGGGTTGTTGCACATGCCGTAGCGGCATGTGGTGGGGTCGGGGCATCACACACGAGAGGCTCTGTCTGCGATGTACCCCTCCCCCACGCCTCCCCGGCAGATCAAGATCGGTGATGCCGCTGCGTTCGCCGGGATCACTCCACGCGCCATCCGCCATTACCACGAGATCGGTCTGCTGCCGGAGCCCGAGCGCGGTGGGGACGGCCGCCGCCGCTACGGCTATGACGACATGATCCGCCTGCTGTGGATCCGCAGGATGGCTGATGCCGGCATCAGCCTGGACGACATACGGGCCGCCTTCGGCGAAGCCCGGGACGAAGCTGGAGACGAAGCCCTGGACCACGCCCCGGATATCGAGTCGGTCCTGAGCAGGCTGGAGGAAACCCTGGCGGCGCAGGAGGCCGCCATCAAACGTCGGCGCGCGTGTGTCCAGCGCCTGCAGGCGGTGGGCAGCCCGCTGGGGCTGCTCTCCGAACTGGTCACGGACCGGCTCAGCCACCTGCCCCCGGGCGCGTTGCGCCCCTCCGATCTGGACGCCCTGCTGGTCACGGAACGGATCTTCGGGCCGCTGGGCGCCGCCGTCCAGGCCGGCACGTTCATCTTGCTGGCCACCCATCCCGACCTGCGGGCCGAGGAGGACCGTCTTGAGGCGGCCGAGGCTGCCCTCGACGACGGTGTTGAACCCGACGACCCGTGCGTCGAAGAACTCGCCGCACAGCGATGCGCTCACCAAATGGTCCTGAATCAGGCCATCGAAGCAGCTGGTCTCGACGTGGCCGAGGAGAAGCTCTTCGAGATCTACGACGCCGACCTGAAAGGGGAGGAGGGCACAGAGATGACTGCCGCCGCAGCAATCACCAAGATGCCTTACGACTTCTCTCCTGCCCGGATGCGCTGCGTGGAACTCGCCGGACGGCTCTTCGGCGAGGCCCTCGCCAACCCTCACTCCGCGGACAGTTGATCGCCCATACCTGGCACTGACGTGGCCCGACAACCGGTCGCGTTCATCCGCATGTGACCGATCGGGTCAGACGTCGAACCCATGCCATAACCAAGAGTGACATCACAACTGGCCGTACGTGGGAAATCCGAACTGGCCGCTGACCATTGCCCACGCACACGCTGAAAGCCGATCAGGGCTCGCGGCAAGCACGACAGGGATCCATCCCGTACCGCTTCACGCCGGCGTGGCCACAGCCAGAGCTGCCGCCAATCACGAAGGCCGGTACTGCAGTTCGCCCACCGCGACCAACCGGCCCTGCCGATCCTCTTTCTCGATCATCCCCATGTACTCGCCTATTCGCCCGCGATCAGTGCCCCACATGACGTACCGTCCATGCACGCGCACGTCCGGGTACAACCTCCGTGTCCCTTCCTGCCGAGCCCAGGTAGTCGCATACTTGGAGTCGTAGAAAATCCGCAGCCCAATACGCTCAGACCCATACGAGAACATGAAGATCGTCGACTCCGCGCCGGTAGCGGCGACAGTGGACATCACCATGCCGTCTACCCCCGTGCACTCCGCCTCCAAGTCAGCGATCGGCTTGCAGTCGATCCGCCCGGCCTTGGAGAAGTCGAGGAACTCCGGGTCAACGAATGGCTTCGCCACAGGCCGTGCATCCGGGACATCACTCTGATTCGTGTCCGACGCGCTCACTGAAAGTCGCACTGGGACGGTGGCGGCGGCATACCCCAACGCCCAACTCGCCGTAAGCGCGAGACCAGCCCCGACTACCCACCACCTCACGCGACCATACAGCCACACGGACTCAACAGGCTCACCTGGCAACGGCGTAATATCCGTGCGCCGAACAGACTCGGACGAACCCAACAGCTCGTCAAGATCCCCGAAGTCTGCAGGGTATTCACGCAGCAGGCGCTCAACCTGTTCCACCGACAGATCTGGCAGCGCCGACCTCACCTGCCGTACGGCCGAATCGAAGGGCTGAGGCTTCAGGAGCAGGTGACGCTCGCCCGGGAGGTTGACCACTCCCACATCAGTGAGGTCGGCGTAATCCTTGTCTCCCGGGCGAACGATGCGCACCTGAACGGCTGGCGGGGACTCGCTCACGGCCGCTCCTCGAAGTGCGGGCCGCAAGGTAACGCGCCGATCACCGCTGCCATTCCCCTTCCTTGCTCTTCAGGATCCGGGCGATGCGGGCCGCTGACACCTCCGCGCGCTCGGGCGTGATGTCCTCAATGTCCGTAAGGATGATTTGACCACCGCCAGGCAGCTCGATCTCCTCGCGATGGATCACAGACTCTTCGAGGCCATCCCCCGATCCCGCACCCTCACGGGTCTCCGGTGGATTCTGGGCCCGCGTGAACTCGCGAAGCATCGCAGCCTTGGAAGATTCCACTCGTGCAGGACTGCGCCGAAAGCCGGGCTGCAACGCTCCCGCGGCAGCCAGCATCTGACGGGTGGCCTCATCATGAGGCACAGCTCCGCCTTCCAGCGCGCGCTCCACGCTCTGGCTCTGCTCAGCGCGTCGCGACATGCGCCCTCGCTTCTCGTGTCTCTACCCGTGTCCCGGCAACTCTATTTCGACTCACTGCCGCCGTCAGCAGTTCCTCGATTAACTGGGACGACGACTCGCCCGCCGGCATGACCTCGGCAAGCTTGCGCAGTGACCGCAGCGTCAACGTACGCACAGCACCATCCGACTTCCCCATGACCTGCGCAGCCTCCCCCGGGCTGAGCCCATCGAAGAACCGCAGGATCAAGACCTGCCGCTGCTCGGGCCGCAGCTTCTGCAAGTGCACAGCAACAGCTTGGGCCAATACACGCCTCTCGGCGTACTCTTCTGGACTCTGACCAACGCGCGGCCGGTCAAGTTCAAGATGATCAGCGCACAGCGCTTCCGACGGACGCCGCTGCATCAAGCGCAGGTAGTCGAGCGCAGTGTTCTTCGTGATCGTCCGCAACCAGCCCAACAGGTGCGTGCCCGGCCGGTACTTGCTGATGTTCTGGGCAACCTTCAGCCAAACCTCCTGGCTCAAATCCTCCGCGACATGGCTGTCACGGATCCAGGACCTCACCCAGCGGTACACGGTGTCATTGAGCTCGTCGTATAACGCCGCGATGGCGTCGGCCCCGTCCTCCCCGCCCGCTGCGGCGCGCGCGACCAGACTTTCCAACATATCGGTCACAGTGTGATATCCCCCCATGCCGGTGCTGCGCTTGTCAGCTACAGCGCCGCACTCGGGCACACCATCACGGTCTCCCCACCAACGGACGATCACCTTCCGATACGGCGCTGAGGCAGCATAACCAACCTTCAACAAAATCCACCGGCATGCCCGCAGCATATTTTGCGCCGCTCGCCGCCACGGCGTCCTGCCCACCCACCGCAAGGCAACGCCAAACGATCCGTCCTCCCCAGACCTCCAGCGACAGCAACCAGCACACCGTGAGATCCACCCAACGAGCCCCTACTCGCCGATGACCGCACCAATAACCCCACGACCCACCGAAGCTCCCCGCCGACGACGGCAACAGTCGAAACCTCAGCTACAGACCCGAGTCGTCGCCGTCCGACACAACTCCGCGGCGCCAGGGTCGAGTTCAACCTCCCCGGCTGTAACAGATCCCGCCAAGCCACGTACTTATCAGTGCCGGACTGCATGCAACCGGCTCCATCCGGCCGGATCGGTCCGCCGGGGGCACCTACGGATAGATAGGGACGACTATGCCTCGCGGCGGTTCAAACGCATTGCTGAGCTTCGAGACAATCGCCGAACGGATGGAACTCCCAAAACGCACCCTGCTCGACAATTACAAGAGCTGGAATATCCCCGTCGTGCGCATCAGCGAACGCATCCTGCGCGTACGCGAGCGCGATTTCGAGGCATGGCTCGATGCTCATACGCAGTGAATTCCCGACACCAGCACGGGACCTACGGCCGCGAATAGCGGATGCATCACTGCAGACCCACCCTCCGTTCGACCACTTGACCAGACACGACTGCGCCTCCGTAGAGTCCAACTCCCCTGGCCAGGGAGTCACCTGAGAATCACCAAGACCACGAGAGGCGTCCCGTGCCACGCAAGCCCACGGTGTACAAGCGGTGCGACTGCCCCGACCGGATCAGGCCCAAGAAGAAGAACGGATGCATCCACGGCTGGGAATACAACCTCACGAACAGCCAGGGCAAGCGCACACGAGCGACGATCCCCGAGTCGGTTGGCCTGACCCAGGCTCAGGCGCAGTCAGCACTGGACGGGATGGCTCCAGGAGCAGTCCCGGAACCCGTCGAGGCAAACCTCATCTTCCGGCAGTGGGCAGCTGACTGGCTCAGCAGGCGCCGAGTGAAGGAAACCAGCCTAGAGAAGTACGAAATCGCGATCCGCGTGCACCTCAATCCGCGCTGGGGCAGGCATCGCCTCAGATCCATTAAGAAGGCCCAGGTCGAAGCCTGGATCCAAGAGATTGAGGACAGCAAGGTTGCCAACTCCACCGGAGAGGGCCACTGGAAGGTCTTTCAGATGATCATGAAGGATGCCCTTCAGAACGGGAAGATCGCTTCCAACCCAACCTACGAGGTCGACGGGCCCTACGTAGGCGAGTCGACGTCGTACGTCTTCAGCCAGGACGAGTGCTGGGCCATATACGACACGTTCCCTGAGCGCTACCGCCTCATCCCCATGTTCGGATTCGCCTGCGGCACCCGGCAGGCTGAAGCCTTCGGCATGTGCGACGACGTGATCGACCCCAGCCGAAGCCTGCTCACAGTTCGTCGACAGGTACTCAAGATCAAGGAGACCCGTCACAAGCGGCTCCTGATAGATCGCCTCAAGACGAGCCCCCGCCTCAACTCGAAGGTCGCGCCAACGCCTCCGTACCTCCTGGAAGCTGTGGCGGAGTACTTGGAACGCTTCCCGCCCCGGGCCACGGAGACCGTGTTGTGGGAACACAGGAAGAAGATCGACGACTGCAAGCGAGGCTCGGCACGAGCGCTCTTCTGGACGCCCCGCGGAAACCTGATGTGCCGCAACTACTTCAACGACGACCTGTGGAAGCCGGCACTGCTGAAGCTGGGCATCAAGGACAAGGATGGGAACCTCCCGACCTTCCACGACCTGCGGCACACCTTCATCTCCACATGCCTCCAGAACGGCATACCAGAGCACACCGTGGCTGCATGGGTGGGCGACTCCGTCGAGGAGCTCCGGCGCACATACAGCCACCTCTTGAAGGACCACGCCGACACTCACGGGGCAGTGGCTGCCAGCCTGACGGCGCGACCGAAGCTGTTTGTCGTGCGCGACGCGGCGTGACGAACCGGAGCAAACGGGGGATGGCCTGCCGATCCATGGATCGGCAGGCCATCCCCCGTTTGCTCCGGAGCCGCGAAGGAACATGCACGCCTAACACCCGTCAGGCAGAAGGCCGGCCCGGTCAGCGCCCGTTCGACTCCCCCGCGCCGCGATCGTCACCTTCTCCATCCGCACTAAGCGGGACTGTCGAAGAGGTACAGGCCACGAAGCCTTGCATCCTGCCCAAGCTGCCCAACCGGAGCACCCCGAAGAGGAAGGGCAGAGGCTTCTTGGCGCGCGCCAGAACCCCCCATCACCAAGCTCCACCCTCGGGCCCGTGGCTACCTTCATGGCTACGTACGTGGCTACGTACGTAGCTACGCGGTCCGGTTTGAACCGGTACGGACCGGGTTTCGGCGACGCCTCCGACTGGGCAAAAAAGGGCCCCCGACCAGCACGTTCGCTGATCAGAGGCTCATGGCGGCAGACGAGTCGGGCTGTACGCCGGGTTCTGTCGCCCGGCTGCCTCGCGGCGGCCGGGGAGACGGCCATCCATCTAGGGCCGGCGTTGCCGCCGGCCTCGTGCGGTCTACCCGGGGACTCGGGCGGGCAGCCCTCGAACGTCCTCGCAGAGCGCCTTTCACAGCGCTCCTTTTGACCTTGCTCCGGGTGGGGTTTACCTAGCCGCCTGAGTCGCCTCAGGCGCTGGTGGTCTCTTACACCACCGTTTCACCCTTACCCGGGACCGAGGTCCCGGGCGGTTTGTTTTCTGTGGCACTGTCCCGCGGGTCACCCCGGGTGGCCGTTAGCCATCACCCTGCCCTGTGGAGCCCGGACGTTCCTCGGGAAGCGCCCCCGAAGGGGACTCCACGCGGCCGTCCGCCCGGCTCGTCTGCCGTGTCGACCATGCTACCGGGCGTTCGCCCCGCCGCCGTCCCGCGGCCGACGACGCCGTCGCCAGGAAGGAGCCCAGCAGGATCAGGGCGAAGGCCGCCACCGTGCCTCCGGTCAGCTCCTCGTCCAGCAGCAGCACGCCCGCCGTCACCGCCACCGCCGGGTTGACGTACGTGAAGACCACCGCCCGGGTCGGTCCCACCTCCCTGATCAGTTCCAGGAAGGCGACGAACGCGAGCGCCGTGCAGATCACTCCCAGGCCCGCGAGGGAGGCCAGGACCGGGAGGGAGGGGAGGGTGGCGGGCCATTGGAGGGCCGCCGCCGGGGCGTACACCAGGGCGGACAGGAGCAGGCACGGGGCTATCAGTTGCAGGGTCGGGATCTGGCGCAGGTAGCGGGCCATGATCAAGGGGGCCGTCGCGTAGCCCACCACCGTGATCAGCATCTCCGTCAGCGAGCGGGCGTCGCCGCCCGTCAGGTGCGGGATCGTCAGGACCGCCACGCCGCCGAGGCCGAGTGCGAGGCCGAGGGTGCGGCGGGTGTCCAGGCGTTCCGTGTCGCCGAAGAAGCGCGACAGGAGGACGCCCACGATCGGTACGCCCGCGATCAGCAGGCCGGCCGTGGAGCTGGAGAGGTGGCGTTCGGCGTCGGTCAGGGTCCACCACGGGCCGATGATCTCTATGCACGCGAAGGCGAGCATGGGGCGCCAGTGGGAGCGTACGACTCCGGTCAGGTTTCCCTGGCGGACGGCGAAGGGCAGGAGCAGCGCCGCGCCCACCGCACAGCGTGCGAACACCACCATGGACGCGGACATGCCACCGTCCACCGCCACTTTGATCATGAGATAGGGGATGCCCCAGAGCACTCCCATGAGGGAGAAGAGAAACCAGCCGCGTGCAGTCATGCGCGCAGTTTCGGCCAGGTCAGCGGCGGGCGTCTTGAACGCTGTTGCGGTACGCCGCCGGGGTCACCCCCAGCACCCGCCGGAACCAGCGCGTCAGATGCGCCTGGTCCGCGAAGCCCACCAGCGCGGCGGCCTCGGCGGGGCGGTGGCCCGACTCCAGCAGGCAGCGGGCGCGGTTCACCCGGTACTGGGCCAGCCATGCGTACGGCGGCATCCCCATGCTCGTACGGAAGGCGCGCAGGAGCTGGTACCGGGACAGGCCGAGGTCCGCTGCCAGGGCAGCCAGGGAGGGCGGGGCGAGGAGTTCGTCGGCCAGGCGGTCGCGTACCGCCTCCGCCACCCGGCCCGCGCCCGGGATCGTGTCGCACACGTGGCGGGCCGAGGAGTGGCGGCGGGCCAGGGCCGTGAGCAGCCACGGTATGCGGGACTCCGCCTCCAGGGGGTCCGGGCAGGCGCTGAGTTCGGTGTGGGTCAGGCGGAGGGCGGCGGCCAGCTCGGGGTCGTCGAGGAGCGGTTCGCGGAAGTTCGGGATGCCCAGGGTGCCCTCGGTGAGCAGGGGTGTCTCCGCGTACAGGGCGCGGTAGGCGTACCCTCCGGCGGTCGTGGCCGGGCCGCCCGTGTGCACCTCGCCGGGGCCCAGGACCACGATCGAACCGGGGCCCGGACGGATCCGGCCGCCGCGGTAGTCGATGACCTCGGCGCCGGCGACGCAGACGCCGACGGTGAACTCGTCGTGCGCGTGGGGCGCGTACTTGTGGCGGTCGAATGTGGCCGTCAGCAGGTCGAGCGGCCTGCCGGTGCCGCCGAGGGTCGCCCTCGTCCAGACGGCCTGCTCACGCCCGCCCACGCGTCCCGGGCCGCCTGCGTCCGCCGTGTTCACCGTGTTCACGCCCGTCCGTCTCCCCCATGGACCCACCTCTTCCGGACACACTTCCTCCGGAGTGCAACACCCTCGGCCCCCGTTTCCATGCCCCGTCGCCGTGACCCGTCGCCGCGACCCGCCGCCGTGCGGCTCGCTTGACCTTGCCGCAACGTCAACGTTTCTACTGAGGGCATGCGGATCGGAGAGCTCGCCGCGGCCGTCGGCGTCACGACGCGGACCGTGCGGCACTACCACCACCTCGGGCTGCTGCCCGAACCCGAGCGGCGCCCCAACGGGTACCGCGACTACGGGCTGCGGCACGCCGTCGCGCTCGCCCGGATCAGACGGCTGACCGAGCTGGGGCTCGGGCTCACCGAGGTACGGGACGTCCTCGCGGACGACGCCGGCCGCGACCTCGCCGAGGTGCTCGCGGAACTCGACGACGACCTGGCCCGCCAGGAGGCGGCGATCCGGGCGAGGCGGCTGCGGCTGCGCGCCCTGCTCGACGGGGGCCGGATGCCTGCCGAAGGCCCCGTCTCCCCCGAACTCGCCGCCATCTTCGGTGAGATGACCCGGCATCCGGAACCGGCGATCGCCGCGAAGGACCGCGAGATGATCGCCCTCCTCGAAACGGTCGCCGCCCCGGAGGACCGGGAGCGCCTGCTGTCCGCGCTGCGCGCCACCGCCGATGTGCCGGGCGCGCTGGAGCGGACGCAGGCGGCCTACACACTGCTGGACGAACTCGCGGACGCCGACCCGGCCGACCCGCGGGTCGAGGAGGCCGCCCACGCCCTCGCCGACTGCCTCCCGGACGAGGCCCTGACCGGCCTGGACCTGGACGGCCTCGGCCCGGACGGGCCCGAGACGAACGGCGGCGGGTTCCTGAGCGCCTTCCTCGACGAGTTCCCGCCCGCGCAGTCCGCGGCGGTCCTGCGGACGATCCAGCTCCTCGTGGACCGTGCCCGCCCCGGACACGGTCGCCCGGAGCGTGGGCGATGACGGCCGGACGCGTACGGCGGCTCGTCGCGCACGAGGGGCGGCTGCTCGCGAGCATCGTCCGGTGGGTGACCCGGCGCCCGCACGGTGTCGGGCCGGGACCGGGGCGAGGGCGGGCCTTCGGGTACGCCCGGGGACAGGGCGCGATGATGTTCGGCTTCGGGTTCGTGTGCGTCCTGGAGAGCGCCTGCATGGCGGTGCTGCTGCGGAACCATCCCGCCGTGCACCGCGTCGTGCTCGCCCTCGACGTCTACACGCTGCTGCTCGTCGTCGGTCTGCACGCGGCGTCCGTGACCCGTCCGCACGTCCTCGGCGACACGGTCCTGCGCGTCCGCCGCGCCGCCCATGTCGATCTGCGCGTGCCGCTCTCCGCGATCACCTCCGTACGACGGGAGTTGGTCACCACGCACGAGCGGACCGAGGGCCGGCTGGATCTGGCGGTGGCCGCGCAGACCACGGTCACCCTCGAACTGGCATCCGCGGTAAGGCACTTCACATTCCTGGGGCGCCGCCAAGACGTACGAGTGATCCGCTTCCACGCGGACGAGTCCGACGTACTGGTACGCGCGATACGCGACGTCATGCCGGCGCCCACACCCGCGCTCACGCAGGAGCGAACAGCACCTTCGCCGTCCCCGGGTCGGCCCGGGTGAGGCGTACCCGCAGCCGCTCCCCCAGCGGCAGCGTCGTACCGTTCCCGCTCTCGATGCGGGCGACGACTGCGGGGGTCTCCAACTGGACGGTGCCCACGCCGGGTTCACGTTCCTGTACGTCCACGACGGTGCCGTCGAAGAGTTCGCCGACGCGGTCCTTGAGCAGGGCCGCCTCGACGATGTCCACGCAGCCGCGTTCGGCCTGGCCCGCCCTGCGGTTGCCCTCGGCCATCCGCGCGGGCAGTTCGTCGAGGGCGGCGAGCACCCACTCGGGCGGGGCGGCGTCCGCGGCGGCGGCCAGGGACAGTTCGGAGGCGTACCGGTCGACGAGGCGGCGCAGCGGGGCCGTGCAGTGGGTGTAGGGCGCGGCGACGGCGGCGTGCGTGGTGATGTCGGGGACCACGCCGTCGCGGAAGGGCGTGTAGCCGGCGCCGCGCAGCAGCGTGGTGCACTCCTGGAGGAAGGCCGCGTGGTGCGGTCGGTGCGGGTCGAGGGAACGGATGAGACGCGCGTACGAGACGTGGTGCGGCCAGTCGATGCGCAGCGCCTGCGCGGTACGCCGCAGCCGGCCGACCGCGCCGTCGGGGGCGGCCGGGAGCGTCCGCAGGATGCCGGTGCCGTGCGCGAGCATCAGCTCGGCGGCGGCCATGCCGGTGAGGAGCGAGATCTGCGCGTTCCAGCCTTCGGCGGGGAGCGGGGCGCGGTAGACGAGTTCGTACGTGCCGTCGTGATCGCGGGTGCTGCCCGGCGCGACCCGCTCGATGATCTCCTGTTCGGGGACGTCGAGGGAGATGCCGCCGCGGTCCACCTCCTGCTGCTCCCGCAGCAGCCCGATGTCCTTGAGGAGGGCGAGGGGTTCCTCGGCCGTGCCCGCGTCGATCTGCCGCTGTACGCCCTCGTAGTCGAGCTTGGCCCGGCTGCGGACCAGGGCACGGCGTACGTCGGTCGCGGTCGGGCTGCCGTCCGCGTCCAGGTCGATCGTCCACAGGACGGCCGGGCGGGTGTCGTCCGGGAGCAGGCTCGCGGCGCCCTCGCTCAGCACCGGCGGGTGCAGCGGGGTCTTCCCGTCCGGGAAGTAGAGCGTGGTGACCCGGCGGTGGGCCTCGGCGTCCAGGGCGGCGCCGGGCACGACGAAGGCGGCGACGTCGGCGATCGCGTACCGCACCCGGTAGCCGTGCGGGCGGCGCGAGAGGTGCATCGCCTGGTCGAGGTCGGTGGACGTGGGCGGGTCGATGGTGAAGAGGGGGATGTCCGTCGCGTCGATCATCGCGTCGACCGTCGCGCCGCGGTCCGGCGGCGTCGGCTCGCGGGCGGCGCGTTCGGCCTCGGCGAGCACGTCCGGCGGGAAGTCCTCCGGGACACCGAGTCCGGTGCGCAGGGCGCGCAGCGCGGTCCGCAGCGGGGCCCTCGACGGGGCCTCGGCTGCGCCGGTCACACGTATCTGGCGGCGGGGCACACGACGAGCGTAGGACGGGGTGGGGCGGGCGGCACCCCGTAGGCTTGCGGGTGCTCCGCGTACGTACCGAAAGCCCCAGGGAGATCCGCCGTGCTCGTGTTGTTGCCGCCGTCCGAAGGAAAGGCTCCCTCCGGGCGGGGCGCGCCGTTGAAGCCGGAGTCGCTGTCGCTGCCGGGGCTCGCCGAGGCGCGGCAGGCGGTCCTCGACGAACTGGTCGAGCTGTGCGCGGCCGACGAGGAGAAGGCGCGCGAGGTGCTCGGGCTGAGCGAGGGCCTGCGCGGCGAGATCGCCAAGAACACGGAGCTGCGGACCGCGGGGGCGCGGCCCGCCGGCGAGATCTACACGGGCGTGCTGTACGACGCCCTGGACCTGGCCTCCCTCGACGCCGCGGGCAAGCGGCGGGCGGCACGTTCGCTGCTCGTCTTCTCGGGGCTGTGGGGCGCGGCCCGGGTGACCGACCGGATTCCCTCGTACCGCTGCTCGATGGGGGTGAAGCTGCCCGGCCTCGGGGCGCTCGGCTCGCACTGGCGTGCGCCGATGGCCGCCGTGCTGCCCGAGATCGCCGGGAGCGGGCTCGTACTGGACCTGCGGTCGGCGGCGTACGCGGCCGCGTGGAAGCCGAAGGGCGAGGTCGCGGGGCGTACGGCGAACGTACGGGTGCTGCACGCGCCGACCCGGAAGGTCGTCAGCCACTTCAACAAGGCGACGAAGGGGCGGATCGTACGGAGCCTCATGGAGACCGGGGTCGCGCCGTCGGGCCCGGCAGAACTGGTGGAGGCATTGCGGGACCTCGGGTATGTGGTGGAGGTGGCGGGCGGTTCTGCGGGGGCGGTAGGTACCGCGGGTGCGGGCAAGCCGTGGATGTTGGATGTGTTGGTGGACGAGGTCCACTGAGCGCTGCTGAGCGTTGTTGAACACTGCCGGGTGTTGCAGCATGCGCAACGACCTTTGCGCATGATGCGCGCTGCGGGCAGGATGACGGCATGTCGCCCTCGCCGCTGCCCTCGTCTTCGTCTTCGTCTTCGCCGTCGCCCCTCTCCGTGCTCGAACTCGCGCCCGTCGTGCCCGTGGTCGTCGTCGAGGACCTCGCGGACGCCGTTCCGCTGGCACGGGCGCTCGTCGCGGGCGGGCTGCCCGCGATCGAGGTGACGCTGCGGACGCCGGTGGCGCTCGACGCGATCCGGGCGATCGCGGAGGAGGTGCCGGGGGCGGTGGTCGGTGCGGGCACGGTCATCTCGCCCGCCCAGGTGACGGAGTCCGTCGCCGCCGGGGCGCGCTTTCTCGTCAGCCCCGGCTGGACGGACACGCTGCTCGACGCGATGAAGGAGTCCGGGGTGCCGTTCCTGCCGGGGGTGTCGACGACGTCGGAGGTCGTGGCGCTGCTGGAGCGCGGGGTGCGCGAGATGAAGTTCTTCCCGGCGCAGGCGGCCGGTGGCACGGCGTATCTCAAGTCGCTGGCCGGGCCGCTGCCGCAGGCCCGCTTCTGCCCGACGGGAGGGATCGGCCCCGCCGTCGCCCCCGAGTACCTCGCCCTGCCGAACGTCCTCTGCGTGGGCGGAAGCTGGATGCTCCCCCCGGACGCAACCGCCTCCGGCGACTGGCCCCGAGTGGAAAAACTAGCCCGAGAGGCGGCGGGCCTGCGCCCGTAGGGGGCGCAACCCTGGGGCGCCCCCGTAGGGGCGCGGGGAACGGCGCGACCAGCCCCCACCGCCCCGCACCCAACGAACGACCGGTCCCCACGAAGGGGCGCGAGGAACTGCGCGAACGCCCCCCACCGGCCCGCACCCGACAAACAACCGCCCACCCCGTAAGGGGCGCGAGGAACTGCGCGACCAGCCCCCACCGCCTCGCACCCGACCAGCGACCGGCCCGCGCGAAGGGGCGCGGGGAACGGCGCGAACACCCCCACCGGCCCGCACCCAAAACACGCTCAGCCCAACGCAGTGACCTCGTTCAGCAACCTCACACTCGCGTTCCCGTCCGCGTAATACGCCACCTCCGACAGCGACGCCGCCGACAGTTCCATCCGGAACATGGCCTCCGGCGGGGCACCCAACGCCAGCCGCACCAACGTCTTGATCGGCGTCACATGCGACACGACAAGCACGGTGCGTCCCGCGTACGCCGCGAGCAGCCCGTCACGAGCGGCCTCCACCCGCCGCGCGACCGCCGCGAAACTCTCGCCGCCGCCGGTCGGTTCGGCGTCCGGTGAGGCCAGCCAGGCGTTCATGTCGTCGGGGTGGCGATCCCGTACCTCCGCGAAGGTCAGGCCTTCCCACGCGCCGAACTCCGTCTCGCGGAGGCCGTCCTCGATGTGTACGTCCAGGTCCAGACGGGCCGCCGCGAACTCCGCGGTTTCGCGGCAGCGGGTCAGGGGCGAGGACACGATGGCCTGTACGGTGCCGCGCGCGGCCAGGGCCGTGGCGGTGCGCTCCGCTTGGTGGCGGCCGGTGTCCGAAAGGGGTGGGTCGGTGGCGGCGCCGGCCCCGCTCCCGACTCCACCCCCGCTTCCGGAGAAGCGCTTCTGCGGGGTGAGGGGGGTTTCGCCGTGGCGGAGGAGTACGAAGGTGGTGGGGGTGCCCAGGTCTGGGGGGCGGGTCATGTTTTTGGCTGCCTGTACGTCGGTGTTGCGGGGGTTGGCGTTCGGCTGACGGCCCGTCGTGGCTGAGCGCGCCCCCCTGCGGGGCCCGGCCTTAGTACTGCGGGGGCGGCGGAGGTAGCCCATCGGCTGACCGCCTGTCGTGGCTGAGCGCGCAGTTCCCCGCGCCCCCTGCGGGGCCCGGCCCGGCCCTGGTGCTGCGGGGGCGGCGGGGGTTGGCATTCGGCTGACCGCCCGTCGTGGCCGGTCGCGCAGTTCCCCGCGCCCCTTACGGGGCCCCGCCCGGGGCCCCGCGGACCGGGGCGCGGGGCCCTACAGGCCCGACTCCGACGTGCGGATCAGGATGCGGCGGCAGTTCTCGCAGCGCAGGACCTGGTCCGGGGCCGCCTTCTTCACCTCGTTGACCTCGGTGATGTTGAGCTCCAGGCGGCAGCCCTCGCAGCGGCGCTGGTAGAGGCGGGCCGCGCCGACGCCGCCCTGCTGCTCGCGGAGCTTCTCGTAGAGCTTGAGGAGGTCGGCGGGGACGGTGCCCGCCACGACCTCGCGCTCCTTGGTCAGCGTGGCGCTCTCGCCGTCGAAGGACTCGTAGGACGCGTCCCGGCGGCTCGTCGCGTCGTCGATCTTCGACTGGACGGACGAGACCCGCCCGGTCAGCTCGCCGACCCGCTCCTGCGCGGACTCGCGGCGCTCCATGATCTCCAGGACGACGTCCTCAAGGTCACCCTGCCGCTTGGCCAGCGAGGTGATCTCGCGCTGGAGGTTCTCCAGGTCCTTCGGGGACGTGACGGCACCGGAGTCCAGCCGCTGCTGGTCGCGCGAGGCACGCTGGCGCACCTGGTCGACGTCCTGCTCCGCCTTGGTCTGCTCGCGGGAGCAGTCGCTCTCCTCGGTCTGGGCGGCGACGAGCAGGTCGCGCAGCTGCGTGAGGTCCTTGGTCAGCGACTCGATCTCGTCGTGCTCCGGCAGCGAACGCCGCTTGTGGGCGAGCTGCTGGAGGCGGGCGTCGAGGGACTGGACGTCGAGAAGTCGGATCTGGTCGGCGGGCGCGGCGTTCAGTTGGGGGCTCCAGGTGAAGGGGAGTGGGAGTTCCACGGATCGGTGACCGTCTTCGAGACATGGACCCGCAGGTCCCAGCCGTGACGGTCGGAAATCTCGTCGAGCTGGGCTGCGGCCAGCTCGCACCAGGGCCACTCGGTGGCCCAGTGCGCCGCGTCGAGCAGCGCGAGAGGACTGTGGGCGCGGGCCTCGGACGCCGGGTGGTGGCGCAGGTCCGCGGTGAGGAAGGCGTCCACGCCCGCGGCGCGTACGTCCTCGAAGAGGCTGTCGCCGGAGCCGCCGCTGACCGCGACGGTCCGCACGAGCGCGTCCGGGTCGCCGGCCACCCGGATGCCCTGCGCGGTGGCGGGCAGCCGTTCGGCGGCGCGCGCGGCGAACTCGCGGACGGTGACCGGGTGGTCCAGTTCGCAGACCCGGCCGAGGCCGCGGCGGCCCATCGGGTCGGCGGGGTCCGGCACCAGGGGGCGTACGACCCGCAGGTCCAGCGCGCCCGCGAGGGCGTCGCTCACCCCCGGGTCGGCGCGGTCGGCGTTGGTGTGGGCGACGTGCAGCGCGATGTCGTTCTTGATGAGGGTGTGCACGACCCGGCCCTTGAAGGTCGAGGCCGCCACCGTCGTCGTACCGCGCAGATAGAGCGGGTGGTGGGTGACCAGCAGGTCCGCGCCCAGCTTCACCGCCTCGTCCACGATCTCCTGGACCGGGTCGACGGCGAACAGGACACGGGAGACCTCCTGGTCGGGGTCTCCGCAGACCGTCCCGACCGCGTCCCATGCCTCCGCGCTCCCGGGGGGCCAGAGGGCGTCGAGCGCGGCGATTGCTTCAGACAGACGGGGCACGAACAAAAGGCTACCTGCCTTGTGTCCGTGCCCTACCGGTCGCGGGTTTACTTGACCAGCCGCGACCACGCGACCCCTACCCGTTCCCTACGCGTTCCCGGCCTACTTGGCGAGGTGGCCCTTGAGGTCGTCGAGGACCTCGTCGGCCGCGGTCACGCCGAGGCCGAGGTACCAGGTCTCGTCGGGTACGTCCTCGGCCTGCCCCTTCTCGACCGCGCCGAGCTTCTTCCAGAGCGGGTTGTCCTCGGCGCTCGCGCGGTCGGTCTTCTTCGCGTCGCCGTAGACGCCGGTGAAGATCCAGTCGGCGTCCGCCTCGTCGATCTTCTCGGGGCTGATCTCCGCCGCGAGGTCGTTGATCTGCTGGTTCTTCGGCCGCGGGATGCCGACGTCCTGAAGGATCGTGCCGACGAAGGACGCCTTCGCGTAGAGGCGGATCATGCCCGGCAGATACCGGAGCATGGTGACGGTCGGCTTGTCGGGGCCCAGCTCGTCGCCGAGGGCCTTCGCCTTCTTCTCGTACGCCGCGATCTCGGCCTTCGCCTCGGCGGTCCTGTCCAGCGCGGCGGCGTTGAGGAGGTAGTTCTCCTTCCAGGTGAAGCCCGGGCGGATGGAGAACACGGTCGGCGCGATCTTGGAGAGCTGCGGGTAGAGCTTGGCCGCGCGCAGTTCGCTGCCGAGGATCAGATCGGGCTTGAGGGCCGCGATGGCCTCCAGGTTGAGGGCGTTGATCGTGCCCACGTTCTTGGGGGTGCCCGCGTCCTTCCTCAGGTACGAGGGAATGCCGGCCGAGCCCTCGGTGGGCGCCCAGCCGACGGGCTGCACGCCCAGGGAGACGACGTTGTCGAGCTCGCCGACGTCCAGGACGACGACCCGCTTCGGCTCGGCCGTCAGCTTTGTCTCGCCCATGGCGTGCTCGATCGTGCGGGGGAACTCCCCCGCCCCGGCCGTGGTCCCCATCTTCGCCGTCTCCACGGCGGCCTTCGCGAAGTCCTCGCCGCCCGTGGCGACGGACTTGCTGCCGCTGCCGTTGTCGGACTTCCCGGAGCCGGAACCGGAGTCCGCGTCGCCCGACGAACAGGCGGCGAGCGACAGCGCCGCGGCCAGGGTGAGGGCGACGGCGGCGGAGCCGCGGCGGCGTGGGGGCATCAGACACACTCCAGTGATCACTCAGCCGAGGCACAGGTCGTACTTAGGCAGCCCTCACCATAAGCACCTCCACTCCCGTCGAGCACACCCGCCCCCGTTCCCTCAGGTGAATCGGAAGGGGGCCACTCTTATGTGTGAAGGGGCTGCCCGCAGGTCCCACGTCTGTGCGTGCGAAAACTAGTTTCGTCGCCGGAGGTGACCGAACGATGGCGGCCTGTGCGATCGAGTCCGCGGCGTCCGAGAACGAAAGGGCCGTGCGGGCGGGGTGCGTGATCACCGTCGACGGGGCGTACGCGGCCCGGCTGGCCCGCAGCGGCGAGTCCTGGTTCCCGGAGCGCTGGACGCTGGACGGCCCTGAGCCCTACGCCGTACCCCTGCCGGGCAACCAGCCCGAGGAGCCCGGTACGGAGGTGCTGCCGATGACGGACGGGCGGGTGCTCATCCACCGGTTCACCGACGGGCGGCACGCGTTCTCCCTGCTGTACCCGACGGGTCCCGGCACGGGCGAGGTGCCGCTCGGCGCGGTGGAGTGCCCCGAGCCGGGCACCGGGCTGCGGCTGCTGCCACCGGCTCCGGGCGGCACACGGGCGTACGCGCTTGCCGTGGGCCGGGGTTCGACCGCGGTGTGGCTGGTGGCGGGCGGCGCCTTCGGGCCCGAGCACCTCGCGGAGATCCCGGGACGCTGCTCGGGCGGGGTGTGGCTGGGCGGCGGGGACCGGCTGCTCGCGCTCGACCGGGAGTCGCAGGGCAGGACCAAGACGGTGGTGGTCGACCTGGAACGCGGGGGCGAGATGTCGCCGCTGCTGCAGATCTCCGAGGAGAGCAACGACCGGCTGCTGCTCGCTGACGCGGACAGCGGGCTGCTCCTGATCCGCTCGGACGCGCCCTCGCCCGGGCAGGAGCGGCTCGGCTGGGGTGTGCTGGGGAGCACGCTGCCGGTCCGCTTCCCGGAGTGCCTCCAGCCGGCCGGCTGCACGGTCACGCCGTTCGCGATCCAGCCGGGTCTCGTGCTGACGCCGGAGAGCTGCGGGGTGGCGCTGCGGATCGACGGCGGCGGCGCCGGTGGCTCGGGCAGCTGGCTGGGACTCTGGCGCCCGACGGAACGCCACCTCCACCAGCTCCCCCCGCCGGAGGGCTGGCTCACCGGCTCCGGCCGCTGGACCAGGGACGGAGTCCTTCAACTGCCGTACGCGACGGGGGCGGTGCCGTGCGGGGTGGCACGGGTCGAGGCATCGACGGGGATGGGCGACGCGGCGGCGGGTACGGCTGAGGCCCCCCGGGAGCCGTCGGAGCCGAAACCGGGGGTGGCGGTGGGGGTGGCCCGCCCGGTACCGCTCCAACAAGCCCCCTTGACGGCCCAAGCCCTCGCCAACGCCTTCGCGGGCCGCAGGGCGGCGCAGGCGGCGGGGCGGGGACGAGGACCGGGCGGGGCCCCGTACCGGGCCCCGGATGGGGCTCCGGCCCCCCGGAGGCCAAATCCGGGAACGGCTCGGGGCGAGGGTCCGGATCGCGCTCCGGAGAAACCTCGGAACGCACCTGCGGGCGCCGCCCACGGCAGGGCACGGAACGGAACCGCGGGCAGGACTATCGGCTGGGGCCCGGCGGAAGGCCGGACTGCGGGTCCGGCCCCAGTCCGCGGCGAGACGCAGAGCGGAGCGCCTGGCGGCACGCCGGACGCAGCCCGCGCCGGGGCGCCGGATGAGGCCCAGGGCGGCCTCCCCGGCTGGGGGCCGGAGGCAGGCCAAGGCACGGCCCCGGGCCCAACCCGCCGCGAGACTGCGGGCGGAGCGCCCGGCAGCACGCCGGATGAGGCTCGGAGCGGAACCTCCGACTGGGGGCCGGAGGCAGGCCGCGGCAGGGCGCGGCGCGTAGCACGCGACGCGGCGCTTGAAGGCACTCCGGGCACGACTCCCGACCAGACACCGGCGAACGGCCAAGCTGCGGCTCCGGAACTGGTCCGTCGCGAAGCTCAAGGCGGAGCACTCGGCGGAACGCCGGAAGGCAGTCAAAGCAGGACGCCGAACACGCCCCAGAACAAGACCCCCGAGTGGGGGCCGGAAGCAGGCCATGGCAGGGCGCCGCACCTAGCTCGCAACGCGGCCCCG
This sequence comes from Streptomyces sp. NPDC102514, assembly GCF_055584525.1. Lineage (NCBI taxonomy): Bacteria > Bacillati > Actinomycetota > Actinomycetes > Kitasatosporales > Streptomycetaceae > Streptomyces > Streptomyces sp. NPDC102514. Next base: position 307,986 of record NZ_JBVJLW010000015.1, read on the forward strand.
GGCACAGCCCACGACACGGCGCTCGACGGCACCCCGGGCACGACCTCCGACCAGGCACCGGCAAACGGCCAAGCTGCGGCGCCAGAACTAGCCCGCCCCGAGGCTCAGGGCGAAACACCCCCTAGCACGCCGGAAGAAAGTCGGAGCGGAACGCCGAACGCGGCCCAAGACAGGACCCTCGGCTGGGAGCTGGAGGAAGACCTCGGCAGGGCAGCACACCTAGCTCGCGACGCAGCACTCGACGCCACCCCGCGCACGACACCCGACCAGGCACCGGCAAGCGGCCAAGCTCCGGCTCCGGAACTGGTCCACCACGAGGCGCAGGGCGGAACACCCGCTGGCACGCCGGAAGGCAGTCGGAACAGGACGCCGAACACGCCACAGAGCAGGACCCTCGGCTGGGAGCCGGAGGAAAGTAGCGGCAGGGCGCCGCACCTAGCTCGCGACGCAGCGCTCGACGGCACCCCGCGCACGACACCCGACCGGGCACCGGCACACGGCCAAGCTCCGACTCCGGAGCTAGCCCGCCGCGAGGCCCAGGGCGGAACACTCGGCGGCACGCCGGACGCGGCCCAAGGCCAGATCCCCGACTGGGCACCGGAGGGCGGTCGAGGTGCGGCTCCGGGACCGGCTCGCGGCGCGGCAGCCCCTGTGGCTCCGGGCGGAGCTTCCCTCAGCGCTTCCGAAGGAGACCCGGGCAGCACGCCGGACGGCGCCCCCGGCCGGACTCTCGGCAGGGCTCCCGAGGTCGGTCAAGGCGTGGCCCGCGACAGGGCGCCGGCCGAGGCCCCGGGCCTGGCTTCTGGCGGAACGCCGGAGGGAAGTCAGGGCCGGGCGCCGGGCATCGCTGACGGCTGGGTGCCGGACCGAATCCCGGACAAGGCCCCCGACGGGGCTCGTGGTGCGGCCCCGGGCCTGGCTTCTGGCGGATCGCCGGAGGGAAGTCAGGGCCGGGCGTCGGGCATCGCTGATAGCTGGATGCCGGGCCGAATCCCGGACACGGCCCCCGAGGGAGGTCGCAGTGCGGCTCCGGGCCCAACCCCCAGCGGCACACCGGACGAGGTCCCCGGCGGGACGACCGGAGGAAGTCCGGGCAGGGTGACGGGTCTGGTCCGCGGCGGAACGCCGGACGAGAACCCCAGCGGAACGCCGGACGAGGTCCCCAGCAGGACAGCCGAAGGAAATCCGGGCAGGGTGATCGGGACCACGGACGAGGAGCCGGTCGCTGCGGCCCAAGGCAGTCCGGGCAGTGGCGGGACGCCGGGTGAAGGTCCGGGTGGGGCTTTCGGCTTGGCGGGGGCGGGAAGTCCGGGCGCGGTTTCGGGGGGCGTTCTCAGTGGGGCGCCGGACGGAGACCCGGGCGTGGGGACCGGTGACGGGCTCCGCCTCGGTGCCGGTTCTTCCGGGGCCGGTGACGGGCTCCGCCTCGGTGCCGGTTTTTCCGGGGACGGGGCCGGGGACGGGGCCGGGGACGGGCCCTTCCCGGTGGCCACACCCCCTGCACCCCGCACGCACCACACCCCTCCCCCGACACCCTCCGAGCCGATGCAGCCGCTACGCGTCGAGCGGGTCAGTTGTGAGGCGCCGGCTGACTTTCGGGGGCTTCGGGTGGGTGCCGGGGGCGGGTCGTCTCCGAGTTCTCTCAAAGTGACCACCGAGTAGCCCCCACCACCCCTCAGGCCGGTCACGACCGACCGTTAGAATCTCCGGCGCTGTACCGAAGGATCTTGCTGACGGGGTGAATTCCAGATGAGCGAAACGAACACCATGGAGACGACGGCCACCGACCTGCGGGGAACGTCGGCGCAGGCCGACGACGACGGTGGCCAGGGCCGGCACCGGGGGCCCGTCTCCGCACAGGAGGACGGGGCGATCCCCCGTGGCCGGCACCGCAGGCCGGCCGAGCAGTACGACACGGGGGTCTGACCAGACCTCGGGCCGCGACACGACACGGCCCCGTCCGACACTCGTCGGGCGGGGCCGTTCCGCATGGGGGCACGAAATCCTTGCCTACTCGTGCTTCAGGGCCAGCACCTCCGCCGCCGCGAACGTCTCCGTCCGCGGCCGGTCCGCGTAGTACGGCGTGAGCAGCGCGTCCAGTTCGTCGTAGGTGAAGGCGTCCTGCTTGGTGTCGAACTTCGCCGCCACCCGGGGCCGTTCGACGACGGCGACCATCCCGCCGTGCACGACGAGCAGCTGGCCGTTGACGTGTGCCGCGGCCGGCGAGGCCAAGTAGCCGACGAGCGGGGCGACATGCTCGGGCGCGAGCGGATCGAGTGCGTCGAGCGGGCCGAGCGAGCCGAGCGGACCGCGCCGCTCGCCGGCATCCTGCCCCTGCCCCGACCCCTCCCCCGGCTGCTCCCCCGGCTGCTGGAAGCCCGCGAAGACGTCCGCCGTCATACGGGTCCGGGCGCGTGGGCAGATGACGTTCGCCGTGACGCCGTACTTGGACAGCGCCAGCGCCGTCGAGGTCGTCAGCCCGACGATCCCACCCTTAGCCGCGGCGTAGTTGGGCTGTCCCGCGGAGCCCGCGAGGAACGCCTCCGAGGAGGTGTTCACGATCCGCCCGTACACCGGCGAGTCCGCCGCCTTGGACCGGGCCCGCCAGTGCGCGGACGCGAAGTGGGTGGTGTTGAAGTGGCCCTTCAGATGGACGCGGATCACCGAGTCCCACTCGTCCTCGGACATGGAGAAGACCATCCGGTCCCGCAGGATGCCCGCGTTGTTGACGAGGATGTCCAGCTGCCCGAACTCGGCGATCGCCAACTCCACCAGTTCCCGGGCCTGTTCGTGGTCGGCCACATCTCCGGTGTGCGCGACCGCCCGGCCGCCCGCCGCCCGGATCGACGCGGCGACCTCCTCGGCGGGCCCGGCCGACGCGTCACCGGAACCGTCCCGGCCGGGCTGTCCGTAGTCGTTGACGACGACAGCGGCCCCCAGCCGGGCCAGTTCCAGCGCCTCCGCCCGGCCGAGCCCGCGCCCGGCCCCCGTGACGACCGCGACCCGCCCCTCAAGCGGCGGACGTGGCGGGTGCGGCAGACGTGGCAGTGACATGGAAGTCCCTTCGGCTCGACCGGCCGTGACCGGAGGTTCGGGGCGGGGCGGGGCGGCGTCAGATCTCGATGCACGTACGCAGCGAAACTCCCGTACGCATCTGGTCGAGCGCCTCGTTGATGTCGCCGAGCGGTACCCGGTGCGTGATCAGGCCCTCCAGGTCGATGCGTCCGGCGCGCCACAGCGCGATGGTCCGCTCGTACGACCGCAGGACGTCCCCTCCGCCGTACATGGAGGGCAGGATCCGCTTCTCGTCGAAGAACAGCTCGAACATGTTGAGCTGGAGGAAGTCGTCCATGGCGCCCGCGCCGACGACGACCAGCGTGCCGCCGCGGCGGGTGTTCTCGTACGCCGTGCGGGCGGTGGCGGAGCGGCCGACGACCTCGAAGACGTAGTCGAAGCCCTCGCCCGCGGTGACCGACTGCTTGGCGTCGGGGAGTTCGTCGGGCGATACGGCCCTGGTGGCGCCGAACTTCAGGGCGGCCTCCCGGCGCGAGAGCACGGGGTCGACGGCGACGATCTCGGCGGCGCCCCGGAGCCGTGCGCCCTGGATCGCGGAGATGCCGACGCCTCCGCAGCCGATGACGGCGATCGACGAACCGGCTTCCACGTCGGCGGTGTTGAGCGCGGCGCCGAGCCCGGTGGTGACCCCGCAGCCGATGAGCGCGGCGATGTCGAAGGGCACGTCGTCCGGAATCGCTACGGCGCAGCCCGCGTCGACGACGACCTCCTCGGTGAAGGTCCCGGTGCCCGCGAAGCCGAACACGTCGCCGCCGGGGCGCTTGAAGTTGGGCGTGCCGGCGTTCATGAATCCGGCGAGACACAGTTCGGTCTGGCCGCGCTTGCAGGCGGGACACGCGCCGCACGCGGGCAGCCAGCAGACGACGACCCGGTCGCCGGCCTTGACGTTCGTGACGCCCTCGCCGACCTCCAGGACCTCGCCGGCCCCTTCGTGCCCGGGGATGAAGGGCGCGGGCTGCGGCAGCACCCCGGCCATCGCCGAGAGGTCCGAGTGGCACAGCCCGGTGGCCCGCACCCGGATGCGTACCCGGCCCGGTCCGAAGCCCGTCGACTCGACGTCGTCGAATATCTCCAGCTTGTCCTGGCCGATCTCGTGCAGTACGGCTGCGCGCATGGTGCGGCTCCCCTCGGAAACGTGCGGAACGTACGTACGACACGCGCCCCTCGTCCTCGGGACGCTCAGGTGTGTGCGACGACGGTGTCGGTGAGGACCGGCGCGTCGTCGCGTTCGGCCGCGCCCACCGTCACCCGGACCCGGCCGTCCTCCTCCCACATGCGGACGCGCAGGGTCTCGCCCGGGTACACCACCCCGGCGAAGCGCGTGGCGCAGGAGCGGACCCGGGTGACATCGCCGCCGAGCACGGTGTCCACGACCGCCTTCAGCGTCATCCCGTACGTGCACAGTCCGTGCAGGATCGGGCGGTCGAAGCCGGCGAGCTTGGCGAACTCGGGGTCGGCATGCAGCGGGTTCCAGTCGCCGGAGAGCCGGTACAGGAGGGCCTGGTCCGCGCGGATCGGGCGTTCGACGGTCCGGTCCGGCGCGCCCGTCGGCGGTTCGGGGCGTGTGGAGGGGCCCCGGTCGCCGCCGAAACCGCCTTCGCCGCGTACGAAGATCTGGGCGTCGTTGGTCCAGAGCGGCCCGTCAGCGTCGGCGACCTCGGTGCGTACGACGAGGATGGCGGCCTTGCCCTTGTCGTACACGGCGGCGATCCGGGCGGTGGCGACCGCGTCGCCCGTGACCGGGATCGGCCGGTGCAGTGTGACGGCCTGGCCGCCGTGCAGGACGTGCGCGAGGTTGACGTCGACGCCCGGCATGGAGAGACCGCTGATCACGCCCGGGGAACCCGCGCCCGCGACGGTCGCGAAGCTCGGCAGGACGTGCAGCCGGGACTCCAGGGTGTAGCGCAGCTCGTCGGGGTCGGTCGCGGGGGTGTCCCTGTCGGGGTTCGCGCCGGCGCCGAGGCCGAGGTGGTAGAGCTGGACGTCCTTGTGACCCCAGGCGATCCCGGCGGACCGGGGCTCGGCCGCGAGGGCCTGGGCAACGTCGATGGGCATGGGGCTCCTGACTGCCGCGCGGAGAACACGGACGGGCACGGGAGAACACGGGAAGACCTCGGTGCGGCCGTCCGCACCGTCGGTCGCACCGAGGTCGACTCTGGGCCGGGGGCCTGGAACCCGCCCGTTCTAGAACGCGTTCCAGTACCGGCGATCCCCTGTATAGCCGAGCCCCGGGCACATGTGAAGACTCCTGACGCCATGTCAGATAGCGGCGGGGCCGCATACACTCCCGGGCCCCGGCAAGGTCCCGACAGTGCCCCCGCAGCGCCCCGGCAGTGACATTTGTCCTGCCCGAGTCCGTACATGCGCATCTGCCGTGCCCCGCCCACGCCTCCGTAGCGTCGTACCCATGAAGAAAACGGGGACGGGGACGGGGACGGAAACGATGGCGGGGACGAACGCGGCTGCTGTGCGGATGGCGGGGGCGGTCAAGGCCTTCGGTGCGGTACGGGCCGTCGACGGGGTCGACCTGGAGATCGCCCGCGGCGAGACGGTCGCGCTGCTCGGCCGCAACGGCGCGGGCAAGTCCACCGCGATCTCCCTCCTGCTGGGCCTGGACGAGCCCGACGAGGGCACGGTCCGCCTCTTCGGCGCCGCTCCGGAGCACGCCGTACGCGCCGGCCGGGTCGGTGCCATGCTGCAGGACGGGCGGCCCGTGCCGCGGGTGACGGTGGGTGAGCTGGTCGGGTTCGTGGCCCGTACCTATCCCGCGCCGATGCCCGTCGCGGAGGCGCTGGCGCTGGCGGGCATCGCCGAACTGGCCGGGCGGCGCGTCGATCGGCTCTCCGGGGGCCAGACGCAGCGGGTGCGGTTCGCGGTCGCCCTCGTCGGGAACCCCGCGCTGATCGTGCTCGACGAACCGACCGCCGCACTGGACGTGGAGGCCCGGTACGCCTTCTGGGACTCGATGCGGTCGTACGCGCGCCACGGCCACACGGTCCTCTTCTCCACGCACTACCTGGAGGAGGCGGACGCCAACGCCGACCGGATCGTGGTCGTCGACCACGGGCGGATCGTCGCCGACGGCACCGGCGAGCAGCTCAGGCGGGCCGCGGGCGGCAGCCTCGTCGCCTTCGACCTCGCGGGCGCCGGTACGGAAGGCCTGTCGCTGCTGCCCGGCGTGGTCTCGCTGGAGATCCGCGGGGACCGGGCCCGGCTGCGGACCGACGACCCGGACGCGACGGTGATCGCGCTGGCCGAACGAGGTGCGATACGGGGCCTGGAGGTCGCTCCGGCCTCACTGGACGACGCGTTCCTGGCCCTGACCTCCGCCACGACCTCCGCCTCGGCCTCGGCCTCCGCCACGGTGGCCCGGCCCGCTTCCCTGGAGACGGTGTGATGATGCTCGACTATCTGCGGCTCGAAGTGCGCCGGACGCTGCGCGACGTCGGTTTCATGATCGGCGGGGTCGTGATGCCGGTGGTGATGTACCTGCTGTTCACGAACCTCGGTGGCGGCGCCGACGGCGACTGGAAGACCGCTTCCATGATCGGTATGGCCGCGTACGGGGCGATGGGCTCGGCCCTGAACACCGGTGGCGGCGTCGCCGAGGACCGCACGATCGGCTGGCTGCGGCAGCTGCGGATCACTCCGATGAGCCCGCGCCAGGTGGTCGCCGGGCGGGCGCTGACGGGCGCGGTGACGGTCCTGCCCGCGATCGTGGCGGTCCTCGCGGCGGGCGGCCTGGTCAACGGCGTACGGCTGGACGCCTGGAAGTGGGCGGTGATCGCACTGACGCTGTGGCTCGGCTCGGTCCCCTTCACCCTGCTCGGACTCGGCAACGGCTACCGGCTGACCGCGCAGGCCACCGGCGTGGTCAACATGGTGTGCAACCTGACGCTCGCGGTGGTCGGCGGACTGTGGTTCCCCCTGGCCCTCTTCCCCGGTTGGCTGCGGTCGCTGTCGTCCTACACACCCACGAACCGCTTCGCGCAGCTCGGTACGGCCGTCGCCGACGGACGGGCACCCGCGCTCGCGGCCGTGCTGGTACTGACCGGCTGGCTGCTGCTCTTCGGCTCGTACGCTGTGGTCTCGTACCGCAGGACCGCACGGACCGTCTGAATGGAAACGGGAACGGAACCGGAAACGGAACCGGGCATAGGTTCAGGCACGGGCACGGGCACAGGCACAGGTACGGGAACAGGAGCTGGGGAGATGTCCTGGTTGCGGAGCGTCAGGTGCCGGACGGCCGCCCGGCGGCAGGAGCGGGCCGGGCAGAGGACCGGGAGGCTCCCCGAGCATCTGGGCCCGCCGCCCAGCGGATTCGCGCTGCTGCCCTGGCTCCTCATGGGAATGGGCGCGTTCTCCAACCTCTTCCAGGGCAGGACCCCGAACCCGTGGATCGGCGGCATCGGACTCCTCGTCTTCAACTCCCTCTACATCCACGTGGTGTTCCGCGCCTTCACCAAGGAGGCCCGCGAGGCCCGTTCCACCCGGGGCGCGCTGATCGCACTGGGCGTGGTGACCTGCCTCCTCGGCGGGCTGTACGGGGGCAGCTGGCTCCTCTTCTTCCCCCTGCTCGGGCTCGCCGCGGGCGCGATCGTCCGGGGACCGTGGCTCGGCAGGACCGGTATCGGACTGAGCGTGCTCGCCGGTGTCGTGGCGGGGCTGCGGGACGGCTGGGGCGCGGTGAACGTCGCGTACGGCACGTTCCTGTCCACCATGGTGACCGCCGCGATCCTGTCCCTGTCCGACGCCGTACGTGAACTGCGGGCCGCGCGGGAGGAGTTGGCGCACCAGGCCGTCGAGAAGGAGCGTCTGCGCTTCTCCCGCGACCTGCACGACCTGCTCGGCCACACACTCTCCGTCATCGTCGTGAAGTCGGAGGCGGCCCGGCGCCTCGCCCACCGGGACCTGGACGCGGCACTCGTCCAGGTCTCCGACATCGAGTCGGTCGGCCGGCAGGCGCTCACCGAGATCCGTGAGGCGGTCACGGGCTATCGCGAGGGCAGCCTGGCCACGGATCTGGACCGGGCGCGGTCGGCACTGCTGGCCGCGGGCATCGAACCGGTCGTACGGCAGTCGGGGCCGCCGTTGTCCGCGCAGGCGGAGGCGTTGCTGGGATGGGTCGTGCGGGAGGCCGTCACCAACGCCGTGCGGCACAGTGGCGCCCGCCGGTGTTCGATCACGGTGGACGGGGGGTCGGAGCAGGTTCGGGTGCGGGTGTCGGACGACGGCGGGGGTGTGTCCGCGCCCACCGGGGCCTCACCGGCCGTTCTGCCGGGTATCGGCGGGACCGGATTGAAGGGGCTGACCGAGCGGCTTGCGGCGGCGGGGGGTCTGCTGGAGGCGGGGCCCGGGGTTCGGGGCGGGTTCGTGGTGATGGCGGAGCTTCCGGTGGAGGTGGCTGCCGCCTGAGGGGGTCGGGGGTTGGTTTTCGAGTGGCGAGTGCGTCGTGGCCGACCGCGCAATCTCCCCCCGCCCCTTGCGGGGCCGCGCCCCCTGAACTCTGGAGCCGGGGCGGCCTAATGTTGGGGGGTGAACGAGATGCCCCGGGATCATCGGCCCGCCAAGTCCATTCGTGTGTTGCTCGCCGAGGATCAGGGGATGATGCGGGGCGCGTTGGCGCTGCTCCTCGGGCTGGAGCCCGACATCGAGGTGGTGGCGCAGGTCGGGACGGGGGACGCCATCGTGGGGGCGGCCCTGGAGTCCCGGCCCGATGTCGCACTGCTCGACATCGAACTGCCCGGCATCAGCGGGCTCGACGCCGCCGCGCTGCTGCGGGACGAGACGCCCGACTGCCGGGTGCTGATCCTCACGACCTTCGGGCGGCCCGGCTATCTGCGGCGGGCGATGGAGGCGGGTGCCGCGGGGTTCCTCGTCAAGGACGGGCCCGTGGAGGAGTTGGCGCAGGCGATTCGCCGGGTGCTGACCGGGGAGACCGTCATCGATCCGGCGCTCGCGGCGGCCGCGCTGGGGGCGGGGCCGAATCCGCTCACGGCGCGTGAGTGCGATGTGCTGAAGGCGTCCGTGGACGGTGCGACGGTCTCCGACATCGCGTCGAAGCTGCATCTGTCGGAGTCGACCGTGCGCAACTATCTCAGCTCCGCGATCGGCAAGACGGCGACGCGCAACCGCATGGAGGCGATGCGGGAGGCTCGCCACCAGGGGTGGCTGTAGTCCTTTTGGCACGGGTGCCGCGGGGGCGGGGGGCCGGGGGGCGGGTTTTCGGGTGCAGGTGAGTGGGGGCCGGCCGCGCAGTTCCCCGCGCCCCTGAAAGCGGGGCTGCGCCCCTGCCTTCACCCTCGGGGGCACGGGACCGGCACGGCTTTCGGCTTTCGGCTTTTAGGGGCGCGGGGAACGGCGCGATCTTTTGGCCGTCAGGCCTTCAGGGGCGCGGGGAACTGCGCGGCCAGCCCCCACGGACCCGCACCCGAAAACGTCCCCTCCGTCAGCGCCTCCGGCGAAAGGCTCCCGTGCCTACCGGTCCGGTGGCCGGTCAGGCGCGTCTGAGCAGTGTCACCACCGCCGCACCCCCGAGCCCGATGTTGTGCGCGAGCCCCACGCGGGCGTCCCCCACCTGCCGGGCCCCCGCCTCGCCCCGCAGCTGCCAGGTCAGCTCGGCGATCTGGGCGATGCCGGTGGCCCCGAGAGGATGCCCCTTGGAGATGAGCCCGCCCGAGGGGTTCACGACCCACCGCCCGCCGTACGTCGTGGCGCCCGACTCGACGAGCTTGCCGGACTCCCCGGGCGCGCACATGCCGAGCGCCTCGTAGGTCAGCAGTTCGTTGATCGAGAAGCAGTCGTGCAGTTCCACGACGTCCACGTCGTCGATGCCGAGCCCGGCACTCTCGTACACCTGCCGGGCGGCGGCCCGTGACATCGGCCGGCCGACGACGTCGATGCACGACCCGGACGCGAACGACTCCTCCGTGTCCGTCGTCATCGCCTGCGCGACGATCTCCACGGCCCGCTCCCCCAGCCCGCGCCGTTCGACGAATCGTTCCGACACGACGACGGCCGCCGCCGCCCCGTCCGAGGTGGGCGAGCACTGGAGCTTGGTCAGCGGGGAGTGGACGGTACGCGCGGCGAGGATCTCGTCGACCGTGTACGCGTCCTGGAACTGCGCGTACGGATTGTTCGCCGAGTGCCGGTGGTTCTTGGCGCCCACGGCCGCGAGCTGCGCCTCCGTCGTGCCGTACTTCTCCATGTGTTCGCGCGCCGCGTTCCCGAAGATCTGGGCGGTGGGCGGCGTCATCTCGAAGCCGTGCCGGGCCGCCATGACGGCGTAGTGGCGGGCGACGGGTGAGGTCGCGAAGTCGCCCCCGTCGGCGCCGCCGCCCAGCGCGCCGCGCGCCATCTTCTCGAAGCCCAGCGCCAGTACGCAGTCGCTCGCGCCGCCCTCGACGAACTGCCGCGCGAGCATCAGCGCGGTGGCGCCGGTCGCGCAGTTGTTGTTCACGTTGTAGACGGGCACGCCGGTCAGGCCGAGTTCGTACGCGGCCCGCTGTCCGGCCGTGGAGGCCTGGAAGCAGTGGCCGACGGGGACCTGCTCGACCGCGTCGTACGGGATGCCGGCGTCGGTGAGGGCGCCGGTGCCCGCCTCCCGCGCCATGTCCCAGTACTGCCAGTCCCGTGTCTCGGGCTTCTCGAACCTGGTCATGCCCACACCGACGACGTACGCCTTCGTCCTCATGGCTCTCCCCATGGTCCGGGACCGGTTCCGACGCCGCGGAAGACTAGAACACGTTCCAGTCGGATGGAAGCTTCTCGCGGGGAGGTGTTCGAAGGCCGGATGTAATGAGAAGGTCAAGAATTCGTTAGCGGCTCGAAGCAACGGAATAGTTGCCTAGGCGCACGGGGTTCACCCTGCACCTACCTGTAGCAGTACCCATCTGCCTGTCCCATGCCTCTGGAGGCCGCACGTATGACCCGGACCACGACGGATCCGCACACCCGAAGGCCGAGCGGCAGCGGAATCGTCCCGGTACTGGCCTTCGCGGGCATCGTCGTCGCGGTGATGCAGACCCTGCTCGTGCCGGTCATCAAGGACCTGCCGGAGCTGCTGGGCACCTCCCCCGGCAACGCCACCTGGGTCATGACCTCCACCCTCCTCGCGGGCGCCGTGTCCACGCCGATCATGGGCCGCCTCGGTGACCTCTACGGCAAGCGGCGCATGCTGATAGCCAGCCTCGCCGTCATGGTCGTGGGCTCCCTCGTCGCCGGATTCACCAGCGAACTGCTCGTGATGATCGTCGGCCGGGCCCTGCAGGGCTTCGCGATGGGCGCCATCCCGCTCGGCATCGGCCTGATGCGCGACGGACTGCCGCGCGAGAAGCTCGGCTCGGCGATGGCCCTCATGAGCTCCTCGATCGGCGTCGGCGGCGGACTCGCGCTGCCGGTCGCGGCACTGGTCGCACAGCACGCCGACTGGCACGCGCTGTTCTTCGGCTCGGCGGGCCTCGGCGTCGTCTCGATCGCGCTCACCCTGATCTTCGTACCCGAGTCGCCGATGCGTGCCGTGGGCACCTTCGACGTGCTCGGCGCGCTCGGCCTGTCCGCCGGTCTCGTCCTCTTCCTCCTGCCGATCACCAAGGGCAGCGACTGGGGCTGGACGTCCGGCACGACCCTCGGCCTGTTCGGCGCGGCGGTGGCCGTCCTGCTCCTGTGGGGCGTGATGGAGCTGCGCATCAAGGCCCCGCTGGTGGACCTGCGCACCACGGCCCGCCCTGCCGTCCTCTTCACCAACCTCGCCTCGATCATGGTCGGTGTCGCCTTCTACGCCGTCTCCCTCGTCCTGCCCCAGCTGCTCCAGCTGCCCGCGTCGACCGGTTACGGCCTCGGCCAGTCCATGGTCGTGGCGGGTCTGTGCGTGGCGCCGCTCGGCCTGACGATGATGTTCACGGCGCCGGTGTACGCCCGTATCTCCGCCAAGTACGGACCCAAGGTCACCCTGATGACCGGCATGCTGATCATCGCGGTCGGGTACGGGGCCGGGCTCGGCCTGATGAGTGCCGCCTGGCAGACCATCATCATCGCGGTGGTGCTGGGCGCGGGCATCGGTCTCGCGTACTCCTCGCTGCCCGCGCTGATCATCGGCGCCGTTCCGGCGTCCGAGACCGGGGCGGCCAACGGGCTCAACACGTTGATGCGCTCCATCGGTACGTCCGTGTCGAGCGCCGTGATCGGCATGGTCCTCGCGAACACCGCGAACCAGGTGGGTGGCGTCGCCGTTCCCACGATGCACGGGTTCCGGGTGTCGTTCATGATCGCTACGGGTGCGGTGCTGCTCGGGCTGGTGTTCGCGGCGTTCCTGCCGGGGCGCCGGGCGGCGGCGAACGCGGCGAAGCCGCACCTGGTCGCTTCCAGCGACCCTCTGTCCGAGCCTGCGCCCGCAGGCCCGGCGCCGACCGGTTTCCGCGGCCGGGTCCTCACCTCCGACGGTGAGCCGGTCGCTCGGGCCAAGGTGACGCTGATCGACCGACGGGGGCGGCAGGCGGGGGCGACACTGTCCGCGGCCGACGGCGGGTACGCGCTCGCCGTACCGACGGCAGGCGCGTACGTCCTGGCCGTCACGGCGGGCGGCCACGGCCCGCTCGCCTCCGGCGCGAGCCACCCCGGCGACAACCGATCCATCGAAATGGACCTCGCGCTCCCGGGCGCGGCGGTACTGGCGTAGCGCGCGGCTCCGGGCGCCCCGTCAGGGGGCGCGGGGAACTGCGCGGCCAGCCACGACGCACCCGCAGACGACCGTGCACGCCCGCCCCCCAAGGGGCGCGGGGAACTGCGCGCCCAGCCACGACGCGCGTGCACCCAGAATCCGCCCTCCCGGCAGGGCAGCCCGAAGGGCGCCTGCCCCTAAGGGCTCGTAAAGAATCAACACGGTGGTTTTGTCTCTGTCGTGAGAGCGATGCCGTGCGCGGTTGCGTAGACGTGGAGGCCGGTGAGGGTGG
>NZ_JBVJLW010000016.1:0-295011 GCF_055584525.1 Streptomyces sp. NPDC102514
GTCGGCGAGAAGCCGGCCGGTTATGTGACGATCTCGGGTACGTCGATGGCCACTCCGCATGTCGCGGGCGCCGCGGCGATCCTCAAGCAGCAGCATCCCGACTGGACGTACGCCGAGCTGAAGGGCGCGCTGACCGGCTCCGCGAAGGGCGGCGCGTACACGCCGTTCCAGCAGGGTTCGGGCCGCATCCAGGTCGACAAGGCCATCAAGCAGAGCGTGGTCGCCGAGCCGTCGTCGGTGAGCTTCGGCGTCCAGCAGTGGCCGCACACCGACGACACCCCGGTCACCAGGAAGGTCACGTACCGCAACCTCGGCAAGACGGACGTCACGCTGAGCTTGACGGTGGCGGCCACCGACCCCAAGGGACAGGCCGCTCCGGCCGGTTTCTTCACGCTCGGCGCCAAGACGCTCACCGTCCCGGCGGGCGGCACGGCTTCTGCCGACCTCACGGCCAACAGCAAACTGGGCGGCACGCTCGACGGCGCCTACTCCGCGTACGTGACGGCGACCGGCGGCGGCCAGAGCGTACGCACGGGGGCTGCGGTGCAGCGCGAGGTGGAGTCGTACGACGTCACGCTCAAGTTCATCGGCCGCGACGGCAACCCGGCGCAGTACTACAGCAGCAGCCTGGACGGTGTCACCGGCCTCGCCCAGGGCAATTGGTATGCGCCCTACGACGCGTCCGGCACCGTCAAGGTCCGTGTCCCCAAGGGCGGTTACATCTTCAACTCGGGCGTCTTCGTCGACCCGGAGGACCCCGCCAAGGGCCTTGACTGGGTGACGCAGCCGAAGCTGAGCATCACCAAGAAGGCCACGATCACGGTGGATGCGCGGACCACGAAGCCGGTGGACATCACCGTGCCCGACGCGGCGGCCAAGTCGGAGGTCGCTACGCCGATGTACACCGTCGGCGTGCCGGACGGCAGCAACTCGTACGGCTGGTGGCTGGACTCATACGCCAACTTCCGTACCGTGCACGCCGGTCCGCAGATCACCGACGGCAGCCTGTACCAGCAGTGGGGCGGTCACTGGGTCAAGCCCGCCGAGGAGTACGACACCCTCGCCGGCGGCAAGGTCAAGCAGGTCGCCACCGGCTACACCAAGCACTACAAGGCGAGTGAACTGGCCACGGTGAAGACCGGTCTGGGCGCCTCGGCGAGCGGCAAGAAGGGCGTGATCTACGCCTGGGGCGAGCTGCCCGGCAGTACGAGCACCTTTGCGCCCGGGGTCCAGCAGAAGCTGCCCGGCACGCGCACGCTGCGCCTGTCCACCGCGGGCGGGGCGAAGTGGAAACTCGACTTCGAGCAGCACGGCGGCCTCGACGAGTCCGGCTCCCCGATCGTCGAGGCCTTCTACACCCTCGGCGCCCCGCAGACCTTCAAGGCCGCCACGAGCTACAAGAAGACCTTCAACACGGCGGTCTTCGGCCCGCGCACCGGCTCAGACCTCGGCCTCTACCGCGAGGGCAACGGTATCTACGGCTACCTGCCGCTGTTCGCCGACGGCAAGACCCACGCCGGTTCCTCGCTCTACTCGTCGGTCACCACGACCCTCTACCGCAACGGCGCCAAGGTCGGCTCCAACAGCGACCCGCTGGTCGGGGACGGCATCTTCAAGGTTCCGGCCGGTGATGCCACGTACAAGCTGACGACCTCGGTCAAGCGGAGTGTCAAGGTCGCCGCGGCCTCCACCCGCGTCGACGCCAGCTGGACCTTCCGCTCCAAGAAGGCCGACCTGGCCAAGCTGCCCGCGTCCTCGGTCCGCTTCGACGCGGCCGTCGGCCTGGACAGCAGGGCTCCGGCGGACAAGAAGGTCTCCGTCCCGGTGACCGTCCAGGGCTCGGCGGCGGGCTCGAACCTGAAGTCCCTCGCCGTGTACGTGTCGTACGACTACGGCCAGACCTGGAAGAAGGTCACCGTCAAGAACGGCAAGATCGCGATCACCAACCCGGCCAAGGGCAAGGGGATCTCGTTCCACGCCAAGATCGCCGACAAGAAGGGCAACAAGTCGACGATCTCGATCTACAACGCGTACTACGGGAAGTGACCGAAGGGTCGCCCACCGAACGCTGGCACGTACGGACGCGATTGATACGTACGGACGCGTGAGAACGCGTGAGAACGGCCCGCCGGAAGCAGAGCTGCCGGCGGGCCGTTCGGGTATGAGTGCGTCGCGGCAAAGGGAGTCTCTGTTCGATGAGCAGGGGCCTCTTCGTGTGTGGGGCGTGATCGCGACGGGGTAGGGGGCAGCGGGAGGCCGGGTCGGTGTGGGTCAGCTCTGTGTGGACGTAGGCGAGTCGGGCGCTCCGCAGGTGGGCCGTGGCGGTGGTGTCGAGGCGCTGGCGGAAGAGGTACTGCACCGCGCGTGGCGTGAGGCAGGCGAGCATGCCCCTTCCCACAACGGCGGCGAGCGCGTGAACGGCTGCCGCCTTGCCGAACGTGCCACCGAGTTGGTCGACCGACCGCGGCGTTGAGCGGTCTTCTGCGCACGGGTGGCTCCGGTGAGGCTGGTGCCGTTGCCTTTGCCGATGCGCTCAGGACGAAGGCCGCAGACGAGATCATCGAACGCCTCGCCGGATATCCGAACCGACTTCCTGACTCAGGACACTAGGGCGCGAGTCCGACGACGGCCTCCAGGTCTTCGAGGCTCGCCAAGTGCGCGGTGAGTTCGCTGCGTTCGGCCTTGGTGAGGGGGATGGCGCGGGCACGGGTGAGGGCATCGATCGCGGCGGTGGTGTCATCGACGCGGACGGCGAGTTCGGCGCGGTAGGCCAACGCCTCGACCAGTTCGGCGGCAGGTGCGCCATCCTGCTCCCGGGCCAGCGTGGCGTCCAGGATCTTCGCCGCCTGCTGATTGTCGCCCTTGGAGTCACCGAGCACGACGGCGTTCTCCAGCGCCTTGGCCAGCTTGCCGACCGCGGGCGCACCGGTGCCGCCGGTACCCGGGGACGGGAAGATCCGGATCCAGTTCCCGCCGGGGTCGATGACCGTGAACCCGGACTGGTGGTCGGCGTTCTTGCGTTTCCGCGGACGGGTCATCCGCGGGATCCCGGAGACCAGGAGCTTCCCGTGCGCCGCGCGCATGCCCGCGGCGAATGCCTCGAAGAGCTGCTGGGTGTCGGGCACGATGACCACACAACTGCCGTAGGAGTCCTCGGGCCTGAAGCCTGGCATGCCGAAGAACTGCAGCTGGAGGTCTTCTCGCTGCAGGCCCACGCACGGGTTCGGGCGGACCTGGTAGTAGGTCCGTGTGAAGCCGAGCATCGTGTAGAACTCGACGATCTCGTCGATGGATGCGCACGGAAGCAGCGGGACGGTTATCTCGTGGGCCATGACATTGCTCCGTCTCGAAGGGAGGGTCTCGAAGGGAGGGTTTCGCCGATGTTCTCGGCTGCTACTCGGCCGGCTGTGCGGGGTGGCGGGTGGGGGAACCGGGCTCGCCGGCCATGCTGAAATCGCCCTCTTCCAGGCGGTGGATCAGCCGCCGGGTCCACTGGGCACCGGTATCGGCGGTCGCCAGCCACAGCGAGATGACCTCGCCCACCGGGCCCCAGGCGTCCAGCTCCGTGTCCGCGGGCAGGTGTGCGGTGATGCTGGTGCGCCAGTCGCGCATCGCGTCGGCTCGGGTGCGCAGGACCTGCAGAGCCTGTCCCCGGGGCAGGTCCTCGATCAGGCCCACCGCAGCACACAGGACGTCCAGCCTCGGCTCGCGGTCGGCCAAGGCCCGGCGCAGGAGGCTGAGGTACTCCTGCTCACCCTTCTCCGTCAGCTCGTATTCGATTCTCGGCGGGCCCCCGGCGGCCGAGGGATCCGCGTCGAACGTCGCCTCCAACAGGCCCTGTCCGGCCATGCTCTTGAGCGCGTGATACACCGAACCCGATGTGGCGGTGGACCACTCATGTGCGCCCCAGGACTCCAGATCCGCGCGGATCTGATAGCCGTGTGCGCGACCGCGCCTGCGTAGTGCCCCCAGGACCAGAAGTCGTAGCGGTTTCATCCAACCCCTTCCGCCCGAGTAGCCAAATTTGTCTACTGCGGGAAACGTACTCCGCCTGGGGCGTGCTAGCCAAATTTGGTTACCCCGAGTCGTGCGTCGCCGCCGGTGCTGCATGAGTATGTGAGCACCCGCGTTTCTTGCTCGGCGCGAGGGAGAGCCGCGGCTGGTTCAGGCTCGGTTCCGCTGGCTTCGCAGGCCTGAACCGGTGTCAGCTCCTGCCCGCCTGCACCCATAAGGTCGACGTTATCGACGGACAGGGATCTTGTACGGCCCCGGGTGCTGACAGTAATGACACCGCCGTGTGAGTGTTTGAGCGCTGCCCCGATCGCCGGACACGCCATCCCGGTCGATGGGCGGACCGCGGTGTGCCCGACACCGCGGCAGCCGGCGGCCTTTGTCCGTGAGCCGGGCGGCGCGAGTGCCGCCTTGCACCTCGCACGCCGACAACCGCCCGCAGGCAAGACACCTTTCCACCAGCCGAAGTCGCCTCCTTCCGCCGACTCACACAACTGAGGAGTCCTTCCATGCAGAAAACCGCAAGCAAGCTCCGCATCGCCGCAGCCGCGTTCAGCGCCGTCCTCGTCGCGAGCACTGTGCTCTCCGGAAATGCCCACGCCGCGCCCGAGGGGAAAGCCGCCGCAGAGATGGGGGTCAAGGCCTGCGGCTACTACGAGACGCAGACAGATTCGTACTACGGGCACTGCGGCAGCACCTGGGTCAAGATTCAGGTCGACATCGACTGGTGGCCGACCGACATCAAGAGGTGCGTCCCGCCGGGCGAGACCCATCTCGGCACGACCGACGAGATCGACAACGCCTGGGCCATCGAGGGCACCTGCGGCTAGGTCATTTCGTTTGGATCAGCCGGTCGTTGGTCCGGGTGTGTCGTTGACTGATGCGCGGTGGGCGCGGATTGAGCCGTTGCTCCCGGACCGGGCGTCGAAGCGGGGTGGCCGTTGGCGGGGCCATCGTGAGGTGATCGACGTGATCGCCTTCACGTTCCAGACCGGCACTTAGTGGGTTCATCTTCCGGAGGGGTACGGGAACTGGCGAGGCTTCTACACCGGCTGCGGATGTGGGCGATCGACGGGTGCGTGGGAGCGGGTCTTCACCGCGCTGATGGCCCAGGCTGATGCCGACGAGGACCTCAACCGGGCCGTCTCCGTGGACTCCACGATCGTGCGCGCCTACCGGCACGCGGCCGGGGCCCGCAAAAAGGGGCCTGGCCTGGCGAACCGGCCGACCACGCCGTCGGCCGGTCCCGTGGCGGACCGACCACGAAGATTCATGTCGTGGCCGACGGCCGGTGCCGGCTGCTGGCGTTCGTCCTCACCGTCGGTCAGGCCGGCGATGCTCCCCGCCCCTTTGGGCGGCCTCGCACCAAGCCGGACCTGGTCCTGGCCGACAAGGCGTATTCCTCCCGCGCGATCCGCGGCCACCTGCGTAGTCGCGGCATCGGCGCGGTGATTCCGGAACGGGCCGACCAGCAGGCCAGCCGGCGGCGACGCGGACGAGCTGGCGGCAGACCGCCGGCTTTCGACCGCAAGGCGTACAAACAGCACAACACCGTCGAGCGGTGCATCAACCGTTTGAAGCAGTGGAGCGGCATTGGCACCTGCTACGAGAAGACCGCGACCACCCACCTCGCCGGACTTCACATCGCGGGCGCCTACTTCTGGTCAGCCCGCTGATCCAAACGAAACCGCCCGGGCCGACGAGGCGCACTGCGCATCTGTTCCACCGGTGATCTAGGCCCGGGCAGTGCTGGCCAAGGCCATCACGGTCGGCAGAACGTTCTTACCGATTACGGGTGAATAGTCGGCGTATTGCTGGTCATGGTGCTGGGCCCACGATGGAATGGACCACTGACAGAAGCACTGTCACCCTGCCCCAAGCGTCGTTTAGCTACGCAGAGGACAGCTGTTGCGCACCTACATGAATGCCGTGGTCTGTTCGGCTGTCGTCGCGGGCACCCTGATGGCCTCCGCATTTGTCACTTCTGCATCATCGCGAACGGCCCCGTCAGTTCCACAAGGTCTGCGCGTGATGTCCGACAAGGGGTACGCGCAGCCGTTCGGCGTGGCTCGCGCCGAGGCCGAGGGGTTGACAGTGGATTCGCCCCAGCCGAGTCCGGCTGCTCCGCGGGCCGACGCCAGCGCCCGCGCCAGTCACTGGAGCGTGGTGCAGTTCGGCAGCAAGGACGGCGAGGGCAACAAGTGCCCCGATGCGGTGAACGAGACATGACGTCACAGTTCTCCGGCGACAGTCAGGAGCCGGTGCCGATGCAACGGTGGGACAACGCAGGAGTGGTACGGCTGCAAGCCGCTCTCGTCCGGGGTGTGCTGCGGTTCACGGCGATCCCTCTGGGGGGCGGCCCTCTCGTCCGAGGTGTGCTTCCCGTCCGTGACGGGCGAGCCGTGGGGAGAGTGGTCGTCTGGGACGGCCATGGAATCGGGACTTCGGTGGCCTACGACCTGCCGCTCGTGGACCGGCACGGTGACAACATCCCCGCCTCCGTACTGGCCGCTGCTCTGCGGCAGGCCGTGCGGAGGCGGCAGGAGCCCGACGTTCCGGGGCCGGCAGCGGACCCCGACCGTGATGGCGATGGCGATGGCGACCGCGACGGGCACGGCATCCCTGTCGTGGGTACGGAGGAGCTGTCGCGGCTCTTGGAGGCTGGTCCGGAACTCGATCTCACGGACGCTCTTCACGCGGCCGTCGCAGGGATCGTCCCGCCCGGAGAATCCGAGTCCGCCGGGAAGCTGGGCGTGTGTGGTTTTCTTCTCCTCGACCAGTACATCGCGCGTGTCTACGCGACCGGTGAGGGGCTGTCGGGCGTGGTCGGTCTCGACGTGTCGCTTCGCGATGAAGAAGGAGCCGTGGCCGTGGGCATCACCAGTCTGGCTGCCGCCCTTCCCTCGCTCGTCGTCGACGATCAGTTGAAATACAACCCCTCGGACGCGGTGGACCCATATTGCTCGGAAGTGTTCGACCTGACCCACTGGTAGCACTTGGGCGCGTCCTGGCGGGTGCGGCACTGCTGACCGGAGACAACCCGGGGCGTCATTGCCAAGTGCCTGCCTTGGACGCCTTACTGATCGTTTCAGAATGACTCCGGCCGATAGCAGCAAGCCTGTTGGCACTTGTACAGCTGAGTTGGCACCTTGTCCCATGGCCTTGTGTGCGCGGCTTGGTCCGAACCGGTCGGAACGTAGGAGTGGATGGATGGGCGTGGATGCGGAACGGGAGTGCTGGGAGCTGCGGTCGGGAGCAGGGGTAGGTCCCTTGCAGTTCGGGATGTCTCCAGCCGAGGTCGCCCAGGCGCTTTTGGCCCCTGGACCACAGGAATGGGCTGGCGGTCCGTATGCGCAGGAGGACTTCCCGGGTGGGGTGAAAGCGTTCTACGACGCGGGCAAGCTCGCCTGTGTTGCACTGGATGCGGTCACCGGTCCGCAGGTCTTCCTGTCTGGCTTCCCGCTGGCGGGAAGCGATCCGGAGCAGGGCCAGCAGTTCCTGCTGGACCACGCTGCGGAGCATGGGAACTGTCTGCTCTACACGCCTGATGACTCGCTTTCCCTAACTGATATCGGGGTTCTTCTGCGCGGGCAGCAGGTCGGGGCAGCGCGCCTGACCCGTCCGCTGTTCGTAAAGGAGGAGTGGTTGGAGTCGGAGTACTTCCGAGACCACCTTCCGCTGGAAGGCGCCTGAGCTCACTGGCGGCAACCGACACGACGTCACCCAGCTCCTGCCCCGCCCCGCGCCCTCTTCAGGCGTTGCAGCCGGCTGCCGTAAATCTAGATGGATTGACTATGCGTCATGGCGAGTGGGCGGGGCCCTTGCGGGTTTCTGCAGAGTCATGGAGTTCGGCAGGGATCCGCCTGATGTCTGTGGCCAACGTGGTGGCAGTGGAGAGTCGGCCGTCTCGAACAGTCAGGGCATCTGAAGAATCAGCTAGGCGGTTTCGGTTAGATCAGTCGGTCGTTGGTCAGGGTGTTTGGTTGACTGATGCGCAGTGAGCGCGGATCGAGCTGTTGCTCCCGGGCCGGACGTCGAATCGGGGTGGCCGTTGGCGGGATCGCCATGAGGTGATCGCCTTCACGTTCCAGACCGGCACTCAGTGGGTTCATCTTCCGGAGCGGTACGGCGACTGGCGGGGCGTCTGTAACCGGCTGCGGATGTGGGCGATCGACGGTACGTGGGAGCGGGTCTTCACCGTGCTGATGGCCCAGGCTGATGCCGACGAGGACCTCAACCGGGCCGTCTCCGTGGACTCCACGATCGTGCGCGACCACCAGCACGCGGCCGGGGCCTGCAAGAAGGGGCCCCGCCCGGCGAACAGGCCGACCACACCGTCGGCCGCTCCCGCGGCGGACCGACTACAAAGACCCACCTGGCCTCCGACAGCCGCTGCCGACCGCTTGCCTTCCACCTCACCGCCGGACAGGCCGGCGACGCACCAGCGTTCACCGCAGTCATGGCTCGCCTGCGGGTTCCCCGCCGGCGAGGACGGCCCCGCACCCGACCGGTCACGGTCCTGGCCGACAGGGCCTACTCCTCCGGCGCGATCCGTGACCACTCGCGTAGGCGCGGCATCCGGACGGTGATCCCGGTTCCGGCGGACCAGCTCCGCCACCGCATGCGCCGGGGCAGCGATGGCGGTAGACCACCCGCCTTCGACCGCGAGGCGTACAAGCAGCGCAACACCGTCGAGCGGTGCATTCCACGATGTGGTTCCTTTCGAAGGGGAACCGAGCAGCGTCGGGATACTGGGCCGGTGAGCAACACCAGGGCTGAATACGAAGCGGACAGTGAACAGTTGCCGCGCAAGGTCTACCTCGGTCTGCGGGAGGGCAATCTCGACCCGCAGGACGTCGTCGCTCTCGCCTGCGAACTGCTCGACTGGTTTCACGGCACCGACGCGGTTCTGGAGGTTGTCGAGCGCAATCCGGGCGAGGTGTCGCCGGCGGAGATGACCGCCCTGGCCCGGCGCATCCTGGACGACATGGGCTTCGATCCCGGTTTTGACCTCGCCCCCGAGCGTCTGGAGACGTTGCGCGCCGCGCTACGGGTCGTGGCCCGCGACCTGTCCACACGCGGGATCGAGGGCGAACCGGAGATTGAGATCCTTGAGGACTGGTTTCCGGTGGGAGCCGGTGTCCGCCTTGCCGACGGCGGACGGCTCAACTGGGGCGGTCCCATCCTGCCGGACATGTGCGACGACCCGACCACGGCACTGACCAGCCTGGCGATCCTGATCCAGGAGAGCCTCCTCGAATGGACCTGGCAGGTCTGGCCGGTGTGTCCCCGGCATGATCTCGGCGCCCACGGCTCGGAGCGGGACTGCGGAGCTGTTTGGTGGTGCGCGGGCGACGGCGGACACATACTGGCGCCGGTCGGCGAACTCGCGCACGCCGGCCGCCGTCGCCCCAAATAGGGCCAGCGGTCGGTGCGGTCCCTTCGGAGGGTTCGCTCTCAACTCTGCTGAACTGAAGTGTTGTCAGCAGCAGGAGCGACTTCCACAGGACAGCCAGGCCCTCATCACCTGGGCGGCCATCAGCTTGATGACCTGGCGCCTCACCAGGCCGACGCGCCAAGTCCTACCGACCGTCACGCGGCCGGATACGAGGTTCGGTCAGAGGTCCTGAAAGACCGTCGATCGCGCGGTATGTTGCCGATTGTCCATCAAGGAAGGCCTGCTGATGTCGAATGTGATCCGGGTCAGCGCTGACGATGCGGACGACGAGCTGCGCTCGTTTCTGGCGTGGCTTCAAGAGGACTCGGTTATTCGCCGGCATGCCGTGATCTCGTTGGAGTCTGCGGATGGCGGAGAGAGCCGGGCAGGCGAGATGGGTGGCGCGTTGGAGATCGTGAAGCTGGTGATCGACACCAACTTCCAGGTCTTGAACTTCGGTCTCGCGTATACCGCCTGGCGGGCGTCCCGTGGGAGGCCGACCCCCGTGACGGTCGAACGAGGCGGAGTCACGATCGTCCTTGACGACGCCGAGCCGGAGACGGTTGCCCGGCTCGTTCGAGAGCTGGACAGGTGAGGCGTGCTCCCCGACCCGGCCGCCTCGCGTGCGGTACTCATCGGGACCAGCCGTTACACGCATGCATCGCTGGAGGATCTACCCGCCGTCGCCGCGAACCTTGAAGCGCTCGCGGAGTTGTTGTGTTCGCCGGACGTCTGGGGACTGCCCACCCAACACTGCGTTCTGGTAGCGAACCCCGCCACTGTCGCGGAGATGATGAGTCCGGTCGCGCAGGCCGCCGCGGAGGCGACGGACACGCTCCTGGTGTACTACGCGGGTCATGGACTGGTGGCACGGCTGGCTGCCGAGCTGCACCTTGCTCTGACTGGTACGGAGAAAGCGAACGCTTCCTTCACCGCCGTCCCCTACGGTCTGGTCCGAGAGCAACTGGCCCATACTCGCGCCGAGCGTCAGGTCGTCGTCCTCGACTGCTGCTACAGCGGGCGGGCCCTGGGGCGCATGGCGGGCGGCGCCCCAGCAGACATCGTTGCCGACGAGGCCGTCATCGAAGGCACCTACCTGATCGCTGCCGCCGCAGAGACCAAAACCGCCGTGTCGGTTCCCGGAGAGCAACACACCGCCTTTACCGCCGAGATGGTGTCACTCCTGCGACGCGGGATACCCGGCACCGGGCCCTACCTCGACCTGGACACCCTCTACCGCGAGATCGCGGCCTCCCTCCGGGCCAAGCAACGTCCGCTCCCACAGAGCAGGGTCCGTAACACAGCCAGCCGCCTCGCCTTCCGCAACCGGGCTTTCAACGACCTCCATCAGCGCTGGCGGGACCTGGTCACCGAGGCCGAGCGCACCGCCCGTACCTGTGAGAAGCCCGAAGACCACTTCGGTGTGATCATTGTCGGCCTGGCCAAGCACGACCCCGCCGGGGCCGAACGGCTTGCCCGCAGCATAAAAAAGCGGAAGCACCGGGAATTCAGGCTGCAACAGTTGGCCGAGTCAATAGCCCGGACCGACCTGGCCGAGGGAGAGCGCATTGCCCACACCATCACCGACCTGACGGGCCGAGCGCAGGCTCTGGCGCAGATCGTGCGCGTGTCCGCGGGGAGAGCCCCCGCCGCGGCTGAGCGGGTCGCCCGCACCATCACCTTCCCCCAGCAGTGGGTATGGGCGCTGCACAGTGTCGCCGCGACGCTCATCGAGACCTCCCCCCGTCACGCCGTTGACTTGTTGGCCGAGGTCGAACGCCACGCCCGTACGCTCAGCAATCCGCAAGAACGGGCCACCTTGCTGGCAGGCATCTCCGCAGACCTGGCCAAGCCTGATCCAGGCAGAGCCATGGAGCTCATGACCGAGGCCGAACGCATCCTCGCCGACATCATCACCGACCCCTTCAGCAGGTGGCTGAAGTTGAGGGAAGCCCTCACAGTGATGGCCGTACATGCCCCCGACACTGTCAAAGACTTCGTTGATGCGATGACTGAAGATGCTGACCCGGAGAAACGAATGTCCACGCTGACGTTCATCGCCGGGGACCTGGCCGAGAACGCCCCTGGTGTGGCCGAGCACATCGCCTACGTCATCAACGCCCCGGACGGGGTCGCCTCCTACAGGATGCAGAGCATCACCGAGGCCCTGGCCGCGAGCGATCCGGCCGCCGCCGAACGGATCGCACGTGCGATCCCCAACCCCAAGCTGTGGGGCCCCGCGCTGTGTACCATCGCCCAAGCCCTCATGGAGAAAGCGCCCGGCCGAAGTCGCGATCTGCTTGCCGAGGCCGAACAGCTCATTCGAACCCAGCAACAGCCGGCTGAACAGGTCAGGGATCTGGCAGCCGTCGCCGAAGTGCTGGCCCGCCTCGATCCGGAACAGGCCAGGGGCCTGCTGATCGAGGTCGAACATGTCGTTCGCGGCGGACTTGGCCCCGACGCACTCGACGCCTGGGTCGAGAACGATGCGTTCAGGCGGGATGGGCCAACACTCGCCAAGGTTTGGACAGCGTCCGCACTCGTCGCGCTCGCTGCAGGGTGGGCGGAAGTCGCTCCGGACCGTGCCGTGGAACTCCTCACCGAGGTCGACGGCTCGGACGTCGACCTCACCATGAGCACCCCGAAGATCCAAGACACCATCAGGACCCTGGCCAGGAAGGATTCAGCGGCTGCGGTGCACTCTGTCAGCCTCCTCTCCGACCCCTACGACCGGAAAAGGGCAATGGAGGACGTCATCGGGGTCGTGGCCGAACATGATCCCCCTGAAGCCGAACGTATCGCCCGTGGCATCCCCGACCCCGCGGCGCGATGTCTGGCCCTGAAGATCGTCGTGGAAGCCCTGGCCCAGCGGGATCTCTCGGAGGCCGAACGGATTGCCCGCAGCATCTCCGAACCCGCGGAGAAGATCCACATGTTGGGACTGCTCGCCACATGGTGCCCTGACACGTCGTCTGACACGCAGACAGCGCTGTGAAGGCTGTCCGGGCTGCCGGGCGGTACCGCCCGATCGCTCAGCTGTCGCCGATCGTCAGGTGCAGGTAGTCGTAGATGGCCTCGCCGCGGTTCTCGGCGCGGAGTTTGCGCAGGATTCGTTTGACGTGGGACTTCACGGTGCCGTTGCTGATGACCAGTTGTTCCGCGATGCGGTCGTTGGTGGCTCCGGTGGCCATCAGTGACAGCACCTCCAGCTCGCGCGGCGTCAGCAGGGACTCCAGGGCTGCCGACGAGGAGTGGACGGGCGGGCGGTCGGCCCTGGAACCGGACGCCGTGACAGACGGTCGCGGTACGAGTTCGATCTCCGCGGCGGCGAGATCACCCAGCACGTTCCCCAGTGTCTCCATGGCGGCCTGGACCTTCTCGCGCTGCTCACCGAGCCTGGCCAGCAGCACCGTGCGTTCGAAGAGCCGGCCGAAAGCGCGGGTGAACGCCCACAGGATGTCGAGGTCGAGGGACGTCACCGGCGCGGACGTGTGATCCGCGTGGAGGAACCCGATGACCCGGCCGGCGGGCATGAGCGGCGCCGCGACGTAGGAACGCAGCCCGGATGCTTCGAGGAGCGGCCGGTGGACCCGGGGGTCGTGCTCCCCGTCGGCGACCAGCGCCGGCCGGTGGCAGCGCACCATCTCGCTTTCCAGCGTCAGATGGTCCAGCCGGATCTCGGGAATGCCGCGGATCCACTCGCGGAAGGCGCGTTCGGGCTCCCGGTCGGTCACCGCGCGGCTCTTCCAGGGACGCCATACGGAGCCCTCCACCCGGGACAGCATCACCCGGTCGAATCCGCAGCTGTCCAGGACCGTTTCACAGACCCGGTCCAGCAGTTCGTCCGGGTGGCGCAGTCTGCGCAGCGGGGACAGCCCCGCTTCCATGGCGTCCAGTCGGCGCAGCCGCTCATGGGACAGGTGGTCGTGGATCTCGTGGCGCACACCGAGAGCGTCCGCCAGGCTGATGCCGAGGCCGACCGCTTCGAGGCCGTCGGGGCGGGTGCCCTTCGACGCCAGACGTTCCCTCAGCGCCGAGGTCAGGACCGCCAACCGGCCGTCCAGGGCGGTCAGGTCGTGCGCGGTGTCGGGAGCCGCGTCGTGTCCCGGGCCGGTGAACTGTTCGGCTGCTTCCAGCACTTTCCTGCCGCGGTCCATGAGGTCGGTGTGCCGCTCGGGCCGCGCCGGTGAGCCGGCGCCCTGCCGCCCCTCGCGGGACTGCGCCCTCACCGTCTTCGCCCCTCGCGGGTGCTACGCGTCATGACAGCCCTCTCCCTCCACTGCGCCCCGTGTGGCCTCGCGCGGACTCACCTGGCGGGTGCCGGTACCGTCAGGTTCGCGAGACGTACCTGGCCGCGGGCTATCAGGCGCCCGTCGTCGTCGACCACCTCGACCGACCAGAGCTGCTGCGTACGCCCCCGGTGGACGGGAACGGCCGAGGCGGTCAGCCGGCCGGAACCGACGGGCCGCAGGAAGTCGGTCTGGTTGGCGGTGCCGACGACTCTTCCCCGGTCCCCCCACCACAGGGTCGCGCCGATGCTCGCGGCGGTCTCCACGAGGGCGCAGTACACGCCGCCGTGCACGATCCCGTGACCCTGAAGGTGCTCGGGACCGATCTCGCAGGAGACCACCGCCCGGTCGCCGTCCCGCTCCAGGTACGTCATTCCGAGAACCTGTCCCAGACCTGCGCCAGCCGGTTCGCCGTTCACGGACCGTCCCCTCGCCGTAGTGACAGCCCTGCGGGTCCAGGGCCGCGGTGCGTGTGAGTGTATCTTGCTTTAGGTCTGTTCTCGATATAGTTCTTTAGGTCTGACCTTTGATGTCGGCGAGGGAGGTCGCGGTGCAAGCAGTTGTCCTGCGTACGTTCGGCGCGGCCCGGAACCTGCGCATCGAGGAGTACCCGGATCCCCGGCCCGAGCCGGGGTGGGCCGTGGTCCGTCTTCGGGCCAGCGCGCTGAACTGGCATGACGTACTGGTCCGGCAAGGCGTGTACCGGTCGCCCCTGCCGCACGTCATCGGCGCGGACGGCGCGGGGACCCGGACCGACACGGGCGAGGACGTGCTGATCGTGCCGTCCCTGTGGTGGGGTGACGACGAGAGCGCGCCGGGGCCCGACTGGCAGATCCTCGGCGACCACCGACCGGGCACGTACGCCGAACTGGTACGGGTGCCCACCGAGTGCCTGGTGCCCAGACCGGCCGGGCTGAGCTGGGCCGAAGCGGCCGCTCTGCCCCTGGTGGGCCTTACCTCCTACCGGGCGCTGTTCACCCGCGGCCGGCTCCGCGCGGGGGAGTCGCTCCTGGTGATCGGAGCCGGTGGCGGCGTGGCCACGACAGCGGTCGCCCTGGCCACCGGGATCGGCGCCCGGGCCGTGGTGACCTCGTCCTCCGCCGAGAAGATCGAGCGCGCTCGGGAGCGGGGCGCGGCCGGAGGCGTCCTCCATACGGAGACGGGCTGGGCCGAGTCGGCCAAGCGGCTGTCACCCGGCGGCAGAGGGTTCGACCTGGTGCTCGACCCGGTCGGGAGGTGGTCGGAGTCTCTGAGGGCACTGCGTCCGGGTGGGCGGCTGGTCGTCCTCGGCGCCTCCCATGCCGAGCAGGCGTCGCTGGACGTACGGAGCTTCTACTTCGGCCAGTTCGACCTGCTCGGGACCACGCTGGGCAGCCTCCGCGACTTCGGTGGGCTCACCTCACTGCTCCGGAGCCACCGCATCGCACCGCCGGTGATCGACGCGTCCTTCCCCATCGACCGGGCAGCGGCGGCGCACGAACACCTCGAAAGTGCACGGGGCTTCGGGAAGGTCGTACTCACCCAGGACTGACCGATCCGTCCCCCCCCGGCGATCCGCCCCCGGCGAACCGGACCCCCGGTACGGACGGCATGGACCGTACGCATGACACACACGACACACATGACATGCGCGACACGCATCAGCGAAGCGGAAGGAAGGCGTCGTATGGCCGAGAAGTTGGTTCGTTACGCGGTGGACGAGGAAGGGGTCGCCTTCGTCACGCTGGATCATCCGCGGACGCGTAACGCCCTCAGTGACGAACTGCTCGACGACCTCATCGAGGCGCTGGAGCGGGCGCGGGACGACGGAGCCGTACGCGTCGTCGTGCTCACGTCCTCGCACGAGCGGATCTTCTCCTCCGGCGGGAACCTGAACGCGTTCGCGGACAACAGGACGGCCGTCGAGAAGTACGCCGGTCTCGACCGCTTTCCGCGCCTCTTCAAGCTGATCGGCGCTCTGGGCAAGCCCGTGGTGTGCGCGGCCAACGGAGACGTCCTCGCCGGGGCGTTCGGGCTCGCGCTCGCCTGCGATCTCGTCATCGCCAAGGAGTCGGTGCGTTTCGGGTGTCCCGAGATCAATGTCGGGGCGTTCCCCTTCATGATCTCCGCGCTGATCTATCGCAACGTCGACCGGATGAAGGCCAACGAACTGATGATGCTGGGCGACCTGATCACGGCGGGCGAGGCTCGTGGTCTGGGGTTCGTCAACAAGGTCGTCCCCGATGAGGACTTCGACGCGGAGGTCGCCGCATGGGCGCACCGGATCGCCGCCAAGTCGCCGCTGCTGATGAAGCTGGGCAAGGACGCGATCAACGCGACCCGTGACCTGGCGCTCCATGAGGCACTCGACGCGCTGCAGGCCCAACTGGCCCTGGCGTTCACCACCGAGGACCTCGCGGAAGGCGTTCGTGCCTTCCGCGAGAAGCGCAGCCCCGAGTGGCGCATGCGCTGATGCCCGGGTGGGCCGATCAGCCCCGCACGCCGCTCACTTGCCGCTCACTTGTCGTCGGAGACCGTGATGTCGGTGCGCTCGTCGACCGCGAGCACGGCATCCGCGTAACCGTGTACATGGCGTGTCATACGGCGGGCCGCCGCCTTGGGGTCCTGGGCGCGGATGGCGTCGGTGATCGACTGGTGGGCCCGTACCGCCACGCGCCGTACCTCGGCGTCGACGAAGCGCTCGTTCTCCGTGGCGGCGTAGATCGCCCGGGATAGGGCGGCCATGAAGCCGGTGAGGAGTTCGTTGTGGCTCGCGGTCGCCACGGCCACGTGCCAGTCGACGTTGGCCTGGAGGAACGCGGCCAGGGTGCCGTGCTCGTCGGCGATCGCCTCGTTCGCGGCGTCGAGCGCAGCGAGGTCCTCCTCCGTGCGCTGCGTCGCGGCGAGCCGGGCGCAGTACGGCTCGATCGCCTCGCGGGTCTCCAGCAGCGACGAGAGCCGGATCTGACGGCCGCGGATGAGGAGGCTCACGGAGCTGGCGATCGAGTCCTTGCCCGGCCGCTGCACGAAGGCGCCGCCCGCGCGGCCCGTCTTGATCCGGACCAGATCCTGCACCTCCAGGATGCGCAGCGCCTCCCGGACGGTGGTGCGGCTCATCTGCGTCTGCACCACGAGTTCGCGCTCCGGGGGCAGTGCGGTGCCCTCGTCGAACTCGCCGCTGAGGATGCGCTCACGCAGTTCGTTGGCGAGGACGTCCGACGCCTTCGGGACCTCCATGGGTGCGAGTCGAATCACGGACTGCCTGCCGCCGGACGGACGAGCGGCCGCTGTCTCGGACATGATTCTCCTGGCCTCTGGGTGGGGGGTGTGGGGCTGTCGTGAGGATGGTCCAAGGGTCTGACCTAATCGCTCTTGAATCTATCACTCGGATTGTGTCACGGCTGTGCCGAACGCGTGCCGAGTACGGGCTCACAAGGAGCCGCCCCCTGCCCGCGTCTCGACGACGACCTTGCCGAGCGCGGCGCGGCGCTCGATCAGCCCGAGGGCCTCGCCGCCCCGCTCCAGTGGGAGGGACCGGCCGACGAGGGGCTTGATGCTGCCGTCGGCGGACATCCGCTCCAGCGCGCCGTTCAGCGTCACCGCCAGGGCGGGATGCCGTTCGGCGTACGCGGCCAGGGCGACGCCGACCACGCTGAGGTCCCGCAGCAGCAGCCGGTTGACCTTGACGGTCGGGATGGAACCGCCGGCGAACCCGACCACCGCGAGCCGGCCTCCGACGTCCAGGGACCGCAGCGAATCGGTGAACCGGTCGCCGCCCACCGGGTCGACGACGACGTCCACTCCACGCCCGCCGGTGAGTTCGCGCGCCTGTGCGGCCCAGCCCGCGGTGGAGCGTACGACCTCGTCGGCGCCGGCCTCGCGGGCGACCTTCTCCTTCTCGTCGCCGGACACGACGGCGATCGACCGGCCGCCGAGCGCGCGCACCAGTTGGAGCGTCGCGGTGCCGACCCCGCCGGACGCCCCGTGCACGAGCACGCTCTCGCCCTCCGCCAGCCGTACGCGGTGGAGCGCGAACCAGGCGGTCGCGTAGTTGAGATAGAGGGCCGCACCCTCGGCCCAGCTCATCGAAGGAGGCAGTCTGACCGCGAACTGGGGCATGGCGAGCGCGCGTTCGGCCATCGCGCCCCAGAGGGTCAGCGCGGCGACCCGGTCACCGGGTACGAGTCCGGAGTCCTCCGGCGCCTCCAGCACCGTACCCGCGACCTCGCCGCCGGAGACGTACGGCGGCCAGCGGCCGTGCTGGTAGGCGCCGCGGGTCTGCAGCAGGTCGGGGAAGGACACTCCGGCGGCGTGCACCTCGATCAGCAGCCGCCGGCCGTCCGCCCACGGGTGTGCCCCGGCGGGTTCGGGCACCTCGGCGACGGCGCCCCCGTCCGGCCCGGTCAGCTCTTCGATCACGAAGGCGCGCATCAGCGGCACCTCCGGACCCCGGTCGGAACGCGGTCGTTGCGGTCGCGGTTGCGGTCACCGTCGTGGGTCACGCGGTCCTTCTTCCGTCGTGGTCGGCCGCGGTCCCGTCGGGGGAGAGCAGCGCGGGATGGCCCTGGAGGCGCAGGACGAGCAGAGCCGTCTGCACACTCAGCTGGTCGCCGGCGTCCGCCAGTACGTCGAGACCGGTCAGGTCGTGCACCCGGGCGAGGCGCAGCCGGACGGTGTTCTCGTGCACGCCCAGTTCCACCGCGGACACGCGCACACTGCGTCCCGAATCGAACCAGGACCGCAGGGTCAGCAGCAGAGTGGTGTGGTGGGCGGTGGAGGTGAGGAGGGGGCCGAGGACGTCGTCGACATATCTGCGTACGGAGGCGGTGTCGCTGTTGGCCAGGAAGAGCCGGGCCGGGCCGAGGTCGTCCACGGCGAGGACCCGGGGCGAACGGCCCCCGGCGAACCGGCCGATGCACCGGGCGACCTCACGTGCCTCCCGGTAGGCCCGCGCCAGCCCCGACGGCTCGGTGACCGACGACACCCCGGCGGCCAGACCGTCACCCCCGGGATGCGTAGCGCAGACCTCGCGCACCGCCGACTTGACCCGGGCGGCCACCGCCGCGGCTCCGGCGTCCCGGGGTGACTCCACCAGCAGGACCAGTCCCTCGGAGCCGCGGGTCGTCAGCACATCGAGACCCAGTCGGCGCCGGAGGCCAGCCGCAAGCTGCTCGTCGTCGGCGGGGTCGTCGCGCCGGGCGCCGGGCCCGGTGAGGTAGACCAGTACCCGGCGCGCGTCGATGTCGATGCCCAGGTACTCCCCGCTGCCCCGCAGGTCGGCCACGGTGGAGGTGCCGCGTACGAGCTGGCGGGCGAGGGAGGAGCGCGCGTTCCAGGCGACGTCGGCCACGCGCTTCTGGACGGTGAACTCGGTGGCGGCGCACTCGGCGCCACGGCGTGCGACGAGCAGGTCGAAGGCCGTCAGCAGGGCGGGGTACTCCATGACGACGAGCCAGCCGAAGTGCCGGTCGCCGGCCAGTACCGGCGTGAGCACATGGCGTCTGAGGAGGCCCGCCGCCGGCCGGGCGGGCACCACGGCCGGTTCGCACGGTTCGCACGGCGCGCAGGGTTCGTACGGTTCACTCTCGGGCCGTACCCGGGCGCCGGCGAGTATCTGGTTCACCGGCTGGATCCGCACCTCCCCGCCGACAGGGCCAGCCGAGGTCACCAGCCGATGCCGTGCGTCGAACAGGGCGACGGCCTTGCCGGTCAGCTCCGCACAGGTCCGGACGAGTGCGGACAGTCCTCCCGGGCGGCCGACGAGGCGGCTCAGCCGGCGTTCCGCCTCGCCGCCCCGCCGCAGGGCCTCGTGCCGGCGGGCCAGCTCCTCGTGCGCGGCGGCGAGCCGGCGGTTCGTCAGGACCCCGAGAACCGCCGCGCCCGCCAGGTCGGCACAGGCGGACACCTGGTCCGGCAACGGCTCTTCGGCCCGGTGGCCGACGGGGTGATCGAGCAGGGCGAACCCGAGGAGTCCGGTGCCGGTGTCGGTGCCCGTGCTGGTGTCGGGGCCGCTCAAGGGGACGGCCAGCCGCGTGGTCCCGGGTCCGCCCCGCCGGTCCTCGCCGAGGACGCAGGGCCGGCCGCCTGCTCTCAGCAGTTCCACCAGCGGATCGTCCGGGCCCACGGACTGCCGGGGCCGCCGGGTCAGGCGTACGGGAGGTGAGGGATTCGGGTCGTCGAGCACGGCCTCGGCGTGGAACCGTCCGGTCGCCGCGTCGTGCAGGAAAAGCAGGCCGCCCGTGAACCCCGCCGCGGCACAGAGCCGACGGAGCGAGAGCCGCAGTACGGCCTCGTCATGGTTCTGCACCGCCTCTTCATGACCCTGCCCGTCGGACCCGGCCGCAGCTGTCCCAGCTGTCACAGCTGTCCGCACACGTTCCACTGACGACGTCATGGGCCGCTCTTTTCCACAGGTGAGGTCGGAGTGCCGCGCAGCTGCCACAAACTCGGTGATTGGCCCAAAGTTAAAATGGTCGGATCGAAAAAACAATAGATCGGTAACCGGCCGACCGTCACCGGGACCGCCGTGAGAGGCCGTTACCGCCGGTCAGGGGCCTGGCCGATCGCATCGCACAGGGGTTCCGAGTCACCCCTCCACGGCACTTTTCGGCCTGCCTCTCCCTCCAAAGGGAGATGACAATCCCCCTTTGTGGAGACGCCCGCCGTGCGCAAGCCGCTCATCATCGGGTGGCGCAGGGTGTTCCGCCCTGATCCGCCTAGTCGAGTCCACGCAGTTGAGTAGGGGTACCGTCTGTGAACCACAGAATCATGCGGACGCTCGTGGCATGTTCGATGACCGGCACGGTCGCGGCGTGCGGCGCCTCCACCGGTGACACCGCCTCGTCGTCGGACGACAGTGTCATCAAGGTCGCCGTCATCCCGCCCAGCAGCGGCGCACTGGCCCAGTTCGGGTCCGACACGGCGAAGGGCTGGCGCTACGCCGTCGAGGAGGTCAACCGCAAGGGCGGCGTCGACGGCCACAAGATCGAACTCGTCGAGATGGACACCGACGCGACCCCGGCCACCACGCTGCGGGCGGCGCGCGAAGCCGTCCTCAAAAAGGGCGCCAAGTTCATCGGCGGAGTCATGACGTCCACCGAGCACGGTGCCCTCAACCGGCAGCTCGCCGGGATGAACGCCCTCTCGTTCAACAGCCTCGGCAAGGACGACGCGCTCACCGGCAAGGACTGCGTGGCGAACGCCTTCCGCGTCGTGCAGAGCAACACCATGGACGTCAACGCCCTCGCCGGCACGCTCAAGAACCTCCCGGGCGACAAGTGGGCGATCCAGGCCGTCGACTACTCCACCGGGCACACGGCGGCGAAGGTGTTCAAGGAGGCGGCGACCAAGGCCGGCAAGAAGGTCGTCCTGGAGCAGTTCGCGCCGCTGAACACCACCGAGTTCGGCTCCTACATCACCAAACTCAAGAGCAGCGGCGCGGACGCCCTGTTCGCCGTCGAGTACGGCGCCGACGGCGTCGCGTTCGTCAACCAGGCCGTCCAGTTCGACCTGCCCGCCGAGTTCAAGGCGGTACTGGGCTTCAACATGGTCTCCGAGCCGCTCTTCAAGGCCATGGGCGACAAGATCGTCGGCTTCTACAACAACGTTGGGTACGACGTGAAGGCCGACAACGCGCTGAACAAGAGCTTCGTCGACGGCTTCAAGAAGAAGTACAAGGAGACGCCCTACTACGTCGAGGCCGACGCCTACCTCGCCGCCCAGACGCTCTTCGCCGGGATCGAGAAGGCCGGCAGCGGCGACCCCGCCAAGGTGCGTACGGCCCTGGAGGACCTGAGCTTCGACAGCATCGTCGGCAAGGTCACCCTGCGCGGCGCCGACCACCAGCTGGTGCGCCCGTCGCACTTGGGCCAGGTCGAGAAGACCGGCAGCGGCCTCGCCTTCAAGACGATCGCCACGGCCCAGGGAGCCGACACCTCCCCGCAAGCGGACCCCGCCTGCAAGCTCTGACCCACCTCCACACGACGGGGTTGCACCATGGACTTCGCCCAACTGCTCAACGCGGTGGCCTTCGGGTCCCTGCTGATGATCCTCAGCTCCGGCCTCGCCATGATCTACGGCCTGCGAGGCGTGACCAACTTCGCGCACGGCGCGCTGTACATGGCGGGCGCCTACCTGGCCTACAGCGTCACCCAGCACCTCTCCTTCTGGTGGGCGCTGGTGATCGTGCCGCTCGCACTGGCCGTCCTCGGGGCCGCGTTGGAACTGGTGTTCTTCCGCCGGCTCCAGGGACGCTCACCCATCGAGACCGGTCTGGTGACGTTCGGCCTCGCCATGGTCCTGGAACGCGTGATCGTCCTGATCTGGGGCGAACGGACGCTCTCGGTGAACGCCCCCGCCGGGCTGGACGGCACCACCTCCCTGTTCGGCACGCACTACCCGACGTACCGGCTGCTGGTCATCGGGATCGCGCTGGTCATGGCGGTGGCCCTGGTGTGGTGGCTGCGGACGAGCCGGACGGGTCTGCACATCCGGGCCGCCAGCCACGACGTCGAGACCTCGTCCGTCATGGGCATCAACGTCGACCGGGTCAGCCTGGTCGTGGTGTGCCTCGGAGCGGCGCTCGCCGGACTGGCGGGCACGCTGGCCGCCCCGTACGTGTCGGTCGACCCGGGCATGGGCGTGGGCATCCTGATCAACGTCCTGATCGTCGTGGTCATCGGGGGAGTGGGCAGCATCGGCGGGGCGATGGTCGCGGGGATGGCCCTCGGCCTCGTCCAGACCATGGGGAGTGTCCTGCTGCCGAGCTACTCGGTGCTCGTCCCGTACGCGGCCCTCGTCGCCGTGCTGCTGTGGCGGCCCGCCGGGCTGGCCGGAAAGAGGCTGTCATGACCGACCGGAGAGAGGCTGTCATGACCGATACGACCATCCGGCAGCCGCCGGCCGTGTCCGAGCCGGCCGCGGGCGACGGGGGCGCGGGCAGGAAGCGGTGGATCCGCGGCGCGATGGTCGCCGTGGCGGTGCTGCTCGTCGGTCTCGCGGTGCCGCACCTCGGCCTGGACTCCTACTACATGGGCCTCGTCCTCAGCGGGGTGATCCTCGCCCTGCTGTCCCTGTCGATCGGCTTCCTGGCCAGGCGTCTCGGCCTGATCAGCCTGGGGCACACCGCCTTCTTCGGCGGCTCCGCGTACGCCCTGGGCATCGCGGTCACCCACTGGGGGTGGAGCCCTATGCCCGCCGCGCTCTTCGCCTTCGCGGCCGGCACCCTGCTGGCCCTGCTGATGGGCGTCCTGGTCGTACGGTCGTCGGGCATGGGCTTCCTGATGCTGACCCTGGCACTGGGACAGGCCCTCTACCAGTTCTCGACACAGTCGGTGGCCCGGCCCTACACCGGCGCGTACGACGGCCTCCAGCTCCAGTTCGGCGCCGATGACACCTTCCTGGGCATGACGGCACCGCAGCTCATGGACGCGGGACTGTTCTGGCCCGTCGCCTGGGTCGCGCTGGTCGTCTCGGCGGTCGCGCTGTGGGCCGCCGGACGGTCCCGGTTCGGGACGGTGCTGGAAGGCATCCGCGAGAACGAGGAACGGATGCGGTTCTCGGGCTACGACACCTTCGTCCCGCGCCTTGCGGCCTTCGTCCTCTCCGGGGCCGTGGCATCCCTGGGCGGAGTGCTCTTCGCCCTCAACGCCGCCTACGTCTCTCCCGAGGTGCTGAGCTTCGTCAAGGCGGGTGACTCGCTGATCGCCACCATCGTGGGCGGCATGGGCACCTTGCTGGGACCGGTCGTCGGAGCACTGCTCTACACCTACGCCCAGGCCCGGTTCAACGTCTCGGGGAACCTGCCCCTCTACACCGGCGGCGCACTCGTCCTGGTGCTGCTGTTCCTCCCCGGCGGGGTCCTGGGAGGCCTGGAAGCGCTGCGCAGGCGCCTGCCGTTCCTGCCGGCCAGGAAGAAGGACCGCACATGACACTGTTCGAAGGATCGGCGGTGACCGTCCGGTACGGGGCGGTCAAGGCGCTGGAGAACATCGACATCCGGCTCGAACCCGGTGTCGTCCACGGGGTGATCGGCCCCAACGGCGCCGGCAAGTCCACCTTCATCGACGCCCTCTCGGGCCGTAAGCGGCCGTCCGCGGGCAAGGTCCTGCTGGACGGCGAGGACATCACGGCCCGGCCGGTCGGGTGGCGCCGCCTGCACGGCGTCTCCCGCTCCTTCCAGCGGACGAGCGTGTTCGCGTCGATGACGGTCCGCGAGCAGCTGGAGATGGTCGCCCGCAGGACCGGGGGGAAGGACCTCGACGACATCGTCGGCGCCCTCGGGCTCGGGCCGTTCCTCGGCCGGGTCTGCAGCGAGATCGCGTACGGGACCCAGCGCTCGGTCGACCTCGCGCTGGCGCTGATCGGCGAGCCCCGGGTGGTCCTGCTCGACGAGCCGTGCGCGGGGCTGGTGGCCGACGAGGCGGCCAGCATGCTCGGCCACATCCGCTCGATCTGCAAGGACCGCGACGTCGCCGTGCTCCTGGTCGAACACGACGTGGACGGCGTCTTCCGCACCTGCGACGCGATCACCGTACTGAACCTCGGCAAGGTGCTGACCTCCGGCGCCCCCGCCGACGTACGCAAGGACGAAGAGGTCGTCCGGGCCTATCTGGGAAGTGCCGCATGAGCGTGGTGTTGGAGTTCAGGGATGTGCACGCGTCCTACAGCGGCGCGGTCGTGCTGCAGGGAATCGACTTCGAGATCGCCGAAGGGGAGTCCGTCGGGCTGGTCGGGCGCAACGGCGCGGGCAAGAGCACGGCTCTGACTTCGGTGTACGGCATCCCCACCGTGACCGGCCACATCCTCGTCGGCGGCAAGGTCATGGGCAGGAAGCGGTACGAGCCCACCGCGCGGGGCGTCAGCCTGGTCCCGCAGGGCAAACGCATCTTCCCCAACCTCACGGTCGAGGAGAACATCCTGCTCGGCCGCGCCTCGGGGCGGAAGGGACAGTGGACACTCGCCTCCGTGTACGAGCTGTTCCCCAACCTGGCCCGGGGAGCGAACCGGCCGGGCACCGCGCTCAGCGGCGGCGAGCAGCAGATGCTGGCCATCGCCCGCGCGCTGATGGCGGAACCCCTCCTGCTGATGCTCGACGAGCCCACCGAGGGACTGGCGCCCGTCGTCATCGACGAACTCGTCGGCGCGTTGCGGCAGATCCGCGAGCGGGGCACCGCCCTGCTCCTGGTGGAGCAGCACATCGGGATGATCCAGCAGCTCGCGGACCGCTTCCTCGCCCTGAGCAAGGGCGAGTTGGTGAGCCAGGGGCAGGTCGGTGAACTGGCGACGAGGGCGGTGCAGGAGCTGATCGCCCTCTGAGCGGCCGTCTCCGCGCGGCCGTCTCCGAGCGGTCGTCGTCCGGGGGACGGCGGACAGCCCGGGTCCGGGCCCTCCGCCGTCCCCCGGCCGCCGTCCCCGCCCGTCGTCCCCGTCCGTCGTCCCCGTCCGCTGTCCCGGGCCGAAGGTCCTGTCAGCGGGCGAAGGTCTCGATGATCGCCTCGGTGTTCTCCGCGACCCGTTCGGGGGTGAGGGTGAAACTCGGGGAGTACAGCGCGGCGTGGTCGTAGCGCTTCTCCAGCGCCGGGAGCGCGTCCCGGACCTCGTCTACGGTGCCCGCGACCGCCATCTGGTCGAGCATCGCGTCCGAGACCGCGTCGATCATCGCCGGGTGGTCGCCCGCGTGGAACGCGGTCCGGATCGCGGCTGCCTCGGCTCCGAACCCGGAGGCCTCCATCACCGGACCGTACGCCTTCGGGGCGGCGTAGAAGGCGATCTGGGCGGCGGCCTCACGGCGGGCGGACGCGGTGTCGTCGGCGATCGCGCAGATGACGACACCCTTCAGCAGGACGTCCTGCGGGGAGCGCCCGGTCTTCGCCGCCCCGCGGGCGACCGCGGGCCCGACGACGTCCTCCAGGTACCGGTCGGTGACCGTGGGATGGCAGATCAGCCCGTCCGAGACCCGGCCGGCCACCTCGATCATCCGGGCGTTCACGCCCGCGGTGTAGATGGGGATCGTGGGACGCAGCGGCGGCTCGATGCCGGCCGTGGGCGTGATGTCCACGTGGTAGAAGCGGCCGTCGTGCTGGACAGGTCCCTCGTGCAGGCGCCAGAGCCGGCGCAGCAGCGGGATGAGCTCCTCCATCCTGGTGGCCGGTCCTTCGGCGTCCTTGATCCCGTGCCAGCCCTCCATCATCCGGCGGGTGCCCGTGCCGAGCCCCAGGGTGAGGCGGCCGTCGCTCATCTCGTCGAGGAAGCGGGCGTCGTTGGCGAGTACCAGAGGGGAGCGGCCCACGGCGTAGGCGATCGCGGTTCCCACTCCGATACGGGAGGTGGCCGCGGCCATCGCCGCCACGGAGACGACGGCGGAACGGTTGAGGAACTCGCCGGACCACGCGGCGTCGAACCCGGCGGCCTCGGCGCGCTCGGTGATCCTCCGGGTCTCCTTCAGCCCTCCCGCGAGGACGGTGATACCGCGAGTGGTCATGTCAGTGGCCTTTCGTCCGAGAACCCAGCCGATAGTTTCAATGGTTAGACCTTATAGTGCAACAGGTGAATCACTGCAGAAAGGTGTCGGTCCCATGGCCCCGCTCACATCGACGTTCACGATGGGAATCTCGGATCAGGACGGCTTCACGACGCCGGACCCCCGGCGCAGACGCCGGCTGCTCGACCGGGTCGAGGCGGCCGGCCTCGACCATGTGTCCGTGGGGGACCACATCAGCTTCCACGACGGGTCCGGCTTCGACGGCATGATCACCGCGAACACCATGCTGTCCTCCCACGACAGGCTGTCGGTGCTCATCGGGATCTACCTGCTCGGACTGCGCCACCCGATGGCGACCGCCCGGCAGCTGTCCACACTGAGCCAGGCGGCGTCCGGACGGCTCACGCTCGGCGTCGGCGTGGGCGGCGAGGACCGCCGCGAGGTGAGCAACGCGGGTGTCGACCCGAGGACCAGGGGACGGCGCCTGGACGAGGCCCTGATGCTGGTCCGGCGGCTGCTGACCGGTGAGGAGGTCAGTCACCAGGGGGAGTTCTTCCAGCTCGACGAGGCCCGGATCCGGCCGGCTCCGGACCCGGGCATCCCGATCGTCATCGGCGGCAAGGGCGAGGTGGCGGTCCGGCGCACCGCGGAGTCGGGGGACGGCTGGCTCGGCATCTTCTGCTCCGCGCGCCGCTTCGCCGAGACCCGGGAGCGGATCCTCGACGCGGCCTCGGCCCTCGACCGGCCGACACCGTCGTGGTTCGGGGTGAACGTCTGGTGCGGCCTGGACGGCGATCCGCGGGTGGCCCGGGAACTGCTGGCGGCGAAGATGCAGGGGCTCTACCACCTGCCGTACGAGAAGTTCCAGTACATCGCCCCGGCGGGCACCCCGGAACAGGTCGCGGAGTTCCTGCTGCCGTTCGTCGAGTCGGGAGCCGAACACATCACCGTCATCCCCGTCGGGTCGAGCGTCGAGGCGGAGATCGACGCGGTGGCGGCGCTGCGGGAACAGCTCGGCAGGGCCGTCGGCGCCGCGCGGAAGTGATCGGAGCAGCCGGTACGCCGCCGCCGGCCGGCAGGCTGACGCCGGTGAGGTGGGCCGCGGTGTCCCCGGGCCTCGGCGTCCCCAGGCCTCGGCGTGGCCGGACGCGGCACTGTGGAGATCTCCAGTGCCCGTGGGGTCCGCTCTTGTCCGGTGAGGTTCGGCCCGGGGAGGTTTGCCGGGTGACAGTCGAATCCTCTGACGCATCCCGCGACCGGTCCCACGAGGCGCGGCTGCGGGCCAGGTTCACCGACGCCGTGGCGGCGCGATGGGCCGGAGCGGGCGTGGAAGGCCTGCGCAGACTGCCCGGCGGCGTGTCCAGCCTCACCTACGCCGCGACACTCGGGGTTCCCGGTGGGCCTCCGAGACCGGTCGTCGTGAAGATGGCGCCTCCCGGCCTGGCTCCGGTGCGCAACCGCGACGTGCTCCGGCAGGCCCGGGTGCTCCGCGCCGTCGGTGCGGCGCCCGAGGTGCCGGTCCCGTCCGTCCTGTTCGAGGACGACGGGGATCCGCCGCTCTTCGCGATGGACCTGGTGCCCGGCGACTCCTACGAACCGCTCCTCGACGTGAGCGCCGACCCTCCCGGCGCGGCGGTCGTCGACCGCAGAGCGCGCGCGGCCGCACGTGTCCTGGCACGGATGCAGTCGCTCGGTCCCGGGTCCCTCGGCATGGCGGACGAGCCCGTCGTCACCGTGAAGGAGGAACTCGACCGCTGGGCCCTGCTCCTCGACACGGTGGACGACGACGTCTGCCCGGGCCACCGGGAGCTGTACGCCGCCCTGGCCGACCGTGTCCCGCGTCCCCTGCCGCCCGTGCTGGTGCACGGGGACTACCGGCTGGCGAACATGCTCTTCCAGGGCGACGCGCTGAACGCCGTCATCGACTGGGAGATCTGGTCGGTCGGCGATCCGCGGACGGATCTGGCGTGGCTGCTGATGCACACGGACCCCGTCCACCGTTTCGAGGAGACGCGCGACGGGGCCGACCTGGCCGCGGGGCGGGGCATGCCCGGCAGGGACGAACTGCTGGCGGAGTACGGGCGGGTGCGTCCGGTGCCGGCGGCCGGACTGGACTGGTTCCTGGCCTACTGCCACTA
Organism: Streptomyces sp. NPDC102514; assembly: GCF_055584525.1. Taxonomy (NCBI): domain Bacteria; kingdom Bacillati; phylum Actinomycetota; class Actinomycetes; order Kitasatosporales; family Streptomycetaceae; genus Streptomyces; species Streptomyces sp. NPDC102514. The sequence goes on from NZ_JBVJLW010000016.1 coordinate 28,336, forward strand.
CAAGACGGCGTCCACCCTGTCGGTGTTCGTGAAGCGCAACCGGCGGCGTCCGGATCCGGACGCCAGGCTGGTCACCGCCGCCGCGAGCCTCGCCGCCGTCGTCCGGCGGGGCCGGAGCATCCTCGAACGGGCCGGCCGGGGCTGACGTCTCGGCCGGCCCGGTCCCTCAGTCGAAGTAGGCGATCACGGCGTCCGCCACGCAGGCCGGCCGCTCCCCGCCCTCGGTCTCGAAGGTCTGGGTGACGGTGAAGCGGGTGCCACCCTCGATGGCGTCGGCCGCCTTCAGCGTCGCGCGCATCCGCAGCCGGGAACCCACCGGCACGGGGGAGATGAACCGCACCTTCTCGAAGCCGTAGTTGAGTCCCAGCGAGTGCCCGCTCAGCGAGTACAGCTCGTAGAGGAACTTCGGCCCCAGCGACAGTGTGTACAGCCCGTGCGCGATCGTGCCGTCGAAGCCGGCCCGACGGCCGCGCTCCGGGTCGACGTGGATGTCCTCGTGGTCGTCGGTCGCGGACGCGAAGGCGTCGATCCGGGCCTGCGTCACCTCGTGCCACGCGCTGGTGCCGATCTCCTGGCCGACGAGTTCTTGCAGTTCCGCGATGCCGTTCAGTTTCAACATGGCGCAGATCAGAACACGGAGCCGGTGCGGGGGAGGAGCGGGAGTGGACTGGGCGCTGTAGCGGTCCACAGTGGCCCGGCGCACGGTCAGGACCGGGTACGGCGGGACCGCCCTACGGTGAGGCCGAAACCGAAACCGGAAGCGAAACCGGACAGCACCGGAAGCGGACAGGACCGGAACTGGACAGGAGGGGCGCGTCATGAGCTGGTCGGTTCCCGAGGACGTCGTACGACTGGTGAAGGATCTCGACGTCTTCATCGACGCCGAGATCAAGCCGCTGGAGGACGAACACCCGCAGTTCTTCGACCACCGGCGGGAGTACGCCCGCACCGACTGGGAGCGCGACGGCTACCCGGCCGCCGCCTGGCGGGAGGTGCTCGCGGAGATGCGGCGGCGGGCCGACGCGGCCGGGTTCTACCGCTATCCGCTGCCCGCGGCGCTCGGCGGGCGCGACGGATCGAACCTGGCGATGGCCGTCGTCCGGGAGCACCTGACCACGCGCGGCCCCGGGCTGCACTTCCCGCACGCGGACGAGGCGTCCGTGGTGGCGAATCTGCCGCTGGCTCTGGTGCTGCACGCGTACGGGACGGCCGAGCAGAAGGAGCAGTACCTCGACCGGTACGTCCGGGGCGAGATCGAGATCGCCTTCGGGCTCACCGAACCCGAGCACGGCAGCGACGCCACCTACCTCCAGACCACGGCGGAACGTGACGGCGACGACTGGATCATCACGGGCGAGAAGCGGTTCAACAGCCTCACGGACGCCGCCGAGGTCGACCTGGTCTTCGCCAGGACCTCGGGACAGGACGGCAAGGCCCAGGGCATCACCGCCTTCCTGGTGCCCACCGATGCGCCCGGCTTCGAGATCGTCGGCAACCACTGGACGTTCAACATGCCGAGCGACCATCCCGAGGTCCGCCTCACCGGTGTCCGGGTACCCGCAGGCGCGGTGCTCGGCGAGCTCGGCCGGGGCCTGGACCTCGCCCAGCTCTTCGTCCACGAGAACCGGATCAGACAGGCCGCCTCCTCGCTCGGCGCGGCGCAGTTCTGCATCGACCGCAGTGTCGAGTACGCCCAGCGGCGCGTGGTCTTCGGCAAGCCCCTGCACGAGCACCAGGGGGTGCAGTGGCAGCTCGTCGAGTTGCAGACCGAGGCCGAGCTGGTGCGCAACACGATCCACAGGACCGCCGTGATGATGGACGAGCGGGGGAAGACGGCGGTCTCGGGCAAGGTCGCCATGGTGAACATGCGCGGGAACCAGCTCGCCTGCACGGCGGCGGACCGGGCGATCCAGATCCATGGCGGGATGGGGTACACCCGGGCGCTCCCGTTCGAGCACATCTACCGTCACCATCGCCGCTACCGGATCACCGAGGGCACCGACGAACTGCAGATGCGCCGGATCGCGGCGGGCATGTTCGACTTCGGTTCCCGCCGCTGAAGTCAGGGGCCGAAGTCAGGGCGGGTCGAAGTCAGCACGGGCCGAGGTCAGGGTGGGCTGAGGTCAGGACGGTTCGAAGGACTCGAATCCGTGGGACAGCAGCCGCAACAGCAAGGCGTTGACGTCGGCACCGTCGAGAGCCCGCGCCGGCCAGTAGGACAGGGAGAAGACCATGCCGAGACAGGCCTGTGTCATCGAGGCGATCTCCGCGTCACCCAGGTCCGGGAACCGCTGCGCGAACAGCGCTTCCCAACGGGTGGTGTACTGACCCCTGCGACGGGTGAACGATCGTTTCCACGGGTCGACGAGTGAGCGCACCTCGCGCTGGTAGAGGTTGACCAGGTGCCGGTGCCGCGCGGCGAAGTCGATGTGGTGCTCCAGCGCACGCCGCAGATCACGGGCCGGGTCGCCGTGCACGGGTACGGTGGCGCTGATCAGTTCGTCCATCGCCTCGTTGAGGAGCGTGGCGAGGATTTCGTCCTTGCCCGAGAAGTGGCGGTACAGGGAGGGGCCGCTGAGGCCCGCGCGGGCGCCCAGTTCATCGACCCCGACTCCGTGGAAGCCCTTCTCGTAGAACGCCGTGGCCGCGGCGTCGAGGATGGCCCGGTCCCTGCTCATCAGCCGAAGTCATCTCCTGTGAAAGGTCGTTGGGCGGACGTCGTCGCCGGGACACATTAACGCACCGTCCGTGGCGGGGGACCGCGCCGGAACACGCGGGAGCGGGTGGCCGCACAAGCATTGTCGTAAACGGTCTTACCATTGTACGGTGCCAACCATATAGCCATCCATACTCCCGTCCGGGCATGAACAGCGACAGGTAGGCAGGCGAATCACATGTCAATGGCGACGGTGCGCGAGCGGTTCACCGAGGAGCAGATCCAGAGCTACTACGCCGACGGTTCCTGGTGCGACTACAACTTCTTCGACGCTCTCGAACGTCAGGTGCGGGAGCGGCCCGACAAGGTGTTCGTGACGGACTCCACCACCTCGTACACCTTCCGGGAGCTGCGGGACGCGGCTCTGCGTCTCGCGGTCGGTCTGGTGCGCCGGGGTGTCGCGCCGGGCGACCGGGTGACCGTCCAGGTGCCGAACTGGACCGAGTTCGTGGTCATCTCCCTGGCGGTCTCCCGGGTGGGGGCGCTCATCGTGCCGATCATGCCGATATACCGGCGTGACGAGGTCGGCCACATCGTGGGAAGCGCCGGCCCCAAGGTCGCCTTCACCACCGGCCGCTACCGCGGGTTCGACCACGACGCCATGTTCCTGGACATGACCGGGGACAGTCCCACGCTCGACACGGTGATCGTGGTGCGCGGCGAGCGGACGACCGAGGGCAGCCTGCGGTACGAGGACGTACTGGCCGAGGTCACGCCCGAGGAGGCCGGGGCCGAACTGCCCGCGGCCCCCGGCCCCGACGAGCCGTGGGTCATCGTCTTCAGCTCCGGCACGACGTCCCGGCCGAAGGGGTGCGCACACACCTTCAACACCATGGCCACCGGCGCGCGACTGCTCGGCAGGGGCTGGCACTACACCGAGGAGGACGTGCAGTTCGGGCCCTCCCCGATCACGCACACCACCGGCCTGGTCACCAGTGTCATCCTGCCGCTCATCCACGGCGCCTCGTCGCACATCATGGAGAAGTGGGAGCCGCGCGAGGGCCTGGCGCGGATCGCCAAGTTCCGCTGTACCGCGGCCGTGACCGCCACCACGTTCCTGCAGATGCTGCTCAACGCCTACGACCCGGACGTCCACGACGCGGGCAGCATGCGGTTCTGGACCTGCGCCGGCGCGCCGATCCCCGGCACGTTCGTGCAGCGGGCGGTGGCCACGCTGCCGGACATGCGGGTGCTCAGCCTCTACGGCCGCACCGAGAACATCACGACCACGATGTGCACGCTCGACGACGATCCGGCGCGGTCGGTCACCTCCGACGGCAAGGCGCTGCCGTTCCAGGAGGTGCGCATCGTGGACGGACAGGGCGAGGAGGTGCCGCGCGGCACGGAGGGCGACATCGCCTACCGGGGCGCCATGAACGCGCTGGGGTACATCAACCAGCCCGAGGAGACCGCGAGCATGTTCACCGCCGACGGGTTCTCCCGCTCCGGCGACCTCGGGGTGATGGACGACGACGGATACGTACGAGTGACGGGGCGGCTCAAGGACATCGTGATCCGCGGAGGCCTCAACATCAGCGTCCGGCAGGTCGAGGACCTGCTCTCCGCGCACCCGGCCGTCGGCGAGGTGGCCGTGGTCGGCATGCCCGACGAGAAGATGGGCGAGAAGGTCTGCTGCTACCTGGTGCCCGCCGCCGGCGCCGAGTCGCTGACCCTGGAGGAGATCAAGGACTACCTCCTGGGTGAGGGGCTCGCGATCCAGAAGGTTCCCGAGCGGCTGGAGATCATCGCGGCGCTGCCCTCCACGGCCACCGGCAAGATCCAGAAACATGTGCTGCGGAGCGACATCGCCGACAAGCTGAAGGCCGGGCGTTGACCGGTCCGCCCGTGGCGTCGACCGCGCCGCCCGCGGGAGTGGCCGCGCCGCCCGTGGGGGTGGCCGCCGAGGTGTCGAGCGGGGTGCCGGGTCCCCGGCGGTCGCCGTCCCGCGGCTGCGGAGCGGTGACCGCCGGGGTGTGCGTACTCAGCCGTCGGCGACCACGATCACCGCGCGGCCCGACACGAGCGTCGTCCCGTCCCTGGTCGCGGCGAGTTCCATCGTCGCCAGGGTCCGGCCGCCGTCCCCCGGCGCGAGCGAGGTGACCTCCCCGGACAGCTCGACGACGTCCCCGATCGCCAGGGGCGCGGTGAAGCGGACGCCGTACTCCCGCAGGTTCTCCACCCCGCACCAGTCGGTGAGCCAGGCGGCCAGCAGTCCGGCCGTCAGCTGCCCCATCGCGATCGGCCGGTCGAAACCGGCAGCGGCGGCGAAGGCGCCGTCGTGGTGCAGCGGGTTGAAGTCACCGCCGGCGCCGGCGAAGCGCACGATGTGCGTCTGGGTGAGGGGGCCGACGCGTCGTGACGGGGGACGGTCGCCCACGACCGCCCCCGGCGGTGTCCTCATGACCGTCCCCTCTCGATCAGCACCTCGCGCTGGGTCACGGCGAGTTCGCCCCGACCGTCGACGAATGCGGTCTCCAGCGTGATCAGGCGCATGGTGCCGCCGCGGCGCCCTTCGCGTGTCTCGTCGCCGACGACGCGACGAGTGCCCCGCAGGGTGTCCCCGGCGACCAGGGGCCGCCGGTAGAGCCAGTCCACCGACCCCACCACGACCCGGCTCAGTTCCAGGCCGAGTTTCTCCACGAAGGCCCGCTGGTCGCGGTGGTGACCGGCCACCACCACATGGGTGGCGGTGGCCGGGGTGCCGGAGAACCCGTTCTCCGCGGCGAGTCCGGGGTCGGTGTGCACGGGGTCGTCGGTGCGCGTGGCGCGGACGAATTCGAGGATCTTGCCCCGTTCGACGTCGAAGGCGACCCTGTCGACCACGGTGTCGATCAATGTATTCATACGCAGACTCCTTTTGGTCTGACCTATAGTATGGTTTCGCGAACCTGACCGACAAGGCGGTGACCATGGATCTGTCCGACGCTCCCGACGAGGCCCGGTTCCGGCAGGACGTCCGGACCTGGCTGCGGAGCAGCCTTCCCACGCTCCCGTGGCCGGAGCCCGCCGACCTGATGGAGAAGGCGCCCTTCTGGCGCCGGTGGCAGCGGATGCTCTTCGACGCCGGCTACGCCGGCCTCACCTGGCCGAAGGAGTACGGCGGACAGGGACTGGACGAGCGGATGCGCGCGCTCTTCAGCGAGGAGTGCGATCACGCCGGGGCGCCGGAGCGGCTCAACACCGTCGGCGAGGACTTCACGGGGCCGACCATCGCGCACTTCGGCACCGCCGCCCAGAAGGAGCGCCACCTGCGCCCCATCCTGAGCGGCGAGGAGATCTGGTGCCAGCTGTTCTCCGAGCCTGACTCCGGCTCGGATCTGGCCTCCCTGCGCACCAGGGCGACCAAGGTGGACGGCGGCTGGCGGATCACGGGCCAGAAGATCTGGACCAGCCGCGCCCAGCTCGCCGCCCACGCGATCCTGCTGGCGCGTACCGGCGGGGGCGAGCGGCACAAGGGCATCACCTACTTCCTGCTGCCCATGGACAGCGCGGGTGTCACCGTCAGGCCGCTCGCGCACATGCTCGGCGAGGCCGAGTTCAACGAGGTGTTCCTCGACGACGTCTTCGTGCCCGACGACGCCGTGGTGGGCGAGGTCGACGGCGGCTGGAAGGTCGCCATGGCCACCCTCGGCTTCGAACGGGTCGCCATCGCCACCGGCCGGGTCAACACCACCAAGGCCGTCGAGGACATCGTCGCCGACGTCCGCGCCAAGAAGGCCGCCGACGGCAGCCGCCTCGGCGCCGACCCCCATGTGCGGCAGAAGGTCGCCGACCTGTGGGGCCGGGCGCTGGTGCACCGCGCGATCGGCCAGCGGGTCGTCTCCGGCGCGGTGTCCGACGGCCCGCCCGGCCCCGTGACGTCGATCGGCAAGCTCTACTTCTGCCCGCTCGTGGAGGACCTCGCCGACTTCCGGCTGTCCCTGGAACCGCTGGGCGACCAGTTCGCCCTGGAGGACGAGCACGCCGGGGCGCAGTGGTGGCTGCGGCTCGCCAACCAGGCCCGGGGCACCGCGATCGCCGGCGGTTCGACCTTCATCCAGCGCAACATCGTCGCCGAGCGGATCCTCGGCATGCCGAGGAGCTGACGTGACCTACACCTGGCATCCGTCGCGGGACTACCTGGAGCACTCCAACGTCGCCCGGCTCATGCGTACGTTCGGCGCGTCCACCGCGGACGAACTGCGCGCGCGGTCGGTGGCCGACATCGGCGGTTTCTGGGGCGCGGTCGCCGAGGATCTCGGCATCGAGTTCCGTACGCCCTACACGGACGTGGTCGACCTCGGCCGCGGGATCGAGTACCCGGACTGGTTCACCGGCGGACACCTCAACATCGTCGACGCGGCACTGACCCGCTGGGCCCGCGAGACGCCCGGCACCGCCGCCGTCGTGCACGAGAACGAGGACGGCACGGTACGCACGCTGACCTTCGCCGAACTGGACGACCAGGTGGCGCGGGCCCGCGCGGGGCTGCGCGCCCGGGGCATCGGCAAGGGCGACGCGGTCGCCCTCTACCTGCCGATGGCGCCCGAAGCCGTGATCGCGATGTACGCGGTGGCGAGCATCGGAGCGACGGCCGTGCCCCTGTTCTCGGGGTTCGCCGCCACCGCGATCGCCTCACGCCTCCAGGACGCACGGGCGAAGGCGGTCGTCACCGCCGACGGAACGGTCCGCCGCGGCAGGAGCGTCGGCATGCTCCCGCAGCTGGAAGAAGCACTGAAGTCGTGCCCGGACGTGGAACTCGTCGTGGTCGTGGACAACCTGGACCCCTCACCCCACCCGCGCGAGGCCGCCGGGCGGACGGGCCGGACGGTCTCCTGGCGGCACCTCCTCGACACAGGCCCCGATCCGGCGCCGGAGGACACCGACGCCTCGGACGTCCTCCTGCTCGCCTACACCTCCGGCACCACCGGCAGGCCCAAGGGAGCCGTGCACACCCACGCCGGGTTCCTGCTCAAGACGGCGAGCGAGGTGGCGTACGGATTCGACATCACGCCCGGCCGGACCTTCTGCTGGATCACCGACATGGGCTGGATCATGGGCCCGCTCTCGATCTTCGGCACCCACGCCAACGGCGGCACCCTGCTGCTGTACGAGGGATCGCCCGACGTGCCCGGCACCGACCGGCTCTGGCAGCTGGTCGAGCGGCACCGGGTGTCCATGCTCGGCGTCTCCCCGACGCTGATCCGCACCCTGAAGGCGGCCTCACCGGAGCCGCCCGCACAGGACCTGTCCTCGGTACGGGTCCTCGGGTCGACGGGCGAGCCGTGGGACCCGGAGTCCTACGAGTGGCTGGCCCGCGACGTCTTCGGCAGCCGGGTGCCCGTCATCAACTTCTCCGGCGGCACCGAGGTGGGCGGCTCGTTCCTGTGCCCCTATCCCGTGGAGGACATCCGCAGCTGCTCACTGGGCGGCCCGGCGCTCGGCATGGACGTCGACGTCGTCGACGACGACGCCCGCCCCCTGCGGGGCAGTGTCGGCGAACTGGTGTGCCGTCAGCCGTGGCCCGCGATGACACGGGGGATCTGGCACGACGACGCGCGCTACCGCGAGGCGTACTGGTCCACGTTCCCCGGCCTGTGGCGGCACGGCGACCACGCCCTGGTCGACGAGGACGGCGGCTGGTTCATCCTGGGCCGCTCCGACGACGTGATGAACGTGGCGGGCAAACGCGTCGCACCGGCCGAGATCGAGTCGGTGCTGGCCGTCGACCCGGCGGTCGCCGAATCAGCGGTCGTCGGCATTCCCGACGCCACCAAGGGCGAGGCGGTATGGGCCTTCTACGTCCTGCGGACCGGGGGCGACGTCGAGGACGACGAGGCGCTGGTGTCGGCGCGGCTGCGCCGACGGGTCGCCGAGGAGGTCGGCAAGCCGTTCGCGCCCTCCCGGGTGATCCGGGTCGGGCAGCTGCCGAAGACCAGGTCGGCCAAGATCCTGCGCCGCGCGGTCCGGGCGGCGGTGCTCGACGCGGACCCCGGCGATCTGTCCGGCGCGGAGAACCCGGAGGCGGTCGACGAGATCCGCGTACAGGTCAAGGCCCTCGGGTGAGCCCCCGGCCGGAAGAGGCAGAGGAAGAGGACATGCGATGCAGTGGGAACTGACCGACGAGCAGGACGCATACCGGCGGACGCTCCGGGACTGGCTCACCGACGTGGCGCCCTCGGACGTGGTGCGCCGATGGCTCGACGACGAGGACGACTCGGTCTTCGAGTCGCGCTTCGTGGACGCCGGCTGGGCCGGGGTCGGGCTCGCCGAGGAACTGGGCGGTCAGGGCGGCGGCCTGGTCGAGCTGGCACTGACCGCCGAGGAACTCGCCCGGGCCGCGGCGCCGTCGGCCGCCTGGCTGGCCACGGCCCTGGCGCTGCCCGCCCTCGCGGGACGCCCGGACCTGGCCGGGGCCGCGTCGGCCGGTGACACGGTGGCGCTGCTGGTCCCGGCCGAGACGGTGCCCGACGAGGCGCCCTCGCTGTGGTCGGACGGCGAGGGCGTCCTCACCGGCAGGGCGCCCCGGGTGCTGGCCGGTGACTCGGCCGCCCGGTTCGTCGTACCGGTGGGGGAGGGGGACGCCAGGCGGCTGCGGCTCGTCGAGGCCGCCGCCCCGGGGATCGGGATCGGGGCCCGGCCGCTCCTCGACCGCTCCCGGTCGGTCGCCGACGTGGCACTCGACCGCGTACCGTCCGTGCCGCTGGACGTCGACGCGGCCGAGGTGCTGCGGCAGGCGTCCGCCCGCGCGGCCGTCCTGGTGGCCGCCGACTCGCTGGGTGCCACCGAGCGCATGCTCGACCTCGCCGTGGAGTACAGCAAGCAGCGGCACCAGTTCGGGGTGCCGATCGGCTCGTTCCAGGCGGTCAAGCACGCGGCCGCCGACATGCTCGTCGGTGTCGAGGCGGCCCGCTCGGCGGTCTACTTCGCCGCCGCGTCGGTGGAGAGCGGTCACGCGCAGGCGCTGCTGCACGCGGCGGCGGTCAAGGCGCAGGTCACCGCCGAAGGGGTGCGCGGCGCCGACAGCGCGCTCACCCTGCACGGCGCGATCGGTTACACGTGGGAGCACGACCTCCACCTCTTCTACAAGCGGGCGAAGCTCGACGAGCAGCTGTTCGGTGCCCCCGCGGTCTGGAACGAGCGCATCGCGGACGGTCTCGCCCTCGTTTAATGGTCAGGCCTTTGTTATAGTCATTCCAATTAGTTCCGGAAAGGACGTGGGCACCGTGGACTTCGAGCTCACCGAGGACCAGCTGACCATCCGGAAAGCGGTCCGTGAGCTGGCCGGCAGGTTCGACGACCAGTACTGGATGGAGAAGGACTCGGCCCACGAGTTCCCCACGGAGTTCTACCGGGCCTTCGCCGACGGCGGCTGGCTCGGCATCACGACCCCGGAGGAGTACGGCGGCCACGGCTTCGGCATCACCGAGGCCTCCCTCCTCCTCGAAGAGGTGGCCGCGTCCGGCGCGGGCATGAACGGCGCCAGCTCCATGCACCTGTCGATCTTCGGCATGCACCCGGTGATCAAGCACGGCTCGGAGGAGATGAAGAAGGAGAACCTTCCCCGGATCGTCAACGGCGACCTCCATGTGTGCTTCGGGGTCACCGAGCCCGGAGCCGGGCTCGACACCACCCGCATCACCACCTTCGCGAGGCGTGACGGCTCCGACTACGTCGTCAACGGCCGCAAGGTGTGGATCTCCAAGGCCATGGAGTCGGAGAAGGTCCTGCTGCTGACCCGGACCGCGAAGTTCGAGGACTCCCCGAAGAAGACCGACGGACTGACGCTCTTCCTCACCGACCTCGACCGCGACCACGTCGACATCCGGCCCATCAGCAAGATGGGCCGCAACGCGGTCACCTCGAACGAACTCTTCATCGACGACCTGCGCGTCCCCGCCGCCCACCGGATCGGCGAGGAGGGCCAGGGCTTCAAGTACATCTTCGACGGCCTCAACCCCGAGCGGATGCTGGTGGCGGCGGAAGCCCTCGGCATCGGCCGGGCCGCCCTGCGCCGCGCGGTCCGGTACGGCAACGAGCGAGAGGTCTTCGGCCGGCCCATCGGGATGAACCAGGGACTGCAGTTCCCGCTCGCCGACTCGCTGGCCCACCTCGACGCCGCGGAACTCGTCCTGCGCAAGGCGACCTGGCTCTACGACCAGGGTAAACAGTGCGCGCGCGAGGCCAACACCGCCAAGTACCTGTGCGCGGACGCCGGCTTCCAGGCCGCCGACCGCGCACTGCAGACCCACGGCGGCATGGGCTACTCCGAGGAGTACCACGTCGCCCGGTACTTCCGTGAGGCACGGCTGACCCGGATCGCCCCGCTGAGCCAGGAGATGGTCCTGAACTTCCTCGGCGAGCACGTCCTCGGACTTCCCAGGAGCTACTGATGTTCTCTCTGCAGGGGCGATCCGCCCTCGTCACCGGCGCCGGCAACGGCATCGGAGCCGCCGTCGCCGAGGCGTACGCGGCGGCGGGCGCGGCCGTCGTCGTCACCGACATCGACAAGGACGCCGCCGAGGCGGTGGTCCGCCGGATCGTGGACGCGGGCGGCCGGGCCGAGTCGGCGGTCCTCGACGTCCGGGACGCCGGGCAGGCCGCGGAGGCCGTCCAGCAGGCCGCGAACCTGGGTGGCGGCGCCCTCAACATCCTGGTCAACAACGCCGGCGCCGTCGCGCCCGCGATGTTCCCGAAGATGACGTCCGACCAGTTCGACCTCGTGCTCGGCATCCATGTCGGCGGCACCTTCACCGTAAGCCAGGCGGCGCTCGGCCGGCTCGCCACGGACGGCACCGGCCGCATCATCAACGTCACCTCGGCCGCCGGCCTGGTCGGCACGATCGGCCAGGTCAACTACGGAGCCGCCAAGGCCGCCGTCGTGGGCATCACCAAGTCCCTGGCCAAGGAACTGGCGAGGAAGCAGATCACGGTCAACGCACTGGCCCCGCTCGCCGCGACCGCGATGACGGAGAACATCCGCGGCAACGAGAAGCTCGCCGCGCTCACCCTGGCCCGTATCCCGCTCGGACGCTGGGCCCAGCCCGAGGAGATCGCCGGCAGTTTCGTGTTCTTCGCCTCCGACGCGGCGTCGTACATCACCGGCCAGGTCCTGCCGGTCGACGGCGGGACGGTCATCTGATGCCGAAGAACCCCTTCCTCGACACCGGCCGCGAGGCACTGATCGTCGAGGCGCTGCGCACCCCGATGGGCAGATCGCACCCCGAACGCGGCTGGTTCCGCGACACCCACCCCAATGAGATGCTCGGCGCCGTCTACACCGCCCTGCTGGAGAGCACCGGCCTCGCGCCGGACGTCGTCGAGGACCTCGTCGTCGGCTGCACCGCGCCGTTCGGCGAGCAGTCCCGCAACATCGCCCGCAACGCCTGGCTGCAGGCCGGCTACCCGGCCGAGGTGCCCGCGACCGTCCTCGACCGCCGCTGCGGCTCCGCCCAGACCGCGGTGGAGATGGCGGCGGCCCTGATCTCCTCCGGCACCCACAACGTGGTCCTCGCCGGAGGCGTCGAGCACATGGGACACGTACCCATGAACTCCCCGGCCAGGATCTCCGAGCTGTACGGCGACCCCTGGCCCGCCGAACTCCGCGCCCTCCACGACTTCGTCCCGCAGGGGGAGAGCGCCGAGCTGATCGCCGAGCGCTGGGACCTCTCCCGTACCGAGATGGACGAGTTCGCCGTGCGCTCGCACCGGCTGGCCGCCGAGGCGGTCGCCGCCGGACGCTTCGACCGGGAGATGATCCCGCTCGAACTCGACGGCGAGAAGAGGGCCAGCGACCAGACCATCCGTCCCGGCACCTCCGCCGAAGCATTGGCGGCGCTCAGGACCGTGTTTCGGGAGAACGACGGCCGGATCACCGCAGGCACCTCCTCCCCGATCTGCGACGGCGCGGCCGGGGTCCTGCTCGCCTCCCGCGAGGCGGCCGACCGCCACGGTCTGCGCCCCCGCGCCCGCGTCCTCGACCAGACCACCGTCGGCGTCGACCCGGTCATCATGCTCACCGGACCGATCCCCGCGACCCGCAAACTGCTCGCACGCAACGGCATGACGATCGGCGACATCGACCTGATCGAGATCAACGAGGCGTTCGGCTCCGTCGTCCTGGCCTGGGAACGGGAACTGCGACCGGACATGGACCGCGTCAACGTCAACGGAGGGGCGATCGCCCTCGGCCACCCTGTCGGCGCCACCGGCTCCCGCCTGTTCGGCACCCTGCTGGCCGAGATGGAACGCCGGGACGTCGAGACCGGCCTCGTCACCATGTGCTGCGGCGGCGGCCTCGGCACCGCGACCCTCGTCCAGCGGGTCGGCTGATGCTCGACCTCGCCCCGTACGTCCGGGCGGGCGACGGCGTCTGGTGGGGCCAGGGGAGCGCGGAACCCGAACCCCTGGTCGACGCCCTGCTCGACCAGGTCGACGGCATCGGTCCCGTACGCGCCTTCTCCGGACTCACCTGGAACGAGCGGCTGTCCGGCGAGGTACCGCTGCCGGACGGCCTCACCGTGCTGTCCTACGGCGCCCTCGGCCGGCTGCGCGGGCTCAGCGCACAGGGACGGCTGGAAGTGGTGCCCTGTCACTACTCGGCGCTGCCGCGGCTCTTCGCCCGGCGGGCACTGCCCTGCGACGTGGGACTGCTGCAGGTCTCCCCGCCGGACGAGCACGGTCTGGTCTCGCTGGGCATCGGCGTCGAGTACGTCGCCGACGCCCTGTGCCACACCCCCACCCTCATCGCCGAGATCAACCACCGCATGCCACGGACCACCGGCACCGCACGGCTGCCGCTGAGCGCCTTCGCGGCCACCGTCGAGACCGACCGTCCGCTGCGGCAGGCGCCGTCCCGCGCACCCGACCCGGTCGAGCACGCCATAGCGGAGCACGTCGCGGGGCTCGTCGAGGACGGCGACACCGTGCAGCTGGGCGTCGGTTCACTGCCGAGCGCCGTGCTCGCCTCGCTGTCCGGCCACGTCGACCTGGGCTTCCACACCGGGATGATCACCGACGGCGTACTGGCCCTGATCGAGAAGGGGGTGGCGACCGGTGCCCGCAAGGAGATCGACCCCGGACTCGTGGTCACGGGCGCGGCCCTGGGCAGCACCTCGATGTACGACCGGCTGCACGAGTTCCCCGTCGAGTTCCGGTCCGCCGCCTACACCCACTCCCCGGCGGTCCTGTCCCGGCTGCGCTCGCTGGTGTCCGTCAACTCGGCCGTCGAGATCGACCTCCTGGGACAGGTCGGCGCCGAACTGCGCCGGGGCGTCCACATCGGCGCGGTGGGCGGCCAGGTCGACTTCAGCCGGGCCGCGTCACTCACCGGCGCGCGGTCGGTCATCGCGCTGCGTTCGGAGTCGGGCGGGGAGTCCACCATCACGCCGGCGTTGCACGGCGGTGTCGTCACCACCGGGCGCGTGGACGTCGACGCGGTCGTCACCGAGCACGGCGTCGCCACGCTCACCGGCTGCACCGTGGCGCAGCGGGCCCGCCGGCTGATCGAGGTGGCCGCGCCGCGGCACAGGGAGAGGCTGACGAGAAGCCTCACGGAGCAGGAGGCGGCGCGATGACGGGCAGGTCGCCCCATGGAGCCAGGAGGCATCGAGATGACGCAGGAGGTGTCGGGATGACGCAGGACAACCGCACTCCGGACGAGACCCGTCGGGTACGCATGCGGGAGGTCGGGCCGCGTGACGGGTTCCAGAACGAACCGGAGACGATCGGGACCGCCGACAAGATCCGGCTGATCAACGCGCTGGGGCGGGCCGGATTCACCCGGATCGAGGTGGCGAGCTTCGTCCGGCCGGACGTCATCCCCCAGCTCGCCGACGGCGTCGAGGTGCTCAAGGGCATCGACCTGCCCGACGAGGTCGAGCGGATGGTGCTGATCCCCAACAGCAAGGGCCTCGACAACGCGCTCAAGATACGCGGCCTGTTCGAGGCCGCCACCCTGTTCGTGAGCGCGTCCCCGACCCACAACAGGAAGAACATCAACCGGACCGTCGAGGAGACCATGGCGGACGTGAAGGTGATGGGCGAGCGCGTCACCGCCGAGGGCCTGAAGTTCTGCGCGGTGATCGCGACCTCGTTCGGCTGCCCCTACGAGGGCAAGGTGCCCATGGAACGCGTCCTGGACCTCGCCGAGGAGTTCGCCGGGGCCGGGGCCACCGAGATCGGCTTCGGGGACACCACCGGCATGGCCAACCCGGCCTACGTGTCGCGGTTCTTCACCGCCGCACAGGAGCGGCTGCCGGGGGTCGAACTGACCGCGCACTTCCACAACACCCGCGGACAGGGGCTGGCCAACGCCTACGCCGCCCTGGAGGCCGGCTGCACCAGCTTCGAGTCGAGCTTCGGCGAACTCGGCGGCTGCCCGGTACCGGCCGGGTCCACCGGCAACATCGCCACCGAGGACCTCGTGAGCATGTTCCACGAGATGGGCGTCGAAACCGGCCTGGACCTGGAGAGGATCATCGAGGCCGCGCGCGAGGCACAGGGCACCCTGGGCCGCAGGCTCACCAGCCACTCGATCGTCGCGGGCCCCGTCCACTGGGACCCGGCCGCGAACTGAGGCACGACGCTCCGACCGGGCACACGTCCGGACCGAGGACGACACCCGCCCGACAGCACGACACCCGCCCCACTGAACCACCACGCCTACAGGAGAGTTCGCTATGAGCAACCGCGTCGCCTTCGTCACCGGAGGCGCCCAGGGCATCGGCAAGGGCATCGCCACCACACTGGGGGCGCAGGGGTTCAAGGTCGCCGTCGCCGACATGAACCTGGAGACCGGGACGCAGACCGCCAAGGAGATCAACGGCGCGGGCGGCACGGCCATCGCCGTCGAGGTCGATGTCACGAACACCGCCTCGGTGGAGGCCGCCGTGCGGACGGTGGAGGAGGAACTCGGCCCGATCGAGGTCGTCGTCAACAACGCCGGCTGGGACGACTTCATGTCCTTCGTCGACACCACCGAGGAGTTCTGGGACAAGATCCTCGACATCAACTTCAAGGGCGCGCTGCGGGTCGTCAAGACGATCGTGCCCGGCATGATCGAGCGCGGCTTCGGCAGGATCATCAACATCGGCTCCGACGCGGGCCGGGTGGGCTCCTCGCTGGAGGCGGTCTACTCCGGGTCCAAGGGCGGCATCATCGCCTTCACCAAGACCCTCGCCCGCGAGGTGGCCACCAAGGGCGTCACCGCCAACACCGTCTGCCCCGGTCCGACGGACACCCCGGCCCTGCGCAAGTTCATCGACGGAGCCGGGCAGAACGCCGAGAAGGTCATCGGCGGCATGACCCGCGCCGTACCGATGAAGCGGCTCGGCACCCCCGAGGACGTCGGCCCCGCCGTCGCCTTCTTCGCCTCCGACGCCGCCGGCTTCGTCACCGGCCAGACCCTGTCGGTCAGCGGCGGACTCACCATGGCCTGAGCCGTACCCCCTGAACACAGGCTCCGGGAGCGCAGGTTCCGAACCGCGGTACCGCGCAGTACCCGAACCGACAAGTCACCGACAAGTGAGGAAGCGATGGCCGAGCGGAACGTGTCCGAACGGAACGTGTCCGAGGACCCCACCGACGTCGTCACCTGGAAGAAGGAGGCGCCGGGGATCGTCCATGTGACCCTGGCACGGCCACCGGCCAACGCCCTCGGTCCCGCGATCCTCGACGGCATGCACGCGGCGATCGACGCGGCCGAGAAGGCCGGGGACGTCAAGGTCATGGTCGTCTCCTCGGCCCTCGACGGCTTCTTCGCGGCGGGCGCGGACATCAAGCACCTCTCGAAGATCGACGCCGAGTCGTTCACGGCGTACGGCGACCGGATGCGCGCCGTCAACGACCGCCTCGCCGCGGCGCCGTTCCTGTCCGTCGCGGCGGTCGACGGACTGGCCCTCGGCGGCGGCCTCGAACTGGCGATGGCCTGCACCCTGCGGGTCTCCGGCCCGCGGGGGAGGTTCGGGCTTCCGGAGGTGCGGATCGGCCTCATCCCGGGGGCGGGCGGCACCCAGCGGCTGCCGCAGCTGGTGGGCCGTGGCCGCGCGCTGGACATCATGCTCACCGCCCGGCAGGTGCCGGCGTCCGAGGCGCTCGCCATCGGCCTGGTGGACCGGCTGACCGAGGGAGATGTCGTGCAGGAGGCGCTGTCGCTGGCCGCGGAACTGACCGCGGGCGCTTCGCTGCCGGCGCAGCTCGCCGTCGTCCGTACGGTCGACGCGGCCTTCGACCTGCCGGTCGGGCAGGGGTTCGCCTTCGAGGCGGCGCAGGAGCAGTCCCTCTTCGAGGACGGCGAGGCCGCGGAAGGCATCACCGCCTTCATCGAGAAGCGCCGACCGGATTTCGACTGACTCCCGAGGCCCGGCCCAGTGACGCCCGGCCCGGATGGGTGACACAGCATGGACGGACACGCGCCGCGGCTCCGCGGTCGCACGAGAGAACGGACGGCTGCCTCCAGTGACGACGACCGGGAACGCCGCACAGGGCGACGGGAACCAGACCCTTCAGGTCGTGCGCAGCGGCCCTGAACGATCGTTCGCGATCACCGGGGTGGCGGCCGACGGGAAGAGAGTCTCGGCGTCCATGCGGACGGGCCCGTGGCTGAACGGCCCGCGTGCCGGGTCGGCGAGCGGCCCGGTCGGTGGCGTGCTCGGGGTGCTCGTCGACAACGTCCTCGGGTACGCCATCATGCTCGACCGCCCGGCCGGCCACTGGTCGGTCAGCTCCGAGATCTCGATCGACATGTGCGGGCCGGTACCGGCGGACGGGTCCGCGCTTCGTGCCGAGGGGAGTGTCACCCACTCCGACTCCCTCGGCGGCATCTCCTCCGGTTCGGTCGTCGACGAGCGAGGCGGGCTCGTCGCGGTGTGCCGTCAGCAGGGCCGGTGGATACGGACGCTGCCCGCCGCGTCGTCGGGGAGCGACAGCGCCGGAGCGTCGGGGCGCACGGGTGGGGGAGACCTGCTGGAACTGCTGGATGCGCAGGTCAAGAGCGTGGACGGCGGCGCGGAGCTGGAACTGGTCGCCACGCCGGAACTGGTCAACCCGCTCGGCAATCTGCACGGCGGCATCGGTCTGTGTGCCTCGGACGTGGCGGCGCACGCCGCGCTGGAGGCCGCCGGCCGGCCGTCGTCCGGCACCGCCTCCGTCCACATCGCCTATGTGCGACCGGTGCCGCGGAACACGGCCGTGCGGTTCAGGGCATCGGTGGAGCACGCCGGGCGCAGCTTCGCGGTGGTGCGGGTGACGTCCGTGAACGAGAACGGCAGACCGTGCACGATCGCCACCGTGACGACCGGCGTACGTGTCTGACGACCGGTGTACGTACCCGCCCTCCGGAGCCCGACCGAGCCGGCGGCGAGAAGTTTCTCACCATGCCTGTATTCGGACTGACCATTGGTATGTAATCTGAGCTAGGTCCGAAGGAGTGACGCAGTGACGCAGCACCACACGGAACGATCGTTCACCGGTCCGCTGACAGGTATGAAGGTCGTCGAGATCGGCAGTATCGGGCCGGGACCGTTCTGCGCCATGCTGCTGGCGGACCTGGGCGCCGACGTGATCAGGGTCGACCGTGCCCGGGGAGCCGCCCTCGTCGGCCCCAACGCGGACTTCCGCACCGAACTGCTGCACCGGGGACGGCGCTCCGTCGCCGTCGACCTCAAGCACCCCGAGGGGCCGGAGGTGGTGCTGTCGCTGGTGGAGAAGGCCGACGTGCTCATCGAGGGTTTCCGGCCCGGGGTCACCGAGCGTCTGGGGATCGGCCCCGAGGACTGTCACGCGCGCAGCCCCCGGCTGGTGTACGGGCGGATGACCGGCTTCGGCCAGGACGGGCCCCTGGCGCAGACCGTGGGCCACGACATCAACTACGTGGCGCACAGCGGTGTCCTCTCGCTGATCGGCCGGACCGGTCAGGCGCCGACCCCGCCGCTGAGCCTCGTCGGGGACTTCGGCGGCGGGGGAATGCTGCTGGCGTTCGGCGTCCTCGCGGCCCTGTGGGAGAGCCGTGCCTCGGGCAAGGGCCAGGTCGTCGACGCGGCCATGAGCGAAGGCGCCGCCCTGCTCGGCACCGCCTTCTTCGGCTACCGCCAGACGGGTGTCTGGCAGGAGCGCGGCAGCAACATCGTGGACAGCGGCGCCCCCTACTACGACGCCTACGAGACCGCCGACGGCAAGTGGGTCGCGGTCGGCGGCATGGAGACACGCTTCTACGCCGAACTCGTCGACCTGCTCGGTCTGGTACCCGACGAGCTGCCCCCGCAGAACGACTCCGCGCAGTGGCCCCGGATGAAGGAGATCTTCGCCGCGGCGGTCCGCCGGCGGACCCGCGACGAGTGGGTGGCCGCAGCCGAGGGCCGGGACGTCTGTCTGACCCCCGTCCTCGAAACCGAGGAGGTGGGCGAGGACGCGCACCATCGGGCGCGCGGGTCCTTCGTCGAGATCGCCGGGCTCACCCAGCCCGCCCCGGCGCCCCGCTTCAGCCGTACGCCCGCGACCGTGGACAGCCCGCCGCCCGCGCCCGGCGAGCACACCCGGGAGGCACTCACCGCCTGGGGAGTTCCCGGGCGGACCGTCGCCACCTGGGAGGCGGCCGGCGCCGTACGCGGCACGGGCTGACCAGGTCCGACACGGACGGCGACACGCAGAGCCGAAGAGCAGCAGAACCGAAGAGCAGCAGAACCAAAACGCCACGGAGCCGAGGAGCACTGATGAAAAGTCTGGAAGCGGTGTACGAGACGCTCACGCTGGAGGAGCTCTCACCCGGCGTCGTCGTGGTCACCCTGAACCGTCCGCAGCGCTACAACGCGATGACGAACACGATGTTCGACGAGCTGGAGAACGTGGCCGTCACGCTCGACGACGAGGACGACTGCCGGGTTGTGATCCTCACCGGGGCGGGCAAGGCGTTCTGCGCCGGGTACGACCTGGCCGACGCCGAGGACCTGCCGCACCTCGGCGCGCTGGGCATGCTCGACCAGCAGGAGCGGGCGGCGCGTGCGCTGCTGGCGCTGCGCACCATGCGGGTCCCGGTCGTCGCGGCGGTGAACGGCCCCGCGGCGGGCGGCGGCCTCTCGCTCGCGCTGGCCGCCGACATCCGGCTGGCCTCCCCGGACGCCAAGTTCAACGCCGCCTTCGTACGCATCGGTCTGTCCGCCGGCGACCTGGGCGCGTCCTGGCTGCTGACCCGGCTGATCGGACCCGCCGCGACCAGCGAGATCTGTTTCACCGGCCGTTTCGTCCTCGCCGACGAGGCACGCGACCTCGGCCTGGTGAACAGCGTCAGCGAGGCGGGCGCCCTCCTGGACGACGCCCTGACGCTGGCCCGGTCGATCGCGGCCAACTCACCGGGCGGCGTGCAGCTCTCCAAGCGGGCCCTGCAGGCCAACATGGAGACGGCCTCGTACGCCGCCGCCCTGGAGCTGGAGAACCGCGGACAGGCGCTGCTCACCCGGGGCGCGGACATGCCGGAGGCCCTGGCCGCCTTCAGGGAGAAGCGTGCTCCGGTCTTCACCGGCCGCTGACGACGACAGCGGCTGACGGCGGCGGCCGGCTCCGGCTGACGATGGCGACTACCGAAGGACCCACCATGGCTCACGACCTCGACCTGCCCGACCTGGAAACCCTGTCGCTCGAAGTGCTGGACGCCGGCGTCGCGGTGCTGCGGATGAACCGCCCGGAGCGGATGAACTCGCAGACGGTGAAGATGTTCACCGAGTACAACACCGTCGCCCGCGCCCTGCGGGACAGCGGCCTCAGAGCGCTGATCCTCACCGGCACGGGGGAGCGCGCGTTCTGCGCGGGTTTCGACCTCGACGAGATCGACGTCATCACCACGATGGGTGTGCGCGAGTTCCTCAAGTTCCAGGAGACCGCCACGGGAGGCATCCAGGCCATCAGGCACCTGCCCTTCCCGGTGATCGCCGCGGTGCACGGCGCGGCCACGGGAGGCGGCATGGCACTGGCCCTGGCCGCCGACATCCGCCTCGTCGCGCCGACGGCCAAGTTCAGCGCGGCCTTCGTCAAGGTGGGCCTGTCGATGGGCGAACTGGGCACGTCGTACAACCTCAGCCGCCTCGTGGGGCTCGGCCGGGCCGCCGAGATCGGCTACACCGGGCGGCTGGTCGGCGCCGAGGAGGCCGTGACGATCGGGCTGGCGAACCGCCTGGTGCCGAGCGAGAACCTGCTGGACGAGGCGCTGGCGATGGCGCGGCTCATCGCCGCCAACTCGCCGGGCGGAGTACGCATGTCCAAGCGCGCCATCCAGCGCAACCAGGAGATCACCTCGTACGCCGCCGCCCTGGAGCTGGAGAACCGGGGGCAGGCGCTGATGTCGCGCACCGAGGACATGCCCGAGGCGCTGGCGGCCTTCAAGCAGAAGCGCGCGCCCCAGTTCACCGGAAAGTGAGGTCCCGGCATGACCGACGAGTGGACACCGGAGGGACTCGAAGCCCTCACCCGGTTCCTGCGCGAACGCGGCCTGTGCGAGGGAACGGGTGAGCTGGACGTCCGCCGGATCGGCGACGGCCACTCGAACCTGACCTTCCTGGTCTCGGGCGACGCCGTGGGCGGGAGCGGGGGCGAGGTCCCGGGCGGCACCGGCCGCGTGGTGGTACGCCGTCCGCCGCCACCACCGACACCGCCGGGGGCCCACGACATGCTGCGCGAGGCACGGCTCGTCGACGCGCTGCGGGACACCCCGGTGCCCGTCGCCACGGTGCTCGCCACCGCGCAGGCGGGCGAGGTGATCGACGTGCCCTTCTACGTCATGAGCTTCGCCGAGGGGCCCGTGGTGACCACCTCGACCCCCTCGCCGCTCGACACACCCGCGACCCGGCGGCAGATCGGTGAGGCCCTCGTCGACGTCCTCGCCGATCTGCACGCGATCGACTGGCAGGCCGCCGGTCTCGGCGACCTGGGCCGCCCGGAGGGCTTCAACGCCCGCCACCTGCGCCGTATGGGCCGGCTGGTCGCCGACGCGGACGGCGCTCCGCCGCCGCACTTCGCGGTCATCGAGCGCTGGCTCGCCGCGCACGTGCCGCCCGAGTCGGGCGCCTCGATCGTGCACAACGACTACCGGATCGGGAACGTGGTCCTCGCCCCCGACGCCCCGGGACGCATCGCCGCGGTGCTCGACTGGGAGCTGGCCACCATCGGCGACCCCCTGTTCGACGTCGGGTACTTCCTGGCCTCGGTGCCCGAGGCGGACAGCCCGCGGACTCCGACGGAGGACCTGGGCACGGCGCTGCTCGAAGAGGGCTACCCGACCCGCAAGGAACTCGCCGACCGGTACGCCGACCGCACCGGCCGCGACCTGTCGAACCTGGACTGGTACACCGCGCTCGCGTTCTGGAAGCTGGCCGCGCTCTACGAGTACAGCCGCCGCCGGACCGTACGGGGGGTGGGCGATCCCTACTACGCCGACCAGAAGCTGGTGCAGGCCTTCCTGGCGGCGGCCCACCGGACCGCCGGTCTCGACGAGCCGCCGGACGCACCCGCGGACGTGACCGAGCCCGCACCCGAAGCCGTACCCGACGAGGAGACCCGATGACGGACGACACCTTCCACGACGCTCTCGTGGCGCCGGACACCTCCGGCCTCCCGGACAGGTTCTTCGACCGGTTCGTGTTCAACCTGCACCCGGTCGACGCCTCGTCGCCGTCGGTCCTGATCGGTCTCGGCGTCCATCCCCCGAAGGACGTGGTGGACGGCTTCGCGGTTCTGGTCACGGGCACCGAACAGCGGAACGTCCGTTTCTCCACCGAGTTGAGCGCCACCGACGGTGCGAGCGCCGGGCCGTTCTCCTGGCAGGTGGTCGAGCCGATGAAGACCTGGAAACTGGTGCTCGGCGCCAACCCCACCGGGATGGAGTTCGACCTCCTCTGGCACGCGCGGACACCGGCGTGGACCGGCGAGGTCAACGTCGACAACGACGGCCCCACTCCCACCTCCTTCGCGCACCTGGTCCAGTCCGGGTACTACTCCGGCACGCTGAGCATCGACGGCAGGCAGCAGTCGGTCGACGGCTGGTACGGCCAGCGCGACCGGTCCCGCGGTGTGCGCACGCTGTCCGGGGGACAGGGGCTGCACGTCTGGTACCAGGCCCAGTTCCCCGACCGCTCGATCGGCTTCCTGCTCGTGGAGACCCGGCAGCACGACCGGCTCCTCCTGGAGGGGGCGGTGATGCACGAGAACGGCCTGCTCGACGACATCGTGGACGTCCGCCACGACCTGCGCTTCGACGACGGCCTCGACCTCAAGGGCGGCACGGTGGAGGTCACCACCGAGAGCGGCGCCGTGTACACGGTGGACACCGACGCCTCCGCGGGCGGCGGGTACATGGCCGGTGCCGGTTACGGAGGCCACCACGGCCGGCCGAAGGGACGCGACCACATCGAGCACGACGTCTACCCGCTCGACGGCACGGTGTCCCCCCGCACCCTGGACTCGGCCCTGACCGACCGGCTGGCCTCGTTCACCTGGAACGGCACCGAGGGCCGCGGCATCTTCGAGTTCGCCATGACCCGCAGCCGCTCCTACACCTACCGGCCGTCCCTGCGCTGACGGCCGAGGGGCTTTCACCGAGCCGTGTACATGTGTGGGGCCCCGTACCGACAGGCGGTACGGGGCCCCACACATGTACACGGCTCCGGAGTCAGACCGAGCGCTGCTCCTTGCTCGCGGCGGTCGCCGCCCGGCTGCGGTCCCGTACCTCGGCCCAGTCGGCGTCCGAGAGCGAGGTGAGACCCGCGAAGGTGCCGGGACCGGCGAGCATCTGACCGCCGTCCATGGCGATGGTCTGGCCGGTCAGGTAGTCGCAGGCGCCGGAGAGCAGGAACATGGTGAGGTGGGCGAGTTCCTCGATGCTGCCCGCCCGGCCGGCCGGGATCAGATCGGTCTGGGTGGCCCCGACGGAACTCTTCTCCGTCGGATTCAGCATCTCCCAGGCGTAGTCGGTGGGGATCGGCCCGGGCGCCAGCGCGTTCAGCCGGATGCCGTACTTGGCCCACTCGACGGCCAGGGACATCGTCATGGCGTGCACGCCGGCCTTCGCCATCGCGGAGGGAACGACGAACGCGGAACCCGTCCACACCCAGGTGGTCAGCGTGGAGACCACACTGCCGGGCAGGCCGTCGGCGATCCACCGCCGGCCCGCCGCGAGCGTGGTGTGGAACGAGCCGTTCATCACCGTGCCGCTGACCGCCTCGAACGCCCGCGGGCTGAGGTCCTTCGTCTGGGCGATGAAGTTGGCCGCCGCGTTGTTCACCACCCCGGTGAGCGGGCCGTGGCCGGACCAGACGGACTCCATCGCGGCGTCGACCTGCTCGGCGTCCCGGACGTCCACCGAGTGCACATGGACGCTCCCGGGCCGGGAGGCGGAGGCCTCCTCGGCGGCCTCCCGCAGGACCGCCTCGCGACGGCCCCACAGATGGACGTCGGCGCCGTGGTCCACCAGATGCCGTGCCACGCCGCGGCCGAGACCGGTGCCCCCGCCGGTGATCAGGATCCGCCTGCCCGCCAGCAGATCGCTGGTGAAGGGCGAACGCGAAGCGTCGTTCAAGGCCGTGGTCCTTTCCTCGTGCGCCCGGACCCGTGCCTCACAGCAGGCTCTTGGCGATGATCTCGCGCTGGATCTCGTTGGTGCCGCCGTAGATGGGCGGCGCCAGCGCCTTGCGGACCTGTCCCTCCATGCCGTACTCCCGGGCGTAGCCGTACCCGCCCATCATCTGCATGGCCTCCAGCGCGGTGTTCTTCGCGATCTCGGTGCAGCGCATCTTCGCCATTGCGCTCTCCCGGGCGAGCGCGTCCTCCTGCCCGGCGTCGACCCGGCCGGCCGCGTCGTACAGGAACGCCCGGGCGAACTCGACGTCGGTCGCGAGGTCCGCGATGCGGTGGCGGATCGCCTGGAAACTGCCGATGCTGCGGCCGAACTGCTCACGCTGTCCGACGTACGCGATCACGTCGTCGAGCGAGCGGCGGGCCGCACCCAGACTCATCGCGGCGATGATGAGCCGTTCCACGCTCAGCCCGCGCATGAGCTGCTTCCAGGCGTGGAGGGGGCGGCCCACCACGGCGGAGGCGGGCACCCGGACGTCGGTGAAGAAGACGTCGTTGACGGTGTGCGCCTCCATCGTGTCGATGCCGCGGATCGTGAGGCCCGGGGTGTCGGTGGGCACCATGAGCAGGGTGAGGCCCTCGTGCTTGGTGCCACCGCTGTCCTCACGGGCGAGCACCAGGAGGTGTTCGGCGACGTGCGCGGCGGAGGTCCAGGTCTTCTGGCCCTCGATGACGTACGTGTCGCCGTCCCGGGTGGCCCGTACCCGTACTCCGCCGAGGTCCGAGCCCGCGCCCGGCTCGCTCAGTGCGATCGCCTCCAGCCTGCCGGCGACCAGGTTGGAGACGATGACGTTCTTCTGCTCCTCCGCCCCCCACCGCAGATAGGTCTGCGCGGCGGTCAGGCCGGTCGAGTAGCCCGTGACGGGCAGCAGCCCCCGCGAGGACTCCTCCAGGAACACGCACTCGTCGACGAAGCCCGCGCCGCCGCCGCCGTACTCGGCCGGCAGGGACACCCCGAGCCAGCCCAGCTTCGCGAGCTCGGCGAGGATCTGCGGGCTGTTCGACAGCGTTCCGCCCTGGGTCACGGCGTCCCGCTGGGCCACGGAGCCGTACTGCTCGCGGGAGAACGCGTGGATGGCCGAGCCGAACCGCTTCTGCTCCTCGCTCAGTTCCATCTCAGGCGCCCCGGTACTTGCTGAAGTCGGGCTTGCGCTTCTCGTTGAACGCGTTGATGCCCTCCTGCGCCTCGGGGGTCTCACCGAAGAGCTTGAGGGTGCTGTAGGCCATCGAACCGATGCTGACGAAGTGCTCGGTGTCGGTGTTCATCGACTGCTTGAGCACCTTGAGCGCGGTCGGCGAGAACTCCAGCATCTGGTCGGCCCACGCACGCACCGCGGTACGCAGCTCGCCGGCCGGCACGACCTTGTTCACCAGACCCCAGTCCAGGGCCTCCTCGGCGCTGAGCCGGCGGAGCATGAACCACAGCTCGCGGGCCCGCTTCTCACCCACCACCCGGGCCAGATAACCCGAGCCGAGACCGGCGTCGAACGATCCCACGCGGGGCCCGTTCTGGCCGAACTGGGCGGTGTCCGCGGCGATGGTCAGGTCGCACAGCACATGGAGGACGTGACCGCCGCCGATCGCCAGGCCGTTCACCGCGGCGACGACCGGCTTGGGGGTGTCGCGGATCACCCGGTGCAGGGCGTCGACCTCGAACAGACCGCTCTGGGAGGGGCCGTAGTCCCCGGTCTCCATGCGCTGCTTCTGGTCACCGCCGGCACAGAACGCCTTGTCACCGGCACCGGTGAGCGCCACCACGCCCACCTCGTCGCTGGCCCAGGACTGCTTGAAGGCCATGACCAGTTCGTCGACGGTGCGCGCCCGGAAGGCGTTGTACCGCTCCGGCCGGTTGATGGTGATCCAGGCGAGACCGTCCTCGACCTCGTACGTGATGTCAGTGAAGTCGTCCATTGGCCTCGGTCCTTTCTCCAGGGCAGCCGACGGCGTCGTCGGCGTGCTGCAACGGCGGCCGATTCGGCCTGACCATTTGAAGAATAGTATGGAAGCGAACGATCGTTATCAAGACTTCGACCCGCTCCGCGTGCCGCCGGCTCCGTCCGGCACCAGCGCCCCGGGCCGGTGGAACGCCGATGGGCGCCCCCTCGCGGGAGCGCCCGTTCACTGTGCTGTGTGCGCGTGCGTGCTGGTGTGTGTGCGTGCGTGTCGGTGTGCGCGCGCCCGGAGTGCGTGCCTGTGTGTGCCGGATCAGCTCCGGACGCGCGTGACGCCGCAGACCGGCGCCCGTCGGCCGATGCGCCCGTTCCCGGTGCTCACACGTTCCTCCGGTACTGTCCGCCGACCTCGAAGAAGGACTCGGTGATCTGCCGCAGCGAGCAGACCCGGGCGGCCTCCATCAGGACCTCGAAGACGTTGTCGCCGTTGATGGCCGCTTCCTTGAGCCGGGTGATCGCCTGGGCGGCCGCCGCGCCGTGCGCGGTCTGGAAGTCGCGGACCCGCCGCAGCTGCGACTCCTTCTCCGTCTGCGTGGCGCGGGCGAGTTCGACCTCCCCGCCCGGAGCGTCGTCGCCCGGCCTGCGGAAGGTGTTCACGCCGATGATCGGCAGCGAACCGTCGTGCTTGCGCTGCTCGTACAGCATCGACTCGTCCTGGATACGGCCGCGCTGGTAGCCGGTCTCCATGGCGCCGAGCACACCGCCGCGTTCGTTGATCCGGTCGAACTCGGCGAGCACCTCCCGCTCCACCAGGTCGGTGAGCTGGTCGATGATGAACGAACCCTGCAGCGGGTTCTCGTTCATCGCCAGCCCCCACTCGCGGTTGATGATGAGCTGGATCGCGAGGGCCCGGCGCACCGACTCCGCGGACGGGGTGGTGACCGCCTCGTCGTAGGCGTTGGTGTGCAGGGAGTTGGCGTTGTCGTAGATGGCGATCAGCGCCTGCAGGGTGGTGCGGATGTCGTTGAAGTCCATCTCCTGGGCGTGCAGGGAGCGGCCGGAGGTCTGGACGTGGTACTTCAGCTTCTGTGAACGCTCGTTGGCACCGTACTTCTCCTTCATCGCGACGGCCCAGATCCGGCGGGCGACCCGGCCGAGGACCGAGTACTCCGGGTCCATGCCGTTGGAGAAGAAGAACGACAGGTTCGGTGCGAAGTCGTCGATGCGCATCCCGCGGGCCAGATAGGCCTCGACGTAGGTGAACCCGTTGGCGAGGGTGAACGCGAGCTGGCTGATCGGGTTCGCGCCCGCTTCGGCGATGTGGTAGCCGGAGATGGACACGGAGTAGAAGTTGCGGACCTGGTGGGCGATGAACCACTCCTGGATGTCGGCCATCATCCGCAGGGAGAACTCGGTCGAGAACAGGCAGGTGTTCTGTCCCTGGTCCTCCTTCAGGATGTCCGCCTGGACCGTGCCGCGCACGGTGGCCAGCGCGTGCGCCCGCAACTCGGCCGCCTCCTCCGGGGAGGGGTCACGGCCCTCGGCGGCGCTGAATTTCTCCAGCTGCTGGTCGATGACCGTGTTGAGGAAGAACGCCAGCACGGTGGGAGCCGGGCCGTTGATCGTCATCGACACCGAGGTCGTCGGCGCGACCAGGTCGAAACCGTCGTAGAGCGCCTTCATGTCCTCCAGGGTCGCGACCGACACACCGGAGGTCCCGACCTTGCCGTAGATGTCGGGACGCTCGTCCGGGTCGCGGCCGTAGAGGGTCACCGAGTCGAACGCGGTGGACAGCCGGGTGGCGGGCTGGTCCTCGGACAGCAGCTTGAAGCGCCGGTTGGTGCGGAACGGGTCGCCCTCGCCGGCGAACATCCGGGCCGGATCCTCGCCGTCGCGCTTGAACGGGAACACTCCGGCGGTGAAGGGGAAGAGACCGGGCAGGTTCTCCCGCCGCCAGAACTTCACCAGCTCCCCGTGGTCGGTGAAGCCGGGCAGCGCGACCCGGGGAACCTTGTTGCCCGACAGGGACTCCCGGGTCAGCTTGGTCCGGATCTCCTTGTCCCGGATCCTCACGACCTGCTCGTCACCAGAGTAGGACTCCACGACGGCGGGCCAGTTGACGATCTGGTCCGTGACGTCGGGCGGCAGCTGCTTGCGCGCCTGGGTGAGCAGTGACTCCACGTTCCCGGCGTCGGAACCGGCGTCGGCGAGGTCGCCCCTGACCGCGTCCAGTCGCTGGACGCGCCGCGCCGCCTCGGCGAGTGCCTCGGTCTCGCCGTGGTAGGCGCGGACCGTCTCGGTGATCTCGGCGAGGTAGCGCACCCGGTCCGCGGGCACCACCTGACGGATGCCCGAGGAATGGCGTACGTCCACCTGCGGCAGCGCGCCCTCGGACACCGGCAGTCCCCGCTCGGCCAGCACGGACTTGAGGTGCTGGTGCAGAGCGGTGACGCCGTCGTCGTTGAACGTCGCCGCGGAGGTGCCGAACACCGGCATGTCCTCCGGCTTCTTGCCGAACGCCTCGCGGTTGCGCACCAGTTGGCGGCCCACGTCGCGCATCGCGTCCTTGGCGCCCCGCCGTTCGAACTTGTTGATGGCGACCACGTCGGCGAAGTCGAGCATGTCGATCTTCTCCAGCTGCGAGGCGGCTCCGAACTCCGGAGTCATCACGTACAGCGAGGCGTCGACGAACGGCACGATCGCCGCGTCCCCCTGGCCGATACCGGGCGTCTCCACGATCACCAGGTCGAAGCTGGCCGACTTGACGACGTCGATCACGTCGGACAGGTGCTCCGGCAGCTCGTGGCTGCCACGGGTGGCGAGACTACGGAAGAGGACCTGGTCCCCGTCGAGGGAGTTCATCCGGATCCGGTCCCCGAGCAGGGCTCCACCGCCCCGGCGGCGGGTCGGGTCGACCGCGATCACCGCGATCCGTAGTTTGCCGGGCTGGTCGAGGTGGAAGCGGCGCACCAGCTCGTCGGTCAGCGAGGACTTTCCGGAGCCGCCGGTACCGGTGATGCCGAGGACCGGCGTGACCCGCTCCGCCGCGGCGGAGCGCACCCGCTCCAGCAGCTCCGCGGGCAGCTTGCCCAGTTCGGCGCCCGTGATGGCGCGGGCGATCGCGAACCGGTCGCCGGCGAGGAGCGCGGCGGCGTCGGCCGGTTTGCTGTCCCAGAGGTCGAAGTCGCAGTCCTTGACGACGGAGTTGACCATTCCGGCGAGGCCCATGCGCTGGCCGTCCTCGGGGGAGAAGATGGTCACTCCGCTGGCCCGCAGCCGGGTGATCTCCTCGGGCACGATCACGCCACCGCCGCCGCCGACCACCCGGATGTGGTCCGCTCCCTGCCGGCGCAGGGATTCGACGAGGTACTCGAAGTACTCGACGTGTCCGCCCTGGTAGGACGAGACGGCCACGCCGTGCACGTCCTCCTCCAGCGCCGCGTCCACGACCTCCTGCACCGACCGGTTGTGCCCCAGGTGGATCACTTCGGCGCCCTGGGACTGGAAGATCCGCCGCATGATGTTGATCGACGCGTCATGTCCGTCGAACAGGGCCGAGGCGGTGACCAGACGGACGGGATGCACGGGTCGGTGCAGAGGATGCATGGGGGCCTTCCCAAGACACTTCGGAAGAGTACTGATGTCAAGATAGTAGGACGTCCTACTATTTTTCGGCGAGCAGGTGTGACTGGAAGAACAGGGCGGGTCGGCGGGGGCGGCTTGCGTCGAGGATTCGGCGTGCACCCGGGAACGGACTGGTGACGGGCAGGTGGCGGGCAGATAGTAGGACGTCCTACTATCTCACGGATCGGTGGGGGACCGTCGCATCTCGCGACGTACTCCTCGCAGCGGACTTCTCATGAAGGCTCGCGCCGGACGGCGCGTGGGACGGGAATGTGCACATGGCTGACGCGGAAAAGATCATCGTTCTCGACGGGGCCCGAACCCCGGTCGGAAGCTTCGGAGGGGCGTTCAAGGACGTACCGGGCTTCGAGCTCGGCGCGACGGCCGCGAAGGAGGCCCTGCGGCGCTCCGGCGTCGCGGCGGAGCTGGTCGACGAGGTCGTGATGGGCTGCATCGGCCAGGTCGGCCCGGACGCCTACAACGCCCGCCGGGTGGCGATCGCGGCAGGGCTGCCCAAGAGCGTGCCGGCGTACACGGTGAACAGGCTCTGCGGCAGCGGCCTGCAGGCCATCTGGTCGGCGGCCATGCAGATGCGCTGGGGAGGGGTGGACTTCGCCCTGGCCGGGGGCGACGAGTCGATGACCCGGATGCCGTTCTACGACTTCGGCGCGCGCGCCGGCTACCGGCTCGGGGACCGCACGCTGGTCGACGGCACGGTGATGATGCTGACCGATCCCTTCCACGGCATCCACATGGGGGTGACGGCGGAGAACGTGGCCGCGAAGTACGGCGTGTCACGCCGGCAGCAGGACGAGTTCGCGGCGGAGTCCCAGCGGCGGGCCGCGACCAGGGAGGCGCGGGCGGCGTTCGCGGAGGAGATCGTCCCGGTCGAGGTGGGCGGCCGGAAACCGTACACCGTGACCGAGGACGAACACCCCAGGCCCGGCACCACGGTGGAGACGCTGGCCGGGTTGCGGCCGGCGTTCGCCGGGGACGGCACCGTGACGGCCGGCAACGCCTCCGGCATCAACGACGGCGGCGCCGCCGTCGTACTGGCCCGGGAGTCGGTGGCCAGGGAGCACGGGCTGACGGGCTCGGTGTCCCTGGAGGCCGTCGCGACCGCGGCGATGGAGCCCGAACTGATGGGTTACGTCCCGGTCCTGGCGCTGCGGAAGCTGTTCGCGCAGACCGGCACCACACCCCGTGACATCGACACGGTCGAACTGAACGAGGCGTTCGCCTCCCAGGCGGTCGCGGTGATCCGCGACGCGGAACTCGACCCGGAGAGGACCAACCCGTACGGCGGCGCGATCGCGCTCGGGCACCCGGTCGGCGCCACCGGGGCGATCCTCTCGCTGCGGGTCGCCAAGCACCTGGTCCGCCACGACCTCGAACTCGGCATCGTCACGATGTGCATCGGCGGCGGGCAGGCGCTCGCCGCGTTGTTCCGACGGGTGCGGTGACTTACGTCGTCCCGGTGCCCTTCCGGCAGGACGACCAGGGTGGATTCGCCGCTGAACATCGCTCCTGCAGAGGGAGTTGTCTCCCCTTCCACATCCCTCCGGCCGACCGTGTCCTGAAGGCCGCCCAGCAATAGACAAGGCCGCGCCAACAATAAACACAGAGGAAACATGCGGCTCGTTCAGTAAGGGTAGGTTGCCCGAAACGCTGTCGTGTTCCTCTGTTCACGTTGCGTTCTCTTTCGGTATAGAGCCATTTATGTCTGATGCTCCTTTTGTCTTGCTGTCCCCTGAATCCTCAGTCAGAAGGAGCTGTCCGTGCTGGACCGCCCGCGCGAAACACAGACACGTCGCACGGACGCTGCGGATCCGGCAAAACGCCGCACGCAGAAGCCGCAGCCCGCGTTGGCCTCCTTGCAGGGCAAAGCGGGGAACAGGGCCGTCGCGGCAGTGATCCAGCGTGCGTCGGGTGGTCCTCGCCCGGGTTCGGCGGGGGGAGAGCAGCGTGAGGCGGGCTCCTCTGAGATGGACGCCTTGGTGGCCGGCAGGGGCCGGTCGAATTCCGCCCCCGCCGACCTGAACCCGGTCGCCGAACCGCCGCGGTCCGCTCAGGGCGAGCGGGCGGAGCAGGAGGCTGCGGAGGAGAGACGCCGGACGGCGGCGCATCGACAGGTCGCGGCGGATGCGGCGGCTGAGGGTGGTCGTCGGCCGGGGGTGTTGGAGGAACGGCGGCGTCGGGTCGGTGCGGTGGCGTCGGATGCGGCTGCGGAGGGTCGTCGTCGGGGGGAAGAGGCGGGGGAGCGTCGTCGGGTTGCGGCGGTCGCGGTGGATGCGGCGGCTGAGGGTGGTCGTCGGCCGGGGGTGTTGGAGGAGCGGCGGCGTCGGGTCGGTGCGGTGGCGACGGACGCGGCTGCGGAGGGTCGTCGTCGGGGGGAAGAGGCGGGGGAGCGTCGTCGGGTTGCGGCGGTGGCCGTGGATGCGGCGGCTGAGGGTGGTCGTCGGCCGGGGGTGTTGGAGGAGCGGCGGCGCCGGGTTGGGGCGGTGGCGACGGACGCGGCTGCGGAAGGGCAACGTCGGCAAGAGGCCGCGGCTGCGGCGCGGGAACAGCCTGAGCGTCAAGCAGTCGTGGCTCTGCCGAGACCCCCCGAGGGTCCATTCGTCGTGGCGTCGCGAGGGCAGCCTGAGCTTCAAGAAGTAGCTGAGATACAGGAACAGCCTGAGCGCCAAGACATCGCCGAGGTGCAGGAGCAGCCTGAGCGTGAAGTGCTTGCCGTGGAGGAGCAGCGCCGGCAGGAAGAAGAGACGGCTGCGGCCGAGCAGCGCCTGCGGGAAGAAGAAGCCGCGGCTGAGGAACAGCGCCGGCAGGAAGCAGCGGCTGCAGCGACTGCGGCGGCTGTGGCCGCGCAGGACCAGGCTCAGCCGGAGACGAAGCAGCGTCGAAGTGGGCTGCGGCGCTTGGCCGGTGCCGGGGGACGGCTCAAGAGGGTTGCCGGGAAGATAAGGGAGATCCTCAGTACCTCGTCCAAGACCGACAAGGCCAAGAAGATCCTCGACCAGCCCGACACGATGGCCAACCGCATCAACGCGCCCACGGAGGGCGGCGTCCGGATGGACGGACAGGCCACGGGGGACACCGCTCAGGTGCAGGCCACCGCGATCGTCACCCAGGTCGACACCGCGATCAACGCGGTGACCGATGTCCTGGGAGTGGTCAACGACGCGCGTGCTCTGCACGCCGCGCGCAAGAGCCGCAAGGGCGTGGGGCCGGAGACCCACAAGCCCAGGAAGGACATGCGGGGAAAGCCGCTCGGCGTGGTGCAGAACGTCGGCATGGTCGCCGGCGATGCCACCGGCATGGCCAACGCCGCCGTGCGGAACGCCGGCCAACTGGGCGGGGTGGCCGCTCTCGGCGAGGCGACCGGCGTTTTCAGCATCTTCTACTCCACGGTGATCGCCGCCCGTGATTCCACCGTCATCTGGAAGACCTACAACAAGAACCGCGCACTCAAAGGTCTGGCAGGGGGACCTTCCGGCGAGGCGCCGGGGAACGAGGGCCAACTCCAGGACGTACGCGACCGGTTGGGAGAGGTGCAGCAGCAGACGGCGAGAGCGGCCTCGCGGGAGCGAGGGGGCGACCAGTCGGACATCGTCGCGGCGGAAGTGGGCACGGCCGCCACGGAACTGGGAGCGGGCGTCCTTGAACTCAACCAGCAACTGCATGCCGAACTCGCCCAGATAATCCAGTACGCGCGGCACAAGCAGCACACCAAGATGGGCAAGCGCGTCGCCAGCCTCGGGGGAAACACGGTGCGTACCGCGGGCGGTGGCCTCGCGATCGCCGCCGCGGCCGGGGCGATCGCCGGCCCGGCGGCGCCTGCCGTGGCCGGTGCGGCAGCGGCCCTCCTGATCAGTGGCGCTCTCTACAAGGGATCAAGGGCGGGCAGTAACCGGTATGTCGCCGCGCGGCATCCCGACCGGTGGGCCAGGCCCACGCCTGCGCAGGCCGAGACCGGGACGGACCGGCCCGAGGCAGCCGCTTCGGTGGCCGCGCCCGAACCGGCCGCACGCCGCGACGCGTTGAAGGAGTTCTTCAAGGTGACGAAATCCGTCCAGCAGGGCGAGCGTCACTTCATGGCGCAGAAGCTGTACGCGCTCGCGGCCGGCCCGGACGTCCCCGCGAGCAGGAACGCCACCGACGGCGTACGGGAATCGGCACGTGCGCTGCTCGGGGTCCTCAAAGCCGGCCCGACCCAGCACAAGCAGTCGCCGGAGGAGTGGGCGGCGTCGCTCAACGACCCGGCACAGCAGACCGCCTGGGAGAAGGAGATAGCCAACCAGCTCTCCTCGGCCTGAGCCGCACCCGCAGGCAGAAAGCAACGCGGGACCGGAACGACACCCCGGCGGTCGTCGTTCCGGTCCCGCGTTCCTCTTGTCCGGAAGACGCCGTCCGTGGCCGCGGCCGATGGCCCGGCACGCGCACAGCCCCCGCTCGCCGACTTGCCAGTCGGGAAAGTCGGAGATAGCTTTCCTGGTGGGAAAGTCGAGTGGTGACGGGTGAGTGGGGGCGAGGCATGGCCATCGATGCCGAACAGGCGTGGCGGGATCTGCAGCGCATCCGGGTGCCGCAGGAGCGGGTGTACGACGAGGTCGAGCGGTCCGCCGCGGGCGGCTCGGGAGACCTCTGGGGTACGGCCGCACTCATGTGGCTCTTCCTGGCCGGGCTCGGCCTTGACCTGCCCGGGTGGGGCGTCGGGCTGGCCATGGCCGCGTACGCCGCGCTGCTGGCCGGCGTGGCGGTGCTCCACAACCGCCGGAGCCGGGTGCGGCTGCACCACACCCGGTGCACCCTGCGGATGTTCGCCACCTTCGTCGCGGGGGCGGTGGTGACCGGCGGGACGGTCCTGCTGTCCGGCCGGCTGGTCGACCCGCTGGAGCCGATGCCCGGCAGTCTGATCCAGGCCACGGTCTCGGCGGCGGTGTTCGTGCTGTTCGTCGGGCCGACGGGCCGCTGGGCGGCCGGGTCGGCACGGGGCCACGGCGCGCAGGTCACCGGCACCGGCGCGGGTGGCGCGGGGGCGGAGCGATGAGCATTCCCGCAGGGTTCGACGAGCTGATCCATCCCGCCACCCGGCTGTCGGTGGTCGCGCTGCTCGCCGCCACCGAATGGGCGGACTTCGCGTTCGTCCGCGACAGCCTCTCGCTCAGCGACTCCGCGCTCTCCAAGCAGCTGCACACCCTGGAGGAGGCCGGATATCTGGAGCTCCAGAAGGAAGGGGGCGGCCGAAAGCGGCGTACCAGAGTGCGGTTGACGGACCGTGGCCGTGCCGCCTTCGAGGGCCACGTCGCGGCCCTCCGCGCGATCGTCGAGGGCGCCGGTC
Source organism: Streptomyces sp. NPDC102514 (assembly GCF_055584525.1). NCBI lineage: Bacteria > Bacillati > Actinomycetota > Actinomycetes > Kitasatosporales > Streptomycetaceae > Streptomyces > Streptomyces sp. NPDC102514. The sequence goes on from NZ_JBVJLW010000016.1 coordinate 63,500, forward strand.
CCGCGTCGGCGAGCGAAACACCGCCACGGCAGAGGCACGACTCGGGGGCTGGACGATGACACCGAAGCACACACCCGCCGGGCCCGTCGGTGCCGCCCAGCCCGTCGTCCGCGCGCGGGACGTGACGATGGCGTACGGCGACGTCGAGGTCCTGCACGGCGTCGAGCTGGACATCCACCGCGGTGAGATCTTCGCGCTCCTCGGACCCAACGGCGCAGGGAAGACCACGACCGTCGAGATCCTGGAGGGCTTCCGGCGGCGTTCCGCCGGTGAGGTGAGCGTCCTCGGCGTCGACCCGGAGCGCGGAGACGACGCGTGGCGCGGCCGGATCGGACTGGTCCTGCAGTCCTGGCGCGACCACCGCCGCTGGCGGGTCGCCGAACTGCTCACGCACTTCGCCACCTACTATCCCGACCCGCGCGACCCGGCCGAACTGCTCGCCCTGGTCGGCCTCACCGAGCAGGCGGGCCGCCAGGTGGAGCGGCTGTCCGGCGGCCAGCGCCGACGGCTGGACGTCGCGCTCGGCATCGTCGGCCGCCCCGAACTCCTCTTCCTGGACGAGCCGACCACCGGCTTCGACCCCGAGGCACGGCACGAGTTCCACGTACTGGTGGAACGGCTGGCCCGGGAAGAAGGCGTCACCGTGCTGCTCACCACGCACGACCTGGTGGAGGCCGAGCGGCTCGCCGACCGGATCGCCATGCTGGTCGGCGGCCGGATCCGGGCCTGCGGGACGCCCGCGGAACTGGCCCGGCAGGCCGCCGCCCGCGCGGAGGTCCGCTGGACGGCCGGAGACGGGACGGCCCGCCGTGAACGCACCGCGGACCCCTCGCAGTTGGTCTGGGAACTCCACCGGCACGCGGACGGCCCGATCGCCGACCTGGAGGTCCGCCGCCCCACGCTGGAGGACACCTACCTGCACATGCTGCGCCGGGAACCCGACAGCACCGACGTCACGGCACAGGCCGCGTGAAAGGGACACCCATGACGAACGCCTGGCGTGCGGGGCTTCAGCGCGGCCGTATCGAACTGCGGCACCTCCTGCGCAATCCCAAGGAGCTGTCCGGCCATCTCGCCAACGTCGTCGCCGCGGTGGCGATCGCCGCCTACGTCACTGGAGATGTGCCCGGCACCCATGTCCCGATGGCACACCTCCTCCTCGCGGGCTTCGCCGCCTATCTGCTGTTCCAGATCGGACTGGTCAACCTCCCGCAGATACTCGTGACCGAACGGGAGGAGGGCACCCTGCTGCGGCTGCGCACCACCCCCGGCGGGATACCGGCCTACCTCGTCGCCAAGACCTTGCTGGTCGTCGTCGTGGCGGTCGGCACCCTGGCCCTGCTCCTGGCGGTCGCGGCGCTGCTGGCGGACGGGCCACTGCCGCACGGGCCCGGCGGCTGGCTGACGCTGCTGTGGGTCACCACCCTCGGACTGCTGGCCGTCGTACCGCTGGGCGCGGCCATCGGCGCCGTGCTGCCCAACCCGCGCGAGGCGCTGGCGTTGATCATGCTGCCGACGATGGGGCTCCTGTTCACCTCCGGGACGGTGTTCCCGATCACCGCGCTGCCCGTGCCGGTCCAGCAGGTGGCCGCGGTCTTCCCGCTCAAGTGGATGGCACAGGGCCTGCGTTCGGCGCTGCTCCCGGACACCGCACGGACCGCCGAGGTGGCCGGCTCCTGGGAACTGCCCATGGTCGCACTGGTGTTGACCGCCTGGTCGGTCCTCGGATTCCTCCTCGCGGTGCCCCTGCTGCGCCGCGCCGCCCGCCGAGAGTCCGGCTCCCGCCTGTCCGCACGCCACCGCAAGGCGGCACAGAACGGCGCACTGCCCGCGTAGTCGGCCCGCTCGACCGGGCCACCCCGGCGCCGCTGTCCCTGCGGGCACCGGCCAGGAACTCCTTCGGCGGTAGGACGCGCCGCATCACCTTCGCGGCGCTGCAACCGGGCACGGTCGCCGCCGCTCGTGACCAGGCCCCGGGCGCCGTCAGACGCCCGAGGCCGAGGAGCAAACGAGGATCAGGGGAGTCAGACCCCGGCTGAGCTCTTCGTGTCCGTCGAAGCCGCCCCCGCGGGCCCGGCAGGCACGGGCGCCGGCGTGGGACCGCCTTCGCTGAGGCCGTACTTTCCGTGGAAGGCGCGCAGGAAACCGGGCGCGTACCAGGCCGAGTCGCCGAGCAGACGCATCGCCGCGGGTACGAGGACACCCCGCACGGCGATGGCGTCGAGGAGGACCGCGAGTCCGCTGCCGAGGCCGAACATCTGCATGAAGCTGAGCTTGGCCGTGCCGAAGGCGAAGAAGCTCACCGCGAGCAGGCAGGCCGCCGCGCTGACGATGCGCCCGGTGTGCCCGAGACCGTTGACCACGGCGGACTCGTTGTCCTCGCCCTGGTCGTGGAGTTCCTTGATGCGGCTGGTGACGAAGACCTCGTAGTCCATCGAGAGGCCGAAGGCGATGCAGAACATCAGCACGGTCATCGACACCTCCATCGGCTGCGCGGTGAAGCCGAGCGGCGAGGAGAAGTTGCCGTCCTGGAAGATCCAGGTCATCACACCGAGCGTGGCCGCCAGGCTGATCGCGTTGAGGACCAGCGCGCGCAACGGGTGCACGACGCTGCCGGTGAACAGGAAGAGCAGCAGGAAGGTGGTGAGGACGACCAGGGCTATCGCGAGGGGAAGCCGGTCGGCCACGGACTGCTTGGCGTCGACGAGTACGGCGTCCGGCCCTCCGACCAGGGGGTGCGTCCCGGCGGGCGGGGCGAGCGAGCGCACCTGCTCGACCAGGTCCTGGGCGTCGTCCGACTTCGGTGTCAGGCCGCTCACCACGCTGATCCGCTGCGCGTCGGGCCGGCCGAGCGCCGAGTTGGCGGGGCCGCTCGCCGCGGCCCGGCCCTCGCTGTAGGTTCCCCCACTGGTCTCGACCCGCAGCACGCCCTTGAGCGCGGCCAGTCGACCCGCGTACGACGCCAGCGGTTCCTTGTCCACGGGCTGGTCGATCGCGATGTTCAGGGCCGAGTCCTCACTGCCCCCGAAGTCCTCCCGCAGCACCTGCGAGACCTGGCGGCTCCCGGCGTCCTTGGGCAGCACGCGCTCGTCCGGCGTACCGAAGGTGATGTTCAGCAGCGGGCTCGCCGCGAACAGCAGTACGGCGAGGACGGGCAGCGCGGTGAGAGCGGGCCGCCGCATGACCGTACGGGCCAGCCGTCCCCACAGCGGAGTGCGGGCGTCGGACCGCTGCGCCTTGGCCCACGGCAGGCGCCCGCTGTTGACCCGGTGCCCCAGCACCTTCAGCAGGGCGGGCATCACGAACAGGGTGCTGAGGGCGGCGATGGCGACGACACCGACCCCGGCGAAGCCGAACGAACGCAGGAAGTACTGCGGGAACACCAGCAGTGCCGCCAGGGCCGCCGCGACCGTCGCGGCGGAGAAGGCGACCGTACGGCCCGCCGTGTGCACCGTGCGCCGGACGGCGTCGTCCACGCTCGCCCCCGCCGCGAGCTGCTCCCGGAAGCGGCTGACCATCAGAAGGGCGTAGTCGATGCCGAGTCCGAGACCCAGGGCGGTGGTGAGGTTGGTCGCGGTGTCGGCGACATCCGTGACACTGCCGAGCAGGAAGAGCTGGGCGAACGAACCCATGATGGCGATGACCGCGATGACCAGCGGCAGCAGGGCCGCGACCACGCTGCCGAAGACGAACAGGAGCAGCACGAGGGTCAGGGGTATGGCGATCGCCTCGGCGAGGATCAGATCGTCGACCACCTGCTTCGACAGGTCGGCGCCGACGGCGGCGCCTCCGCCCGCCTGGACGGTGAGCGTGTCCTTGTACGTGCCGCTGAAGGCGTCGATGACCTCCTTGGCGTTCTCCCGCTGCTCCGTCGGGTCGCCCCGCACATGGGCGAGCACCATGGCCTCGCGGCCGTCCTTGGAACGCAGATCGGGGCTGTTCGTCTCCCAGTACGAGACGACGTTGCTGAGCCGCTCGTCCTTCTTGAGGTCGGCCGCCAGGGCCCGGCCGCTCTCCTGGGAGGCGGGGGTGTCGATACGGCCGTCGGGGGAGCGGACCAGCAGGACGAGATTGACCTCGCCGCCGAACTTCTCGTCGATGACGTTCGCCGCTCGGGTGGACTGTGAGGCGGGGTCGTCGAAGCCGCCGCCCTTCAGCTTCTCGAAGGCGCCTGCGCCCACCACGCCCAAGAGGGCCACGGCCAGGGCGGCGACGACCAGGACCAGCCGAGATCGGCGGATCGCCAATTCGGCCATGCGTTCGAACACGGGATGTCTCCTTCGATGTTCCTCGGTGAAAGGCGAGAGCGTCGGCCGGACCGAAGTCGGCACACTGCGTCGCAGAGCCCCTTCGCCCCGTCGAAAGGGGGCGCGGGCCGCGCTCTTCGTCGCCGAGAACGACGCTAGTGAGACAAGCACGTCTTTGGCAGGAGGAGATTTACCTGACAGTGTCAGATTCTCTTGTCAGGGATGCCTTTCAGGGGTAACTCCCGCACACGCACGTCGAGTTGGACGCCCTGAGGATAGCGGGACGCGGTGTCCCTGAGGTCGGCGACGGTCGTCGCCTCGAAGACGGCCTGCCCGGCCTCGTGCCGGGGTGGCGGCAACTACGCGCCACCCCGGTACGGCCGGCCGCCCCTCTCAGCCCAACTCGGTTGGAACCACCGTCAGTTCGGCGATGTTGACCCGGGCCGGTACCGCCACCGAGTACGTGATGGCGTCGGCCACGTCCTCGGCGGTGATGGTGGTGAGGGCCGACCGCATCTCGTCCAGCCCGGCGCGGGTGGCCTCGTGTGCCATGTCGGCGCCGAGTCCGGTGACGGCGAAGGCGGGGTCGACGGACCGCACCCGTACACCGCGGGGCCCCAGGGAGGCACGCAGGTTACGGGTCAGCTGGGCGTCCGCCGCCTTGGTCGCGCCGTAGACCGGGTAGTCGACGAAGATCACTTCCGCCGCGATCGAGCCGAGGTGCACCAGGTCCGCGGGCCGACCGGCCCCGGCCGCGTCGAGCAGGTCCGCGACGAAGGCCCGGCCGGTCCCCAGCAGGCCCCGCAGATTCACGTCGATCATCCGGTCCCATTCGCCCGTGTCCGCCACGTCGAACGGCGCACCGAGCATCACCCCCGCGTTGGCGACGACCAGGTCCGTTCTGCCCAGGCCGGTGCGGATGCGTGCGGCGGCGGCGTTCAGCGCGGCGCTGTCGGTGACATCCACCGAGAGCGCCATGACGTCGGCGGAGTGTTCCTTCCGCAGGGTCGCGGCGAGGTCGTCGAGTGGTCCGGACCGCCTGCCGAGCAGCGCGACCGCCGCTCCGGCCGCGGCGAAGCGGTGTGCGGTCGCGGCGCCGATCCCGGCACCGGCCCCGGTGATCACCGCGACCCGGCCGGCCAGCGGACCCACGGGTGCGTCGGCGACGGACTGGGAGAGATGGTTCGAAGCGTTGTCTGTCATGGGAGCGATCGTGTGCGGAGCGCCGGAGGCCGGCCAGGGCGGTCTCATCCTGGGTGTGCCACACCCAGGTAACCGCTTCCGTGCGCGCCTATCGTTGCGGCATGGACAGTGGCAACCCTTTGGGTGAGTTCCTCCGCGCCCGGCGAGAGATGACCGACCCGTCCCGGGCCGAACAGCCCTGGTCGGGCCGGCGCAGGACGCCGGGCCTGCGCCGGGAGGAGGTCGCCCAGTTGTCCGGAGTCAGCACCGACTACTACGCCCGGCTGGAACAGGGACGGGAGAAGCACCCGTCCGCGCAGGTGGTGCACTCCCTGGCCCGCGCCCTCGGACTGAATCCCGAGGAGACGGCACACCTGCACCGGCTGGCACGGACAGCGCGTGGCTCCGTACGACGAGGCGGCCGGGTGCCCGTCGGGCCGAGGCTGCTGCGCCTGATGGACGGCTGGCACCACACACCCGCGCTGGTCCTCGACCGCCGACTGGACGTGCTGGCGGGCAACCGCCTCGGACGCGCCCTCTTCGCCACGATGCTGGACCGGGACGAGACCAACCTGGTCCGGTTCACCTTCCTCGACCCGGACTCCCGGGACTTCTACCCCGACTGGGAGCAGGTCGCCCGGTCCGGGCTCGCGGCCCTGCGCGCGGGCAGCGGCGACCTGGTGAACGACCCCCGGCTCACCGAACTGGTCGGTGAACTGTCCCTGAAGAGCCCGGAGTTCCGCGCGCTGTGGGCCCGGCACGACGTACGGGGCAAGGGCCATGAGGCCAAGTCCTTCAACCACCACGAGGTCGGCGAACTGACCCTGACCTACGACTCGTTCACCGTCGACAGCGCGACGGACCAGCAGCTCGTCGTGTACCAGGCCGAGCCCGGCAGCACCTCCCAGCAGGCCCTCGCACTGCTTGCCACGGTGGCCGCCGAACTGCCCGCCTCGGACCTCGTGGCCGTTCCCCGGGTGGGTGCGACGGACCCTGCCTGAGTTCCGCCCGCGGCCCTAGGGCCTGTCTGACAATTCCCGTCTGCCTGGCGACGCCATGCACGCACTCTCGCCGCACCGGGCACAGAGCCAAGTACGTCCAGTACGAGGCTCTGTGCCCGGCACGGCGAGAGCACGCACCTGACGCCGCCCGGCCGCCCTGCGGGCGACGACGGGAATTGTCAGACAGGCCCTAGCGTCGAGGCATGACCGATGTGAACGACGAACAAGCGATCGCGGAACTGCACAGCCGATGGGTGTTCGGATGGGAGCGCGACGACGGGGACGCCCCGTTCGACTTCCGGCGCACCTTCGGTGAGTTCTACGACTTCGACTCCCCGGACGTCCGCCTCTACGACGACTTCGACGCCGAGCAGCGCGTGGCGACGACAGCCGCCCGGTACGGCTCGATCTGGGAGCCCGCCTTCCGCGAGATGGTGTCCGCACACCATGTTGTCGACGACGGACCGTATGTGATGGCCGACCATGATCTGGCCGCCTCCACCCTGACGTTCGTGGCGCGGATCACCATGGCAGACGGCACCACGGACATCCGCACCACGACCTCGCTGGTCTGGCGCCGGACACCGGACGGCTGGCGGATCGTCCGCGAACACAACTCGACCAAGATGCTGCCTGCGGGTGACCTCGACGGCGTGCTGCGGGTGGGCCCCTGACGCGGCCACGTCGGACCAATGACGCGCCCACGTCGGACCAATGACGCGCCCACGAACGCGTCCACTACGGGCGTCCACAGCACGCCCGTAGTGCGGAGGCACCAGCTCAGGTGCGTGCCTGGTCCGGGTGCACCAGAGGGAGACGGCGGCTGGGGACGATGCCCGGCACGGGCGCCCGAGGGGAGTGTGGGGGACGCGTGCATCTCACGTGATCCCACACTTCCCTCCCGGTGTCTGGAGTGATCCACAGGTGATGGCAAGAACGTCTCCGTCCGACGTATCCGATGCATCGGACGTGTCCGACCTGTCCGAAGCCACACATCCCGCGGTCCGCCTCGGACGACCGTCGATCGCCGCCCTCGGCGTCCTGGCACTGGCCCTCGGTGCCCTGCAGTCGGTCGTGGAGCCCGCACTCCCGCTGTTGCAGGGCGAGTTGGGAGTCAGCCCCGCCGAAGGAGCGCTGGTCGGCAACGCGTTACTCGTCACGGGCGCGGTCATCACACCCGTCGCGGGCAAACTCGGCGACCGCTACGGCGGAAAACGCGTGCTGATCTGGCTGATGGCAGTGGTCTCGGCCGGTGGCCTGCTGGCCGGTCTGGCGCCGAACCTGCCGGTACTGCTGCTCGGTCAGGTGTTGCAGGGCGTGATGGTGGGCGCGCTGCCCCTCTCCTTCATCCTGGTACGTAAACACCTCCCGCCGGCGGAGTCACAGGTGGCGATCGGAGTCGTCGTCGCGCTGTTCACGGGCGGCGGCATGGTGGGCATGCTGTTCGCCGGGCCGATCGCCGAAGGGCTGTCCTGGCACTGGATGTTCGCGCTGCCCACGATCGCGATCATCGCGACGACGGTGGTCGTGAGCCGGTTGATGCCGCACGATCCGCCGGCCTTCTCGGACCACGGGATCGACTGGCCCGGTGTGGTGCTGCTCAGTGGCGCGTTGCTCGCGTTCATGCTCGGGCTCGTGACGGTGACGAGGGACGGCGGTCTGCCGCCGCTCGCGGTCGGTGCCGTCGCGGTGGCCGTGGCCGTCCTCGCGGCCGGCTGGGTCGCCGTCGAGCGCCGGGCGGCCTCGCCGATGGTCGATCTGCGCATGCTGGCGAAGCCCGCGATGTGGCAGGCCTGCGTACTCACCTTCGTCATGACCGTCAGTTCCGGGATGGTGCTCTTCCTGCTCCCGCAGCTGTTCGCCGTCTCGGCCGACGGCTACGGCTTCGGAGCGGACACCACCGGCATCGGTCTGTTCCTGCTGCCCGGCGCCGTCGCGGGAGCGGTCAGCGATTCGGTCGGCGGGCTCGCGGTACGGCGTTTCGGCTCGCGTGCCGTGGTCGTCGTGGGCTCCGTCGCCACGGCGGTCACGATGATCGCCCTGGCCTGGCTGCACAGCGCGGAATGGCAGCTCGTCCTCGCGAAGGTGCTGACCGCGTTCGCCGCGGGCGTCGGCACCACGGCCCTGCTCGCCGGGACCGCCACCGCCATCGCGACCAAGGACATCGGCATCGCCACCAGCCTGCTCGTGGTGACGCGCGTGATCGGTGTCGCACTGGGCGCCCAGGTGGCCGGCGCGATCCTCGACGCCGGGGCCGGACCGGTCACGGGCCTGCCCGCCGAGTCGGCCTTCGCCGCGGGGTTCACCGTCGCCGGTCTCGTCGCCGCGTCGGCACTGCTCGTTGTCCGTCTCACGAAAAAAGGAGCCCAGGCATGACACGGATACCGACGCCGATACCGACACCGACGCCGACCGGTCCGTCGACGGACGTGAAGAACACGACGAACAGGAAAGACACCACGAACAGGAAGGACACGGGGATCACGGGGTTCACGAAGAACACGAGAGGTCCCGTGAGGCGGAACGTTCTGATCTCCGGGGCCAGCATCTCCGGACCCGCGCTGGCGTACTGGCTGCACCGGTCCGGATACGCGGTCACCGTGGTGGAGAAGGCGGGCGCACTGCGCGCCGGCGGTTACCCGATCGACATCCGCGGCACCGCGATCGAGGTCGTCCGGCGGATGGGGATATTGCCTCAGTTGCGGGACGCCCACATCGACTCGCGCCGCTGCACGTTCCTCGACTCCGACGGCAGCTTGGTGACTTCGGCGCGTCCGAGCGCCGTTGCCGGCAGTGTCGAGGGACAGGACCTTGAGGTACGCCGCGGGGATCTGGCCGCGCTGCTCCACGCGCTGGTCCGCGACGACGTGGAGTTCCTGTTCGACGACTCCATCGACACCCTCGACCCGCTGCTTAACACCCCCAACTCCCCGCACGTCCCTGGCCAGTACGGGCAAGGAGTCGACGTCACCTTCCGCAGCGGGCGACGGCGTACGTTCGACCTGGTGGTCGGCGCCGACGGCATGCACTCGCACACCCGGGAGCTGGTGTTCGGCCCCGAGGAACAGTTCCACCACTATCTCGGCTACTGCTTCGCCCTGTTCACCATGCCGAACTCCTTCGGGCTCTCCCGCGAAGTCATGCTGTGGAACACCCCGGGAAAGGCCGCTGCCCTGTACGCCGTCGGGGGCAACGACGAACTGCACGCCTTCCTGAACGTCCACCGGCCGCAACCACCGTTCGGCACCCTCCGCGACCCCGGCGCCCAGAAGCAGTTGGTCGCCGCGGCCTTCGCGGGCGCGGGATGGAAGGTCCCCGACATCGTCGACGCCATGCGCCACGCGGACGACCTGTTCTTCGACACGGCCGGGCAGATCCGTATGCCCCACTGGTCCCGTGGCCGTGTCGCGCTCGTCGGCGACGCCGCGTACGCACCCTCGTTCCTCACCGGACAGGGATCGAGCCTCGCGCTGACCGGCGCCTACATGCTCGCCCACGCACTGGCCACCCACCGGGACCACACCACGGCCTTCGCCGCCTACGAACGCGACACCCGCGGGTTCGTGGCCATGAACCAGGCACTGGTCGACCAGGGCGCGGCCTCGCTCTTCCCCACCACGGCACGGGCGTTGGAGCAACGCAACGCCAGGCTGCGCGACCTCGTCACCCTGCCCTCAGCCCCGGCCCGACCGGCTCATTCGGCACTCACACTGCCCGAGTTCACCCAGTAGCCGTGAGGAGCAGCCGCAAGACCCAGCCGTGAGCAGTGGCTGTGAGAACGGCCGACCCCCGGCGGCGGATCACGACAGGCCGTCGGGGGCGGGGTGGGCCAGGCCCGTCCGGTAGGCGATGACGACGAGTTGGGCCCGGTCGCGGGCCTCCAGCTTCGTCATGGCGCGCTGCACATGGGCGCGTACCGTGAACGGGCTGAGGAACATCCGCTCGGCGATCTCCTGGTTGGACAGACCGGTCGCGACCAGCGCCACCATCTCGCGTTCGCGCGGGGTGAGCACGGCGAGCTGTTCGGCGTGCTGCGGCAGGTCGTTGTCCGGCGTGGCCAGGAAACGGGCCACCAGGGAACGGGTCGCGGCGGGCGACAGAAGAGTGTCTCCGTCGGCGATCGTCCGCACGGCGTCCAGCAGGTCCTCGGCCCCGATGCCCTTGCCGATGAAGCCGCCGGCCCCCGCGCGCAGCGCCTGGGCGACGTACTCGTCGGTCTCGTACGTGGTGAGGATCAGGATGCGGCTGGTACGCAGTTCCGGGTCCGCGCAGATCTCCGAGGTGGCGGTGAGACCGTCCACCTCGGGCATACGGATGTCCATGATCACCACGTCCGGGCGCAGCTCCCGGGTGAGCCGTACCGCCTCCCGGCCGTCGCCCGCCTCACCGACCACGGTGATGTCGTCGGCACTGTCGAGGAGCAGCCGGAAGGCACCGCGGAGCAGGGCCTGATCGTCGGCGAGGAGCACCCTGAGCGTCACGACGCCTCCCCGCCGACCTTGCTGTCACCGATATGACCGACACCACTGATGTCACCGACACCACCGGCATCCCCGCCATCCCCGGTGTCCCTGGCGGGCGGAAGCGGCAGCTGCGCCGAGACCAGGAAGCCGCCCTCCGCGCGCCTGCCCGCGGAGAGGTGACCCCCCACCGCGGTGGCCCGCTCACGCATCCCGATCAGACCGAAACCGGGCGACGGACGGTCCGGAGCCGCGGACGAACCCGGTCGCGCGGACACGGCCGGGGCCGTACGGGTGCCCCCTCCGTCGTCGGCGACCGTGACGGTCACGCGGTCGCGGTGCCAGGCGAGGCGCACCCGGGCGCTGCGGGTACCGGAGTGTTTGGTCACGTTGGTCAGGGCCTCCTGGACGATGCGGTAGGCGGTGAGGTCGACCCCCGGCGGCAGCGGCCTGGCCGTGCCCTCCTGGTGCACCGACACCTCAAGGCCCGCGCGGTGGAAGGACTCGATGAGGGTGGGCAGCCGGGACAGCCCGGGCGCTGGTTCGGCGGGCGCGGGAGCGTCCCCGGTCTGCCGCAACAGGCCGACCGTGGCCCGCAGTTCGTCGAGCGCGTGCCCGGTGGTCTCGATCAGCTCCCCGAGGCTCTTACGGGTCTGCTCCGGGCGCGTGTCGAAGAGGTGGGCGGCGACCGTGGCCTGCGCGTTGGCCAGGGTGATCTGATGGGCCACGAGATCGTGCAACTCCCGGGCGATACGCACCCGTTCCTCGGCCACACGCCGACGCGCTTCCTCGTCCCGGGTCTCCTCGGCCCGCCGGGCCCGCTCCTCCACGGCTGCCAGGTAGGCCTGGCGGTTGCGCACCGAGTGCCCGAGCACGCCGGCCACCAGCGGGAACGCCGACACCACTCCTATCCGGCTCGTGTCCTGCCACGAGAGGTCCCCGGTCAAGGGAAGGGAAGCCACCAGCAGTACGGCGGCACTGAGCGCCACCGCGCCCGCCGCGCGCCGTTCGGTGCGGGCGGCGAGCGCGTAGGAGTAAGCGCTGATCACGGCGGGAGCCGCGGTGAGCGGGCTCAGCAGCAGGCCCAGGGGCTGTACGAGGACCGTGGCCGCGGTGGTGGCCGCGAGGGCGGCCAGGGGTGCCCGGTGCCGCAGCGGCAGCACGGCACAGGACACCACGGCGACGAAGTAGGCGGCGACAGGCGGCGCCGACAGCGTGTCGTCGACCTGGATCACACCGCCGAGCAGACAGAGCACGAACGCCGTCGCCGGGACCGCGCCCTGCCGCCACCACGTGCGAGGTGATCGCGGGCCGTGTGATCGCGGGCCACCGCCGCCTGTGCTCGCCATGGCCGGTTCAGTGCCGGCCGGCGGGGAACTGCGGCACCGCCGTGCCCGGTCCGGTCGCGGAGGCCGGAGCACGCCTGCTCAGTGCCTCACCCTCGATGTCCACATTCGGCAGCACGCGGTTCAGGATACGGGGGAGCCACCAGGCGCGGTGGCCGAGCAGGGCGAGGACCGCGGGTGCGATCGCCATCCGGACCACGAAGGCGTCGAAGGCCACGGCGGCGGCCAGACCGACGCCCATCGTCTGGATGGTGGGGCTGCTCATCCCGACGAAACCGCCGAACACGCTGATCATGATGATCGCCGCCGCGGCCACCACGCGTCCGCTGTGCCGGAAGCCGGTGACGACCGCCTCGCCGGGGGACGCGCCATGTACGTAGGCCTCCCGCATCCGGGTGAGGAGGAAGACCTCGTAATCCATCGCGAGGCCGAACACTATGCCGATGATGAGGATCGGCATCAGCGACATGACCGGTCCGGTCTGCTCGATGCCGAGCAGGTCCGCCGCCCAGCCCCACTGGAAGACGGCGACCAGGACGCCGAAGGCGGCACCCACCGACAGCAGGAAGCCGAGCGCGGCCTTGACCGGGACCAGGAGCGAGCGGAAGACCACCGTCAGCAGGAGGACCGCCAGGCCGATGACCACGGTCAGATAGGGGAGGAGGGCGTCGGACATGGCTTCGGAGATGTCGATGTTCAGGGCGGTCGTGCCGGTCACCAGGACGGTTGCGTCCGTGCCGGCCTCGATGCCGGAGACCGCGTCCCGGATCGCCTGCACCAGGTCCTTGGTCTCGGCGCTGTTCGGCGCGGTCCGCGGGACGGCGGTGAGGACGGCCGTGTCCTTCGTCCGGCTGAGCACCGGATCACCGACCGACGCCACCCCGTCCACTCCTCGTACGGTCCGGGCGACCAGGTCCGTGGCGGTCCCGGCGTCCTTGGACCGCGAGGTGTCCACGACCACGGTCAGCGGGCCGTTGAAGCCCGGGCCGAAGCCTTCCGACAGCAGGTCGTAGGCGCGGCGCTGGGTGGTCTCCACCGACTTGGACTCGTCGCCGGGCAGCCCGAGTTCGAGGCTCAGCGCCGGCAGGGCGACCGCCCCGAGACCGAGTACGGCGGTCAGCAGCACGGCGCCCGGCCGGCGCAGCACGAACCGCGCCCAGCGGGTGCCGAGCCCATCGCGGCCGACCGAGGCGGGCGCCTGGTGCGTGTGCTCACCGCCCGGCCGGCCGGACCTGCGGACGGCGCGGGACAGCACCCGCCGGCCGAAGAGGCCGAACAGCGCGGGGACCAGGGTCAGCGCGACGAGTACGGCGAGAGCCACGGCGCCCGCGCCGCCCAGGCCCATCTTGGTGAGTTCGGGGATGCCGACGACGCCCAGCCCGACCAGGGCGATGAAGACGGTCGCGCCGGCGAAGACGACTGCGGAGCCGGCCGTGCCCACCGCCCGCCCGGCGGCCTCCTCGGGCTCGCTGCCCCGGGCGCACTCGTCGCGGAAGCGGGAGGTGATGAAGAGGGCGTAGTCGATGCCGACCGCGAGGCCCAGCATCAGCGCCAGGATGGCGACGGTGGATGTCAGGCCGAGCGGCACCGCCAGTGCGGAGACCAGGCCGAAGGCGATGGCCACGCCCACGACGGCGGTCAGCAGCGACAGTCCGGCGGCGACCAGCGATCCGAGGGCGAGGACCAGCACCACCGCTGCCACGGCCACGCCGATGATCTCCGTCGTGCCGCCCGGCTCCTCCTCCGCGTCCAGGGCTGAGCCGCCTGTCTCCACGGTCAGCCCCGCGTCCCGGGCCCGGCCCGCGGCGCTTTCGAGGGCGCTCTTCGTCGGCTCGGTCAGGTCGACGGCGTCCACGGCGTAGGTGATCGTGGAGTAGGCGATGGTGCCGTCCTCGCTGACGGCGCCCGACTCGTAGGGGTCGGAGGTGGACGCGACCTGATCGGTCCCGTCGAGCGAGCCGAGGGTGTCCTCGACGGCCGTCCTGTTCTTCCGGGCGGTCACCCGCTGCCCGTCCGGGGCCCTGAACACCAACCGGGCCTCGGCGCCCTGGGAGTTGCTCTCGGGGAAGCGCTCGTCGAGCAGGTCGAACGCCTTCTGCGATTCGGTGCCGGGCATGGAGAGGTCCTCTTCCTCCCCGGCCGGTGCCAGTGCGGCGGCGGCCACGGCCAGTACCAGCGCACCCAGCCACAGACCACCCACGAGCCGCCGTCGCCGGAAGGCCCACCGTCCGATCCGGTAGAGAAAAGTTGCCACCTGTCGATCACTCCAGACACCGTGAGGAAGGGGAGACGCGTGCGGTTCACACGTCTCCCAGACTTCCTTCCGGCGCCCCTGCCAGGCATCGTTCCCCGCCGCCGTCCTCCCCTGGTGCGAACGGACCAGCGGCCCCCGACTCCTGGTGCCCACGCACTACATCGGCTCGTCCTCAGTGGCCCAGGGTGACCCGCAGCGACGGCTGGAGGAGGTCTCCGTGGGCTCGTACCATGTCGTCGCACAGGTCCCAGATGCGCTCGACCGGCAGGGCGGCGGCGGTGGCGGGATCGGCCATGGCCGCCTGGCGGATCGACCGGGGGTCGTCCTCGACGGCGGCGCGGACCACCAGCTCGTTCATGCTCAGGTAGTTGCGGTTGAGCGCGGCCAACTGGGCGGGCAGCGGACCGACCCTGGTCGGCTGGACACCCAGCCCGTCCACCAGGCAGGGCACTTCGACGGTGCCGGAGGACGGGAGGTTGTCGATCAGACCGTGGTTGGGGACATTGCCGTAGACCGTGCGCGGGGTGCCGGTCACGATGCTGTGGATGATCTGCGGCGCGTACTCCATGGTGCCCTCGACCGTGAGGGGCGTACCGGAGGCGAGTGCCTGGCGGGTCTCCTCGTAGGCGGCGACGTTCTCGTCGACGATGCCGAGGTACGCGCCGATCGGGAGGCGCAGCCGTTCGATCTCGCTGTCGTGGTGCAGGTACCAGGGGACGTACTCGGAGGAGTGCTCGCTCGTCTCGGTCGGGTAGAAACCGAGGCGCCGGTACATGTCGACGCGGACCCGGCGCCGCAACTGCGGGTCCTGCTCGATCAGTTTGTCGAGGAGCGGGTAGAGGTCGTTGCCCTGGTGCTCCAGGCGCAGCACCCACGCCTGGTGGTTGACCCCGGCGGCACGGTAGGTGATCTCCTCGTGCGGGACGCCGAGCAGTTCGCCCAGGTCGTGGATGGTCCAGTACACCGAGTGGCACAGTCCCACCACGCGGGTCAGACCGGTCGCCCGGGTCAGGTACTGGACGTTCATGGCCATGGGGTTGGTGTAGTTGAGCAGCCAGGCGTCCGGGCAGAGTTCGGCGATGTCGGCGGCCAGTGACTTCAGTACGGGGAAGGTGCGCAGCGCGCGGAAGATGCCGCCGATGCCCAGGGTGTCACCGATGGTCTGCCGCAGGCCGTGGCGCTGCGGGACCTCGAAGTCGGTCCGGGTGGCCTCGCCCATGCCGACCTGCACGATGTTGATGACGAAGTCGGCGTCCTGGAGGGCCGCGCGGCGATCGAGGTGAGCGGTCACCCGGGGGTGGGGAGAGCCGCTCCCGGTCCCGGTGAGCCGGTCCGCGATCTGCCGGGCCGCGCCCTCGGCGGTGGCGAGGCGTTCGGTGTCGATGTCGTGCAGCGCGATGTGGGCACCCCGCAGCTCGGGGAAGGCCAGCAGATCGGCCAGCAGGCCCTGGGTGAACACGACACTGCCCGCGCCGATGAACACGATCTTCGGGGTACTGAGAGTCATCAGAGGTTCTTTCCGTTACGGGAGAGGGCGGCCACGGCCTCGTCCCAGGTGGGCTGGGCCGGAGTGCCGCCATGAGCGCGGGTGGACAGCGCGCCGCAGGCCGCGGCGAAGGCGAGGGCGTCGGCGGTGGACAGACCGCGCAGGTGCGCGGCGACGAATCCGGCGTCGAAACTGTCACCCGCCCCGACGGTGTCCACCGGCTCGGCAGGGATGCCGTCCGTACGCAGCACGGTGAAGCCGTCGTGGGCGACGGCCCCGTCCGGACCGTTCTTGACGATCACGTGCGGTCCGTGCGCCGCCAGAGCCGCGGCTGCCGCCTCGATGGACTCCGCGGCTGCTCCGGCAGTACTCGAAGACGCAGCACTCGAAGACGCGGCACTGGTAGAGGAAGCGCTCGAAGCGGTGGCATTCGAAGCGGCGGCGCTCGAAGCGGTGGCATTCGACAAGGCGGCCCTCGACCGGGCGGCGGCCGAAAGGGCCGTCGCCTCCTGTGCGTTGGGCAGGAGGAAGTCGGTGACGGCGAGCGTGGCAGGCAGTGCGTCCGGCGCCCACCCGCCCGACGGGTCGTCGTTGGTGTCGAGTGAGGTGGTGGCTCCCCGGGCCCGGGCCGCACCGAACAACTCCGGCAGCATGGCGGCTAGTTGAGGCAGCAGGAAGTACGACGCCGCGTGGACGTGACGGGCGGCGCCGAGCAGGGACTCGGGTACGTCCTCCGGTCCCGTGGCGGTCAACGTGCCGGGCGAGGTGAGGATCGCCCGGTCGCCGTCCGGCCGGGTCAGCACGACGGTCAGCGGAGTGGCCAGTGTGCTGTCGACGCGCAGGGCGGTGGTGTCCACACCGCGGTCGTGCAGAGCGGCCCGTACGAACCGGCCCGCGTCGTCGTCGCCGACGCGTCCGGCGAAGGCCACCTTGAGACCGAGCCGGGCCGCGCCACAGGCCATGATGGCGGCCGAGCCACCGAGGGTGAGGAGTCCGGAGTCGACGAGTTGTTCGTGCTGCCCGAAGGACAGTGGCGCGTCGAGGGGACCGAGGACGACATCGGGATTGGCGTCCCCGATGACGAGCAGGTCGAAGTCGAAGGAGTGCGGCATACGGTCTTCCTGAAGAGGGGGTGCGGGTGCGGGGGCGTACGGGCGGAACCGCGGTGGGCAGCCGGACGGCGGACTGGGCGGCGGAGTACCGGGCGGAGTAGGGGTGACGCCGGACGGGGGCCTATCCCTTGAGGCCGCTCGACGTGATCGACTGGATGAAGGTCTTCTGGGCGAACAGGAAGGCCAGCAGCACGGGCAGCACGGTGATCATGTTGCCCGCCATGACCGCCGACCACCTGGTGTGGTGCTGGCCCTGGAAGGTCGTCAGCCCCAGTTGCAGGGTGTATTGGGTGTCATGGTTGATGGCGATCAACGGCCAGGTCAGGTCGTTCCACGTGGTGAGGAACGTCAGGACGGCCACGGTGCTCAGTGCCGGCCGGGACAGCGGCAGCACGATCCGCCAGAGCACGCCCAGCCGTGAACAGCCGTCGAGCCAGGCCGCCTCCTCCAGCTCCCTGGGCAGCGACAGGAAGAACTGGCGCAGCAGGAACACCGCGAACGGCGTGACCAGCGAGGGGACGATCAGCGCGCCCAGCGAGTCGATGAGCCCCAGCCGCTTCATGACCAGGAACGTGGGGATCATCGTCAGCTGGAACGGGATCGCCATCGTGGCCAGCATGAGGGCGAGCAGGACGCGCGAACCCGCGAACCGCATCCGGGCGAAGGCGTAGCCGCCCAGGGAGCCCAGCACCAGGTTGGACGCCACGGCCGTCAGGGACACGATCAGCGAGTTGGCGAACCACCGGGGGAACATCGCGTTGCCGATGACGTACCGGTAGCCCGCCAGGTCGATCCCCGACGGCCACAGCGAGGGCGGGAACCGGTTGATCTCGGCGTCACTCATGACGGAACTGAGCAGCAGCCAGATCAGCGGGATCGCGAAGACCAGACAGAGCGGGGCGAGCAGGAGGTGCCAGGGACTGAACGGCAGCAGTTTCCGGCGCCGGCCCGGTCCCTCGGCAGGTCCGGCGGGCGCGGGACCAGCGGTATCCGCGTACACGGTGGCCGAGGCGGACGCGGCGGCCGAAGCGGACGCGGCGGCCGAAGCGGACGCGGCAGGCGAGGAGGAAGAGGCCGGGGAGGAGGAAGAGGCCGGGGAGGAGGAAGCGGTCGTCATCGTGCGGCTCCTTCGAGGTGCCGGTCCCCGCGGGTCCGGTCGCGCACGCTGCGCGTCAGCCGCGGCACCGCGGCGAGCACCAGCAGGGCGAGCGCCAGGGCGTACGCCGCCGCCGCGCCGTAACCCGCCGTGAAGTTCTTGAACGCCTGCTCCCAGATGAAGTAGACGATCACCGTCGTCGACCCCAGAGGGCCGCCCTTCGTCGTGACATAGACGAGGTCGAAGACTTGGAGGGAGGTGATGGCCTGCCACAGCAGGAGGAAGACCATGACGGGTCCGAGGGAGGGGAGGACGACATGGCGCAGCAGGTGCAGCCGTCCGGCCCCGTCGAGACGGGCCGCTTCGATGAGGGAGGGCGGCACGTCCTGCAACGCCGCCAGCAGCACCACCACACAGAAACCGGTACCGCTCCACAGGGAGATCGCCAGCAGGGCGGCGAGCGCCTGGCCAGGGTCGTTGAGGAAGCCCTGGGGGGAGATCCCGATCTTGTCCAGGAGTGCGTTGGCCGCTCCGAACTCCGGGTCGAGGATGAAGGAGAACAGCACACCCTGCGCGGCGGCCGAGATGACGAACGGCACGAAGATGAGGGTCCGGTAGAGCCCGACGAGCCGGATGCGCCGGTTCAGGGCGAGGGCGAGCAGCAGGCCGAAGCCGATGCTCAGCGGTACGTACAGCACCGTGTACACGATGGTGTTGCGGACCGCCTGGTCGAAGTGGGGGTCCTGGGCGAGGGCCCGGTAGTTGTCCAGGCCGACCCACCGGCTCGGCGTCACGAGATCGTCGGCCTGGAAGGACAGCAGGAGCGACCAGACCACGGGGACGACACTCAGTCCGAGGATGACGAGGACGGAGGGCGCGACGAACGCCCAGGCGGTCGCCGTCTCCTGCCGAAGCCGCCGGCGTGGCGAGTGACGGCCCGGCGGGGCGTCGGGGGCCGTACCGCCCTTGCCGAGGAGAGGGCGTGTCCGCGTACGGGGACTGCGCTTCTCGCCCCGGTCCGGGAGTGTCACAGGGGTGGGCAGGCGGGGCATGACAGGTCCTCTCAACGCGGTATGAGCAGGGCGGCGTTGGCTTCGTCCACGCAGTCGCGCAGGGCCTCGGCGGGGGAGCTGCGGCCGAGGAGCACGGCGGTGATCGCCTGGCCGAGTGACTGCGAGATCTGCGGATACGCCGGATGCACCGGCCGTACCCGCGCCGACTCCAGGGACTTGGTGAACACCTGTAGTCCCGGGGTGTCGGCCTCCTGCTTGCGCCACTCGGGCAGCGCCTGGGTGCCCCGGCTCATGGGCAGGCTGCCGGCGTGGATGTCCCACTGCACGTCCTGGGCGGGTTGCGACAGCCAGGTCACGAAGGTGCGGGCGGCTTCGACGCGGGCGGCGCCGTTGTCGAAGACGGTCCAGGTGTCGGGCCCGGAGATGGTGATGGGCCTGCCGCTGTAACTGGGCAGCGGTACGACGTGGTAGTCGACCTTCGCCTGCCGGATGTCGGGGAGTTGCCACGGGCCGGTGACGGCCATGCCCATACGGCCCGACAGGAAGACCCGGTACATCTGTTCGCTGCCGGGCTTGGCGTCGATGTAGACGCTCCGCGTCTTCACCAGGGCCTCCACCGTCTGCAGGGCCCGCAGGCCGGTGTCCTCGAAGCCGATCCGCCGCCCGTCCCGGCTGGTGACGTCACCTCCGAGGTCCCAGATCATCGGCCACAGCCGCCACACGGTGTCCTCGTCGCCCACGCCGGGCCAGCCCGTCCCGAAGACACCGCGCGCACGGTCGGTGAGCTTGGCCGCCGTCCTCGTGAAGTCGTCCCAGCTCCAGCCGGGCCGGGGCAGCGGCAGACCGGCGTCACGGAAGAGCTTCTTGTTGCACACGACCGCCAGTGAGTCGATGAGCGCGGGCGCGGCCCGTACCTGGCCGTTGAGGGTGACCGCCTCGCGGGCCGGCTCCCAGAAGTCCTTCCACGGGACGGGCCCCGAGTGGAACGTGTCCGTCAGATCCACCACGGAGGGACTGCGGGCGACGCTCGCCAGGTCGGAGCCGAAGATGTAGGCGATGTCCGGGAACGAACCGGAGGCGAGGGCGGCGGTGATCTTCTGCAGCATCGCGTCCGAGAGGACACCGCCGCCTAGGTCGACCCGGATACGCGGATGCGTCCGGTTGAACTCGGCCGTCAGGTCCTCGATCGCGGCCCGGCCGGTGTCGGTCTGTCCGTGCCACACCTCGATCCTGACCCGGCCGTCGGCGTCGACACCGCTGCCCTCTCCCGCGCAGGCCGACAGGGCTGCCGACGCGGCGGCCCCTCCCACCACGGCCGCGCTCCGCCGCAGCACCGTGCGGCGGGTCGGTCGTGCGGAAGTGCCGCTCGGGCGATGTGCTGCGGCCATATGAGCCCCCAGGAGTGCGTGCGTGAGGCGGTACGGGACGGTGGTGCGGGGCGCCACGACACGGCCGGCGGTGCGGGTCGGTGAGGTGACGTGCGCTGCCACCGGCGGCGACGGTGGTACCGGCATGACCGGCAGCGCGGGTTGCCCAGAAGTACGGAGTGCGCGATGCGCGGAGCGCGGGGCGGCGCCGGGACGATCAGCGCGTACGGCGTCGCACTCGCCGGGAGTTCCGCTCCTGGCACCCGGCCACGCTCACGTGGTCGCCGAACGAGATCGTCCGGTGGGGGAGGGGGAGGAACATGATGAGCTCCAGAGACCGGGGGGTACGTCCCCGCCTCGGAATCCGCCGCTGTGCGGCCGTCCTGGCGACTTTGTCCGGGCTCACGGTGCGTGGACCGTCTACCGGCTGGGCGTCCCTCTCGCGCCAGGTGCTCGGCTGGCGTTGGATGGAGTAAAGCGACCTGGTCCGGGCGTGTCAAGAGCCGCCGGGCGGACCCCCATTGCCCGTGACGGGCCGCGCCGCCCCGTGTCGCGCCAGGTCAGGCGCCTGCACGCGGGTGCGTACGGCGCGGAACGGCGGTGAACGACGAAGATCAGATGCGGCCGAGCAGGCGGTGGAGCGAGGCCTTGAAGCTCACCACGAAGGAGTCACGGGTCGCGTCGTCGAGGAGGTCCAGCGACAGATAGGGGTTGAGGTCCTCCAGCTCGACCAGCAGCAGTGCGCCGTCCGGGGCGCGGCAGGCGTCGACGCGCTGGATGCCGTGGTCGATGTCGTTCCAGTCGATGAACCGCGCCGCGAAGTCCAGGTCGGCGGGCGTCGGTTCATAGCGTTCGAGGTGCCAGCGCCGGTCGGGGCGGGGCGCGTACAGGGCGTACTGGAAGGTGTGGTCGACGTAGTAGAACGACACCTCGTACCGGAAGTCGATGCGCGGCTGGACGAGGAGACCGGGGCCGTCCTCGTACGCCAGGGCCGGCAGCCGCTCCCGGGGGACGAACTCCAGGCCTATCGAGTCCGCGCCGAACTTCGGCTTCACCACGTATTCGGCCGCGTGCGGGAGCAGCCCGAGATCCTCCGGCCGGTCGACGGTCGGGATCACGGGAAAGCCCTGGGCGGTGAGGTCGACGAGGTACTGCTTCCCGGCCTGGTCACCCTTGCCCGTGAGCTGGGTGCAGACCGGTGTTCCGCGGCCCGTCGCCCGCTCGCGGAAGGCGTCGTACGCGGCCTGGTGGTGCAGGACGGGCCCGCTGTTGCGGACCACGACCGCGTCGAAGCCGGGGGAGTCCATGAGCGCGGGCGCGTCGAGCGGGTGGCACAGCGCGAGGTCGAAGTCCTCACGGAGCCGGGAGGTCAGGAAGATGTCCTCGTCGCAGTACCGGCGGCCCTTGGCGGGGTAGGCCAGATCGGTCACGTACAGCAGTCTGGGCCGGTCGGCGGCCATGGACACTCCCGGTGGTTCGGTCTCTGGCCTCCCATTACACCCCGGCTGGTGTCACGCGTCGGAGGCCGGGTTCCGGTGCGGGTGGGGTTCGGCAGAGCCTTCGGGGCGACTGGCCACGCGTCGGGCGGAGTTGGCCGGATGCGGACTGCGTGGGGCGTTGACTAGAAAGCGCTTACCGAATACGTTCCGGTTCATCAGCGTGACCTGCATCCGGCACCGCGAACGCGAGAAGCGCCACCGAGTTCAGCCCGGCACGATGCTCCGCCCCGGACGGTGACTCCGGCCCCACCCGGAAGCGCCGACCCGGACACCACCCATGAGCGCGCTGACATCCGGCGGCCGGACGGACCTCTCTTCCCCCATGGAGGTTCGCCCGGCCGCCGGACGCGTGTCCGGCCGAAAGCCGCTGTGTGTCTGTGACGCCGCGTTGCCTCCGGTTGCGGGCCGTCTCTAGGCCCAGGCGGTCGTGGCCACGAACGAACTGTCCTGTCGGAAGAGGTCCGTGCCGTCCGGTGCGTCCACGCGCAGCTGGTAGTTGTAGTGGCGCAGGTAGTAGCCGGGATAGTTGTACGACTCCAGCCGGACCGAGCCACTGGCGGTGCCCGTACGGGCGATGAACGTGGCGTCCCTGGCGAACGTGGACGAGCCGTCGTTCGCGTCGAAACGGCCCCGGAAGTCCCAGTGCCGCAGGTAGTTGCCGGCCGCGTTGCGGAAGGAGTGGGCGTTCCCGTCGGCGAGACCCGCCACGATCGTGAACGTGGCCGCCTGCTTCTCCGCGGCCGTGCTGGACGCGGTCACCACGGGCAGGTTGAGCAGGGCGGACTGGTCCTGCCAGTAGCGGGTGGTGTAGTTGCCCGACCGGAGCGAACGGGTCACTCCCGTCGGCAGACTCACCCCGCCGGAGACCGTCTCCTTGATCACGGTGAAGTGGCGCGCGGTACCGGAGATGCCCGGCAGGGCCCGGGGTGCGCTCCAGGTGGCGAAGCTGTCGTAGCTGTCGCTGTAGTAGTAACTGCCGTCGCCGTACCCGTCGAAGAAGATGCGCCACGCGCCGTTGTCGAGCTGGATCAGCGCGGCGCCCTCACGGGTGCCGCCCCAGCCAGCCCAGTTGCCGGTCCGGCTGATGGTGTACGGGCCGGTGAGCGCGCCGGCCGTGGCGTACTCGATGTACTTCGACGTCTCGTTCTTCGTGAAAGCGTGGTACGTCGAGCCGGTCCGCACCACGAACGTGTCGATGTGGTTGGTGCCGATGCCGGACAGTGCGACGGGTGAACTCCACGCCGTGAGAGCCGAGTTGGTGGCCCGCAGTCGGTACGGGGTGAAGATCCACTCGTCGTTGGTGGTCGAGCAGGACACCAGGATGTTCACGCTGCCGTCGCTGTCGACGAACCACTCCGGCGCCCAGGCGCGCGACAGGTTGGCGATGGGGACCGTGTAGTCGTACAGGAACGTCCAGTTGCTCCGGTCCGAGCTGCGGGCGAAGCCGATGGTGGTGCTGGTGTCCTGCCAGGTGTGGGTGGTGTAGGTGATGTAGTAGTAGCCGTCGGTGTGCTTGAAGATGCTGGCGTCCCGGATCCGGTTCGCCGGCGGGGTGTACGCGGAGGCCTTGAGCAGCCGGAAGTCCGTCGCGTCGTCCGACTGGTAGACGTTCACGGTGCCGTCGTTGCTGTTGAGGAACGGCACGATGGTGTAGCGGGTGGCGGAACCGCTGGGCGGGGCCGCCGCCGCGGCCGGACCGAGCAGGCCCGGCAGCCCGCCCACGGCGAGGGCCGAGACCGGTACGGCGGCCATGGCCCGCAACAGGGTGCGGCGCGAGAGGGCGAAGGGGCGGGGTGAACCGGTCGCGTCCGGCGTGAGGGCGGGTCCGGTGAATCCGGCGGGTCTGTCTGGCGTGATCATGTGCGGCTCTCCTAGATGGGCGCGTGCCTGCCGTTCGTGGTGCGCTGGGCGGTTGGGCTCGGTGGGGCCGATGAGGCTGGTGGGGCCGGTTGGGTCGATGGTTCGGGTGCAGCGGTTCGGGTGACTGGCTCGTAGGGCTGGTTCAGGCGGCCGGGTCAGGCGGCTGGTTCAGAACCTGGCGCCGATCGGCGTGCCGTCCCGGGGGACCAGGAAGTCCCGCGCCGGGGGCAGTGAGCCGTCGGACGCACGCGGGCCGGTGACGGCGCCCGTGTCCGTGCTCACGACCGACGCCTCGCCCCAAGTGCCGCCCAGGTCCCAGGAGTTGCCCGAGGACGTGGTCGTGGGGCCGAGGGCGGCGGCCCGGGAGTCCACGACGGAGAGGTTGCCGGTGAGGACAGCCGTCCCGCCCGAGCCGTCCGCGTCGAAGCCCGTGCCCGAGTTGCGGAACGTCGTGTTGCGGCTCAGGGCGAGCGCGCCGGGATTTCCGTTGTCGGTGACGCCGTGCGCCGCGTTCCCGTACGCGACCGAGTTGCGCAGTGTGTGGGCCACCGCCGGGGCCGGACTTCCGCCGCCCAGCTTGAAGCCGTTGCCGTCGCCCGCGAAGTCGGGGAAGTTCCAGCGGTTGTAGCCGTTGCCGTACGCGATCGTGTTCTCCACCACGACCGGCGAGGCGAACTTCCAGGCGTCGTAACCGTCGTCCACGTTGTTCCACAGCCGCG
Organism: Streptomyces sp. NPDC102514; assembly: GCF_055584525.1. NCBI lineage: Bacteria > Bacillati > Actinomycetota > Actinomycetes > Kitasatosporales > Streptomycetaceae > Streptomyces > Streptomyces sp. NPDC102514. The sequence goes on from NZ_JBVJLW010000016.1 coordinate 88,142, forward strand.
CGCCCCGCACGACGTTGCCGGTCCCGCTGCCCTCCTTGACGGCCAGTCCGTCGGCGCTCTCGCCGTTCTTGCGGGGGTCGCGGTTGCCGTAACTGTCCAGGTCCAGAATCTGGTTGCCCGCCGAGGCGCCCTGGAGCTGGAAGCCGGACTCGTAGTTGTCGTGCGTGGTGAGACGGGAGAACACGTTGTTGTTGCAGCCGTCGCAGTAGTAGCCGTACGGCCCGTTGACGATCTCCAGACCGGAGACCTTCCAGTACGAGGCCTCCTGGTGGACGGCGCCCCGCTCGGCGCGCGGGATGCTGCCGCCGACCGGTGTGTGACTGGCCGGCAGTTGCTCGCCGTCGATGACGACCCGTTCGCCCTGGTAAGCGCCCAGGGAGATCGGCTGCGACGCCGTTCCCGAGGTGGTGACGGTGATGTTGTCGGTCAGGGCGTAGGTGCCGCCGCGCACGGCGATGACGTCACCCGGCCCCGCCCTGTCGACGGCCCGCTGGATGGTCCGCAGCGGTTGTCCGAGGGTGCCCGCGGCGGAGTCGTTCCCGTCGACCGCCACCACGATGGTCGCCGCGGCCGATGTGGTCGCCGCGGTCGGCGTGGCCGGTGCGGCCGTCGCCGGAACCGCGGTCGCCGTCGCCATCGCCGTCAGCATGGCACTCAGCGCTGTCCCTGTGAGCATGCCCGCAGTGCGCACGAGGCCTCCTTGTCTGCCGATCCGTACGTTGTCGCGGATCAGTGGTCGCCCGCACCGGGTTGGTTGCCGAGGGAGAGGTCTGTCGATATGTCGAACGGGGTTCGGCGAGCCGGTCAGAACGTAGAGCGCGGTCGTGACCACGTCAATAACTTCGGCACGCCCGACCCGCTGGACATGCCCGGTCACTCGCGGCGCGCTTGTTCTCGCCGGGTTTGGCGCGGCGGCGTCCGGCTACCCGGACCATGTGTCAGTAACGGAGCTTCAGGAACTCGTTCGCTTCCTTGAGGACCGGTTCGCCTGTGCGCAGGCCTGCACGGAGTGCGCGAGGGCGTGTGCCCTGCGTGCGAGCCTCGCCGACATCGACGGTCCCGAGAGCCAGCAACTGATCCGGCGCAAGGGCATGCTGTGCACGGAGGTCTGCGACGCGACCTGCCGTCTCCTGGCGGAGCAGGTCACCCAGTCCGAGGACGCGATGCGCTCCCAGGTGGAGTGGTGCCGCACCGTCTGCCTCGAAACGGCCCAGGTCTTCGACCTCGACCTCGCCCTCGACCCCGGCTCCGGCCCGGGTTCCGGTCCCGGCTCCGAGGAGAGCGCCCAGGCCTGCCGCGACTGCGCCCGCGCCTGTACGGAATTCCTCACCCAGCTGCGGTGACCCACCCGGGCCTGTCACCGGCATTCCCTATTTCTGGAACACGTTCTACGGTGTGCGCCGTCAGGTCCGGGCGCCCGCGGCAGCGGGCCGGGGAACCAGGGAGGCGCCGTGCATCTCGAATACACGCCGGAGCAGCAGCGGTTGCGCACCGAACTGCGCGCCTATTTCGCCGAACTCGTACCGGACGACGTGCACGCCCGCTACGACGACCCGGCCGCGCAGAAGCGCTTCTACCGTGACACCATCCGCCGGCTGGGCTCCGACGGCTGGCTGGGCGTCGGCTGGCCGAAGGAGTACGGCGGACGCGGTCTGACGCCGATGGAGCAGTTCATCTTCTTCGACGAGGCCGCCCAGGCCGGCGTACCGCTGCCGCTGATGGCGCTGAACACGGTCGGCCCGACCATCATGAGGTTCGGCACGGACGAGCAGAAGGCGTACTTCCTGCCGAAGATCCTCTCCGGTGAGATCGACTTCGCGATCGGCTACAGCGAACCCGACGCGGGCACGGACCTGGCCGCGTTGAGGACGAAGGCCGTCAGGGAGGGAGACGTCGGGACCGGCCACTACACCGTCGACGGGCAGAAGATCTGGACGACGAACGGCGACACGGCGGACTGGGTCTGGCTCGCCGTCCGCACGGACCCCGACGCCCCGCCGCACAAGGGCATCACCATGCTCCTCGTGCCGACCTCCGACCCCGGCTACTCCTGCACGCTCATCAACACCCTCGCCTCGCACGACACCACCGCCAGCTACTACGAGAACATCCGCGTCCCCGCCTCCCGCCGCGTCGGCGAGGAGAACAAGGGCTGGCGGCTGATCACCAACCAGCTCAACCACGAGCGCGTCACGCTCGCCGCCCACGGCACCATGGCCGTCCGCGCCCTGCACGACGTCCAGCGCTGGGCCATGGAGACCAAACTCGCCGACGGCCGCCGGGTCGCCGACCTGCCCTGGGTACGCCGGACCCTCGCCCGGACCCACATCAGGCTCGACGCGATGAAACTCCTCAACTGGCAGATGGTGAACGCCGTCCAGGAAGGCACCCTCACCCCGCAGGACGCCTCCGCGGTCAAGGTGTACGGGTCCGAGGCCCGCCGTGACGCGTATGCCTGGCTCATGGAGGTCGTCGCCGTCGCGGGTGTCCTCAAGGAGGGGTCGGCGGGCGCGGTCCTCCACGGCGACCTGGAGCGCGGCTACCGCTCGGCCGTCATCTTCACCTTCGGCGGCGGCAACAACGAGATCCAGCGCGAGATCATCTCGTGGATCGGCCTGGGCATGCCGAGGGTGCGGCGCTAGGACCTGTCCGGTCGATCACGGCGAAGGGAAGCTGCGGTGCCGTGTGGGCGCCGGTGAGCGGGGTGTGGTGCGTGCAGCTGCAAGGCGGAGGAGGGCGTCGACGCGGAGCGTCGGCAACCGACGACAACGCCGCAGATGTGCGTGCCACACCCCGCGTCTTCGCCGTGATCGACCGGACAGGTCCTAGCCGATCCCACCGCGTCCGTCCGTGTTCACCAGGCGGTGCATCGTGTCCAGGTCCAGCGCCGGGTTCGTCGCCGCGGTGTGGGCCGGTCCACGACCCTGGCCGCCCCGCACGGCGACGGGCGGGGCGGTGGGCGGCGCCGTCGTGTCGTCAGACGGAGGTTCCGACGAGGAATTCGTCGTGGACCGCGCGGACGCGCGCGGTGACGTCGGTGGCGGCGAGCGGCCGGGGCGCGCCGGCGAACAGCGCCGCCAGTCCTTCGACGCTCTCGTCGGCGCGGGGACGCCACGTCGTCACCCAGTCGTCGAGCACCCCGGCCAGTTCCGGCCGCCGCTCGATCGCGTAGCCCGTCAGAGCCTGCGTCCAGTCCTGGCTGCGGCGGGTGTCCCTGCCGAACTCGGTGCACAGCTCGGCGAGGAAACGGTCCCCGTTGGCTTCGGCCAGCTGCCCGAACATCTCGTTGACGAGGGTGTCCACCGCGGGTTTGACCGCGAGGTTGAGCCCGGCGAAGGCCTCACCCCAGTCGTACGCGATCAGGAGGTGTTCCAGGGTCTGCCGCAGCGGCTGCCAGGCGGGGCCGTCCTCCCAGGCCCGGCGGGCGGTGGCGGTCCGCGCCAGGTCGTCGCCGTGCGCGTCGGCCAGCACCCTGGTCCAGTAGGCGATGCGCTGGATCCGGCGCATCTCGTCGGCGGCCTGGAAGTGCGCGCAGTTGGTGATGTACGACGAGGGCGCCATCTGCCCGACGTACAGGCCGACCATCTGCAGGACGTGGAGCGGGAAGCGCAAGGGGACGAACAGCGTCCGTAACGTGTCCACCCAGCCGGGGTCCTGCGTTGCCGCGGTGCCGTTCTCCTCGTACCGGTCGACGAGGGCGTCCAGGTAGATCTCGCGGTCGTGCTGGAGCGCGACATAGTCGCGGTAGGTCAGCTTCGCGGGATCGCGGAAATGCTCCCAGTCGTCCACCTGCAGGGGCGACCCCTCCCGGTGCGCGAGGTACCACTTGTTCAGGGCCCACTCGGGGTCCAGCTCGAACGGGACCGGATCGCGCCGGAAGTGGTAGTGGAATTTGCCGGTGACCACCTCGTACGGCGTCGGCCTGCGCCGGACGTCACCGAACATGCTCCAGGTCTTCCGCTGCCGCCTGTTCGCTGCACCGGTCATGGCTCAGTCCTGCCTCTCCAGGTACCAGACCAACTGTTCCTCGGTCTGCTTGAGGCGCCCGGCGAACGCCGCCAGCGCGGGCTCCAGTTCACTCAGCCGGAACGCCCGGCCCAGTTCCTCCTCCAGGCTGGCGCGGGTCAGCACGCACCGCCGGGGGACGCTGATCCGTACGTATCCGCCCTGATCGTCGACCGCCACCTCGGCGTCGGGATTGTCCTGCTCGATCGCGGCGGCCACCGCCTCCGCGAGGTCGCCGTCGATGCCTCGGATCACGGGGCCCACACCCTTGTCGGCACTGGTGCCGGATACGGTCATCGTCTCGTCCTCACGCTTCTCGGGAGCTGTTGTGGTGGGCCTCGCCGTCCTGCGGGACGCCGATCCGTACGGCGCCCGCCCCGGTGGCCCGGATCGCGTACCGGTAGAGCCGGCATCCGGCCGGGTTGATGCCCGCGCCGGACCCCAGGTCGAACTCCCAGCCGTGTCCGGCGCAGGTCAGGATGTTCTCCTCCTCGTCCCACTTGCCGTAGGCCAGCGGGAACTCCTGGTGCGGGCACACCCCTTGGTAGGCGGCGAAGGACCCGTCCACGTGGTGCACGACGAGCACCCGCTCCCCGGCGACCTCGGCCTCGACGAGATCGCCCTCCCACAGCCCCTCGGCCTCCGGCACGTCGAACCACCGCACCGGAGTGTCGCTCATGACGCGTACCCCACGACGACCACGTCCAGCGGCTGCACACCCGCGCTCACCACGGTGGCGTCGTCGGGCAGCGTCCGCCCGTCGTGCCGGACCCGCAGCGGCCGGTCCTGCGCCGCCACACGGTGGTCGACCACATGGTGGGCCACCTTGCCGGCGACCACGGTCATCGGGTCCCCGTCGTCCACCGGTACCAGCAGCACCACCATGTCCCCTTCGAACAGGGCCTGCAGAGGAAACAGCGCCATCGCCGAGCCTTCCCTTCCGTCCGAGTCGTCCGAGCAGTCGGCCCCGGTGTCAGCCGCGGGCGGCGGTGCGGTCGTGCGGTGCGGCATGCGCCCAGGCGTAGTCGGTGGCGTCCCGGCCCATCTCCTCGGGCGACAGCCCCATGTAGGCCAGCGCGCCCTCCATCGTCGGCGGCTGGATCTGCCCGCCGAGGAACCGGTCGATGACGGTCGTGTGCCCCTGGAACCGCTGGGGAGCCTGTTCGAAGACCCACTGGCAGGGCGCGGAGCAGAAGACGTACCGCCGCCCGCCCCGGTCGAGGATCTTCGGCAGCGGACTGGCGAGCCTGCCCGCCCGGTACCCGGCAGGAGCCACCACCGGGACATGACACAGGTTGCAGATCATGGGGAACGTCTCGGGCAGGGTGGCCTCCGGACGGCCCGCCCGCAGATTGGCGGCGATGACGTCCCAGTTCCCGCCGAAGGTGTCGTGCCAGCCCGGGTACTTCTCTTCGAGCCACTCCCGCTCCTCGGGGGCGACACCAGCGTCGGGGTTCCACCACACGGTCGGGCGCCAGTACCAGATGCCGAGCTGCAGGGCGTGGTGGTACCAGTCGAGTTCGGGCAGGAAGTGCTCGTCCCAGTACCAGGGCTTCTCCAGGCCGAAGTCGCGGAACTGGTCCAGGAACTGCTTGCAGATCCACTCCTGCATGAACTCCTTGAAGGAGTGCCCGCGGTGCTCCAGCGGTGTGTAGTAGTCCATCGACAAGCCGGTCAGCAGGGCGAAGAGCCGCCACGACCGCCAGAACATGTGGTCCACCAGCTGCTGGGCGACATCCTTGCGGCCGTGCTCCACCAGCAGCTTGATGGTCGGTTCCCCCTGCTGGGAGTGGCGGGCCTCGTCGGTCTGGATCGAGGAGATCAGCGCCCCGAAGTCCACGTCCCCGACCTTCATGGCGTCCGCGGCCATCCCGAGGAACTGCAGATTGGTGAACCCGGTCTCGAACGTGAAGGTCAGCTGGACGGCCGTGGACACCGCGTCGTTCGCGGTGAACATGTCGTCGAACAGACTGCGGGCGGCGACCGCGCCCCACTCGTTCGTGTGCAGGGCCTTGTGCGCCCAGTCGGCCCGCGGTTCCTTGGCCAGCAGCCCGTAGGGGAAATAGGTCTGGATCTGGCCGTGGCGGATCTCGTCGAGGGTGCCGAAGGTCGCCATGTTCCGCCACGCCGCCGCCCGCCCGAACCGGCCCATCCGGGACTCCGCGAGACTCGCCAGATACTCCGGGATCGCGATCACGCCGTAGTGCGCGATGATCGCCGACTTCCACCCCGGATCCAGCTGCTCGTACACCTTCGACCGCCCGATGACGGCGTTGACGGCGTAGACACCGGCGTCCTTGCCGTACTGGTTGTGCACGTACTCCGGGTACGTGACCTTGTACGGCTCGTCCCACACCCACCACGCCTCGGCCGGCAGCCCGAAGCCGTTGGAGAGCTCGGCCGGCCAGACCTCCTCCTCCTTGACGTAGGACAGGGACCAGTTCATGTCACGGGTCAGGTCGTACCACTCGGAACGGGCGAGACGCGGCATGTGCCGTCCCCCTTCGTATGGAGTGCCGGCTCGTACCACCGGCTTGTGCCGATCGGTGACGTCCACTCATGGCTATCACCGTGACGGTGCCCGCGCCATATGCGTGTCCATAAGCAGAAAGGGCCGTTACGGTTGCATACATGGATGTCGACCACACAGGTGTGGGGCACACAGGCGATCCGGGGCTGTTCGGTCCTGACTCCGTGACCTGGCAGCTGCACAGCGACCCCATGATGTGGGTCGCCGGGGTCCGCGCTCTCTACCTCCAGGCACTGCACCCGCGTGCGGTGCGCGGCATCATGCAGAACTCCGACTTCCGCAAGGACGCCTGGGGCCGGCTGATGCGGACGGCCCGCTTCGTCGGCACCACCACGTACGGGACGAAGGAGGCGGCCGAGAAGGCCGGTGCGCGCGTGCGGAAGATCCACTCGATGCTCACGGCGACCGACCCCGGCACGGGGGAGCGCTACGGCATCGACGAACCCGCGCTGCTGCTGTGGGTCCACTGCGCCGAGATCGACTCCTATCTGCACGTCCTGCGCCGCTCCGGCCTCCGGCTCACGGACGCGCAGGCCGACCGGTACATCAACGAACACCGCGTCAGCGCACGCCTGGTGGGCCTCGACCCCGCCGACGTACCGTCCGATCAGGGCGAACTGGCCGCGTATTTCGACAAGGTCCGCCCCGAACTGGCCGCCGGTCCGGAGGCACGGGACGTCGACGATTTTTTGCGCAGACCGCCCGTCCACCCGCTGCTGATCCCGGCGCGGGCCCTGCTGTGGCGCTGGGTGGCGCAGACCGCGTACGCCTCACTGCCGCCCCACGCCCATGAGTTGTACGGAAGATCCGTACGGTCGCCCCGGGAGGTGACCCTGCGGCTACGCCTCACAGGCACCGTACTGCGCTGCGTTCCCGCACGTCTGCGCTGGCAACTGCCGCCCAAACACATTATCCGCGCCATGTCACGGCTCGGCCCCGGCTCGCGCCCCGCACCGTACAAAGTCGGACCATAGCTCGTCATACTGGGCGGGCCAGGGGAGGGCGGGTCCGGACGACGGGGGCGATCGGGGCAGATGGGGGAGACCAGGCTCATCCAGGGCCGGTACCGATTGCTCGACCTGATCGGTCGAGGCGGCATGGGAGAGGTGTGGCGGGCGCGGGACGAGTCGCTGGGCAGACAGGTCGCCGTGAAATGCCTCAAACCGCTGGGCCATCAACACGAGAACGCGTTCACGCGTGTACTGCGGGAGCGCTTCCGGCGCGAGGCGCGGGTGGCCGCAGCCCTCCAGCACCGCGGCGTGACCGTCGTCCACGACTTCGGCGAGTCCGACGGCGTCCTGTACCTGGTGATGGAACTGCTCGACGGCCGCAATCTGAGCCAGCTCCTGGAGGACAACAGACAGCATCCGCTGCCGGTCGCCGACATCGTGGACATCGCCGAACAGGTCGCCGCCGCCCTCGCCTACACCCACCAGCAGGGCATCGTGCACCGCGATCTGAAGCCCGCCAACATCATGCGGCTCGACGACGGCACGGTGAAGATCTGCGACTTCGGCATCGCCCGCCTCGGCCACGACATCGGCTTCACCTCACGCCTCACCGGCACCGGTATCGCCATGGGCACCCCGCACTACATGTCACCCGAGCAGATCGGCGGCACCGAGGTCGACCAGCGCAGCGACCTCTACTCCTTCGGCTGCGTCCTGTACGAGATCGCCACCGGCGCCCCGCCGTTCGACCTCGACGACGCGTGGGCGGTCCTCGTCGGACACCGCGACACGGCGCCCCGGCCACCGCGCAGCCACCGGGCCGAACTTCCCGAGTTCCTCGACCGGATCATCCTCGACCTGCTGGCCAAGGAGCCCGGCCGGCGACCGCACGACGCCCGCGAACTGGGCCGCCGCATCGGCGCGGGCCGCACCACACCGGCGTACGTACCGACCATGGTGTCGGCGCCCCTGCGGCCCGAGGCGGTGAGATGGCCCGAGGTACGGGAGTGGCCCGAGGTGGCGGGACGCCCCGAGGTGGCGGCGCGTCCCGAAGGGGCGGGTGGCGCCGAGGTGGCCGAGCGGCCCGTCTCCCGGGAGGCGCGCCTGCCGTCCTGGACCCGCGGCATGACCACCGGCCACAAGGCGACCGGGACCGGCACGGGACTGCGCGCCACACCGCCGGACGCCGCCGCGGGCCTCACCGGCGACTGGATAGCCCGCACCGACACCCGCGGTGCCCCGGACCCGGTGCCCGCCGAACGGCCCACCCCGGCACCGGAGTTGCTCGCCGCACTCACCGGCCGCCACAACGCGGGGCTGAGCCTCGGGCGGCTGAGCCGCTGGGCGGAGGCCGGCGAGGTGCACCGCGCCGTCGCCGCCGAACGCGAACACGCCCTGGGGCCCGACCACCCCGACACCCTGGCCAGCCGCTACGAGGTCGGCTTCACCCTCAGCGGCACGGGCCGCCCCGCCGACGCGCTGCGCGAATACACACATGTGGCCCGCACCAGGGAACACGTGCTCGGCCCCGAGCACCCCGACACCCTGGCCGCCCGCCAGGAAATGGCGTACGTACTGGGCCAGTTGGGCCGTCACTTCGAGGCCCACCAGGTCTATACGGACGTGCTCGGCACCCGGGAACGCGCCATGGGACCCGACCATCCGGACACCCTGCGCTGCCGCCACAACCTCGCCTTCAACCTCAGCAGGCTCGGCCGCCTCGACGACTCGTACCGGATGGCGAGCGAGGTCGCCGCGGCCCGCGCCCGGGTGCTCGGCGCGAACCACCCCGACACGCTCGTCACCCGATACGAAGTCGCCTACGCGCTCGGCCAGTTGGGGCGGTGGACCGAGGCGCTGGGCACCTACCAGGAGATCGCCGGGGCACGGGCGCAGGCCCTCGGGCCCGACCATCCGGACACACTCGCCGCCCGCTACGAGGTCGGCATCAGCCTCGGCAGGCTCGGACACAGCACGCAGGCACTGGAGCTGTACCGGGGGCTGATCGACGACCGGACCCGGGTGCACGGGCCCGCCCATCCCGAGACCCTGCGCGCCCGGCACGGACTCGGCGTCAACCTCGGGCGCCTCGGCCGGTGGGAGGAGGCGCTCGCCGAGTCCCGTGACGTGTGCGCCATCCGGGAGCGGATCCTCGGGCCCGACCACCCGGACACCCTGGTGAGCCGTCGCGAGGTCGCCGTCGGGCTCGGGTGGCTCGGCCGGTGGGGGGACGCGCTCGCGGAGTACCGGCAGGTGGCCGGGGCGCGTGAGCGGGTGCTCGGGGCCGACCACCCTGATGCGCTGGCCAGCCGGAACGACGAGGCGCACTGTCTGGAGCAGTTGGGGCGGGCGGGGGAGGCGGCGTCGTTGTATCGGCAAGTCGCTGCACTGCGGCAGGGGGTTTCCGGGGCGTACTGACGTACCGCGCTGCCTCTCGGTGAACGGGGGCTGCGCCCCTCGGCCCCCAGCCGTTCTTGGGTGCAGGCCGGTGGGGGCTGGTCGCGCAGTTCCCCGCGCCCCTGGGTGGGTGGGGGCCGGGCGGGTTTGGGGGGTACGGGCTGTTCGTGTCTGGTCGCGCAGTTCCCCGCGCCCTTAAGGGTGGGGTGGGCCGGTTCTTCTGGGTGCGGGCCGGCCATGGCTGGTCGCGCCGTTCCTCGCGCCCCTCAGAGGGTGGGGGTGGGCGTGCTGTTCCCTGTGCTGCCAATAGGTTCATATGGGTGCCCGCCGGGTGCGTGTGGGGGTGGTCGGTGTGGATCTTTGCGTGTTACCTAGGGGGATGGGTGCTCACGAGGGATACCGGGAACACGACGTCGTCATTGTCGGCGGAGGGCACAACGGGCTGGTCGCCGCCGCCTACCTGGCCCGCGCCGGCAAGTCCGTGCTCGTTCTGGAGCGGCTGGCCAACACCGGTGGCGCCGCCGTGTCCACGCGGCCGTTCGCCGGGATCGACGCCCGGCTGTCGCGCTACTCCTATCTGGTCAGTCTGCTGCCCCGGAAGATCGTCCGGGACCTGGGCCTCGACTTCCGGGTCCGCGGCCGCAACGTGTCCTCGTACACCCCCACCGAGCGCGGCGGCCGGCCCGCCGGACTGCTCGTCGGGGGCGGCGAGCGGCGCACCCGGGAGGCCTTCACCAAGCTCACCGGCTCGGGCAGCGAGTACCAGGCCTGGCAGCGCTTCTACGGCATGACCGGCCGCCTCGCCAAGAAGGTCTTCCCCACCCTCACCGAACCGCTCCCCACCCGCGACGAACTGCGCCGCCGCATCGACGACGAGGACGCCTGGCGCATCCTCTTCGAGGAGCCGCTCGGGATCGCCGTCGAGGACACCTTCGCCGACGACCTCGTCCGTGGAGTCGTCCTCACCGACGCCCTCATCGGCACCTTCGCCGACGCCCACGACCCGACCCTGCGGCAGAACCGCTGCTTCCTCTACCACGTGATCGGCGGCGGCACCGGAGCCTGGGACGTCCCGGTCGGCGGCATGGGCGCCCTCACCCACGCGCTGGCCACCGCCGCGCGCAACGCCGGCGCGGTCCTCGCCACCGGCCACGAGGTGCTGCGGGTGGAGACCGACGGACGCGCCGCCGAGGTCACCTACCGGACCGCCGACGGCGAGGGAACCGTCGCTGCCCGGCACGTGCTCGTCAACGCCTCCCCGCAGGAACTCGCGCGGCTGACCGGCGACGAAGCGCCCACTCCCGCCGAGGGTGCCCAGCTCAAGGTCAACATGCTGCTGAAGCGGCTGCCCCGGCTGCGCGACACCTCCGTCGACCCGCGCGAGGCCTTCGCCGGGACCTTCCACATCGCCGAGGGGTACGAGCAACTGGCGACCGCGCACGCGCAGGCCTCGTCCGGTGTGCTGCCCGAGGCACCGCCCTCCGAGATCTACTGCCACTCGCTGACCGACCCCACGATCCTGGGTCCCGACCTGGTGCAGCAGGGCTACCACACGCTCACCCTCTTCGGGCTGCACACACCGGCCCGCCTCTTCGCCCAGGACAACGACGGCGTACGCCGCGAGCTGCTGAAGTCGACCCTCGCGCAACTGGACGCACACCTCGTCGAACCGATCGTCGACTGCCTGGCGACCGACGGGGACGGCCGCCTGTGCATCGAGGCGAAGACCCCCCTCGACCTGGAACGCGATCTGCGGCTCCCCGGCGGCAACATCTTCCACCGCGACCTCGCCTTCCCCCACACCCAGGAGGAGACCGGCCGCTGGGGCGTCGAGACGGCCCACCCCAACATCCTCCTCTGCGGCGCGGGCGCGGTGAGGGGCGGAGGCGTGAGCGGGGTACCGGGCCACAACGCCGCCATGGCTCTACTGGAAGCCCCGTAGGGGCGCTTCAGGGGCGCGGGCAGCCTCCGCGGCGCTAGGGCAGGGCCGGCGGTGGGCGGGCGCTTGCGGGGCGCGGGGAACGGCGCGGGCCACCCCCACGGCCCGCAGTCGCATCCGCTACGGCAGGGCCCGCGGCGGTTGCGGCTGCGGGTCGTGGGGGCCGGGTCCTCAGCCCGAGGACGCCACCCACCCCACGGCCTCGATGCGCGCGGAGTCCGCCGGACGGCCGTCGTCGAACAGGACACGCCCGGCGTCACCGACCCGTAGCGCATCCACGTACGCGCCCCGTCCCACGTACAGCCGATCCGTCGTGTACCGCCACCGCAGGACGAGCCGCGCGGCAGCGGGAAGGTCGGCGCCGACCCGGTGCCACACCCGGCCGGACCAGCCGGTCACCGACCCGGCCGGATGCCCGGCGGGAGCCTCCCCGTCGCGGACGGTCGTGAACGGCACCGCCTCCCACGTCTCCCCGCCGTCCGCCGACGACTCCAGGAAGAGCGTGTCGGCCTGCGGTTCGGTGTCCCACCACAGCGCGCACCGCAGCCGCCCGCCGGCGCCCACGTCCAGCGCGGGCAGCGTCAGCGTCGCGGAGGCCGCGGTCGCCATGCCGGAGAACCAGGCCGTACGCCCCCGCGCGGGCCGGACCGGAACAGCGCGGGCCAGGTGGTTGGCGGCGGCGACTCGGGGAGCCGAACCGGAGCGCCAACTGCGCACGGGGTGGACGGAGTTGCCGAGGAGGACGAGGAACGAGTCGGTCGTCGGGTCGAGGACGAGCGAGGTGCCCGTGAAGCCCGTGTGGCCCGCGGTGCGCGGAGTGGCCATCGCGCCCATGTACCAGTGCTGGTAGAGCTCGAAGCCCAGACCGTGCTCGTCGCCGGGGAAGGCCGTGTTGAAGTCGGTGAACATCAGGTCCACGGACTCCGGCTCCAGGATGCGCGCCCCGCCGTACACCCCGCCGTTGAGCAGCGTCCGGCCGAGGACCGCCAGGTCCCACGCGGTGGAGAAGACACCGGCGTGCCCCGCGACACCACCCAGGCTGTACGCGTTCTCGTCGTGCACCTCGCCCCACACGAGCCCTCGGTCGAGCCCCGACCACGGCTTGCGCGCGTCCTCGGTGGCGGCGATCCGCGGCTTCCAGGAGGGCGGCGGGTTGTAGCGGGTGCGCTTCATGCCCAGCGGAGCGGTGATCTCGGTGCGGAGCAGGACGTCCAGGGCGCGGCCGGTGACCTTCTCCAGGACCAGTTGCAGTGAGATCAGATTGAGGTCCGAGTAGAGGTACTTGGTGCCCGGCGGGTTGAGAGGCGCCTCCTTACAGATGAGCTGAAGCTTCTCCTCGTACGTCGGCGCGCTGTAGAGCGGGATCCAGGCGCGGAACCCCGAGGTGTGGGTGAGCAGTTGGCGGATCGTGATGTCCTGCTTGCCCGCGCCGCCGAAGTCGGGGAGGTACGAGGCGACCCTGGCCTCCAGCTCCAGCGTGCCGCGCTCGATCTGCTGCACGGCGAGGATCAACGTGAACAGCTTGGACACCGAGGCCAGGTCGAAGACCGTGTCCTCGGCCATCGCGATCTGCTGCTCCGGGGGGAACTCCACGGCGGTGTCGGTCTTCTCGTCGTACGCCGAATAACGCACCGCCTTGCCGATCGGCTCGTGCAGGGCGACGGTACCGCCGCGGCCCGCGAGCAGGACGGCACCCGCGTACCAGGGGTACTTGGGGGAGGGGGCGAGGAACGACTCGGCTTCGGTGACGAGTTGGCGCAGAGGAGCGGGGAACAGACCGGCGCGTTCGGCGGAGCCGTGGCGCAGGGTCGGGTGCCTGTGGCCGGCTCCGTCGCCCTCGGCCGTGCCGGGCGCCGCCGAGGCCGCGGGCAGGGGCGCCAGGATCAGTGCGCCTCCCAACGCCGTCAGCCCGCGCCCCACTTGACGACGGGTCGGCCCGCCGCCCGCTCTGTCCCCCGTCGATGACATCGATGCCATTGAAGAGCCTCCCGTCACGCCGTCACGCCGCTTGAAAGTATTTTTCCGCCCACACCGTGCCCGGTGAAACTTTTGTGTCAGAGGGGGGCGGTGTCAACGGTGGCGCTCCGACTCGTCCACGGTCTCAAAAAACTGACGGCCCATCAGAAAAGGTCTTCCCTCGTCCACGGGACTGCGGCATCCTGCGCCCATGCAGACGGAGCTGAGCAAGAAACTGGGAGTCGAGCACGCCCTCTTCGGCTTCACGCCGTTCCCCGCCGTCGCCGCTGCCATCAGCCGGGCCGGTGGACTCGGCGTGCTCGGCGCGGTCCGCTACACCGACCCCGACGAGCTCAAACGGGACCTCGACTGGATCGAGGCACACGTCGACGGAATGCCGTACGGGCTCGATGTCGTCATGCCCGCCAAGAAGGTCGAGGGCGTCACCGAGGCCGACGTCGAGGCGATGATCCCCGAGGGGCACCGGCAGTACGTCAGGGACACCCTGGCCAAGTACGCGGTCCCCGAACTCGACGAGGGCGAGGCCTCCGGCTGGCGCATCACCGGCTGGATGGAACAGGTCGCCCGCACCCAGCTGGACGTCGCCTTCGACTACCCGATCAAGCTGCTAGCCAACGCGCTCGGTTCGCCGCCCGCCGACGTCATCGCGCGCGCCCATGAGAAGGGCGTGCTGGTGGCCGCCCTCGCGGGCAGCGCCCGGCACGCGCGCAAGCACGCCGAGGCGGGCATCGACATCGTCGTCGCCCAGGGCTACGAGGGCGGCGGCCACACCGGTGAGATCGCCTCCATGGTGCTCACGCCCGAGGTCGTCGAAGCCGTCGCGCCCCTGCCCGTGCTCGCCGCCGGGGGCATCGGCAGCGGACAGCAGATGGCCGCCGCCCTCACACTCGGCGCCCAGGGTGTATGGCTCGGCTCCATATGGCTGACCACCACAGAGGCCGATATGCACTCGCGCGCCCTGACACGCAAACTCCTCGCCGCCGGGTCCGGCGACACGGTCCGCTCGCGCGCCCTGACCGGGAAACCCGCACGGCAGCTGCGTACCGAATGGACCGACGCCTGGGACGACCCGAACGGACCCGGCACGCTCCCCATGCCATTGCAGGGAATCCTGGTCGCCGAGGCGGTCTCACGGATCCAGAAGCACGAGGTGGAACCGCTGCTCGGCACCCCCGTGGGACAGATCGTCGGCCGTATGAACAGTGAACGCGGTGTCCAGGAGGTCGTCGACGACCTCACCCGCGGTTTCGAGGAGGCCGTGGACCGACTCGACCGCATCGCCGGAAGGAGCCACGAGTGAGCCAGCCCCCCAACGGTTTCTGGTCCCAGGCCACCGCCGACCCCGAACGCGTCGTGCTCGTCGCGACCGACGGCGAGGAGTGGACCGCCGGACGGCTGCACGCCGAGGCCAACCGCCTGGTCCACGGACTGCGCGCCGCCGGGCTCGAACGCGGCGACTCCTTCGCCGTCGTGCTGCCCAACGGCGTCGAGTTCCTCACCGTCTACCTCGCCGCCTCCCAGGCCGGTTTCTACCTCGTGCCCGTCAACCACCATCTGGTCGGCCCCGAGATCGCCTGGATCGTCGCCGACTCCGGGGCCAAGGCGCTCATCGCGCACGAGCGGTTCGGCGACGCCGCACGCCACGCGGCCGACGAGGCGAAGCTCCCCGCGGACCGGCGGTACGCGGTGGGTGCGGTCGGCACGGCCGGTTCGATCGAGGGGTTCCGGCCGTACGGCGACCTCCTCGACGGACAGCCCGGGACCGTGCCCGCGGACCGGACGCTCGGCTGGGTCATGAACTACACCTCCGGCACCACGGGACGCCCGCGCGGCATCCGCCGCCCGCTGCCCGGCAAGCTCCCCGAGGAGACGTATCTCGGCGGCTTCCTCGGCATCTTCGGCATCAAACCGTTCGACGGCAACGTGCATCTGGTGTGCTCGCCGCTCTACCACACGGCGGTCCTGCAGTTCGCGGGCGCGTCCCTGCACATCGGGCACCGGCTGGTGCTGATGGACAAGTGGACGCCCGAGGAGATGCTCCGGCTCATCGACACCCATCAGTGCACCCACACCCATATGGTGCCGACCCAGTTCCACCGCCTGCTCGCGTTGCCTCAACACACCAGAGAGGCGTACGACGTGTCGTCCATGCGGCACGCCATCCATGGTGCCGCCCCCTGCCCGGACCATGTGAAACGGGCCATGATCGAGTGGTGGGGCCACAGCGTCGAGGAGTACTACGCGGCCAGTGAGGGCGGTGGGGCCTTCGCCACCGCCGAGGACTGGCTGAAGAAACCCGGCACGGTCGGCAAGGCGTGGCCCATCAGCGAGCTCGCCGTCTTCGACGACGACGGCAACAGGCTGCCGCCCGGCGAACTCGGCACCGTCTACATGAAGATGAGTACCGGCGGATTCTCCTACCACAAGGACGAGACCAAGACGAGGAAGAACCGTATCGGGGACTTCTTCACCGTCGGCGACCTGGGGTACATCGACGAGGACGGCTATCTCTTCCTCCGCGACCGCAAGATCGACATGATCATCTCGGGCGGGGTCAACATCTATCCCGCCGAGATAGAGGCCGCGCTCCTCACCCACCCCGCCGTCGCCGACGCGGCCGCCTTCGGGATCCCGCACGACGACTGGGGCGAGGCGGTGAAGGCGGTCGTCGAACCCGCTCCCGGCTTCGAGCCGGGCGAGGCGCTGGCCGCGCGAATCCTCGAACACTGCGCACAGCAACTCGCCGGCTACAAGCGGCCCGGGAGCGTCGACTTCATCGAGACGATGCCCCGCGACCCGAACGGGAAGCTCTACAAACGACGGCTTCGGGAGCCGTACTGGGAGGGTCGTACGCGACCGGTGTGAGGCCTCGGCGCACATGTGGTTCGGTGCCATGTGGCTCCGGACCACATGTGCGCCGGTCCTGTGTGGTCCCATGCCACAAGAGACCGTCCTCATCGCACGTTCCGGAGCCCGTGCCGCCCGGCTTGACCTGCGACCTGGACGGAACCAGGATCAAGTCCCATGACGCCTGGACACGGCAGCACGGTTGACGGGGTGCTGCGACGCAGCGCCCGGCGCACCCCGGTTCGCGCCGCGGTCACCTACCGCGAACGCACCTGGACCTACGCCGAACTCGACGAGGCGGTCTCCCGCGCGGCCGAGGTCCTGCGCTCCTCGGGACTCGCCCCGGGAGACCGCGTCGGCGCCTACGGGCACAACTCCGACGCGTACCTCATCGGCTTCCTGGCCTGCGCCCGCGCCGGACTCGTCCATGTGCCGGTGAACCAGAACCTCACCGGCGACGATCTCGCGTACATCGTCGGCCAGTCGGGCAGCACCCTGGTGCTGGCGGACCCGGACCTCGCGGACCGGCTCCCCGACGGCGTACGCGTGCTGCCGCTGCGCGACGCCGATGACTCGCTGCTCGCCCGGCTGGAGTCGACACCCCCCTACGACGGCCCCGAGCCGCGCACCGAGGACCTGGTGCAGTTGCTCTACACCTCGGGCACGACGGCCCTGCCCAAGGGCGCGATGCTGACCCACCGCGCGCTGGTGCACGAGTATCTGAGCGCGATCACCGCACTCGACCTGAGCGCGGGGGATCTGCCCGTGCACTCGCTGCCGCTCTACCACTCGGCGCAGATGCACGTGTTCCTGCTGCCCTACCTCGCGGTCGGCGCCACCAACACCATTCTCGACGCCCCCGACGGGGACCGGCTGTTCGACCTCGTCGAGGCCGGCCGGGCGGACAGCCTCTTCGCGCCGCCGACCGTGTGGATCGGCCTGTCGAACCGTCCCGACTTCGCCACCCGTGACCTGAGCGGACTGCGCAAGGCGTACTACGGGGCGTCGATCATGCCGGTGCCCGTGCTGGAACGACTGCGCTCCAGGCTGCCGAAGCTGGCCTTCTACAACTGCTTCGGCCAGAGCGAGATCGGTCCGCTGGCCATGGTTCTCGGGCCGCACGAGCACCGCAAGAAGCGGATGGACTCCTGCGGACGTCCGGTGCTCTTCGTGGACGCGCGGGTGGTCGACGAGGACGGCAAGGACGTGCCCGACGGCACCTCCGGCGAGGTCGTCTACCGGTCGCCGCAGCTCTGCGAGGGCTACTGGGACAAGCCGGAGGAGAGCGCCGAGGCCTTCCGGGACGGCTGGTTCCACTCCGGTGATCTCGTGGTGCGGGACGCGGAGGGATACTTCACCGTCGTCGACCGGGTGAAGGACGTCATCAACTCCGGAGGCGTACTGGTCGCTTCACGGCAGGTCGAGGACGCGCTCTACACCCATCCCGAGGTGGCCGAGGCCGCGGTGGTCGGCCTGCCCGACGAGCGGTGGATCGAGGCCGTCACCGCGGTCGTCGTACGCCGTGGCGAGGTCACGGAGGACGAACTGCTCGCCCACGCCCGCGAGAAGCTCGCCCACTTCAAGGCGCCGAAGCGGGTGGTGTTCGTGGACGAACTGCCGCGCAACGCGAGCGGGAAGATCCTCAAGCGGGAACTGCGGGACCGGTTCGGGGAGGGCTCCCCGGCGGCGACCCCTCGTGACCTTGACCCACCGGTGACTGAACCTTTGCCGGGCGAACCCCCGCCCCGCTGAACTGAACACGCTGGTGGGCCGTACCAGTTACGTTACGGCGGTCCGACCACCCGAGCCTGGTCCGCCCAGCCACCACCGGGTTTCGCACGGAAGGACCTTCGGGTTGTCTAGCACCACGAACTCTCACTCATTGCCGGACCTGGACCGGACGACCCCGAAGGAACCCGAGATGCCCGAGGCAGTGCCTCCGGCGGACAGCACGCCCACGGAGAAGGCGGCCCCGGCCGCCGAGAAGGCGGACGCCCCCGCCGAGCAGACGGACCCGGCCGCCGACGAGGCCGCCCCCGCCGGCGCGGACATATCCGCCGCCGCGGATGCGTCCGCTGTCGGGGAAGCGTCCACCGCCGAGGGCAAGGGCACGTCCGCCGTCCCCGACGCCGACGAGGACGCCTCGGCCGGTACCGAGGAGGCGGCCGAGGCACCCCCCACCCCCCGCGGCTGGCGCGCCAAGCACCCCGGCGCCGCCCGGACCGTGACCTGGACGATCACCTCCCTCGCCGCCCTGCTCGTGCTCTTCGCGCTGCTCATGCCGAACGATCCCGACCGCTTCCGGCCCGCCGTGTTCCTCCGGCTGCCGGTGGAGGCGATCTTCGGCGCGGCCGTCCTCATGGTCCTGCCGAAGACGCTGAGGCTCATCACGGCCGTCCTCGCCGGTCTGAGCCTGGGCGCGATGACCGTCCTGAACCTCCTCGACCTCGGCTTCAACGAATTCCTCGGACGCGGCTTCAACGTCGTACTCGACTGGACCCTGTTCAACGACGCCCGGACGTACCTTGAGGACTCGATGGGCAAGACCGGCGCGGTCGCCGTCGTGATCGCGGTCATCGTGCTCGTCATCGCCATATTCGCGCTGATGGCCCTCTCCGTCGTCCGGCTCGGCAACCTGCTGGCCCGCCAGAGCGGGCGTGCGACCCGTGCCACGCTGGTCGCCGGCACGGTCTGGCTGGCCTGCTCGGCGCTCGGCGTGCAGTTCGCGGGGGTGCAGTTCGCGGCCCGCAGCACCGCGGGGGCCGTCCAGAACCGGGTGGACCGCGTGCAGGCGACCCTCAAGGACGAGGCGGAGTTCGCCAAGATCGCCAAGAGGGACAAGTTCGCGAAGACACCACCGGCCCAGCTCGTCCCGGACCTGCGCGGCAAGGACGTCATCTTCGCCTTCATCGAGAGTTACGGCCGCAGCGCCATCGAGGATCCGATCATGGCGCCCGGGGTCGACGCCACGCTCGACGACAAGACGGCGGAGCTGACCGAGGCCGGGTACGCGGCCAAGAGCGGCTGGCTCACCTCGGCGACGTACGGCGGCAGCAGCTGGCTCGGCCACTCCACGTTCCTGTCCGGGCTGTGGATCAGCAACCAGGCCCGCTACCGCACCGTCACCGCGGGCGATCACCTGACGCTCACCGGCGCCTTCCAGCGCACCGGCGACTGGCGGACCGTGGGCATCATGCCGGGCGTCCAGAAGAACTGGCCCGAGGGCTCGTTCTACGGCCTCGACAACGTCTACGACTCACGGGAACTCGGCTACAAGGGACCCAAGTTCAGCTGGTCGACCATGCCCGACCAGTACGCCCTGAGCGCCTACCAGCGCCTTGAGCACGGCAAGAAGCGCGACAAGCCGCTGATGTCGGAGATCATCCTGACCTCCAGCCACCAGCCCTGGGCGCCGATCCCCAAGACGATCCCCTGGGACGAGGTCGGCGATGGCTCGGTCTACAAGGACATCCAGAAGGACGGCAAGAAGCCCGCGGACGTCTTCTACGACTCGACCAAGGTCAAGGAGGAGTACGGCAAGTCCATCCAGTACTCCGTGACCAGCCTCATCGACTACGTGGTGAAGTACGGCAACAAGAACACCGTGCTGGTCTTCCTGGGCGACCACCAGCCCCTCGCCAGGGTGAGCGGCGACCACGCCAACCGGGACGTGCCGGTCTCGATCGTCGCCCACGACAAGTCCGTCCTCGACAAGATCGACGACTGGAACTGGACCGAGGGCCTCAAGCCCGACGACACGGCCCCGGTCTGGCGGATGGACTCCTTCCGCGACCGCTTCCTGATGGCGTACGGCTCGACACCCCACCCCTAGGGCCTGTCAGACAGGCCCTAGCCCGGACACATGTGGTCCGGGCCCATGTGGCCCGGACCCAGCCGGTTCGGGACCACATGGGCCGGATGGGCAGCGCGGGCCGTGCCGGGTCGCCGTCGCCGCTGCAGTCGGCTATCGCGGGCGCAGGTCCACGATGCGCCGGATCTTGCCCACCGACCGCTCCAGCGACTCCGGTTCGACGATCTCGACCCGCGCCGAGACGCCGATGCCGTCTTTCACGGCCGCCGCGATGGAGCGCGCGGCCGCGTCGCGGATCTCCGGGGTGGCGCCCGCGCGCGCCTCGGCCCGGACGGTGAGCGAGTCGAGGCGGCCCTCGCGGGTCAGCCGCAGCTGGAAGTGCGGGGCGACGCCCGGGGTGCGCAGGACGATCTCCTCGACCTGGGTGGGGAAGAGGTTCACCCCGCGCACGATGACCAGGTCGTCGCTGCGGCCGGTGATCTTGCGCATCCGGCGGAAGCCCCTGGCCGTGCCGGGCAGCAGCGTGGTCAGGTCCCGGGTCCGGTAGCGGATCACGGGCATGGCCTCCTTGGTGAGGGAGGTGAACACCAGCTCGCCCTCCTCGCCGTCCGGCAGCACCTCGCCCGTGAGCGGATCGACGACCTCCGGGAAGAAGTGGTCCTCCCAGATGTGCAGTCCGTCCTTCGTCTCCACGCACTCCTGGGCCACCCCGGGGCCGATCACCTCCGACAGCCCGTATATGTCGACCGCGTCGATGGCGAACCGTTCCTCGATCTCCCGGCGCATCTCCTCGGTCCAGGGCTCGGCACCGAAGATGCCCACGCGGAGCGAGGTGTGGCGCGGATCCACACCCTGACGCTCGAACTCGTCGAGAATCGTCAGCATGTAGGAGGGCGTCACCATGATGATCCCGGGCTTCAGGTCCTGGATCAGCTGGACCTGGCGCGCGGTCATGCCGCCGGACGCCGGAATGACCGTACAGCCGAGCCGTTCGGCGCCGTAGTGTGCGCCGAGCCCACCGGTGAACAGGCCATAGCCGTAGGCCACATGTGCGATGTCACCGGGCCGGCCGCCCGCCGCGCGGATCGAGCGGGCCACCATGTCGGACCACATGGAGAGGTCGTTCTCGGTGTATCCGACGACCGTGGGGAGCCCCGTGGTGCCGCTGGAGGCATGGATGCGGCGAATACGGTCCCGGGGCACGGCGAACATCCCGTACGGGTAGTTGTCGCGCAGGTCCGCCTTCGTGGTGAAGGGGAAGCGGGCCAGATCGGCGAGCGAGTGGCAGTCCTCGGGCCGCAGCCCCGCCTTGTCGAAGGAGTCGCGGTAGAACGGCACGTTCTCGTACGCGTGCCGCAGGGTGGTCCGCAGCCGCTCCAGCTGGAGCGCGCGCAGGCCGTCGGCGTCGAGCCGTTCGCCCGCGTCCAGCAGGTCCGTCACATCCGCCACAGGCCTTCTCCCTCACCCCTGGGTCATTTCGGGCGACCGATCATTCGGTCGTGTCCTCGGGGATCAAGTAATCCAGCCGTACGGGCGGCCGTCAAGGCGTGCGGCGGGAACCGGGTCCGCCGATCACCCCTCTTCCCTGCCGAGTGGACGAGCAGACGGGCGGACGAGCGGGCGATCGGTGCCCCGGAGCAAGAGACGGAGGGGTGCGGGTGTCACGTACTGGAGGAAGGGCAGCCGGGGTGGGCGGGCTGGTCGCCGCGCTGGCGCTGGCCTGTCTCGGCTGGGCGGTCTGGGCGACGGCTTCCGCCGGGCCCGACGAGGGCGAGGACACGCGGTCCGGCGGAGCGCGGAGCGGGGACACGCAGGCCGGTGACCCGCGGGTCGCGGGGGTGAAGGTGCCGTGCCGGGAGGCGCTGCGGTTCGCGGACCAGGAGCGGCTGCCGTCCGGGGCGAAGGACGCGGCCTGCGTCGTGCAGCACGGCATCGACACACTGTACGACATCCGGTTCCGTATCGCCCGGGCCGACCTCGACACCTGGCTGGCCGACACCTACCCCGACCTGGAACTGCGTACGGACTGCGTCGAGGAGGATGCCGACCGCTGCGGGGGCCTGACCCTGGACCCGTACGCCGAAGGAGGCGCCGTGGCGGTGGAGTTGACGGTGCGGGACGGGAGCGACGGCCGCGCCCTCGTCCACTACCGGCCCTTCAACACATGAACCGACCACCGACCCCTCCAACGCATGAACCGCCTTTTCAGCGTGCAGTCTCCGACGCCTCGGCCGCCACCGACCGTGCCCAGCGGTAGTCCGCCTTGCCGCTCGGTGACCGCTGGATGGAATCGGTGATCACCAGCTGGCGCGGGATCTTGTAGCCCGCCAGATGGGTACGGCAGTGGGTCTGGATCTCGTCCAGGGAGAGCCGCCCGCCGCCCTCGCGCAGCTGCACCACGGCCGCCACATGGTTGCCCCACGTCGCGTCGGGCACCCCGGCCACCAGCGCGTCGTACACGTCGGGGTGCGACTTCAGCGCCTGCTCGACCTCCTCCGGATACACCTTCTCCCCACCGGTGTTGATGCACTGCGAGCCGCGGCCCAGCACGGTGACGATGCCCTCCTCGTCGACCGTCGCCATGTCGCCGAGCAGCACCCAGCGCTCGCCGTCCTTCTCGAAGAAGGTCTCGGCGGTTTTCCTCGGGTCGTTGTAGTAGCCGAGAGGCACGTGTCCGCGCTGCGCGATGCGCCCCGGCTCACCGACGGCGACCGGCTCGTACGTCGCCGGGTCCACCACCTGCGTACGGGAGTTGACCTGGATGCGGAAACCGCGTCCGGGACCCGAGTCGGCGGTCGCCGTGCCGTTGAAGCCGGACTCCGAGGAGCCGAAGTTGTTGAGCAGCATCACGTTTGGGACGAGGGCCTGGAACTGGGCCCGCACCGTCTCCGACATGATCGCGCCGGACGAGGAGACGCTGAACAGGGAGGAGCAGTCGGTGCCCTTCATGGAACCGTTCAACGCGTCGATCAGTGGCCGCAGCATCGCGTCGCCGACCAGCGACACACTGGTCACCTTCTCCCTCTCGATGGTCCGCAGCACCTTGTCGGGCACGAACTTGCTGTGGATCACGATGCGTTGACCGAAGTGGAAACCGATGAAGGCGGTGAGGGTCGAGGTGCCGTGCATCAGCGGAGCCGTGGGGAAGAAGGTGATCCCGTCGCCGCCGGCCGCCACCCGCTCGGCCAGCTCCTCCGGCTTCTTCACCGGATCGCCGGTCGGAGCACCGCCGCCCAACCCCGAGAAGAACAGGTCCTCCTGACGCCACATCACGCCCTTCGGCATCCCGGTCGTGCCGCCGGTATAGATGATGAACTGGTCGTCGGCCGACCGTGCAGGGAAGCCCCGCCCGGGGGATCCGGTGGCCTCGGCCGCCGCGAAGTCCAGCGCCGGCAGCGGGGGCGCGTCCAGGGCCGGAACCCCCACCCGCATGAGGAGGCGCAGCGCCGGGGTGCGCGGCAGGGCCGCCGCAACCCGCTCGGTGAACTCCGCGTCGAAGACCAGCGCCACCAGGTCGGCATCCTTGTAGAGGTAGATCAACTCCTCTTCGACATAACGGTAGTTGACGTTGACCGGCACGATCCGTGCCTTCAGGCACCCGAGGACGGTCTGCAGGTACTCGATGCCGTTGTAGAGGTGCAGTCCGAGGTGCTCACCGGGGCGGATGCCGCTGTCGATCAGATGGTGGGCGACGCGGTTGGCCGCCGCGTCCAGCTCCGCGTAGGTGAGGCGGCGCTCGGCTCCCGTACCGGGATGGTCGATGTGGATCAGTGCCTCACGGTCGGGGACCACGTCGACCACCGACTCGAACAGGTCGGCAAGGTTGTACTCCACCGCTCCTCCAGACCCCGGCAAGCATCGACGGACACCGGCGTGCGCCGAGACGGGCATGGGACGTATCGGCCGCGCGTCGATGAAGGGACGTGCGTCATCGCTTCGCCGGTCATCAGAGCAAAGCCCGCCACAACTGTGAAGGGTCCGCGCAGAAGAAATCTGACTGTCTGTCAGAAAACCCTTGAACTGCTTCGGCGCCTCCTGCAACCTGTTCTCGTTCCTGAGACGGGAGGACGGCTATGGGTGGGACGGAACACCTCACCGTGCAGCGCGAAGGCGCCACACTGGTGCTCACGCTCAACAGGCCCGAGGCCAAGAACGCGCTCTCGCTGCCGATGCTGGTCGGCCTGTACGACGGCTGGGTCGAGGCCGACGAGGACGACGCCATCCGCTCGATCGTCCTGACCGGCGCGGGCGGCGCGTTCTGCGCGGGCATGGACCTCAAGGCCCTCGCGGGCAAGGGGATGGAGGGGCAGCAGCACCGGGAGCGCCTCACGGCCGACCCCGATCTGCACTGGAAAGCGATGCTGCGGCATCACCGGCCGCGCAAACCCGTGATCGCCGCGGTCGAGGGCCACTGTGTGGCCGGCGGCACCGAGATCCTCCAGGGGACCGACATCCGGGTCGCGGGGGAGTCCGCCACGTTCGGGCTCTTCGAGGTGCGGCGCGGGCTGTTCCCGATCGGGGGCTCGACGGTGCGGCTCCAGCGGCAGATTCCGCGGACGCACGCACTGGAGATGCTGCTGACCGGGCGGCCGTACTCGGCGCGGGAGGCCGCCGGCATCGGGCTGATCGGGCATGTCGTGCCCGACGGGACCGCGCTGGAGAAGGCCCTGGCCATCGCCGAGCAGGTCAACGCGTGCGGGCCGCTGGCCGTCGAGGCGGTGAAGGCGTCCGTGTACGAGACCGCGGAGATGAGCGAGTCGGAGGGGCTGGCCGCCGAGCTGAAGCGGGGGTGGCCGGTGTTTGACACCGCTGATGCGAAGGAGGGGGCTCGGGCCTTCGCCGAGCGGCGGCCCGCGGTGTATCGGCGGCAGTGAGTCCCGCCGTGGCCCATCGTGTACCGCCGCTCTACCCGCCTCGCGGAGGACGGTTCGTCGTTGCGGGTCCGTTGTGGCTGGGCGCGCAGTTCCCCGCGCCCCTGACGGGCGCCACCCCTGGCGGGGTGCTGCCCCTGACGGGGCCGAAAGCCCCCTGTGTGTGAGGAGAATCCGTGCCCGAAGTTCTCAAAGCTCCCCTTGTCGTCGAGTTTCCTTTTACGCGGTCCCTCGGGCCCGTTCAGAGTGCGTTTCTGACCGGGTTGCGCGAGCGGGTCGTCCTGGGGGTGAGGACCGTCGACGGGCGCACGCTGGTGCCGCCCGTCGAGTACGACCCCGTCACCTCCGAAGAGTTGAGCGAACTCGTCGAGGTCGCGGCCACCGGGACCGTCACCACCTGGGCCTGGAACCCCGAACCCCGCCGGGGCCAGCCGCTCGACCGGCCGTTCGCCTGGGTGCTGGTGCGGCTCGACGGCGCCGACACCGGGCTGCTGCACGCTCTCGACGCCCCCGGCGGCCCCGACTCCGTGCGCACCGGTATGCGCGTACGGGTCCGCTGGGCCGGCGAACGCTCCGGCGCCATCACGGACATCGCCTGCTTCGAGCCCCACGACGACGGCACCGCCACACTCACCGGCAGCGACGGGCGGTTCGAGGACCTGGTGACCGGCATCGTCGCGCCCGCCCGGCTCGACTACACGTACTCGCCGGGCCGCGCCCAGACCGCCTACATCCACGCGCTCGCCGAGCGGCGGGTCGTCGGAGAGCGCTGCCCGTCGTGCCGCAAGGTGTACGTCCCGCCCAGGGGTGCGTGCCCCACATGTGGTGTGGCCACATTGGAACGGGTCGAAGTGGGTCCACGTGGCACAGTGACGACCTACTGCATCGTCAACATCAAGGCGAAGAACCTCGACATCGAAGTGCCGTACGTCTACGCGCACATCGCTCTCGACGGCGCCGACCTCGCCCTGCACGGCCGGATCGGCGGCATCCCCTACGACCAGGTGCGCATGGGACTGCGGGTCGAACCCGTGTGGTCGGACGGGGGCGGCCACCCCGACCACTACAGGCCCACCGGCGAACCCGACGCGGACTACGAGACGTACAAGGAGCTGTTGTAGATGCCCGCACCGAGGTCCGTACCCGGCCCGCTCCGGGACATCGCTGTCGTCGCCTTCGCGCAGACCGACCACCGGCGCACCAGCGACGAGTTCTCCGAGGTGGAGATGCTCATGCCGGTCCTGCACCGGGTGCTGGCGCAGACCGGGTTGAAGACCAGCGACATCGGCTTCACCTGCTCCGGCTCCACGGACTATCTCGCGGGCCGGGCCTTCTCCTTCACCATGGCCCTGGACGGCGTGGGAGCCTGGCCGCCGATCTCCGAGTCGCACGTGGAGATGGACGGCGCGTGGGCCCTCTACGAGGCCTGGACGAAGCTCCTCACCGGTGACGCGGACACCGCACTGGTGTACGCGTACGGCAAGTCGTCCCCCGGCTCCGTACGCGATGTGCTGACCCGGCAGCTCGACCCGTACTACGTGGCCCCCCTGTGGCCCGACTCCGTCGCGCTGGCCGCCCTCCAGGCGCAGGCGCTCATCGACGCGGGCGACACGGACGAGCCGGCGCTCGCCGCCGTCGCCACCCGCAGCCGGGCCTCGGCCACCGGCAACTCCCATGCGCAGCTGCGCGGTTCGGTGCCGCGGGGCGAGTACGCCGTACGCCCCCTGCGCACCGGCGACTGTCCGCCCATCGGCGACGGGGCCGCCGCCGTGATCCTCGCCGCGGGGGAGCGGGCCCGTGAACTGTGCGAGCGGCCCGCCTGGATTCGGGGCATCGACCACCGCATCGAGGCGCACGGCCTGGGGGTACGGGATCTGACCGACTCGCCCTCCACGCGGCTGGCGGCGGAACGGGCGGGCGCCTTCGAAGGACCGGTCGACACGGCCGAGTTGCACGCGCCCTTCAGCTCCCAGGAAGTGGTGCTGCGCAAGGCCCTGCGCCTGGACGAAGGCGTCGACGTCAATCCGTCCGGGGGAGCGCTCGCCGCCAATCCCATCATGGCCGCCGGGCTCATCCGGATCGGCGAAGCCGCCGCCCGGATCGGGCGCGGCGACTCCGACCGGGCACTGGCGCACGCCACTTCGGGGCCCTGTCTGCAACAGAACCTGGTCGCCGTACTGGAAGGAGACCCGCGATGAGCCCCGCAACGAGCCGGGCGGCGAGCCCGGTGACGAGCCCCGCGACGGGCAAGGAGCCCGTGGCCGTCGTCGGGATCGGCCAGACCAAGCACGTGGCGGCCCGACGGGACGTGTCGATCGCGGGACTCGTCCGCGAGGCCGCTCAACGCGCTCTCGCCGACGCCGAGTTGACCTGGGCCGACATCGACGCCGTCGTCATCGGCAAGGCGCCCGACTTCTTCGAGGGCGTCATGATGCCCGAGCTGTACCTCGCCGACGCCCTCGGCGCGGTCGGCAAACCGATGCTGCGCGTCCACACCGCTGGCTCCGTCGGCGGCTCGACCGCGCTCGTCGCCACGAACCTGATCGCGGGCCGCGTCCACGGCACCGTACTGACCCTCGCCTACGAGAAGCAGTCCGAGTCGAACGCCATGTGGGGCCTGTCCCTGCCGATCCCCTTCCAGCAGCCCCTGCTCGCCGGCGCGGGCGGCTTCTTCGCCCCGCACGTGCGCGCCTACATGCGGCGTACCGGTGCCCCCGACGCGGTCGGCTCCCTGGTCGCGTACAAGGACCGCCGCAACGCGCTCAAGAACCCGTACGCGCATCTGCACGAGCACGACATCACGCTGGAGAAGGTCCAGGCCTCGCCGATGCTCTGGGACCCGATCCGCTACTCGGAGACCTGCCCGTCCTCCGACGGCGCCTGCGCGATGGTCCTCACCGACCGGGCGGGCGCGGCCCGTTCGCCGCGGCCGGCCGCCTGGATGCACGGCGGCGCGATGCGCAGCGAACCGACGCTCTTCGCGGGCAAGGACTTCGTCTCCCCGCAGGCCGGCAAGGACTGCGCGGCCGACGTGTACCGGCAGGCGGGCATCGCGGACCCCCGCCGGGACATCGACGCGGTCGAGATGTACGTCCCGTTCTCCTGGTACGAGCCCATGTGGCTGGAGAATCTGGGCTTCGCGGACGAGGGCGAGGGCTGGAAGCTCACCGAATCCGGGGTCACGGAACTGGACGGCGACCTTCCGGTGAACATGTCGGGAGGGGTGCTCTCCACCAACCCCATCGGGGCCTCCGGGATGATCCGCTTCGCCGAAGCCGCACTTCAGGTACGTGGACAGGCCGGAGAACACCAGGTCGACGGCGCACGCCGGGTCCTCGGGCACGCCTACGGCGGCGGCTCCCAGTTCTTCTCGATGTGGCTGGTCGGAGCCGCGCCGCCCACCTCGTGAATGTCCTTCTTACGTGGCCTGTGCGCGGCAGGTGCCGAAAGCTAGGCTGGCCGCGGACGACGAACCGGGAGGAGCACGGACGTGGCCGAGAGCACCATCCAGCAGCACCCGCTCGCGGGCTGGGACAAGCCGGAGCTTGACCTCAGCAGCGCCGACTGGCATTCGAGCAGCCGTGGGCAGGGGGATGTCCAGATCGCCTTTGTCGAGGGTTTCATCGCGATGCGCAACAGCGGCCGGCCGGAAAGCCCGTCCTTGATCTTCACGCCCGCGGAGTGGGGCGCGTTCGTGTCGGGGGCGCGGGAGGGGGAGTTCGACCTCACCTGAGCTCCGGTCTCACCTGAGATCCGGCCTCGGCCGGGATTCGACCTCGTGCGAGATCCGATCCCGCCCGAAGAGGGGGAGTTTCCCGCCCCTTTTTCCGGACACGCGATCTTCGACCCCTTCCTGGGGTCCTGCCTGAGCGAGGCTGGCCACAGGAAGCGGAAGAAGACGTTCCGGAGGCGAGAATCCCATGAACACCCTGCCCGTCATCGCTGCTGTCGACGGATCGGACGACAGCCTGCGCGCCCTCGACTGGGCCCTCGACGCGGCCCGCCGACGCGAGGCGCCCCTGCGCGTGGTCCATGTGCGGGAGTACGGGCCCCTCCTGCTGCGGCCGGAGACGCTCGCCGCCGTCCAGCCCGAGCCGGACACCGATCAGGTGCTCGACCTGGTCCGCGACCGGCTCAAGGATCTGGGCGAGGACGCGCCGGTCACGGAGTACCTCGCGCTGGACGGCGCCCCCGCCGGTCTGCTGCCCGGCCTGGGCTCCGACGCACAGCTGATGGTGTTCGGCTCCCGAGGCCGGGGCGGTTTTGCGAGCCTGCTCCTCGGCTCGAACGGCACGGCCGCCGCGCGCGACGCGGAGTGCCCCGTCGTGGTGGTCCCCAGGCCCGGACGGGAGGTGCACGACTCCGAACTCGTCACCCCCGGGCCGCGTGTGGTCGTCGGACTGCACGTGGACAGCCCGAACAACGAGGCCCTCGCGTTCGCGTTCGCCGAGGCCGCGCGGCGCGAGGCACGCCTCCAGGTGCTCGCCGTGTTCCCCTGGCCGGTGCAGTCCGGCGACCTCGTACCGCCGCCGGTCGTCGACGAGGACGCCATCGAGTCCGAGACGAGGACCCTGACCGCGGGCTTCGTCGCACCGCACGCCGAGCGGCACCCCGGGGTCGGCGTCGATCTGTACGTACTGCCCGGCGACGCGGCGGGCCAACTCGTCGCGGCCTCCCGGGGAGCGGACCTCGTGGTGGTGGGCCGCCATCGCCGACGCCTGCTCGCACCCGCCCGCATGATGGGCTCGGTCACACAGGCGGTCCTGCTGCACGCGGCGGGCCCGGTGGCGGTGATTCCGCCGGAGGGGACGGAGGGGACGGAAGCGGCGGAGAGCTGAACAGGCCCGAGGACCGGCGTCACGGTATCCGGGAGCCAACGGTATCCGGGAGTTAATGGTTGCGGCGGCCCGTATCATTAGGCCATGACCGACTCGCTCAGCGCGGACGCACGGCTCGCCCTGGACCTCGCCCTGACCGTCCGCCACGACGGCCGGGGCGGAGTGGCCGACGATCTCGCCACCGCGCAGGGCCTTGCGGCGTGGGTGGCCGAGCATCCGGAGGCGGTTTCGGCCGTGACGACCGTCGCGGCCGTCGCGCCCGGATCCGGCGCCACCGAGCCCACGGAGACCGTCGGGTCGGCCGGGCCCGCCGGAATCAAAGGGATCAGGTCCGCCGAATTTCAGGCCGACGCCGCCGCACTGGCCGCCGTCCGCGAGGTACGCGCCGCCGTGCGCGCCCTGTTCGCCCACGCCGTGCGCCCCGATGAGCCGAGCCCGGCCGACGCGGGCCGGCTGATCCCGTTGCGCGACGCCGTCGAACTGCTCAACGCCCGGGCCGCCCTGGTCCCGACCGTCCCGGTGCTCTCGTGGACAGAGGGCGCCGAACCCGTCGTACGCCAGGAACCGTTCGTACGCCAGCAATCCGTCGTACGCCAAGAACCGTTCGTACGCGGCGAACCCCTCGCACGTCAGGAGCCCGCGCACGACGGTTCCGCTCTCGCGTCGGCCCTGGCCCGCGCCGCCATCGCCTTCCTCGCGAGTCCCGACCGGCAGCGGCTGCGCGCCTGCCATGCCCCGCGCTGTGTGCGCTACTTCCTCAAGGACCACCCGCGTCAGGAGTGGTGCAAGCCCTCGTGCGGAAACCGTGCCCGTGTCGCCCGGCACCACGAGCGGCACAAGAAAACGGCATAACCTCCTGGCATGAGCGGAGCAAGCGGTGGAGCGAGCGGTGCAACGGGCGCGGAACGTGATCTCGGGCGGCTGCTGAGCGGTATGGAACCCGCCCTGCACCCCGGCCGCTACGTCTTCACCACCGTCCCCGGCAGCACGGCACCCCCCGGTCTCTCACCCGTCGTCACCGTCGTCGAGGACGAGGGCCTCACCCTCGTCGTCGCACAGGAGGACGCCGACGCGGCACGCCTGCCCTACGACTATGTGGCCGGATGGATCACTCTGCGCATCCACTCGGCGCTGGACGCCGTCGGACTCACGGCCGCCGTCGCCCATGCCCTCGCCGAAGAGGGTCTGAGCTGCAACGTCGTCGCGGGCTTCCACCACGACCACCTCTTCGTCCCGCACGAGCGGGCAGCCGAGGCCGTGGCCCTGCTCGAACGGCTGGCCGAACGCTCCGGTCGGTAACACCGGACGGGCCCGCGGCACCCGCCCCCGGCGTACGCTGATGTGCCTGTAAGTCACGGTGTGCACCGTCTCCCCGCGTCGGCCGCACCACCGTGACAGGGGGTGCGTCATGGGGCGGCAGGGCATGAGGAGCAGCAGAACGCTCTTCGAACGCGAGCTGGAACTCACCGCGGTGGACGAGGCGTTGGGTGAGGTCACCGGGCTGCGCACGGGCGTCTTCGAACTCGGCGCGGACCCTCTCGGACTCCGCGCGATCGTCACCGGCGTCCGCACGGACACCCCTGGGACCCACCGCACCCACCCGCCCGGCGCCGGGCCCCACCGAAAAGCCGCGCCGCAGCAGGACGCCGCCCCTCCCCACAACACCGCCTCTCCCCACAACACCGTCCTTCCCGGGAACACCGCTCCTCTCAGGGACGGCGCCGAGTCGCCCGACCGGCCCCGGGGCGGACTGCTCGCCTTCGCCGGACGTGCCGGAATCGGCAAGACGAGCCTCCTCGCCGAAGTACGCAGGCGCGCCGAGGTCAAGGGCTGCACGGTCCTGTCCGCACGAGGCGGCGACCAGGAACAGCGCGTCGCCTTCCACGTCGCACGCCAGCTCCTCCAACCCCAGCTGGCGGGCGTCCCGGAGGCCGAACTCCGTACCACGCTGGGCAGTTGGTACGCCATCGTCGGTCCCGCGCTCGGACTGTGCGCGACCACCGAGGGCTCGCCGCCCGACCAGCAGGGCCTGCGTGACGGACTCGACTGGGTCCTCACCCATCTCGCCGTGCGCCGCGCCCCGATGGTGCTCGTCCTCGACGACGCGCACTGGGCCGACCCGGAGTCGCTGCAGTGGCTCGCCGCGTTCGCGCCGCGCGCCGAACAACTGCCCCTGCTCCTCGTCGTCGCCTACCGCCCGGACGAACTCCCGGACCACGCCGAGGCGTTCAGAGGTCTGCCCGGCCGCGCGGGCGGGCGCCCCCTCGACCTGGAACCGCTGAGCGCCGACGCCGTCGCCCGTCTGGTGCGCGAGAGTCTCGGTACGCGGGCCGACGACGCGTTCTGCCGCGAGTGCTGGGCCGTCACCGCGGGCAACCCGTTCGAGACCGTCGAACTCACCGCGAAGGTACACGACCGAGGCCTCGCCCCGACCGAACCGGGCGCGCACCTCCTGCGCGACCTGGCCGCCGCCGTCAAGGGCAGCGGACTCGTCGCCCGTCTCGAACGCCTCGGCACCTCCACCGTCCGCTTCGCCTGGGCCTGCGCCCTCCTCGGCACCGAGATCCCCCCGACACTCGCGGCGGCCGTGGCGGGCCTCGGTTCCGAGGAGGCGGCCGACGCGGCGGACGCCCTGCGTGACGCCCGTATCCTCACCGGCGCAGGGACGGGCGAGGGCACTCTCGAATTCGTCCACCCGCTCATCGCCACCGCCGTCTACCGGGCCATCCCCGGCAGCTTCCGGGTCGCCCTGCACGGACAGGCCGCCTGGTGCGTCATCGACGCGGGGCTCGGCCCGTCCGCCGCCGCCCGCCACCTCATGGAGACCCACCCCGACGGCGACACCTGGGTCGTCCAGCAACTGCGCGCCGCCGCCCGCGAGACCCTGCGTGCCGGAGCACCCGACGCCGCGCGCCGCCACCTGGCCCGCGCCCTGCGCGAACCCCCGCCCCTCGCGGAACGCGCCGCCGTCCTCTACGAACTCGGCTGCGCCTCCCTGCTCACCGAGCCGGCGACCACCGTCAACCATCTGCGGGCCGCCCTCGAAGAGCCGATCGACGACCCCGGCCTGCGCCACAACATCGTCTACCGGCTCTCCCAGGTCCTCGCCCACAGCGACCGGCTCGGCGAGGCCTCCGACACCCTCGCCCGCGAGATCAAGGTGACCGGAGACGTACGCGTACGGCTGCGGATGCAGTCGGAGCAGTTCATGTGGGACGCCTTCCGGGCCGACGAACCCGAATCGCCGGCCCGCTCCCGCCGGCTGGCCCGGCTCGCCGACCGCCTCACCGGCCGTGACCTCACCGAGCGCTACGTGATCGGCCTGCGCGCCTGGGACGCCACCCTGCGCGGCGAACCCGCCCACATCGCGGTCCATCACGCGGAGCGCGCCCTGGCCGGCGGCTTCGGCTGGGCCGAGGCCGACCGCGGCTTCGAGGTACCCGTCCTCGTCGCCCTCACCTTCATGTACGCCGACCGGCCGGGGCGCACCGAGGAACTGTTCGCCGCCGGGATCGCCGACTTCGAACGGCAGGGCTGGCACGGCGCCCACCTCTCCTTCGGCTACACCCTGCTCGCGTACGTGCGCTTCCGCCGCGGTCGGCTCGCCGAGGCCGAGGACTTCGTCCGCGCGGGGCTCAGGCTCGCCGAACGGGTCGGCCCCGGCACCCCGGCCCACTGGTACGCGGTCGGCATCCTCGTCGAGGTCCTGCTCGCCCGCGGCCGTCTCACCGAGGCCGCACGGCTCGCCGAGGACCACGCCTTCGAGGCACCGTTCCCCGCCGCCGTCGTCTTCCCCGACGCCCAGACCGTGCACGGCGAGCTGCTGCTGGCCCGCGGCTTGACGAAGGACGCCGCCGCCGAACTCGCGGCGGCCGGGCGCCGCCTCGATCCGCGCGGCATGCGCAACCCCGCCTGGTGCCCGTGGCAGCTGCACCTGGCCCGCGCCGAGAGCCACGACGCTCCGGAGCGGGCCGTGGCCACGGCGGCCGACGCGGTGCGGCGGGCCCGGCTGTACGGAGCGCCGTCGGCGGTCGGCCAGGCGCTGCGCGCGGCGGCCGACGTCTCCTCGGGCCTGGCCCGCGTCAACCTCCTCGAAGAAGCCGTCGACCAGCTGGAGCGTTCCCCGGCGGCGTACGAACTGGCCTGCGCGCTGGTCGCCCTCGGCGCGGAGCTGCGCCGCAGCAGCCGTCCCGGAGAGGCCGCCGAGCACCTCTACCGGGGGCTCGACGCGGCCGTGCAGTGCGGCGCCGACGGGCTGGCCGGGGCGGCGCGCGACGAACTGGAGGCCGCCGGGCTGCGGCCCCGCCGTCTGCGCAGCGCCGAGACGGACACGCTCACCGCCCGGGAGTGCGCGGTCGCGGAACTGGCCGCGCGGGGTCTCGCCACGGCGACCATCGCCGAACAGCTCCGCACGGAGGAGACGACGGTGGTACGGCTGCTGTCGGCGGTGTACCGGAAGGTGGGAACGGAGCGGACGGGACTGGGAGCGGCGTTGGGGACGGCGAGGAGGAAGAGCGCCGGGGCGCAGGACAGCGCCGGGGGCTGCTGACGGATCTCCGGGGTCGGTGGCCGCCGACCCCACGGCCGTACGCCCTCCGATGCACGTACCATTGCGGCATGTCCTTCCTCCGCCGCCGTAGCGCCACTCCCGCCGGGCCAGACTTCGACGTTCTGGCCATGGATCCGGGCGACTGGCCGGGCAATCTCGGCGCGGGCCTGCTGCCCGCCCCCGATGGCAGCTGCCAGGGTGTGTTCCTGCGTTACGACCTGTTCGGCGGGCGCGGTCCGGCGATGATCATCGGCAATCTGCCGGAGGGCTCACCGGCCCGGGAGGTCGCCGAGGGAGAGGTCCCCTTCGAGGTGGCCCAGCTGCTGCAGGCGCTGGAGAACGACGAAGAGGTCGTCGTCACCGGCGCCGAGGACATGCCGGTCATGCAGGGGGACAACCTCCTCATCGTGCGCCGCCTCAAGCTGTCCGAGACGCGTATCTCCTGTGTGCAGTTCGACCGCAGCGACAAGGTCCTCGTGACGATCGCCGCCTGGGACCGCCCCATCACCGACGACCTGTACGCGCTTCTGAAGCCGCTGCCCGCGGAGCTGTTCCAGCAGGGCTGAACCTCCTGAACCCTCCGGCGGTGAGCCACCTCTCCGCCGTCCCCCGTCTTTGTCATGACCCTTGCCGTTCGGGTGATCGGACCTCTAGCGTCACGGGTCATGTCGTTTCAGTCACCTGAACCACACGATGCGCAGCCGTCCCGACCCGCGACCCATGACCTCTCCCGAAGAGCCACACTTAGGACCGCAGTTGGCGGCGCGGCCGGTATCGCCCTGGGCTCCGGGGCTCTCGGCTCCGCCGAAGCGATGGCTGCGGAAGCGCCGGATACATCGGATGTGTCGGCGGTGGCGCCACCACCGGCACCCGGGCTTGCGTCGCTCTGGTACACCGCCCCGGCCGACGACTGGGAGCGTGAGGCGCTCCCCATCGGCAACGGCGCCCTCGGTGCCACGGTCTTCGGGACGCTCGCCTCGGAGCGACTGCAGCTCAACGAGAAGACGCTCTGGACCGGCGGCCCCGCTTCGGTGCAGGGGTACGACCACGGCAACTGGCGCGACGCCCGCCCCGGCGCGATCAGCGCGGTGCAGGACCGCATCGACGCCGGGACGCGCCTCGACCCCGAGGCCGTGGCCGACGAGCTCGGCCAGCCGAAGACCGGGTACGGCGCCCACCAGACCCTCGGCGACCTCCACCTCGACATGCCGGACGCACCGGCGGCGCCCCCGGACACGTACCGACGTGCACTCGACATCGCCGACGCTGTGGCGTCCGTCGTGTACACCCACCAAGAGGTACGCCACCGGCGGGAGTTCTTCGCCTCGTACCCCGACGGGGTGATCGCGGGACGGCTGAGCGCGGACCGGCCGGGCAGCGTCGCCTTCACCCTGCGCTACACCTCACCCCGCGACGACTTCACCGTCACCTCCGTCACCACCGCGGCCGGCGGACGGCTGACGGTGCGCGGCGCCCTGGCCGACAACGGACTGCGCTTCGAGGTGCAGCTCCGCGTCCGTGTGAGCGGCAAGGGCGGCACCGTCACCGCGAACCCCGACGGCACCCTCACCATGGCGGACGCCGACAGCGCCTGGTTCGTGCTCGCCGCCGGTACGGACTACGCCGACACGTACCCCGGCTACCGGGGCGAGGACCCGCACACGGCCGTCACCCGGACCGTCGACAGGGCGGGCGGCGAACGCCACGAGTCACTGATGGCCCGTCATGTACGGGACCACCGAGCCCTGTTCGACCGCGTGGCGCTGGACGTACGCGCCGAAGTCCCCGACATCCCGACGGATCAGCTGCTGGCGCGCTACACCGGCGGCACCACGGCCACGGACCGCGCCCTGGAAGCGCTCTACTTCCAGTACGGCCGCTACCTCCTGATCGCCTCCTCGCGCCCCGGTTCACTGCCCGCCAACCTTCAGGGGCTCTGGAACAACAGCACGTCACCGCCCTGGTCGGCCGACTACCACGTCAACATCAACCTCCAGATGAACTACTGGCCCGCCGAGGCGGCGAACCTCGCCGAGACCACGGCGCCCTACGACCGCTTCGTCGAGGCGCTGCGCGCACCCGGACGCCGTACGGCGAAGGAGATGTTCGGCTCGCGGGGCTGGGTCGTGCACAACGAGACCAACCCCTACGGCTTCACCGGCGTGCACGACTGGGCCACCGCCTTCTGGTTCCCCGAGGCTGCCGCCTGGCTGACCCAACAGCTGTACGAGCACTACCGGTTCGGCGGTTCCGTGGAGTATCTGCGCTCGACCGCGTACCCGGTGATGAAGGAGGCCGCCGAGTTCTGGCTCGACAACCTGCGCACCGATCCCCGCGACGGCACGCTCGTCGTCACACCCAGCTACTCGCCCGAGCACGGCGACTTCACCGCGGGCGCGGCCATGTCCCAGCAGATCGTGCACGACCTGCTGACCAACACCCTTGAGGCCGCCCGCACCCTGGGCGACAGCCCCGCGTTCCGCGCGGAACTGGAGAAGACCCTCGCCGATCTGGACCCCGGCCTGCGGATCGGCTCCTGGGGGCAGCTCCAGGAGTGGAAGGCGGATCTGGACGACCCGAAGGACGACCACCGGCACGTCTCCCACCTCTACGCGCTGCACCCCGGCCGGCGGATCGAGCCCGGCAGCGCATGGGCCGACGCCGCGAAAGTCTCGCTCACGGCACGAGGGGACGGTGGCACCGGCTGGTCCAAGGCCTGGAAGATCAACTTCTGGGCACGGCTGCGCGACGGCGACCACGCGCACAAGATGCTCGCCGAACAGCTCAAGTCCTCGACGCTGCCGAACCTTTGGGACACGCATCCGCCGTTCCAGATCGACGGCAACTTCGGGGCGACGTCCGGAGTCGTCGAGATGCTGCTGCAGAGCCAGTACGACGTCATCGAGATTCTTCCCGCGCTGCCCGCCGCCTGGCGGTACGGCTCGGTCCGCGGCCTGCGCGCCCGCGGCGGCGCCACCGTCGGCATCGCCTGGGCCGACGGTCGCGCGACCCGCGTCACCCTGACCGCCGCCCGCACGCGACGCCTCACCGTCCGCAGCGAGCTGGTGCCGGCCGGTGAGGCCACGTTCAAGGCCATCGCGGGCCGGACCTACGTCTGGGGCGCACAGCCCGGCAATTGAAGAACCCGCTATCGGCGGGGTACCTGTCCCGGCCCGCCGAGGAAGTGGAAACCGGGTCGTGGGTGCATGAGGAAGTCGTGGTGGGAGATGTTCCACGCGTAGGCACCCGCCAGCCCGAACGCCACACGATCGCCCGCACGCAGCTTCGGAGCGGGGACGTTCCTGGCCAGGACGTCCTTGGGAGTACACAACTGGCCGGTGAGCGTGACGAGTTCGCCTCGCGCGATCGGCCGGGCCCATGGATGCGGCCAGTCCTCCACCCCGAGCAGGGTGCAGGGCTGGTCGTGTCCCTTGGTCGCCGGAGTACGCAGGTGGTGTGTGCCGCCGCGCACCACGGCGAACTCCTCGCCGTGGCTCGGCTTCACGTCCAGCACCTCGGTCGCGTACCAGCCGCAGTACGCCGTCAGTGCCCGCCCGGGTTCGATACGCAACGTCAGATCGCTGTGACCCGAAAGAAGTTGAGAGAGTCCAGTCCCGTACGCGGCCCAGTCGAAGCGCTCGTCGGGGGCCGCGTAGTCGACCGTCATGCCCCCGCCGACGTTCACCTCCGCCAGCCGCACCCCGTGCCGCTCCGCCAGCCGAACGGCCCAGTCCACGATGGACTCGGCCATCGCGAGCTGCTCCGGAGCCCGGAGCCCGCTCGCCAGATGGGCGTGCACACCCTTGAATTCGAGCTGCGGATACGTGCCGTCGGTGAGCAGACCCATGACGGTGTCCGCCTGGGCCGGGTCCAGGCCGAAGGGCGAGGGGCGCCCGCCCATGGCGAGGGAACTCGCCGCCAACGAGCCCGCCGCCACGGGGAGGTTGAAGCGCGGCAGCACGCCCACCCGGCCGTCAGGGCGCACCTGCCGGGCCAGTTCGGCCAGCATGTGCAGCTCGTACGCGCTCTCCACATGGAAGCGCTCCACGCCCAGCTCCAACGCGGCCACGACCTCGGCGGGGGTCTTGCCGGGGCCGCCGAAGGCCAGCGGGCGGCCCGGCACCGCCTCGGCGACATGGGCGAGTTCGCCGCCCGACGCGACCTCGTACCCGTCCACGTACGCACTCAGCGCGGCCAGGATCTCCGGCTCCGGGTTGGCCTTCGCCGCGTAGTACAGCTCGACGCGCTCGGGCAGACAGGCTCGTACGGCAGCCGTGTGCCCGCGCAGTGCCGCCAAATCGTAGATGTACGCGGGAAGTTCACCGGAGGACAGGGAGAGCACCCGGTCCCGTACGGCGTCGGTGGGATCAGTCATCGGGTGCCCCCGGTAGCGGTAGCGGCGGTGATCGGCTCGCCGAGGGGCGAGGGCAGACGGACGTAACCGGCCTCGCGGTCGGCCTTGCGCGCCCAGCGGGTCAGGAGGTTCGTCTTGGCGGGCAGGGGCACTCCCGCGAGCAGCGCGGCCAGCGGCGGCGGACAGCCGTAGCGGTCGGCGTACGTCCGCAGGGCGCCGCGGACCTCGGCCCACAACGCCGCCTCGGCACGGGGATGCAGATCGGCGACGGCCGCGAGCAGCTCGGCGACGTGGTTCACGAGCAGGCAGTAGACGACCCGGTCCCAGCCGCGCTGCGCGTCGTACGTCATCGGGCCCGCGACCTCGGGCGGCAGCGAGGCGAGGGTCTCGGCGTGCCGCTCGGGCACGAGCTTGGTGCCCTCCAGGTCGCGGAAGAGGACCTGGGCGGGCATGCCGTCACCGTCGACGCAGATCAGCACGTTCTGCAGATGGGGTTCCAGCACGAGACCGTGGTCGAAGTAGGCGGCGAGCACGGGCGGCACGAGGAGCCTGAGGTAGGCCGCCCACCAGTCGAGTGCTGCCCGCGGCCCGGCCGCGTCGAGGAGCCGTGAGATGTGCGCGGGGCTCGTGGGGTACTCGTCCGCCACGGCCGCCGCGAGCAGGGGGGTGGTGCCGGGCAGGAGCCGGTGGGCCAGGCCCTCGCGGACGATGACGCCGAAGCCTTCGAGCAGGTCACGGTCCGGTGTGCCGTCGGGTCCTGCCAGGGCGAGGCTGCGGTAGGCGGGCTCGCGGAGCACCGCGCTGCCGGGGAACCGTTCGGCCAGGTCGGCCAGGACCGGACCCAGTACCCGGGTGAGCGCGACGGCGCCGGACAGCTCGTAACTGGCGTTCTTGCGAAGGCAGTTGGTGATCCTGATGTTCAGGCTGAACTTCAGGAACGACTCGCCGTCGTACAGGGTCCGGACGGAGGCGGTGGCGGCGAAGGGCCGGCCGGCCTGCCCCAGGTCGAGGATGTCCCCGCGTCCGAGAGCCGCGCGCAGAGTCGGGTGCTCGCGCAGCATCTCGAACTGCCAGGGGTGCGCTGGCAGCAGTTGGTACCCCTCGGGGAGGGAGCCGGGTGCGGACAGCCGGTCGAGTGCGGCGAGGGCGCCGGGCTCCGCGGATTCCTCGGCGATCAGGTGGTCGCGTACGGCGAGGTGGCGCAGCGGGAAGGCCGCACCGGCCTCGGGCGCGTAGGCGGGCCAGGAGTCCGCGTCCCCGGTACGGGCCTTGGGCGTGGGGTGGAAGCGGTGCCCGAACAGCAGCGACTGCTCGGAGGCGAGGTAGGCGGCGACGGGCCCGTCCGCGGCCGGACCGGTCCCGCGCTGTAGGTGATGAGCTCCGGTCCGTACGGCGAAGGACGCGGCGATGCTCCGGTGGCTGGAATCGATCTGCTCCAGGAACTCCTCGTTGCGCACACCGGTCCGCAGGGACAGCTCGTCCTGAGTGTGCTCCGCCAGCCGCCGCCAGCCGATCTCGCTCCAGTCGCCGTCAGCCGTCCGCTCACTCACCGGTCCGGTGAAGCGGTGCGCGCCGAGCATCGACGTACGGCGCAGCGCGACCCGCAGCAGCACACCGCGGCGGGGCAGCCGCAGCAGCAACTGGCGGTCGGTGACGGCGGTCTGGTGCTCGGGGGCCGACACCTCGCGCAACAGGCAGTTGAGGAGCGTGTGGGCCACGACCTCGTCCGCGGACGGGAGTTGGCCCTGCGTCGCGGGGTCGGGAGTGAGGTCGGGAATGGGGCCGGGGGTGCGGCGGGGGGTGTCGAGAGAGGTGCTACCGAGCGACTCGGTCAGCGAGGGCATGTGCGGCTCCAGCAAGTGCGATGAGAGCGAAGTACGGTCGCGCGTCAAAGAATCGGGGCGTCGGCCGGGGAGGGGGCCGGCAGCGCCTCGCCTCGGCGCTCATACCGACGTCCCGACGCTCAGCAGGTAGTTGGGCCCGCTGGTGTAGTGCTTGTTGATGTCCGCCGCGCCCGAGCGTTCCTTGCTGAGGAGCGTTCCGGCGGTGACCATCGCCTTGACCGGCAGGCGCGGCGCGTCCAGGACCCGGGCCCGCAGCACGGCACCGGGTTCGCCCGCTCCCGTACCGAGCCGTTCGATCGCCTCGGCGAGCCGGTCGCGCACGAGCCGCAGCAGCACCGGCAGGGGTGCGCGACCGTGCCGCGCCAGCCCGAAGGCGTAGGCGCCCGCGCACAGATGGACCGTGATGGTGGTGAACAGGTCGACGACCGGCCGGTCGCCCTCGGTGAAGGTCCTGGCGTCGGCGAAGTCCGCGGGTCCCGGCGCCGCGGCCCCCAGCCGTTCGCTCAGCCGCATGCCGTTGATGCGCGGCCCGTCGTTGTCCTTCAACAGCAGTCGCAGCCGGGTACGGCCGTCGTCCGGCCGGTCCAGCACCAGCGAGATGTTCTGCTGGTGCGACTCAAGCGCGATCCCGTACCCGAACAGGGTGGTCTGCCAGTCGAAGAGCAGGGTCAGACATGCGTCCAGCAGCCCGAGGACGCCACCGGCGTAGAAACGGTCGGCAAGATGGTCGACGACCAGTCGTCCGCCGGGCGCCTCGGCCAGGAGCGCGGCCATGGGTACGACGACGGAGTCCTGAAGTCCGTCGGGGTACCGCCGGAACAGCGCGGCGAGCAGTTCGTGCCCGGCATGCGCGTACACGGTCTCGTCGGCATGCAGGATCGTGCTCCGGAAGCGCGGTTCGCGGTCGATGATCTGCTCGATCAGACGCTGTCCCGCGGCCCCGTCGAGGAGTGTGCCGGGCTTGATGGTCCGCCGGTTGCGCAGCCCCAAGGTGGCGGTGTCCAGGGGGAGTTTGACGTGCAGGAGCGGCTGCGCGGACAGGGCCACGGTACGCATCGACAGGGTCGGCACGACGTCGAGGTGGGCGCGGTCGGCGAGTACGGCCCGGTCCGCCAGCCCGGTGGCACGCAGGGCCTCCTCCAGCGCGGGCCCGACGGTCAACGGGTGTACGGGCAGGGCCACATGCGTGCCGTCGAGCCCCGGGAGCCCGAGCCGCGCGGGGGAGGGCCAGCCGTCCGGAAGCGTTCCGGTGACCGCGACGGCGTCCCGCGGCAGCGCGAGCCAGCGCAGAGCGAAGCGTGGGGCGAACTCCGGTGCGTAGGCGCGGAGGTGCCGCTCGTCCAGTCCGGAGCGGCCGCGTGCGGTGGGGTAGACGGGATGGTCCAGGTGGGCGGCGAGGGTGTCGTACGCCAGCCCTCCGGACATCCCCGACCAACGGGCGGGCGCGGGCCCATGCGTGTCCGTCAGCTCGCTGGTCACCTTCTCGCGGACCGCCGCGTGCAGCCGCATGGTGGCCAGCGTCTGGCGGCACTCCTCGGCGAACGCGTCGAATCCGTCCCGGTCGAGAGGGTGGTCGAGATCGCGCAGGGCGGCGAGGATCGTGTCGCACGTCTCGTAGGACACGGATTTCTCGGATCCGCCGAACTCCGCTACGAGCTGCGGCAGTCGGGCCGCGTACTCGCACTGGAACCCGTCCTCGACGACCGGCAGCAGAAGGGACTGCCCCTCGCCGGTGTCCCGTCGCAGCCAGGCGCCGTCCGGCCGGTGCACGAGCCGGCCCAGCGAGCGCAGGCCGACGACGTCCTCGCGCAGCAGGGCACCGAGCACCCGGATCACCAGTGCGCCCTCGGAACCGGTCACGGCCGGATCTCCCACCGCTGACCGGCCAGGAACCCGGCCACCGCACTGTCCACGTCCTCCTGGACGGTTCCGGTGGCCCTCACCACGCCGAGGAAGTCGCGGTTGGTGCGGTACACCTCGTGCCGCTCACCGATCTGGCGGAGCGGCCGGTAGGTCAACCGCACTCCGTCTGCGTCGAGTTCGGTCGCGGCCGGAGCCGCCGTCAGCGTTCCCGCGCTCTCCGCGCACGGGTAGTCCAGCCGGGCCACGCCGTCGCTGCGCGCTCCGAGCGAGGCGGGCAGGGGCTCACCCAGATGCGTACGCAGGATGTGCTCGAAGAGCGGAATCTCCAGCAGATGGGCGAGCAGCAGATCGCACTGGTCGCCTATGGCCCGGTAGTTGACCTCGATGATCCTCGCCCGGCCCCCGTGCACCACGAACTCGGTGTGG
Organism: Streptomyces sp. NPDC102514; assembly: GCF_055584525.1. Lineage (NCBI taxonomy): Bacteria > Bacillati > Actinomycetota > Actinomycetes > Kitasatosporales > Streptomycetaceae > Streptomyces > Streptomyces sp. NPDC102514. Next base: position 131,343 of record NZ_JBVJLW010000016.1, read on the forward strand.
CTGGCGCCGAAACCGACGCCGAGAGCGTCGAGTTGGGCCAGTACCTGGTCGACGACCGTCCCGGGATGGGCCGCGACGAAGGTCAGCCGCTCCTCGATGAAGTACGGCGGCGGGGACAGCACGGTGTGGAAGCCGCCCAGGACATGGCGGACACGACCGTCCCCGAGTGTCTCCAGGGTGTACAGCTCGCCGGGCAGATACTCCTCGACGACCAGGGCGGCCCCGGGGCGACGGGCACGGATCTCCGCGCAGCGGGCCACCAGTTCCCCGGGGCCCTCGACACGTACGACGTCCTCGCTGGCCACGCCCTCACGCGGCTTGACCACACACGGGTACGGCACGTCGAGAGCGGCCACGTCCGTGTCCTCGGTGATCTCCGCCGACCACACCGTGTCCACGCCGGCGGACGCGAGACGGCGTCGCATCTCCGCCTTGTCCTTGGTGCGCAGGGCGGCCCGCCAGTCCTTGCCCGGCAGCCCGAAGTAGTCGGCGGCCAGCGCGGTCTGGGTCTGCAGATGGTCGCTGTTGGAGAAGATCGCGTCGGGACGGCCGAGCGTCGAGACGCGGGTGACGACGGAACGGAAGTCGCGGACGTCGCACTCCACGATCTCCCTCTCCGGATACACGCGCCGATGGGCGTCCGGCTGGTCGGTGAGGACGGTCACGTCGAGGCCGAGCCGTGCGGCGGCGGGCAGAAACCCCTCCGTGACGGAGTCGGTGGGGTTGCGGGCAAGCAGGTACATACGCACGCGGGGGAACAACTTCCGCTCGTGGGTGGGCGGGTGAGGACGAGCGGCCGGCGCCGGTGGGGCGTGGTGAGGCAGTGCTCTGCCCGCGCAGGCGCGGCCTGTCCGGTCGCAGTCACATTAAGTGAAATCAGGTGAGGCATGTTCTGTTTCTCGACCGGCCATGGAGGTGCTGTGACGTGCGCCTCCCTTGATCGTTGCTCAGGGGGTGTCGTCACGCACTGCTGTTAGCGATCTCTATACTAAGGTAAGGCTTACCTGCTTTTCTTGCTTTCCCCCATGCACAGGAGTACCGATGACCGTGGCCCTGGAGACCGTGTCGACCGGTGCGCCCACGACCGTGTCCGGCCTGCTCTCCGACACGTATCGGCAACTGGCCCGGGTGTGCCCGGCGTTGACGGTGCGCGTGGCGGACCCGGCGGCGGACTTCACCCGAACGGGCCTGAGCGGCGCGGAGTTGACGAAAAATCAGGAGGCCCTTGAGGCGTTCCTGGCGGCCGAGGACTCCCGCATCCGGGAACGCCACGACCATGTCCCGCGCCGCGATGTCGCCGCCTCCCGCGCCCTGCACGACTACGCGTGGTCGGTCGGCCTGCTGATGAGCGGCGTCTGGTACCTCACCGGCCGGGTGCCGCGTGTCCGCCCCGAGGACGTGCGGATCGATCTGTCGTCCGACACGTTCGAGATCACTCCCGGATCCGACCTGGCCTGTCTGCCGGGGGACTCGGCCGGCTCTCTCCCCGGGGTCCTGACGGTCCCGCACGAGGAGGCGCTGCGAGCGGAGTTGAGGGTCGCCGTCGCCGACCACATGGAGCCGCTGCTCACCGCGATCGGCCCTTACATCCGGCGCGGCCCGCGCGCGCTGTGGGGCCTGGTCACCGACGACCTGGTTTCCGGCATCTGGTACCTCGGCCGCATGCTGGGCCGGGAACCCGACTCCGTACGGGCCGCCACCGCGCTGCTGCCCTCCGCCGTCACGCCCTTCCCCGGCGGGGCGGACTTCCGCCACCTCACCGGCGCCGACGGCCGGCAGCACCCGACCCGTACCCGGATGGGGTGCTGCCTCTACTACACGATCCGCCCCGCCGAGGCCTGCGCCACCTGCCCGCGCACCTGCGACGCCGAGCGGCTGCGCCGGATCGAGTCCTGAGACCCGGCGCAGCCCGCCCGTCCGGTCACGCGGACGGCGTCACCCGCACATCGGCGGCGCGCACGAACGCCACCCGGTGCCCGAACTGGATCTCGTAGTACATGTCCGCACCCCGCACCACCCGGTGCGGTGTCGTGTCGAATGTCGGCGCGTAGAAGTACTCGCCCGGCACCTTGTCACCCACCGCGTACTTCTGTCCCGCGAGCAGTTTGTACGGCAGCGGCGAGACCGTCTGGACGGGCACACCCGCCGGGTAGGCCTCCTTCTCCGGGTACGCGCGCCCGTACACGGGGATGTCGGTCAGCCCGGCCTTCGGGGTGATGACGGCACCGGTCGCGTTCACCGCCGTCGGCTGCTTCGCCGGGTTCTTGAACCAGGCCTTCTGGCCGAGGTACCAGATCGCGGTCCAGTCGCCGTCGCGCCCGGCGACCGCGTACCGCTGACCGGTGGAGACCCGCGAACCCAGGTCGTTCACATCGGTGGTGGAGTCGCCGCCGCCGGGCCGCAGACCGATGTCCTTGATCAGCGGGGCGTCCTCGCGCGGCTCGGTGTAGAGGCGTACGGCGCTCGATCCGTGGGCGGCACAGGGCTGACCCGCCGTGACGCAGCCGGTGAACACCGGCTTGTTCGCGGCGAACTTCGGCGCGACGGTCACCAGCCCGCCCTTCGGCCCGGCCGTGGCGCGCAGCGGCTTGCCGAGCAGCGCGAAGTAGTGCTGCCAGTCCCAGTACGGGCCCGGGTCCGTGTGCATCCCCGGGATGGTCGCGGTCGTCGTACCGGGCACGGTGTCGTGGCCGAGGATGTGCTGCCGGTCCAGCGGGATGCCGTACTTCTTGGCGAGGTACGTCACCAGACGCGCCGACGACCGGTACATCGCCTCCGTGTACCAGGTGTCGGGCGCGGTCAGGAACCCCTCGTGCTCCAGGCCGATCGACTTGGCGTTGATGTACCAGTTGCCCGCGTGCCAGGCCACGTCCTTGGCCTTCACATGCTGGGCGATGTGCCCGTCGGTGGAGCGCAGGGTGTACTGCCACGACACATAGGTCGGGTCCTGCACCAGGTTGAGGACGCCGTCCCAGGCGCCCTCGGTGTCGTGGACGACGATGTACTTGATGCTCTGGGACGTCGGCCGGTCGCCCAGGTCGTGGTTGCCGTAGTCGCCGTCCCCGAACTCCTCGTACGGCGCCGGAATCCACTCGCAGGACACCGTCGACGGACACTCGGTGGTGCCCGCGGCGGGCGCCCGCAGCCCCGCCGCCTTCAACTGGGCCGTCGCCGGGCGCAACCGCGGCTGCGCGGCGAGCGTGATCCGCTGCCCCGCGTCCGTCGTGCGCTCCTCGCCGCGACGGATCACGTCGAAGACGTCATCGGCGTACGTCGCCGCCGTCGCCGTGTCGTCGGCACCCGAGTAGCGCGCCACCGCCGCGTACCAGTCGGCCGCGTCGTCGGTGAGCGGCCTGCCGAGCTGCTTCTGGGCCGCCGCCAGCAGCGCGGCACCGCCCGCCACGTTCGCGGCGGCGTCCGAACGCAGCCGCTCCGCGGGAATGCCGCTCAGCTCGGCGGCCTTCGCCAGCGTCTTGAGGCGCGCCGGAAGCTCGGCGTTCTCCGGCACCCGCGTGTCCGGATCCTTCGTGTCGGGCAGGCGGGGGCCGCGCGAGTCGTCGCCCCGCGCGTCCTCCGTACCGTCGCTGTGGTGCGGTGCCACGGTCCGGGCGATCGCCGTGCGGGCGTCGGTCAGATGCATCGGGCCGTAGCCGCCCGTCACGCTCGGAGCCCCCTCGTGCGCGTCCCACCGGGACTGCAGATAGGAGACGGCCAGGAGCACACTCTGCGGCACGTCGTACGTGTCGGCGGCCTTGGCGAAAGCATTCTGCAGACGCGCGGAGGGCAGCGAGGACGGCTGCGCGGAGGACGCGGACGTCCTGCCGCCGCCGACGCCGTCGTACGGGGCCGCGCCGAGCAGAGGCAGCAGCAGTGCGGCCGAGGCGACGGCACCCGCGGTCCGGCGGGCACGTCTGTGCCGGGCGGAAGGGCTGGGGTCGGTGGGGGATCCTCGCAAAGCTGGCCTCCTGGGACGATCGGGCGTGACGGTGCGTACGGGGGCGGGCGTGCGTCAGTGGTACCGGCTCTCCGACGATCCGTCAATCATTCCCAGAGGCTGACGATTTCCCACGTCAGCGGTGGGTGGTTCACCGATTTCGGTGCGGTGGTGACCCGGCCTGCGAGGCGTCAGTGGAGTGGACCTCTGATGAAAAGGCCGCGGTAGAGGCACAGGAGGAGGCGGCGGACACGAAGAAGGCCCGCGGTGCGCCCTGTCCCTGGGCGTACCGCGGGCCTTCGTCTCCGTCAGCGAGTACCGACCGCCGCGCGAACGGCCTTGCGGGCCATCTGGCAGTCGTCGTGCAGCCGCCTCAGCAGCAGCCGCTGTTCCTCACCTGACGGCGCGGCGCCCGGGTGGGCCGGTCCCGGTGCCGCCGGAGTCGCATCCTGCATCGACCGCTGCACGGCCGTCTCGTACGTACGGATCTCCCTGGTCAGGACGAGCATCAGATTGACCAGGAACGCGTCCCGCGCCGCGGGTCCCGCCGACTGGGCCAGCTGGCTGATCTGCCGGCGGGCGACGGGCGCCTCCCCGAGGACCGCCCAGAGCGTCGCCAGGTCGTACCCCGGCAGATACCAACCCGCGTGCTCCCAGTCCACCAGCACTGGACCGGCCGGTGAGAGGAGCATGTTCGACAGGAGGGAATCGCCGTGACAGAACTGGCCCATGCCCTGACGGCCGGCCGAGTGTGCGATGCCGTGCACCAGTTTCTGCAGGTCACCCATGTCCCGGTCGGTGAGCAGTCCCAGCTCGTGATACCGGGAGATCCGCGCCGCGTAGTCCAGCGGGGCGTCGAACGTCCCCGCCGGTGGCCGCCACGCGTTGAGCCGGCAGATCGCGCCGAGCGCCGCCCTGATGTCCGCGCGGGGCGGAGCCTCCACCGGATGCCGGTTCAGCGCCGCCACCCGTCCCGGCATCCGCTCGATCACCAGGGTGCAGTTGTCCGGGTCCGCCGCGATCAGCCGGGGCACCCGCACCGGCGGCCGGTGCCGCACGAAGGAGCGGTATGCCGCTATCTCGTGCCGGATCCGCTCGGTCCACACGGGAGAGTGGTCCAGTAAACACTTGGCCACGGCGGTGCTGCGCCCTGTCGTACCGACAAGGAGCACGGAGCGTCCGCTGCGGCGCAGCACCTGCACCGGAGCGAACTCCGGGCAGATCCGGTGCACCGAAGCGATCGCCGTACGGAGCTGGGCGCCCTGAGGGCCGGACAAGTCGAGTCTCCCGCTGAGCGGTGGCGTCCCGAGCCCCGGAATGCGCCGCGTCCGGCCGGCACCGAGTACGGGAGCCGCCGCGGGACGCGCGGGGTCGAGGTAGGGGCCGCCGCCGACCGGGCGGGCGTGCAGCGACCGGGGTGGGGCGGACACGGAGGACGATGCTGTGTACATGGGCGAAACAGATCCCTTCGTGTGCCGGCGAGTTGCCGCGCTACCCGCCCCGGTCGCGCCGGTACACCCTGGGGAATGTCCCTCGGTGACCGGGTCGGGGTGGCGCGTTCCTACCTGACACCCGGCGCCCACTGGCACACCATCTGGCGTGCCCTGGCGAACCCTGGCGAATAGTCGCTCAGCAACTGACAGACGGTTACTGTCAACTCAGCCGAGAACCTGGGGGCTTGACGTGAGCGGACAACCCAACACCCGACTGTCGGACCTGTTCGGCCTGGCCGGCTGGTCCAAGGGCGAACTCGCGAGGCTGGTCAACCGGCAGGCGGCGGCCATGGGCCACCCCCAGCTGGCGACGGACACCTCACGGGTGCGGCGGTGGATCGACACGGGAGAGATCCCGCGCGATCCGGTGCCACGGGTGCTGGCAGCACTGTTCACCGAGCGTCTCGGCCGTGTCGTGACCATCGAGGATCTCGGTCTGGTCCGGCACGGGCGTACGGGGAAACGGCCAAGCGGCGGGAGTGCTGAACATCCCGACGGTGTGCCGTGGGCGCCCGAGCGGACTGCCGCGGTCCTCACCGAATTCACGGGAATGGACCTCATGCTCAACCGACGCGGCTTGGTGGGCGCGGGCGCCGCGCTCGCCGCAGGATCCGCAATCAGCAGCTCCATGCACGAGTGGCTGCACACCGATCCGGCCCTGGTGGCCGACGCCCCTGAAACCGACGATCCCCTGCACGCCGACCCCGCCGGGTTCGACCGCTACGAGGCCGCCCCCATCGGGTCGCAGGAGATCGAGGAACTGGAGCGCTCGGTCGAGGTGTTCCGGGCCTGGGACGCGGCCCGCGGTGGCGGCCTGCAGAGAAAGGCTGTCGTAGGACAGCTCAACGAAGTGGGAGGCATGCTCTCCTACCGGCACCCCGACCATCTGCAGCGGCGCCTGTGGGGCGTCGCCGCCAATCTCGCCGTGCTCGCGGGCTGGATGTCGCACGACGTCGGCCTGGAGCCCACGGCTCAGAAGTACTTCATCATCGCCGCGCACGCGGCCCGAGAAGGCGGTGACCGGCCCCGTGCGGGCGAGGCGCTCTCCCGGGCGGCCCGTCAGATGCTGCACCTGGGCCGGCCCGACGACGCGCTCGACCTCATGAATCTCGCCAAGTCGGGATCGGGCGACGAGGTCCTGCCGCGTACGCGGGCCATGCTCTACACCATCGAGGCCTGGGCACAGGCGTCACTGGGCAAGGGCCAGGCCATGCGGCGCACCCTGGGCGAGGCGGAGGACCTCTTCGTCTCGGACAAGGGTGACGTGCCGCCGCCGAGCTGGATGCAGCTCTTCGACGAGGCGGACATGCACGGCATGCAGGCGCTGGCGTACCGGACACTGGCGGAGCACGACCCGGCCGCGGCCGCCGTCGCGCAGCGCCACGCCAAGGAGGCCCTGGCGCTCCGGGAGAAGGGGCGGGACCGGTCGAAGATCTTCGACCATCTCTCGCTCGCCTCCGCCTGCTTCATCGCCGACGACCCCGAACAGGCCGACCGGTACGCACGCCTGGCCCTGACGTCGATGGGGTCGAACTCCTCCCATCGCACCTGGGACCGGCTCCGCGAGATGTACCGGCTGACGGGGCAGTACTCCAGCTATCCGAAGATCCACGATCTGCGTGAGGAGATCAAACTGTCGCTGCCCAAGGGCTCGTTGAAGTCAGGTCCGTTGAAGCCGAGGGGCGGCAACGGCGCACGGGCGTAGGGGACTTGTGCGCCGAGCCCCGCGCGCCGGGACGTGTGCGCTGCGACCGACGACCCGGGCCGCCCGCCTCAGGACTCCTCAGGTGGTGACCCGGGCCACGAGGACGCAGGCGTCGTCCTCGCGTTCCGTCTCACCGAACTCCTCCACCACGGTCCGTACGCAGTCCTGGGCGCTGCGGGCCTCCTGGAAACGGGGGGCCAGGTCGAGGAGGCGGCTGACGTCCGCGGTGCTCTCCACCGTCCCGGTAGCGTCCGGGCGGAGGCATCCCGACCGCGGGGGGACCAGTCCGTCGGTGTGCAGGAGCAGCAGGTCGCCCGGTTCGAGGGCCACTTCGGCCTGCCCGTAGACGGCGCCCGAGGTGGCGCCGAGCAGGACGCCGTCGGGCGGAGCGAGCATGCGCCCCGTCCCGTTGCGGAACAGCAGCGGGGCGGGGTGTCCGGCCTGCGCCCACACGAGGGTCCGGCTCTGCGGCCGGTAGCGGCAGCACACCGCGCTGCCCAGGGCGGGCTGGGCGGAGGAGTCGAGTAACTGGTTGAGCCAGGACATGAGCTGGCCGGGTTCGGTGCCCGCCACGGCCATGCCGCGCAGTGCGCCGAGCAGCATCGCCATGCCCGAGGTGACGGCGACGCCGTGGCCGGTGAGGTCGCCGACGCTCAACAGTGTCTGTCCGTCGGGCATGTCGAGGGCGTCGTACCAGTTGCCGCCGATCAGGGTGCTGGTCGAGGAGGGCAGATAGCGGGCGGCCAGGTCCAGCGTTCCCGGGCCCTGCTGCGGGAGCGGCGGGGCGCCGCGCCACGGTGGCAGGACGGCTTCCTGCAGTTCGACCGCGAGGCGGTGTTCGGTCTGTGCGGCCTGTCGCTGGCGCTGCAGCGAGTCCCTGGTCTCACTGACGGTCCGCTGGCTGCGGCGCAGTTCGCTGACGTCCCGCAGGACGGCCCACATCGAGGCGGTGCTGCCGTCCGCGTCGAGCACCGGCTCGCCCATCATGTGCACGGTCCGTACACTGCCGTCGGGCCGGACCATGCCGAACTCCCCGTCGATCGGTTTGCCGTCGATCAGACAGTCCGTGACCATCGAGGTCAGCCTCGGCCGGTCCTCGTCGAGGACCACTGAGGGCAGTTCGTCGAGGGTGAGCGGGGGAGCGGCGGGGTCCCTGCCGAGGATCTGGTACAGCTCACCGGACCACGTGGCCTCGTCCGTCAGCAGGTTCCACTCGGCGCTGCCGACCCGGCTGATCAGTGAGCCGCGCCCGGGGGACGCGGGCGGCGCGGCCCGTACGGCGGCGGGTGCCGCTTCCCGTTCGGCGGGCACGGTCGAGGGGCCGTCCCTCAACTGCGACAAGTGCGCGTCGAGGTCGTCGATCTGATGCATCGCCAGGTCGCACAGAGCACGCTGCCAGCGTCCCTCCGGGTCCGTGCCGTCGGCCGGCGCGTCGCGTCGGACGGCGTCCATGTCGCCCCGGAGCCGGCGCGTCTGCGAGATGAGCGCGTCGACCGCGCCGCGCGGAGGCGGCTGGGCGGCAGGGTGGTCCGCCGAGAGAGGGGACGGCATGACGTACTCCGATACAGGCACGGTACGACCAAGGCAGAGGGAAGGTCCGTTACGACTGTTGCACAGCCTGCGACGCGCTGTAAGGGATTCGGCAACACACGACAGGGTGGTGCCGCTGGCACGTGCCACTGTCCTCCCGGGGGAGCTGACCGGGACGGATCCGGTACGCGGATCGGCGGCCGGAGCGTACTCAACAGGCGTACTCGACAGTCGTACTCAACCCGGGGGAGTCGAAGGGGTGCGACTCGCCCCGGCCGGTCCCGCCAGCCGCAGCACGGCGTCCAGCCCCCGGACCGCGCCCGGAGCGGCTCCGGCGGGCAGCACATAGGCCCGGAGCCCCGCGCCCGCCGCCCCGCCGTCCTTCGCCGGATGGTCACCGACCATCAGCGTTTCGGCGGCCGTGACCCCCAACTCGCGGCAGGCGCGCCCGAAGAGCACCGGGTCGGGCTTCTCCGTGTCGTACGCGTAGGAGTGCACCCACGACGAGAAATGCTGATCGAGTCCGTGGTGCGCGAACGTCGCCCGCAGATCCCAGCCCACGTCACTGACCACGCCGAGCGCGATCCCCTCGTCGGTCAGCCGTGCGAGCGTGGACCGTGTGTCCGCGTACGGCACCCAGTGCTCGGGTGCCTGCAACTGCGCGTAGAGCGCGTCCGCGTGCGGCGCGAGCTCCGGTACCGACGCGTACCACGTGGTGAACGCGCGCCGGTGTGCGCGCGAGGACACATCGCGCCCGCGCTGCGCCTCGACGACGTCCGGATCGGCCAGCCCTTTCTCCAGCCCGTTCAGGAACTCGTCCATCTCCCGCTCACCGACCGGCCGTTGCACCACGGCACGGATCCGGTCGGCGTAGGAGCCCATCTGGAAGAGCGTGCCGCCGAAGTCGAACAGCACGGCCCGGACGGGGGACGGGCCCTGTGCCGAGGGCGTGGCGCGCAGTGGCCCCTCGGGGCCGCAGACCGGGAGCGGGGAGCGAGTCATCCGATCTTCCTAGCCGCTCCGCGCGGCACGGGCAATGGCCGCGCGCCGCACCGTGCCCTCAGCTGCGTGGCAGGTCAGTACCGCTGGGCCTGGGACAGCTTGGGAGTCAGGGGCGGGTCGGCCGGTTTGCGGCTTACCGCCAGTGGCTGGGCGCGTTCGCCCGGCGCGAGGTCCTCGGCGCCGACATACCGGGTCTCCACCGTCTTGCCGGAGGAGTCGGCGAAATCGACCCGCACGGCGTACGAGGCCTTGCTGTCGGTCTTGTTGGTGATGTTCACCAGGACGACGAGCAGGCCGCCGGTCCCGGACCGCGGCTTGCCGGTCATGGAGACGTCGGACATGGCGTTTCCCTGGCCGTCCACGTCCTTGAGCGCCTTCTCCGCGGCACGGTTGGCCCGCTCCACCTCCGCCGACACGGACGCCTCGAAGGAGGAGGCCGCGGCCGAGGCGGAGGACGCCGCCGCGGAGGCCGCGGCGCGCGCGGACTCGACGACCGACTCCTTCATGGAGGGGGCCGTCCCCGAGAAGGACGCGGTGTCGGGCGGCGAGGGGCGTTCGCTGAAGGAGGGGGTGGAGGTGTCCGAGTCGCTGCCCGTGCTGCACGAGGTGACGGCGCTCGCAACCGCGGCCAGCGCCGCCACCGCGACGACGGTCGAACGCGTGCGGCCCTGTCGGCGGGGCCCGTGGGGCCCCTGGGACGGTGATGTGTTCATCGAGTGCTGTCCTCGCTGTCGCTGTCGCTATCGGTGTCGGTGTCGATGAGCCGGAGCGGCCGGGCGGTCGAAATGAACTTTATGTCGGATAATTCAACGAGGCATGCCGTGCGGGCCCGCAGGCCGCCGGTCCGTCCGAAAACGCCTCACCCGTTCCGCCGCACGGCTCGCCACCGCGCGCCCCTTGGCGCAGCATGAGGGCATGGTCGGGTCGACCCGGATACGAGCGCTGCGCTGCGTGGCCTGGATCTGCGCGGTCCTGTGCGTCGCGGTCGTCGCGCTGACGGCCACCGCGCGCAGCACCGTACTGAGCGCGGGCTTCCACCGTTCGGTGCTGGCCGACGAACACGCGTACGACCGGCTCTACAACCAGGTGCTGGTCGACCCGCGGATCACGCCGGTCACCCGCGACCTCCTGGGGCGGCTCCCGGTGCCCGAGGCGGTGCTGACCTCCAACCTCAAGACGGTCCTCCCGCCCGAGACCCTGCGCGCGCTGACGGACCAGCAGATCGGGCATCTCGTCGACTACCTGCGCGGAAACAGGGACGACCTGCGTCTCTCCGTAGACCTGCGGCCGGTCATCGCCAACATCACCGGCCTGACCAGGGCGTACTTCGGCGACATGGTCTCCTCGCTCCAGGAACAGCAGGAACCGGACTTTCCGGCCTTCCTCGCCGACCTGAAGGATGCGGTGGGGCAGGTCGGTGCCGGCCGGCCCCCGGAAGGCCTGCCGACGCTGGCCCTGACGGAGGCCCAGGCGGCCACCGCCGCGGACGCCCTGCTGCGGGCCGCCCCCGAGGACGTTCGCGGCACGCTGCGCCCGGAGGTCACGGTCGCCCTGCAGAACGGCGACGTGGCCACCGCCCTCGCCGCCGTCGGACCGGCCGCCTTCTCGGAGCGCACCCGCGCCGCCGCCGCCCGGCTGCGCACGGTCGCGGACGGCGGGACCTGGGACATCGCCGCCGACCTCGAACTCGACGAGGTGCGTCAGGTCCGCGCGGCCACCCACCTCACCCTCGACGTCGTCGAACCCCTGGCCGCCGCCCTCGGCATCGCGGCCCTCGCCGCACTCTGGTTCACCGGCCCCGACTCCCGGCCCCGGCGGCTGCGGCACCTCGGCCGGGCGCTCGCGGCCGGCGGACTGTGCACGGCGCTCGTCGCGCTCGTGATCCTGTGGACCGTGGGCCGCAGGCCGGTCGACATCTCCGCGGCCTGGCCGGAGTCGGCGGCCCGGCTGCTCGACGACCTGCAGGCCACCGCCGTCGACCGCTTCCTCGCGGGAATGCTGACCGCCGCCCTCGTGCCGGTGGTGGCCGGCGCCCTCCTGGTCGGCCTGGCCTGGGCGGGGGAGCGGCGCAGGGCGCCCGTACGCGCATGGCGGCCGGGGCTCTGGCCCGCGGCCGGCGCGACGGCCCTCGCCCTCGCGGGCGTCGCACTCGTGCCGATCGCCTTCTCCGACGACACCCCGCGCAGCTGCCAGGGCAGCCCGCGCCTGTGCGACCGGCGGTACGACGAGGTCGCCCAGCTCACCTCGCACAACGCCATGTCCACCACCGCCGACAAGTTCATCGGCCCCCTCCAGGACCCGCTCATCGCCGATCAGCTCGACGCGGGCGTACGGGCCCTGCAGCTCGACACCTACCGCTGGGAGCGCCCCGAGGAAGTGACCGGCCGGCTCGACGAGTCGGACTTCCCGCCCGAGCTGCGCCGTCAGATCACCGCTGCCGTCCAGGGGCTCAACCCGCCGAGGCCGGGCCTGTGGCTCTGCCACTCCGTCTGCCGTGCGGGCGCGATCGAACTGGTGCCGACGCTGCGGCAGATCGGCGACTGGCTGCGAGCGAACCCGGGGGACGTCGTCACGCTGATCGTCCAGGACGCCCTCAGCGGCGAGGAGACGGAGGGCGCGTTCCGCGAAGCGGGTCTGCGGGACCAGCTGTTCACACCGGACGAGGATCCGGACCGGCCCTGGCCGACGCTCGGCGAGATGATCGACAGCGGCCGTCGCCTCGTGGTCTTCGCCGAGCGGGCCGACGGGCCGGCGCCCTGGTACCGCAACTTCTACCGGTACGCCATGGAGACGCCGTTCGCCTTCCGTGCCCCCGCCGAACTGAGCTGTGTCCCGCACCGCGGCGGCACGGGCAAGCGGCTGTTCCTGCTCAACCACTTCATCACCGCCGACGGCGGCAGCCGTCTCGACGCGGGCGAGATCAACACCCGCCGGGCCGTACTGGACCGGGCACACACGTGCGAACGGGTGAGGGGCGCGCCGGTCAACTTCGTCGCCATCGACTACCTGACCGTCGGTGACGCGAAGGCCGCGGTGGACCGGCTCAACGCGGAACGCGACTGACCCGGCCCGGCCGGAAGGCCGTTTCGGACAGGCGTCCTTGCGGCGTCGGCGAGGTCTGCTGTATTTGATTCTGCTGTAGGCGCTTTCCGCACGGTCCCCCGCAGTCCCACAGCCCCGCAGCCCCCAGCCCCGCAGAGTCCGGCGACGTTCCGCGCCGCCGTGAGCGAGGAGGACTCGATGGCTCCACCGGTGCACGTCGTCGAGATGGACTCCGCCGAGCGCGAGCGGGCGTTCGAGATCTGCCGCCAACTGGCCGAGGAGTTCAGCAAGGCCGGGCCGCGGCACGACGCGGAGAACACGTTCCCGTACGAACTGGCCGAGCGCGTAAGGGCGTTGGGACTGCCGGGACTCAACATCCCTAAGCGGTACGGCGGGTGGGGTGCCGACATCGCGACCACCGCGCGGTGCGTGGAGCTGCTGGCGTACGGCGATCCGGCGATCGCGCTGGCCTTCAACATGCACTGGGGCGTGATCGGCTTCTTCCGCGGGATGTGGAGCGAGGAACACCAGCAGCGCTTCTTCCCGGGCGTGGCACGCGACGGACACCTGTTCGACGGCGCGTACAGCGAGACCCGCGCCGGCGTGATCGGACTGGCCGACACCCGTGCCGTGCCGGTCGACGGCGGGTTCCGTGTCAGCGGCCGCAAGAGCTGGGGCACCCTGGCGCCGGTGGCCGACTTCCACACGCTGAACGCGACGATCACCGAGCCCGACGGCGAACTGCCGGCCGACCACGCGGTGCGCGCGACGCGCGAGGTGCTGCTGGTCTGCCCGGCCTCCGCCGAGGGCGTACGCGTCGAGAAGACCTGGGACGCGCTCGGCATGCGCGCGACGGGCACCGAGACCGTGGTGTTCGACGACGTGTTCGTACCGGCCGGCGACCTGGTGTCCTCGGAGTTCCGGCCGGGTCTGTTCGCGAACCTGGAATGGCAGACGCTGAGTTTCGCGTCGGTGTACCTCGGGCTCGCCCGCCGTGCGTACGACGAGACGCGCGCGATCCTGCGGACGAAGCGACTCGGCGCGGTGCCCGAGGCCGCCGACGTCAGGGTCGGCGACCAGCAGCTGGTGCAGGTCGGGGTCGGGGAGATGCGCGTACTCGTCGAGGCCGCCGCCAACACGATCGAGGTCGCCGCCGCGCGCCTCAACGAGCGGCGCGACCTGCCGGACGACCCGGCGCTGAGGCTCGGCGCGCTGGAGATCCCGAAGGTCGTGGCGACCGAGAACGCGATCCGCGTCGTCGACATCGGCATGCGCCTGGTCGGTGGCGGCGCCTACCGCCGCGGCCATCCGCTGGAGAGGCTGTACCGCGACGCGCGCAGCGGACCGTTCCACCCGCTCACCACCGACCAGCTCCTGCAGCACCTCGGAAGCGCCGAACTGGCCTGAGCGCGCAGGGTCTCAGTACCGGAGCACTCCCGCGATGCCCTGCGCCTCGGCCAGCGTCCCGTCCGGTACGAAGCGGACCTGGGCGCCGGTGTCCAGGCACTGTTCGACGATCTCGTCCACGATGTCGTGCCGGGCGTCGAGATCGTCGCCGTCGGCCGGGACGAGATGGTCGCCGCCGTCGTCGCGTACCGTCACGCGGTAGTTCTCCTCGACGGCCAGCAGGCCCACGCGGCCGGCGGTCGCGTTCTGCCAGACCTCGTCGACGCCCGCCGCGAACGCCCTGCGGCCCTTGGCGCTCTCCAGCTCGGTCGTCACGGTGTCGATGTTCCGCAGGCCCTCCGCCGTGACCAGGGGACGGACCGCCTGCCACACCGCCTCGGCCCCGGCGTGCCCGAGCCCGCCGTGCGGGACATGGACGGTGCTCTTGGTGACGTTGCCGACCTCGCCGAGGAGCGAGAGCGCGGCCTGTTCACCGGCGACGTAGACGGGACGCGGATCGGAGCGCAGGACGGCGGCGAGGACGGTGTCCGCGTCCCGCATGAAGTGACGTGTCTCCTCGTCGCGGAAGGTGCTCGGCACCTCGCCGACCCGTTCCTCGCGCTCGACGTCCTGCGGTTCCAGGCTCCGTGTCATCGGGAACCCCGCCGTGTCCGCCTCGACGACGCGTTCCCCGCCGCCGCTCCACAGCGAGATCCGGTCGGCGGAGACCGTCAGCACCCAGAACGGGCTCTCGGCGGCCTGCGCGGCGACGAGATTGCGGGTCAGGAACGTGTCCGAGAGGACGACGCGCTCCGGCACGGTCCGGGCCAGCGACCACACCTGGTGCTCCCCGGGAGCCGCGAAGATCGCGAGGCCGTCCTCGGAGTGGTTCAGATCGATCTCCGCCAGCGCCTGTTCGAGCTGCTCGACGACGTCCGTCCGCCGCTCACGGGTGACCGCGGGATCTGCTTCGAGTTGCTTCTTCGCCTCGGCCAGCACATTGCGCAGCCGGACGGGATCCTGCGCCTTGTCGGGCTCCCTGCGGTGCGTCGGTGTCAGCACCGACACCGCCGGGTAGGGCCGCGGCCGACGCAGCTCGGTGAGGGTGGCGGGGCTCAGAAGATGCTCCATAGATGCACCATATGACTGAATCGGCGGCGAGTCATTCGGAGGAACCAGGTCGGGCAAAAGGGGCAATTGGCTGTTAATGTCGCCGGGCAGTCGCGTCGTGTCTCCCTGCCACGCCCGAGGACCTCCATGAGCCAGGCCGAGACCGGAACCGGTGCCGGAAACGGAACCGAGCCCCGGACACCCGCAGCCAAACTGACCCTGCCCACGCTGACCACGATGGTCGTCGGTTCCATGGTCGGCGCGGGCGTCTTCTCGCTGCCCCGGCGCTTCGGCCAGGAGACCGGCGTCGCCGGCGCGCTCATCGCGTGGGCGGTGGCCGGCGCCGGCATGCTCATGCTGGCCTTCGTCTTCCAGCGGCTCGCGCTGCGCAGACCCGACCTCGACGCCGGTGTCTACGCCTACGCGAAGGCCGGCTTCGGCGAGTACCTCGGCTTCTTCGCCGCGTTCGGCTACTGGGCGAGCGCCTGCGTCGGCAACGTGACGTACTGGGTCCTCATCATGTCGACGATCGGGGCGATCGCCCCGGCGCTCGGCGACGGCGACACGGTCCTCGCCATGCTGCTCTCCTCCGCCGGCCTGTGGGCGTTCTTCCTGCTCATCAGCCGTGGGGTCAAGGAGGCCGCGGCCATCAACCGGATCGTCACGGTCGCCAAGGTCGTGCCCATCCTCGTCTTCGTCCTCATCGCGCTGTTCTGCCTCAAGCCCAGCGTCTTCGCCGAGAACTTCGCCGGCGCCGACTACGCCGGATCACTGTTCCAGCAGGTCAAGGGCACCATGCTGGCCACGGTCTTCGTGTTCCTCGGGGTCGAGGGCGCCAGCGTCTACTCCCGGCACGCCAAGCGCCGCGAGGACGTCGGACGCGCGACCGTCCTGGGCTTCCTGAGCGTCTTCGCGATCTTCGCCTCGGTCACCATCGTGTCGTACGGCATCCTGCCGATGAGCGAGATCGCCGAGCTGCGCCAGCCCTCCATGGCGGGCGTCCTGGAGGAGGCGGTCGGCACCTGGGGCAAGGTCTTCGTCAGCGTCGGCCTGATCGTCTCCGTCCTCGGCGCCTACCTCGCCTGGACGCTGATGGCCGCCGAAGTGCTCTTCGTCGCCGCCAAGGACGAGGACATGCCCCGCTTCCTGGGGCGCTCCACGGCGGCCGACGTACCCGTGCCCGCCCTGCTGATCACCACCGTGCTGACCCAGATCGTGCTCGTCGTCACGCTCTTCTCGGACGACGCGTTCAACTTCGCGCTCGATCTGACCAGCGCCCTGACCCTCATCCCGTTCCTGCTGGCCGCCGCCTTCGCCGTCATGGTCGCGCGGTCCGGCGGCGCGGGCCGATGGGACCTCCCCGTCGCCGCCCTGGCCACCGTCTACACCGCGTTCCTCATCTACGCGGCCGGCCTCAAGTACCTCCTCGTGTCCCTCATCATCTACGCGCCCGCCACGGTCCTGTTCGTCATGGCCCGCCGTGAACAGGGCCGCCGGCTCTTCTCCCCCCGCGAACTCGTCATCCTCGCCGTCTCGGTGGCCGGCGCCGTCGTGGGCGTCGTCGCGCTCGCGCGCGGCTGGATCAGCCTCTGACCCCGCAGACACCGACACACTCCGCGAAAGGCAGACCGTGACCCGACAGGACACCCCGACCCGGCCCGCGTACGGCGTCCACTCCGAGGTCGGCAGACTGCGCAAGGTACTGGTCTGCGCACCCGGCCTCGCCCACCGCAGACTCACCCCCACCAACTCCGACGACCTCCTCTTCGACGACGTCATGTGGGTGGAGAACGCCCAGCGCGACCACGCCGACTTCGTGAACAAGATGCGCGAACGGGACGTCGACGTCGTCGAACTGCACGACCTGCTCGCACAGACCATGGCCGACCCGGAGGCCCGCGCCTGGCTCCTGGACCGCAAGATCACCGCGAACGAGGTCGGCCTCGGACTCCTCGACGACACCCGCGCCTTCCTGGAGTCGCTGGAGCCCCGCAGACTCGCCGAGTACCTGATCGGCGGCCTGTCCACCGTCGACCTGCCCGACGAGTTCCGCGACGGTTACGTGTCCCTGGCCCGCGAATCGACCGGCGCACGCGAGTACTTGATGCCGCCGCTGCCGAACACCCTCTACACCCGCGACACCACCTGCTGGCTCTACGGCGGACTCACCTTCAACCCGCTGTACTGGCCCGCACGGCACGACGAGACGCTCCTCATGAAGGCGATCTACACCTTCCACCCGGACTACCGGGGTTCCGCGGTGTGGTGGGGAGACCCCGAACTCGACTGGGGACAGGCCACGTTCGAGGGCGGTGACATCATGCCCGTCGGCAACGGCGTGGTCCTCATGGGCATGAGCGAGCGCACCTCCCGCCAGGCGATCACCCAGGTCGCTGCGGCCCTGTTCGCCCACGGGGCCGCCGAGCACGTCATCGTCGCGGGCATGCCCAGACTGCGTTCCGCGATGCACCTCGACACCGTGTTCACCTTCGCCGACCGCGACCTCGTGACCCTGTACCCGACCATCATGGACAAGGTCCACACCTTCTCCCTGCGGCCCTCCGACAAGGCACCCGGCGTCGAACTGACCGACGAGGGCTCCCGCCCCTTCGTGGACGTCGTGGCCAAGGCCCTCGGGCTCCCCGCCCTTCGGGTCGTGGAGACGGGCGGCGACGTCTACGCCTCGGAGCGCCAGCAGTGGGACAGCGGCAACAACGCCGTCGCGCTGGAGCCAGGGGTGGTCTTCACGTACGACCGCAACACCCAGACCAACACCCTGCTGCGCAAGGCGGGCGTCGAGGTCATCACCATCGTCGGCGCCGAACTGGGGCGGGGGAGGGGCGGCGGGCACTGCATGACGTGCCCGATCGTGCGCGACCCGGTCGACTTCTGAGGGCGGATCGACTTCTCGACCCCTTCCCCCCCAGGTGTGTCGTACGTGGCTCACTCCTCCGGGCCGCACGAGCTGCCGTCGGCCGGCAGTCGCCCGTACAGCAGGAAGTCGTCGATCTTCCGGTGCACGCACTTCGAGGAGGAGTAACCGGTGTGGCCCTCGCCCTTGTTGTCGAGGACGACGGCGGACGGGCCGAGCCGGTCCGCGGTCTCGGTGGTCCAGCGGTACGGCGTGGCGGGGTCGCCGCGGGTGCCGACGAGGAGCATCTTCGGGGTGTCGACGTCCCGTACCTCGTCACGGATGTACGAGGTGCCCTTGGGGCGTCCGTAGCACATCAGGGCCTGGGCGAGCCGGTACCGGCCGAAGACCGGAGACGCCTGCTCGTACGCGGCACGCAGCCTGCCGAGGTTCCCGACGACCTGGTCCGCGGTGGGCCGGTCGGGGTCGTCGGCGCAGTTGACGGCCATGAGCGCGGCCGGGAGGTTGTCGAGCGGGATCTCGCCCTCGTCGACGAGACCGCCGTCCTCACGCGGGGAGTTCTGGCGGGGGAGGCGGTCATGGGGGCGCGAACTGCCGCCGACGTAGAACCCCATGATGCCCCGCGTGTCCCCGTCCTGGACCAGCGAGGTGAGCGCCTGCGAGAGGGCCGGCCACAGCTCCTTGCTGTAGAGGGCCTGCCCTATCGCGCCCACCAGGTCCTGGCCGGAGAACGGTATGCCGAAGTCCGACGGGACCGGGTCCGCGTCCAGCGAGCCGATCAGCCGGAGCACCTCCTCCCGGGCCGAGCGCGGGTCCTGGCCGAACGCGCAGTTGACGTCCTCGGTGCACCAGTCGAGGAAGTCGTCCAGGGCGGTCTGCTGGCCCTGGGCGCCGGTGACGCCCTGCTCGCTCAGCGGTTCGGTGAGGGTGTCCACGCCGTCGAGGACCATCCGGCCGGTCCTGCCGGGGAACTGGGCCGCGTACACCGCGCCCAGCCGCGTTCCGTACGAGAAGCCCAGGTAGTTGAGCTTCTTGTCGCCGAGGGCCGCGCGCATCACGTCGAGGTCGCGCGCGGCGTCGACCGTGCCGATGTGCCGCAGCACCGGCCCGGAGTGCTCGGTGCAGTCCGCGGCGAGCTCGCGCAGCACTTCGAGAGCGGCCCGCGGATCGTCGCTCCCGTCCGGCTCCGCCCCGGTCTCCGCGTCGGGGTCGGGGGCCTGCGTTCCGTCGTCCATGCCCTCGCCGCAGCTGACCGGCGAGCTCCGGCCGACGCCGCGCGGATCGAAGGTCACCACGTCGTAGCCGTTCGTGAGACCCATGAAGTCCTTGCCGCCGTCGGCGAGTTCGCCGACCCCCGGGCCGCCGGGGCCGCCGAAGTTCAGCAGCACCGAGCCTCTGGACTTGCCGGTCGCCCGGAACCTGGCCATGGCCAGGTCGAGCGTCCCGTCGGCGGGGTTCGCGTAGTCGACGGGTACGGTCACCTTCCCGCACTGCAGGCCGTCGGGCAGTCCGTCGCCCGGACAGGCCGACCACTTGATCGTCTGGTCGTGGAAGCGGGACAGGTCGGGTCGGTCGGCGGCAGCCGCGGCCAGCGACGGCAGCCCTGCTCCCAGCAGGGCCAGCGTCATGGCGCAGGTGAAGGCGCGGCGTTGGCGCGTTGACAGCATCAGGCCTCCCGGGACGCCCCGGCCCACGGCCGGGATTTCCCCCTCGATCACGATAAGGGGGCACCTGCGGCCACGCCTCTCGGCGAGCGGGGCGCCGGAACAGGCCTTATCCTGCGCCGCCCGCCCGGCCGACGCCTGCTCGGGCGGGGTCCTCTCGACCGCTGTCCGCCGGGCCGTGTTCGGCCGCGTGCGGTCGTCCGCTCGAAGGGGGGCGTTTGCCGGATGAGCCATAACCTGCGTGGTTTGCCCGCGTTTAAACGGTGCGGGCGCCTGCTCGCGATCATGTCCTGGAAGGCAGGGAACCTATGAAACGGGTTGCCCGAAGTGGTTTGATCATCGTGGCCGCCGCCTCCGGCGCCGTGGCCGTGACCATGCCGGCGTTCGCGGACTCCGCGGCCGACGGCGGCACGGCCCACTCGCCCGGGGTGATCTCCGGCAACACCGTCCAGCTCCCGGTGGACGTGCCGGTGAACGCGTGCGGGAACACCGTCAACGTGGTCGGGCTCCTCAACCCCGCGGCGGGCAACAGCTGCGCCAACAAGGGCGGCGACGGCAAGGGAGGCGGCCACGACGGCTCCGCCGGGGCGGTCGCCGAGGGCGCCGAGAAGGACTCCCCGGGCCTGATCTCCGGCAACGGCGTGCACCTGCCGGTCCAGCTCCCCGTGAACGTCACCGGCAACTCGGTGAGCGTGGTCGGCATCGGCAACCCCGCCGTCGGCAACGAATCCACGAACACCTCGGGCGAGGGGCCGCAACTCCCGGAGACACCGTCCGGTTCGAAGCCGGCCCAGCCGGCGGAGCCGCCCGTGGACCCGGCGGACCCCGCCGACCCCGCCGACCCGGTGGAGGCCGAGGGGCCGCAGATCCTGCCGCAGGCGGTCCCCAGGGCCGCCCTCGCGCAGACCGGTACGGACCTGCTGGGCCCGACGGCCGCCGCGAGTGCCGCGCTGCTGCTGGGCGGAGTCGCCCTGCACCGCCGCTTCCGGCCCGCCGCACAGCGGTCCGGGCGCCGGGACGGGCACTGACCCGAAGTCGCCGGCACATACGGGTCCGGGCACGATCCCGGGCCCGTACGTGCCATGGTTCTGTGTGTCCGGTCAAGAACGGAGCGGCTCGATGACCTCCCCCTCTTCGCACCCCGAAGGCCTCGTCGTCACCCGGGCCGCGCTCGGCGACTGGCCGGTGATCAAGGCATGGGCGGCGGACGAGGGCTGGGATCCGGGCGTGTCGGACGGGCCGTGCTTCTTCGCCCAGGACCCGGAGGGTTTCTTCCTCGGCCGCATCGACGGTGAACCGGTCTCGGCGATCTCCGTCGTCAACTACGGCGCCGACTACGCGTTCCTGGGCTGCTACCTCGTCCGTCCCGACCTGCGCGGCCGCGGCTACGGGCTCACCACCTGGAGGACGGCGCTCGCGCACGCGGGCGGGCGGACCGTCGGCCTGGACGGCGTGGTCGCGCAGCAGGGCAACTACCGGCGGTCGGGATTCGAGTTCGCCCACAAGACCTTCCGCTACGGCGGAGTCCCGACGGCGGGTGCGGCCACCGCGACCGCCGCCATCACGACCGCCGCCTCCGGTGTCCGCGGCGCGGAGGCGACCGACCTCGACGCGATCATCGCGTACGACAGCCGTTGCCACCCCGCCGACCGGCCGCGCTTCGTGGAGAGCTGGCTCGGCGCCACCGGGCATCGCGCCCTGGTCCGGGTGGTCGGCGGGCGGCTCACCGGCTACGGCGTGATCCGGCCCGCCGCGGACTCCCTGCGCATCGGCCCGCTGTTCGCGGACAGCCCGGACGACGCCCGAGCGCTCTTCGCCGCACTGATCGGCGAGTCCGCCGGCCGGCGGGTCTGCGCCGACATCCCGGAGACGCACACGTCGGCCGTCGCCCTGGCCGAGGAGCACGGCCTCACCCCGTCGTTCGAGACGGCCCGGATGTACACGGGCCCGGTCCGGCCGTACGCCACGGACCGCGTGTACGTGGTCACGACGCTGGAACTCGGCTAGCCGTCCTTGGCCGCTCGCCCCGACGGGACCTCGTCGCGGCGGCGGAACATCCACTCCATGCGCGGCTCGACGGCGAACCGTAACACCCTGCGGACCGGGGCGGTGCACAGCGCGGTGATGAGGCCCACGGCCGCCGCGGTGACGGCCAGTTCGCCCAGTGCGGTGTGCAGCCAGGGGTGGTCGTACCAGTCCCAGAAGCGGGACGCCTTGATGACGAAACCGTGCAGCAGATAGCCGTACATCGTGCCCGCGCCCAGCGCCGTGCACCACAGGTGCCGCCCGGGGACCCAGGACAGGAAGCAGGCCGTCAGGACCAGGGCGAGACAGAACAGCGCGGGGGTGGTGAACAGCCCCACCCAGTTCGGCACGCCCTGGCCCGTGACGCTGCCCCGGTGGTAGAGCCAGCCGGCGCTGAACCAGGGCGCCACCAGGTACGCCGTGATCAGCGCCGCGGCTCCCACCGGCAGCGCGAACAGCCGTACGCGCCAGGTCCGCAGCCGTTCGAAGTGCTCGGCGCGCAGCGTCAGACCGAGCACGAAGAACGGCAGGAATCCCAGGACCCGCTGGATGGAGATGTCCCCGCCCAGATCCGGTGAGACGGCGGCCAGCACGGCCAACGCCAGGGCGACCGGCACCGGGTGACGCAGCGTCAGCCACAGAGGAGTGGTGATCCGCCAGATGAAGAGCGCGAGCAGGAACCACATCACGTACCAGGGGTCCAGCAGGCTCAGCGGATAGCCGGGGTCGTCCTGTGCCCACCGGTAGAACAGCGTGTACGCGGTCTCGAAGACCAGATACGGCACGGCGACGCTCGTCAGGAGCCGCCGCACCCGGCCCGGCGCCATGTCGAAACTCCGTGAGAAGTAGCCGGAGACGAGGGCGAACGCGGGCATGTGGAAGGCGTAGACGGTCAGATACGCGGCGGTCGCGAACCGGCTTCCGTGGGTCAGGGGTTCCCAGGCGTGGCCACAGGCCACCAGCACGATGGTGAGGTACTTCGCGTTGTCGAAGTACGGATCCCTGCGGGCGGACGCCGGCCCGGCAGGGATCGCGGTGAGGCTTCCCCGTGGCGCGGTCGGCGCGGGGGCTGACAGATCGTGCGACACCACATCTCCTGGCCTCGGTGGCGGTGAGCCGATCTCTCCCGCCTGCCCCCTCACGTACGGCTCAGTCGTCTCCCGCGTTCGCGCGTACGTCCGAGGGGCGGCGGGGCGGAAAGGCCCGGCGGCGGCCCGCCGCGACGGTCGCGAGGGTCACGGTGACCAGCAGGAGCGTCGTCCAGGGCAGCGCCGCGGCGCCGGAACTCTCCAGGACCAGGCCGCCGGTGAGGGAACCGGCCGCGATGCCCGCGTTGTAGACGGTGGTCTGGAGCGAGGTGGCCACGTCGGCGTTCGCGGTCCCGGAGGCGTCGACCAGGGCGGTCTGGATCAGCGTCGGCGCCCCGCCGAACGCCGCACCCCACAGGGCGACCGCGCCCAGCAGGACGGCGGGCTGTCCGGCCCAGGCGCCCAGCGCGAGCATCGTCGCCGCGAACAGGGCCAGCGCGCCCAGCAGGGTTCGCCGCAGGTGCCGGTCGACCAGGACGCCGGTGAGCCAGATCCCGGCGACGGTCGCGGCCCCGAACACCAGCAGCACGAGCCCCGTCCGGCCGAAACCGGCGTCCTCCGCGAAGGGCGCGACGTACGTGTACATCACCTGATGGCCGACGAGCAGCGTCAGCGTGACGGACAGGACCGTGCCGATCCCGGGCAGCGCGGCGACGCGGAGCAACGGCACGCGCTCACCGGACGGTTCGCCGGGAAAGCCCGGCACCCGGCGCCGCATCCACACCACGAGCAGCGCGGCCGACACCGCGGGCGCGGCGAACGCGGCACGCCAGCCGAGCGCGTCGGCCAGCGCCGTGCCCGCGGGAAGGCCCAGCGAGAGGGCGAGGGTGATGCCCGCCAGCACGAGGGCGATGGCCCGGCCGCGCCGCTCCGCGGGCACCATCCGGGCCGCGTACCCGACGAGCATGGCCCACAGCGTGCCGCCCATGACCCCGGCCGTCAGCCGCGCCGCGAACGTCAGCCCGTACGACGAGGACAGCGCGGTGACGGTGTTGGCCGCCGCGAGACCGAGGAGCGCGCCGATGAGTACGGGACGCCGGGGCAGCCCCCGCAGCGCGGTCGTCAGCGGGATCGCGGCGAGGAACGACGCGAGCGCGTACCCGGTGACCAGGAAGCCCACCCGTGCCTCGGGGACGCCGAGGTCCGGGGCCATCCGGGGCAGCAGACCCGCCGGGAGCAGTTCCGTGAGGACGGCGGTGAAGGCCACCGTGGACAGCGCGAGGAGCCCGGAGAGAGGCAGCCGGGGCGTGGTGGCGGCGGGCGTACCGGTGCCACCGGAGACAGAGGCGGTCGTCATCGGGCCAGGCTGGAACACTCACATCGGTGTGAAGGCAAGGCGTCGCTCTCCACGTCCGAATCCCGCCAGCACGCCTGATCGTCCGGGCCCACCATGGGAAGTGACACCGAAGCTCATGAACCGAAGCTCATGAAGCGAAGTTCAGGAACGGGAGGCGACGATGACCGCGTGGACGACGACCGACAGCCCGCTGGGCGAACTGCTGCTGGTCGGTGAGGAGACGGGGGCCGGCGTCACACTTACCTCGCTGACCATGCCCGAACAGCGCAACGCCCCTAAATTGAGGGCGGGTTGGCGGCGGGACCCGGACCGCTTCGAGGCCGTGGCACCGCAGCTGGCCGCCTACTTCGCCGGCGAACTCACCCGCTTCGACATCGAGTTCAACCCGACGGGCACGGATTTCCAGCGGCGTGTGTGGCACGCCCTGGAGGAGATCCCCCACGGCACGACGACCACGTACGGAACCCTCGCGGAGCGACTCGGTCTGCCCCGGGAGCGGATCCAGGCCCTGGGCGCGGCGATCGGCGCGAACCCCCTGCTCCTCGTGCGCCCCTGCCACCGGGTGATCGGCGCGGACGGATCCATGCGCGGCTACGCCGGCGGCGTCGAGCGCAAGGTCCGGCTGCTCACGCACGAAGGAGCACTGCAGCCGACGCTCCTCTGACACCGGGCGCCGCGCCCCCCGAAACTCCGTTGCCCGGCCGGGCCGCGGATGCTGGAGTGGCGGGATGGATCACACAGCGGTACTGGCACTGTTCGACCGGGACATGCGTGAGCACGCGCGTCCCTTCGGCACCGACTCCGTCGTGGAACGCGTCGGCGGGGTCGTCCGGCACGTGGGATCGGAGCAGGGCTGGAACGGAGTGCTCTGGTCGGACCTCACGGAGGCCGACGCGGACGCGGCGATCGCCGAGCAGCGCCGCTACTTCGCACAGCTGGGCCGCGAGTTCGAGTGGAAGCTGTACGGGCACGACCGGCCGCAGGATCTGGGACAGCGCCTGCTGGCCGCCGGGTTCACCGCCGAACCGGCGGAAACCCTGATGATCATCGAGGCGGGGGAACTGGAGCTCGACGCCGAGCCACCGCCGGGCGTGGAGCTGCGGCCCGTCACCGACGCCGCCGGGGTCGACCTCATGGTCGACGTCCACGAGCAGGCCTTCGGCGCCCCCGGCACCGGGCTGCGCCACCAACTGCTCGCCCTGCTCGACGAGGCCCCGGACACCGTCGTCGCGGTCGTGGCCCTCGCCGGTGACGTACCGGTCAGCTCGGCCCGGATGGAACTCGTCCCCGGCACGCGGTTCGCGGGGCTGTGGGGCGGCGGCACCGTCGAGGGCTGGCGGGGCCGCGGCATCTACCGTGCCCTGATCGCCCACCGCGCCCGGATCGCCGCCGAGCGCGGCTACCCCTATCTCCAGGTGGACGCCTCCGACCAGAGCCGCCCCATTCTCCAGCGGCTGGGTTTCGCCCCGCTCACCACGACCGTCCCGTACGTCCACGCGGCGCCGTGAGCCCGCGACAGGAGCCGTGATCCCGCGGTAGGAACCGTGACCTCGCGGTAGGAAGGGGCCGAACGGCGTGCGGTGCGCCGCCGCCGTCCGCTCCCGTGTCCGCTCGCGTCAGCGGCGGCCCGCCTTCGAACGGTCCAGCGCCGCGACACCGAGCGCCGCGAGCCCGATCTGGATCAGCCACTCGATCCAGTCCACCCCGTCGGTGTCGCCCACGTCGAACGCGTTCGCGAGCACCGAGCCGATGAGCGCGGCCACGATGCCCACCGCGATCGTCCACAGAATGCCGATCCGCTGACGGCCCGGAACCACGAGCCGGCCCAGCACACCGATGATGATGCCGATCAGGATGGCACTGATGATGCCCGAGATCTCCATCTCAGCCCCTTTTCGTCGTTCTCCTTATACAAAGGACTTCCCCCTGGAGACGAGTGCAGTCCGAGCCGTTTCCCAACTCACCGGCCCACCCGCCGAGTAGCAGACGAAAAGCAGGTGGGGAGTGGGCGAGGAGCAGAGCCACCGCGGCTCCCCTGGGCGCAGGCTGCCGGGCACGGGCGCTCAAGAGGCGCTGGTGAGACTCCATGTCCGCAGCGCGATCTCGCGTCCTCGTGACATCCGCAGGAGGGGCTCGTCGTCGGTGAGGACGAATCCGGCGCGCAGGGCGACGGCCGCACTCGCCGCGTTGGCCTCCTCGATGCACAGCACCACGCGGCGGGCTCCCGTGTGACCCAGGGCGTAGGAGGAGAGCAGCCGGACGGCCCGGGAGGCCAGCCCCCGGCCGCGATGGGCGGCGCCGACCCCGTACGCGATCTCGGCGTCCCGCTCGTCGGCCTTGCTGGGGAACAGCAGCACCTCGCCGCGCGGCAGACCACCGTCCGTGGTGATGGCGAGTTGCACCTTGCGACCCTGTGCCCGGGCCTCCTGCGCCTCGGCGAGATAGACCCGCGCGGCGGGCGGGTCGAACGGCGAGGCCACCGGCGTCCAGCGGGCGATCTCGGGGTCGTCGTACAGCGCGATCAGCGCGTCCAGGTCGTCCTCGGACCATTCGCGCAGGTGAACTCCCTCCCCTTCGAGGCGGAGGTGCGAGGGGGTGTCGAGTGTCAGCGGACTGTCCATGGGGTGATCCTGCCCCGCGCACGGGTGGGCGGCCAAGGGCGCGTGGCTCACGCCCGCCCCGTCAGGGTGCGCCCCGGTCCTGCGAGGCAGGGGTCGGGAGTGGCGGCACGGCGCACCGCCTCGCGGATCGCGGACGCGGGATCTCCCTGGTGGTAGGCCCTTTCCGACGGTTCGACGCCGTCCAGGAACTCCTGGTGGCGCACCGCGGACGCGAGGGGCGCGAGCGGTTCGGCGACGGCCAGGGCGCGGGCCGGATCACTGTCCGGAACTCGCTCCCGCCACGCGCCGGCCCAGGCGCGCGCGGCGCTCGCGCGCACCGGCTCGGGCAGGAAGGAGCACAGGCGCAGACCGTCGAGGACCGGGTTGCCCCAGTGTGCGTCGGCGAAGTCGACCACGACCGGCGGCCCGCTGTCCGCACGCCAGTTGCCGGGGTGGAAGTCGCCGTGCACGACCGTGTCCGGCAGGCCGCACTCCGTCAGCAGCCGCCAGCGATCGGCCAACTTCCGGGCCGCGCCGGCCTCTTGCGGGGTCAGCTCGGCGGACACCGGGCCGTCGAGCAGCCGGGCCACCCGTTCGGCGAGGACGGGCACCCGGCGGTCCGGTACGGAGGCGGGCCGTTCCCGCGGCCTCTGCGCGAGGGCGGCCTGGGCGGCGACGAACCGCCGTACCCCCGAGGCGGCGGTCCGCGACGACGCCTGCCAGCAGTCCTCGCCCGGGATGTGCTCCATCAGCAGGCGCCCCTCGGCGGAACCCACGACGGTCGGCACGAGCCCCGGGTCGGCGCGGGCGAACGCGGCGATCACCTCGGCCTCGTCCGCGGCGAAGGCAGGCGTGGCCTTGAGCCAGACCGTCCCGTGGTCGGTCGGCAGCCGGAAGAGCCCGGCGAGGTTCCAGGTGCGCTTCTGCTCCACCGGCCCGGTCACCGGCCGGCCCGCCGCGGCCAGTGTGCGCGTCGACCAGTCGAGGAGCCCCCGCAGCCCGTCGATGTCGGCCCACGGCGCCCGCAGTGCCTCGGGACCGTCCAACAGTCCTGGATCTGCGGGCAGTTGGAGCAGCACGTGCGGTCGCTCCAACACCTCGACGTGGTAGGTCACATGACCGTCGCGCCCGCCCTCCCCGCCGTCGACGGTCAGGAGGCGCAGTACCAGGACCCTGACGTTCAGGGCCTGTTGCAGTCGCAGGACGACCGGTTCGACCTGGGCCCACCACGGCACGTCGACGGCGAAGGGGCCGACGACTCCGAGAAAGTCCTCACCGGATGTCACCCACGCGCTGAAAGTTCGGCTCACCGCGACAGTGTGAGCGAGCGGAGCCGCGCGTGGCCAGCGAATTTGTGCCCGGGCGCCCTCCGCCCCGTACGCCTCCCGGCCTCGGCGCCCCGTACCTCTCCCGAGCTCCGTCGATTGACATGCAGGCAATTGCCTGCATAACGTTGAGTGTGCGATCGGACGAGGGAACAGAGGCGGAGAGTGAGCCGGGCCCGAACAGGGGCCCGGACATGGACCAGGTCTTCAAGGCGCTGGCCGACGGGACACGCAGACGGCTGCTCGACAGGCTGCACGAGCACGGCGGGCAGACGCTGGGAGAGCTCTGCGAGCACGTCGACATGACCCGCCAGTCGGTGACCCAGCACCTGTCCGTGCTGGAGGCGTCCAACCTGGTCGCCACGGTGCGACGCGGACGGGAAAAGCTGCACTACCTCAATCCCGTACCGCTCCATGAGATCCAGGAGCGGTGGATCGACAAGTTCGAGCGTCCGCGCCTTCGCGCGCTGAGCGCACTCAAGCGACGAGCCGAGGAAGACATGACCGACAAGCCGACATTCGTGTACGTCACCTACATCGCCAGTACGCCGGAGAAGGTCTGGGACGCGCTCACCGACGCCGATCTGACGGCCGCCTACTGGGGCCACAGCAACGTCTCCGAGGACTGGCGCCCCGGCTCGCGGTGGGAGCACCGGCGTACGGACGGAACCGGCGTCGCCGACGTGGTCGGCACCGTCGTGGAGAGCGAGCGGCCCACCCGCCTGGTCGCCACCTGGGCCTCGCCCGAGGAGGAGGGGCAGGAGGACAAGCACTCAAGGGTCACCTACGACATCAGGCCGCACGGCGACATCGTCCGGCTCACCGTCACCCATGAGGACCTGGCCGACGAGACCGCGGTCAAGCAGGTCTCCCTTGGCTGGCCGGCTGTCCTGGCCAACCTGAAGTCGCTCCTGGAGACCGGAAAGCCGCTGCCGCAGGAGCCGTGGCTGGTCCCCGAGAACTGACCGCGGCGGTGCGGTGAGGGCCGTGCGTCGGCCGGTCCGCGGCGCCGGGCACGCGGACCGGCCGACCGCCCTCATCCGTCCTGTCCTCTAGGTCTGCGGTGTGCTCTTCGCCGCGGCCGTCGCGCACAGGAATCCCATCACCACGGCCAGGACGCCGATGACGATGTTGTTGAGCACCACGCCCGCGTCGGGGCTGCTGCCCACGATCCAGGGCGCGACGATCATCCACACACCCATGGCGCACATGGCCCAGCTCAGGCCGTACATCCGTGCCGGGTTGACGGTGAATCCCAGGGCCAGCAGGCCGATGGCGATGCCCATGATGAGGTTGTGCGTCATCATGGCGGGCTGGCTCGCCGTGTAGTGGAGGATCCACGGGGAAGCGGCGCAGTACAGACCGAGCAGGAACACCGGTCCGTCCACGAGCGCCACATCGCGACCACCGAGCATGCGGGCATAGCGATCCCGCATCTCGGGCACATCGGGGTGACGGGTGATGTCACCTCTGGTGTTCGAGACGTTGGCCATGACTCGACTCCTTTGTCTCCGCTGTCTCTGCGGGCCCAGCCGAGACCGGGCGATCTGCGATGGACGCCGCTTGAATCCAGTTTGCTCTTATTCATCCCTTATGTGTAGAGATTTGCGGATATATCTGCGGGCCACCCGGCCGGAGATATATCCGCAGGCCACCCGGCCAATCCAGGTCCGCCGCAGCTTCGGAATACCCACGACGGCTCCGAGTGGAGACGGCTGGGAGGAAGCACGATGGCAGCAGCGTCACCGGACGCCACGGCGGGGGACGGGGAGGACATACCGGGGCGGACCACACGTACGGCCGTCGTCGGCTCGGGTGTCGCCGGGCTCACCGCCGCGTACATCCTCGGACGTACCCACCGGGTGTCCCTGTACGAGGCGGACGAGCGGCTCGGCGGACACGCCCACACCCATGAGCTGACCTCGTCGGACGGCCGGGTGCACCGGGTCGACTCCGGTTTCATCGTGCACAACCGCCGCACCTATCCCCACCTGCTCCGGCTGTTCGCCGAACTCGGCGTCGCCACGCAGGAGTCGGACATGAGCATGTCCGTACGCTGCGACGGCTGCGGCCTCGAATACGCGGGCGCGCGCGGCCCCAAGGGACTCTTCGCCCAGCCCCGGAACGCCCTGCGCGGCCCGTACCTGCGCATGCTCGCCGAGGTCCCGCGCTTCCACCGGGCCGCGCGGCGACTGCTGGCCCGCGCGGATGCGGACGCGGGCACCGGGGGAGAGGGCGACACCCTCACCCTGGGTGAGTTCCTGGCGCAGCAGCGGTTCTCCGCCTACTTCGTCGCGCACTTCATGACGCCCGTGGTGTCGGCGGTGTGGTCCTGCGACGCCGAGACCGCCCAGCGCTATCCGGCCGCCTATCTGTTCCGGTTCCTGGCGAACCACGGGCTGCTGTCGATCGGCGACTCGCCGGCCTGGCGCACCGTGACCGGCGGCTCGCGCGAATACGTCGACCGGGTCGCCAAACACATCGACGCGGTGCACACCTCGACCCCGGTCCGCGCGATCCGCCGGCACCACGACCGCGTCGAGATCACCGCGGAGGACGGCACGACCGACACGTACGACTCGGTGGTGCTGGCCGTCCACCCGGACCAGGCCCTGCGTCTGCTGGCCGACCCCACCGACGAGGAGCGGGAGGTGCTCGGCGCGTTCCGCTACTCCCGCAACACCACCCTCCTGCACACCGACACCTCACCGCTGCCGCGCGCCAGTGGAGCGCGCGCCTCCTGGAACTACCTGATGCCGTCCTGCGCCGCGGGCGCCGACCGGGTCAGGGTCAGCTACGACATGAGCCGGCTCCAGCGCCTCGACGCACCCGAGACGTACGTCGTCACCCTGGGCGGTCTCGACCGCGTCGACCCGGACCAGGTCCTGGCCCGCATGGTGTACGAACACCCCGTCTACACCCCCGAGTCGGTGGCCGCCCAGCGGCGGCTCCCCGCCCTGAACACCGCCGTCACCGCGTACGCCGGTGCCTACCACGGCTGGGGTTTCCACGAGGACGGCTGCCGTTCCGGCGTGACGGCGGCCGAGGCACTGGGGGTGACCTGGTGACCCACGCACCCGCCCCGCACCCCGGCACCGGCAAGCCCGCCCCGCACCCCGACACCGGCAGGCCCGCCGCCCGACCGGGCACGGCCACGCCCGCCCTCTACCCCTGCACGGTCACCCACGTCCGTACGGCCCCGAGCCGGTACTCCATGCGCCACCGCACCTATCTGTGGCTCATCGACCCCGACCGGCCGCCCGAACTGCCGTGGTACCTGCGCCCGTTGGCCCGGTTCGACGCCCGCGACCACTTCGGTGGCGGCGCGCCGACGATCCGCGCGGGCCTGGACCGCTTCCTCGCCTCGCGCGGCGTCGACCTCGACGGCGGCCCTGTGGTGATGCTCGCCCACGCCCGCGTACTGGGCCATGTCTTCAACCCGCTCAGCCTCTACTGGTGCCACGGCCCGCAGGGTGAACTGCGCTGTGTCGTCGCCGAGGTCCACAACACCTACGGGGAGCGGCACAGCTATCTGCTGACCCCGGACGAGGCCGGTGTGGCGCGCACCGACAAGGAGTTCTACGTCTCGCCCTTCTTCCCCGTCGACGGCGCCTACCGCATGCGCCTGCCCGCGCCCGGCGACCGGCTCGACCTGAGCGTGCGGCTGGAGCGCGAGGGCGGCCGGCCGTTCACCGCGACCGTCCGCGGCACCCGCCGCCCCGCCACCCGCGGCGCACTGGTGCGCGAGGCCCTGCGCCACCCCTGGTCCACCGCGGTCGTCTCGGCCGCCATCCGCTTCCACGGCGTACGCCTTTTCCTGCGGGGACTGCCCGTCCAGCCCCGCCCCCGTCATCGATCCCAGGAGAGTGCCGAATGAGGACAGCAGAGCCCGGCTCCATCGCCGGACGGCGCATGGACGTGAACCCCGAGCTCTGGCCGGACGTGGTCGACCGGCCGGACGCCTCGCGCGCCCGGACCGCGCTCACCCGGGCCCTGGTGCGCAGAGCGCTCGAACGCCTGCCGCTGCGCGTGCGGTTCCCCGACGGGACCCAGCTCGGCGCGGGCGGACCGCTCGTCGAGATCCACGACCCGGACGCGTTCCACCGCCGCATCGGCACCCAGGGCCTGATCGGCTTCGGCGAGTCCTACATGGCGGGGGAGTGGGACGCGCCCGACCTGGTCGCCGCGCTGACCGTGCTCGCCGGCAGCCTGGCGGAACTGATCCCGGCACCGCTCCAGAGACTGCGCGGACTGTGGGCCCCCAAGCAGCCGGGCGCCCAGCGCAACACACCCGGCGGCGCCCGCGACAACATCAGCCGCCACTACGACCTGTCCAACGACCTGTTCGCGCTCTTCCTGGACGACACCCTCAGCTACTCGGCGGCCCTCTTCCGGGGCTTCCCCGCCACCTGGCCGCTCCTGGCCACCGCACAGCACCGCAAGATCGACCGGCTGCTCGACCTGGCCGAGGTCGGCGAGGGCACCAGGCTCCTTGAGATCGGCACCGGCTGGGGCGAACTGGCCCTGCGCGCCGCCGCCCGCGGCGCACACGTCACCTCCCTCACCCTCTCCCGCGAACAGCGCGACCTGGCCCGCGAGCGCATCCGCGAGGCCGGGCACGCCGACCGGGTCTCCGTCGAGCTGTGCGACTACCGCGAGGCCACGGGCACGTACGACGCCGTGGTGAGCGTCGAGATGATCGAGGCGGTCGGCGTCGAGTTCTGGCCCGTCTACTTCCGTACGATCGACGCCCGCCTGGCCCCCGGCGGGCGCGCCGCACTGCAGGCCATCACCATGCCGCACGAGCGGATGCTGGCCGCCCGGCACACCTTCACCTGGATCCAGAAGTACATCTTCCCCGGCGGCCAGGTGCCCTCCGTCGAGGCCGTGGAACAGACCGTCCGCGATCACACGCAGATGGGTGTCGCCCGGCGCGACGCCCACGGCGCGCACTACGCGGAGACCCTCCGCCTGTGGCGCGAACGGTTCACCGAACGCGCGGACGAGGTCGACGCGCTCGGCTTCGACGAGACCTTCCGCCGGATGTGGACCTTCTACCTGTCCTACTCGGAAGCCGGGTTCCGCTCCGGCTACCTCGACGTCCAGCACTTCCTGTTCACGAAGGAGAACCCGTCCCGATGAGTACCGCCCGCCCCTCCCGACCCGGGGCCGCCCACCGGCTCGCCGCGCTGGCCGAGGAAGCGCTCGGCGGCCGGCTCCCGGTCCGGCTGCGCGCCTGGGACGGCAGCGAGACCGGCCCCGCCGACGCCCCCGTCGTCGTCGTACGCTCCCGGCGCGCCCTGCGCCGGCTGCTGTGGCAGCCCGGCGAACTGGGCCTGGCCCAGGCCTACGTCACCGGCGAACTCGACGTCGAGGGCGACCTCGCCCAGGGCCTGCGGGCCATCTGGGGAGCCGCACGCGAACGGGGCGGGGACGCTCCCCGGTTCACCCCAGCCGACCTGATCAGGGCGGCCGGGACCGCCGTGCGGCTGGGAGCCGTCGGCCCGCGCCCCGCCACCCCCGCCTCCCAGGCACGTCTGCGGGGCGGACTGCACAGCAAGGCCCGCGACCGGGCCGCCATCAGCCACCACTACGACCTGTCGAACGACTTCTACCGGCTGCTCCTCGACGAGACCATGGCCTACTCGTGCGGCTACTGGGCCGGCGACGAGGCCGACTTCACCGACGCCGACGCCCAGCGCGCCAAGCTGGAACTGATCTGCCGCAAGCTCGATCTCGTCCCGGGCGCCCGGCTGCTCGACATCGGCTGCGGCTGGGGCTCCCTCACCCTGTACGCCGCCGAACAGCACAAGGCGCAGGTCACCGCCGTCACCCTGGCCCGCGAACAGGCCGCGTACATCCGGGAACAGGTCCGCGAGCGCGGTCTGGAGCACCAGGTCGACGTGGTGTGCCAGGACTACCGCGACATCACGGGCGGCGCCTACGACGCGGTCGCCACCGTCGAGATGGGCGAGCACGTGGGAGACGCCGAGTACCCGGCGTTCGCCGCCGCCCTGCACCGCATGGTGCGACCGCGCGGCCGTGTCCTGGTCCAGCAGATGTCGCGGGGCAGCAACGCCCCGGGCGGCGGCGAGTTCATCGAGGCGTACATCGCGCCCGACATGCACATGCGGCCCATGGGACAGACGGTCGGCCTGCTGGAGGACGCCGGACTCGAAGTACGGGCCGTGGAGTCGATGCGCGAGCACTACGTCCGCACGATCGAGGGCTGGCACCGCACCCTTGAGGAGAACTGGGACGCTTTCGTCCGCCTCGTCGGCGAGGAGACCGCCCGGGTGTGGCGGCTGTACATGGTCGGCGCCGCCCTCGCGTTCGAGGAGGGGCGCATGGGAGTCGACCAGATCCTCAGCACCCGTCCCGCGCCCGGCGGGGACAGCGGAATGCCGCCCTCGCAGCGCTCCTGGTACACGGCACTGGACGCACGATGAACGGGTTCCCCTGGGCGGCCTTCGCCCAGAACCTCGCCTTCGCGGCCGGCGCCGCACTGACCGTCATGCTCGTCACGTTCGCCGTCGCCGTCCGCAAGGGCATGCACCGCGTGGTGGACGTGGCCTGGGGGCTCGGCTTCACCGCCGTCGCCCTCGTGTCGTTCCTCGCGTCCGCCGGTGAGGGGGACGACGGACGGCGCCTCCTGGTCACCGTACTGACCGCGGTGTGGGGGCTGCGCCTCGCCGGGCACATCGCCTGGCGCGGCCGGGGCCACGGCGAGGACCCGCGCTACGACGCGATGCTCGCCAAGGCCCCCGGCAACCGCGACCTCTACGCGCTGCGCATGGTCTACCTGCTGCAGGGCGCCCTGGTCTGGCTGGTGTCGCTGCCGGTCCAGGCCGCGCAGTACGTGTCCGGATCGCTGAGCGGATTCGTGTGGGCCGGGGTCGCGCTCTGGGCGCTCGGGATGTTCTTCGAGACGGTCGGCGACTTCCAGCTCGCCCGCTTCAAGGCCGATCCCGCGAACCGGGGAAAGATCATGGACCGCGGTCTGTGGAGCTGGACCCGGCACCCCAACTACTTCGGCGACTTCTGTGTGTGGTGGGGCCTGTTCCTGCTGGTCTGCGACTCGGGTGTGGCCGCCGCGGTGACCGTGGTGTCCCCCCTCGTGATGAGCTTCCTGCTCATGAACGGCAGCGGGAAGCCCATGCTGGAGCGGCATATGTCGGAGCGTCCGGGATTCGCCGAGTACCGGGCGAGGACCAGCGGGTTCTTCCCGCGACCGCCGAAGCGGCGCGGCTGAAGTCCTTCTGAAGTCCTTCTGATGTCCTCTTGAGTACCTGCCCACAACTGACTGTGCCGTTCCTCTCCCCCGCCGGGAAGGGAACGGCACAGTCGGTTCGGGGTCAGGCAGGGAACGTCATCAGGGCGATGGGATCCGAGGTCGGTTCGGCCGAGCCGCCGGCCGGTTCGACGGTGATGCCCATGCCGGACGCCTTGTCCACGGCCCCCTCCATGAGGACCGCCTCGGCCGTCCGGTGGGAGTCCATCAGCCCGGCGGACCGCATGGTGCCCCCGTCGTTGAACCACAGCTGATAGACCTTGCCGCTCGGCGGGGCCGCCATGCCCGAGGCGATGAAGACCGCCTCGTCACGGCTCTTGGAGACCACGACCGTGCCGTGGGCCCCGTCCGCCAGTTCGGCGCTCTTCGTCCTGGCGTCGGAGGCGGCCAGCACCGACGCGATCGCGTCCGTGCGCTCCTCCGACTGCCGTGCCTGTTCGTTCGCGTCCTGCGCCCGGTCGTACTGCCACACGGTCGTGCCGCCGAACGCGGCCACCCCGGCGACACAGGCGGCGAGCGCCCACCGGGAGAGGCGGCGGGCGCGGACGCCGCTGCCCGGTGGCCGCGTCAGGGGTACGACGCGCGGGCTGTCCTGGCGGACCGTCGTGATCCGCCGCATGACCTTGCTCTTGAGAGCGGCGGGCGAGGGGGCGGAGACCGCCAGGCCGAGCCGGGCCGCGGTCTCGCTCAGTTCGAGAGCCTCCTGCGTGCAGGCCTCGCAGTCCGCGGCGTGCCGTTCGAACTCGCCCCGCTCGTCGTCGGAGAGCGCGTGCAGTGCGTACGCGCCCGTCAGTGTGTGCAGGTCGACCGTGCTCATGCGGTCACCCCCAGGCAGTCACGCATGCGGATGAGGCCGTCGCGCAGCCGGGTCTTGACCGTGCCGAGCGGCAGTGCCAGCGACTCGGCCACCTCGCGGTAGGTCATGCCGCGGTAGTACGCCAGCGTCACCGACTGACGCTGCAGTTCCGTCAGTGTGCGCAGACAGCGTCGTACCTGTTCGCGCTCCAGCCGGGCTTCCACCTGTTCCGTCACCTCGTCGTACTCGGGGGCGTGGTCGAGCAGAGCCGCCCTGTGCTCTCGTGCGGCGGAGGCCTCGACCGAGCGGACCCGGTCGACGGCACGCTGGTGGGCGAGCGTGAGCACCCAGTTGATCACCGAACCGCGTTCGCGCCGGTAGCGGGCGGCGGACCGCCACACCTCGACCAGTACTTCCTGGGCCACTTCCTCCGACTGCGCCTGATCGCGCAGCACGCCGCGCACGACGCCGATGACGGGGCCCGCCACGACGTCGTAGAGCCCGGCGAAGGCCTGCTGGTCACCGAGGGCAACACTGCCCATCAGCTCCTGCAGATCCGGTTCGGCCGAGGGGTTCTTGCCGATGTGCACGGCTTCTTTCACGAGAGGGTCCTCCGGGAGGCGAGCTTCGTACGGCTGGAATCCGTTGCCGGGGCGCCGGCGGATTGGTTCGGGGTGGATCTCTCTGTCCGCCCGTCCGCAGGGACGCGTCGGCCGAAGCCCGAGTCCGGGGCGCCGTCGAGGGTCCGGGACGGCGCCCCGGGCTGTTGGGCCGCGCCGGCGGGCCGAACGCCGAGGCGGCCTCCCCTCCCGGGACAGCCGACTGCCCCGGGAGGAGGGTTCGAAGGGGTGATGTCACGGCTGCCCGTGTCCGCGGCCCGAAGTCCA
Organism: Streptomyces sp. NPDC102514; assembly: GCF_055584525.1. NCBI lineage: Bacteria > Bacillati > Actinomycetota > Actinomycetes > Kitasatosporales > Streptomycetaceae > Streptomyces > Streptomyces sp. NPDC102514. The sequence goes on from NZ_JBVJLW010000016.1 coordinate 168,390, forward strand.
GGGCCGTGCCACCCCTCGTCGTCCGCTCTTCCGGAGATACGGGGCCTACGGATGCATCGGAGCGACGTCGATCTTTTCCGAAGTGAATGAGGCAAGTTTCGAAACAAAAACGACACGAAGCAAAGCGAAGTTGGTCCGGTTTGTGAGGGCAGTAAAAATCTTGCATCGTTTCTGCGTCGAACTGGATCACCAGAGTCGTGTACCCGTTCGACAGCTGTCGAGTCAGCCGCTCGCTTCGCGGCGCAGCCCGTGCTTCAGCTGGTGCAGCCCGCGGCGCGCATGGCTCTTGACGGTCCCCAGCGGCAGGCCGGTGCGCCGGGCGATCTGGGTCTGGGTGAGGTCCTCGTAGAAGGCGAGGCGCAGAACCCGCTGCTGGGAGGTGGGCAACTTGGCCATCTCGCGTCCCACCAGCACCCGGTCGAGCACCGCCTCGGGCCGCTCCGCCACCGGATCGGCGAGCACCAGCACGGCCCCCGCCGAGGCGACCAGCTCGGCGCGGCGCGTCCGGGCCGCGAGGGCGTCGGCGATCTTGCGCTTGGTGATGCCCACGATCCAGCCGGCGATGGCGCCGCGCTCGGGCCGGTAGCCGTGGCGGCCCCGCCACATGCCCAGGAACACCTGCTGGGTGACGTCCTCGGCCTCCCTGTCGTCGCCCAGCGCCCGCCGGGCGAGCGTGTGCACCAGGGGCGACCACCTGTCATGGGCGGCGGCGAGACAGGCCTCGTCGCCGCGCACCAGCCCCTGAGCCACCTCGTCGTCGGTGAGCGGTTCCTCCAGCAGCACCCGCCGGGGCACGGCCGGCTGCACGGGCATCGGTTGTCCGGTCATGGCTCACGGCTCCTCGCCTAGGACGTCGGCGTCCCTGCCGCGCGGGGCGGCTCCGGTCCGGTCATCCTGGGAGCGATGGGGCGAAGGCTTCAAACCGCGTCGATTCTGCGTCGTATAGTCGCTCCATGGATGAGCCGACGGGGGAGCCGGGGTCCCCGGAGCCCGATACGAAGGAGACCGCGGCGGGCGGTACGGGGATGACGACCGGCGGCCTCGCCCGCCGTCTCGGGGTGTCGCCGACCACGCTCCGCTCGTGGGACCGCCGGTACGGACTGGGTCCCGCGGTCCGCGCCGACGGACGGCACCGCCGCTGGACACCCCAGGACGTGGCGGTGCTGGAGGCGATGTGCCGGCTCACCTCGGCCGGAGTGCCGCCCGCCGAGGCGGCACGCGCCGCCCGGGAGGCAGCCACCGGAACGGTGACCCAGGAGCGCGGAGCGGCCCCGGAGGCGCAGGCCCCGCCGCGCTCGGCACCGCCCCCGGTCGCGTCCCCGGCGGCGCTCCCGGCCGACGACCGGCCGTCCGGCGGCGGCCGGCGCTCGCAGGCGGCGGCCACCCTGCCCCTCGGCGACGTGCGCCAGGAGTGCCGCGGACTGGCCAGGGCGGCGGTGCGCCTCGACGCCCCCGCCGTGGACAGCCAGCTGACCTCGGCCGTCCAGCGGTACGGCCTCGCCGTCGCCTGGGAGGAGGTGATGGTGCCGACCCTGCACGCCGTCGGCCGCAAATGGGCGTCGTCCGGCGACCGCTATGTAGAGGTCGAACACATGTTGTCCTGGCACATCTCCACCGTGCTCCGCCGGGTCACGCCGGTCTCGCGCACGGCCGTACCGGACAGTGCGCCGGGGCCCGTGGTCCTGGCCTGCGTACCGGGCGAGCAGCACACCCTGCCCCTGGAGGCGCTCAACGCCGGACTCACGGAACACGGCATGCCCACCAGGATGTTCGGCGCCGCGGTACCGGCGGAAGCACTCACCGCGGCGGTCCGCCGCCTCGGACCCGCGGCCGTCGTCCTGTGGGCCCAGGCCCGTTCCACGGCGAGCCTCCCGCTGGCCCGGCACGTCGCCGCCACGCAATGGGGCGTGCGAGGGGCGCGCAGGCATCCGATGGTCGTGCTCGGCGGCCCCGGCTGGGCGGGCCGTTCGGCCCAGGGAATGCTGCGCCCGCCGAGCCTGAACGAGGCCCTGTCCGTCCTCACGGCCCGCTGGGAGAGCGGCACGGCGGTGGGCTGACACGGCGGTGGGCCGACGCGCCGGCTCAGTCGCGTCCGCGGGCGTGCTTGAAGCGTGCCAGCGCGTCGGAGAGGTCGACGATGGGCTCGGGGTAGTCGTAGGCGGCCCGTTCGGGTCCCTTGAGCTTCCACGGCTCGTGCACGGCGGCCCCGGCGAGCCCTGCGAGCTCGGGTACCCAGCGCCGTACGTACGCACCCTGCGGGTCGTACCGCTTGCCCTGGATGACGGGGTTGAGGACCCGGTTGGGGCGGCTGTCGGTGCCCGTTCCGGCCACCCACTGCCAGTTGAGCTGGTTGTTGGCGATGTCGCCGTCGACGAGCAGGCCGAGGAAGTGGTCGGCGCCCACCCGCCAGTCGACGTACAGCGTCTTGGCGAGGAAGCTCGCGGTCAGCAGGCGTCCGCGGTTGTGCATCCAGCCCTCGTGCCGCAGCTGCCGCATCGCCGCGTCGACGACGGGATAGCCGGTCCGCCCCTCCTTCCAGTCCTCGATCTCCTGTGCGGCCGAGTCGGGTGAGCGCCACTGGTCGTTGCGGGTGCGGAGGTCCTTCCTCGACGAGGCAGGCCGCGCGGCCAGCACCTGGTGGTGGAAGTCCCGCCACGCCATCTGCCGTACGAAGGCGTCGGCGCCCGGACCGCCCGCCTTCCGGGCCCGGTGGACGACCTCCACGGCGGACAGCGTGCCGAAGTGGAGGTGCGGGGAGAGGCGCGAGGTGGCGTCCCCGGCGAGATCGTCGTGGCCGTCCACGTACGAGTGAATGCCGCTCCTGAGCCAGGCCGTGAGCCGCTTCCTGCCCTCCCGCTCGCCGCCCGTGGCGAGCCCCTCGGACAGGCCGGACAGTTCCCCGCGCTCGGGGAGGCGCTCCGAACCGACGTCCTCCGGTACGCGGACGGCGCGGGGCGCGCCGAGCACCTGACGCTGGTGGTGGCGGTCCCAGTGCCGGAAGTACGGGGTGAACACGGCGAAGTGGTCCGAGGAGGCCGGTGTGACCTCGCCCGGTGCCAGCGCGGTGACCACCTCGTCGTGGACGTGCAGCCGGCGCCCGTCGCTCTCCAGTGCGGCACGCAGCCGTTCCTCGCGCCGGTGGGCGTGGGCGGAGACCCCGGCCGCCATGTGGACCTCGTCGGCGTCCGTCTCGGTGACCACCTTGCACACCTCGTCGACGAGGTCGCCCGAGCGGTACACGAGCCGGCCGCCGCGCTCGCGCAGACCCGCGTCCAGGTCCCGCAGACAGTCGGCGAGGAACGCCAGCCGGTTGGGGGCGGCGAAACCGGCCCTGTCGACGGCCCGGTCGCGCACGAAGAGGGGCACCACCGTGCGCGAGCCGTCGAGCGCCGCGCGCAGCGGCGGATGGTCGTGCAGCCGAAGGTCGGAGGTGAACAGGACGACCGAGACGTTCATGACGGGACTCCGGAGCTCCGGGACGGGACGGGCAGAGAGAGGGCGGACCGGGCCGTGGTTGCCTGCGGCCATCAAGTACTTCCGGACCGGGACGCCCGACGGATGCGGCAGTCGGCGGGATGCGGCAGTCCGAGGGAGGCCGCGGGCGGCGGCCCCGCCTCAGCCGGCGGGTGTGCGCGACGGCGCTGCTGCCGGGGGACCCGTCTTCTCGGCGGTCCGCGCGATGTTGCGGGCCATGCCGCCGAACACGACGGCGTGGAACGGCGACACGCTCCACCAGTAGGCGTGGCCGAGCAGCCCGTGCGGATGGAAGAGGGCGCGCTGGCGGTAGCGGACACGGCCGTCGTCGTCCGTCTCCGCGTACATCTCCAGCCAGGCCAGACCCGGCAGCCGCATCTCGGCGCGCAGGCGCAGCAGCCGGCCCGGTTCGATCTCCTCTACGCGCCAGAAGTCGAGCGAGTCGCCGACCCGCAGCCGTGCCGCGTCGCGGCGCCCCCGGCGCAGGCCGACCCCGCCCACCAGCCGGTCGAGGAGCCCGCGGGCCGCCCAGGCGAGGGGGAAGGAGTACCAGCCGTTGTCGCCGCCGATGCCCTCGATCACCCGCCACAGGGCGTCGGGCGAGGCGTCGACGGCGCGTTCGCGGCGGTCCGTGTAGAGGCTGCCGCCCGCCCAGTCGGGGTCCGTGGGCAGGGGGTCGCTGGGGGCGCCGGGCAGCGAGGCGGACGACCAGCGGGTGGTGACCCGGGCGTCCTGGATGCGCTGCAGGGCCAGGCGCACCGACTCGTCGAAGGGGATCGGCCGGCCCGGCGGGTCGGGCACGTACCGGGCGATGTCGTGCTCGTGGCAGATCACCTCGTGGCGCAGCGACTCGGTCAGCGGGCGCGCGATGGACCGCGGCACGGGCGTGACCAGGCCGACCCAGTGACTGGAGAGCCTCGGCGTCAGGACGGGCACGGGCACGATGAGCCGCCGGGGGAGTCCGGCCAGGGCCGCGTACCGCACCATCATCTGCCGGTACGTCAGGATCTCCGGGCCGCCGATGTCGAAGGCCCTGTTGACGTCGTCCGGCATCCGCGCGCTGCCCACGAGCGTGCGCAGGACGTCCCGCACCGCGATCGGCTGGATCCGGGTGTGGACCCAGTTGGGCGTGACCATCACCGGCAGCCGCTCGGTGAGATAGCGCAGCATCTCGAAGGAGGCCGAGCCCGAACCGATGATGACGGCCGCCCGCAGCACGGTCGTCGGGACACCGGAGTCCAGCAGGACGCGGCCGACCTCGGCGCGGGACCGCAGATGCGGCGAGAGCTCGCTGTCCGGCACCCCGGCGGGGGTGAGCCCGCCCAGATAGACGATCCGGCGCACACCCGCAGCGCGGGCCTGCTCGCCGAAGATCCGTGCCGCCCTGCGGTCGGTGTCCTCGAAGCCCTTGCCCGTGCCCAGCGCGTGCACGAGGTAGTACGCGACATCGATGTCCCGCATCGCGGCGGCGACCGAGTCGGCGTCCGTGACGTCCCCGCGGACCACCTCGACGTCACCGGCCCACGGATGGTCCCGCAGCGCGCCGGGGGAGCGGGCCACACAGCGCACCCGGTGCCCCTCGGCGAGGAGCTCCGGGACCAGACGGCCCCCGATGTACCCCGTCGCGCCCGTCACCAGGCAGCGCAGCCCGGCTCCGGTGTCGTCACCGCTCATGGTGTTCCGGCCCTTCTCTTCGGCTCTGTGCGACTGTGCGCAGCTCTGTTCGATGTCCTCCTCGTGATCCCTTCCCCGTGTCGGCCTTCAGCGGATGCGCCGTGTGGGCCACTTGGGTTACATGTGCGGGGAGATCGGGGGCAGACGAGCTTCCACAGAGGCGTCGGTTCCCACGGAAGGTCGGCCGTCATGGGTGCGAAGGTGCTGGAGCAGTTTCCCGCGGGAGCCCCGCGTGGGTCGTGGCCCGCGGAGGAGTACGCGGCGCGTCGCCGGGCCGAGGGCGAGCCCGCGGCCGTGGTGATGGACCTGGAGTCGGACGCGTTCCTCGTGGTCGTCCCGGCGCACGACGGGGACTGACCGCCCGCCGCCGTCCCCCGAGGGGCAGAGGCTGTCAGACGGCCCGGGTCATCGTTCCGCCGAGTGCCGCCGCCCGGCGCACGAACACCTCGTGCAGATCGTGCGCGGCCCGCGGCACCGAGTCCGCCCTGCGCCGCTGGAGCATCAGCAGCACCCGTGTCGAGTCGCCGGCCAGCGGGCGGCAGGTGATCGCGCCCTGCCGGGTCAGCGGATCGTCGATCACGCTGAAGTCGGGCAGCACCGTGGCACCCAGCCCTTCCGCGACCATCAGCTTCCCCATCTCCGCGCCGTCGGTGGAGTAGGAGAAGGACGGCTCACGGTCGCCCAGGAGCCGGTGCACGAACCGGTTCATCACATAGCCCGAGCGCATCGCGATGAGCGGCTGCGCGAGCAGGTCCGGCACGGTCACCACGGACAGCGACGCCAGGGGACTGTCCGGCCGGACGCACACCACCGGCCGCCCCCACAGCAGTTCCGTGTACTCGAAGTCGGCGGCCACGTCGTCGCCCTCCAGATGGTTCACCAGACCCAGGTCGAAGCCGCCCTCCAGCAGGGTCCGGTGGATGTCGGACTGCTGCGCGCCGACCACCTCCACCTGCGTCTCCGGATGCGAGGCCCGGAACTCGCTCACGGCCGGGAACAGAAGAGGGACCGTCGCCGCGTTCACCGTGCCGACGCGCACCATGCGCCTGATGCGGTGCTGCTCGCCCGCCGCGCCCCGCAGCCGGTCCACCGCCTCCAGCACATGAATGATGTGCGGCAGCAGTTCCCGAGCCTCCGCGCTCATCTTCGCCCCGGAGCGTTTCCGCTCCAGGAGGTCGACGCCGAGTTCCCGCTCAAGATTGCGGACGGTCTCGCTCAGCGCGGGCTGTGAGAGGTGGAGCTCCTCGGCGGCCTGGCGCAGTGAGCCGAGCCGGGTGACCGCCGTGATGTATTCCAGCTGCTCTATTCGCACCCGGCCAGAATGCGGGGCCCGTACCGCCCTGTTCAAGGGTTGCCCTGTCACGCCTTCGTGAAATTCGCCGGTCCGGGATACGAGACCGATCGGGTATTCCTTGACGGTCCGGACCACCGGCTGCCACGATCGAGCACATGATGATGCGACTGGACCTCACGCGGCGACGCCATGTCGACCTCGCGCGTGTCTCCAGCGCCGCCTGTTGCTCCGTGGCCTGATCCCCCGGATCCGCGGCCCGATTCACCGGGTCCGCCGCACCCCACGACGTTCCCTCCACGGTCCCGGCCGCGGCTCATCGCCGTCGACCGCCGTGCGACGCATTCCGCCGCCCGAATTCGACGATTCACCGAACGCCGCTGCCGCCGCTGAATCGACCCCCTGAATTCGGCCTGCCCGAATTCCCGCAACAGGAGTTCCCCATGCCTGCCGAGAACCTTTCCGCAGACCCCGTCCGCTTCGCCTACTGGGTGCCCAATGTCAGTGGCGGCCTGGTCACCAGCTCGATCGAACAGCGCACCGACTGGGGTTACGACTACAACCGCGAACTCGCCGTCCTCGCCGAGAACAACGGCTTCGACTACGCCCTCAGCCAGGTCCGCTACATGGCCAGTTACGGAGCCGAGTTCCAGCACGAGTCGACCAGCTTCAGCCTCGCCCTGCTGCTCGCCACCCAGCGCCTGAAGGTCATCGCCGCGGTCCACCCCGGCCTGTGGCACCCCGGTGTCCTCGCCAAACTCGGCGCCACCGCCGACCACCTGTCGAACGGCCGCTTCGCGGTGAACGTCGTGTCCGGCTGGTTCAAGGACGAGTTCACCGCCCTCGGCGAGCCCTGGCTGGAGCACGACGAGCTCCCCCACTTCTCGGCTCCGCTCGAACCGGGAGGGGCCCCCATCCACCGCTCCGAGGAGTTCATCCGGGCCCTGCGCCAGATCTGGACCGAGGACCACACCGAACTCGCCGGTGACATCTACCGGTTGCGCGACTTCTCCCTCAAGCCCAAGCCCCTCAACACCCCCGAACGCCCGCACCCGGAGATCTTCCAGGGCGGCAACTCCAGCGCCGCGCGCGCCATGGCGGGCCGGGTCTCCGACTGGTACTTCTCCAACGGCAAGGACTTCGACGGAGTCACCGAACAGCTCGCGGACGTACGGGCGTCGGCGGCCCAAGCCGGCCGTACGCCACCGAAGTCCGGCCTCAACGGCTTCCTCATCGCCCGCGACACCGAGGCCGAGGCCCGCGAGACCCTCCGCGAGATCGTCGCGCACGCCGACCACGAGGCCGTCGAGGGCTTCGGCGCCGCGGTCAAGCAGGCCGGACGGTCCACCGGCGACGGAAAGGGCATGTGGCAGGACTCCTCCTTCGAGGACCTGGTCCAGTACAACGACGGCTTCCGTACGGGACTCATCGGCACCCCGGAGCAGATCGCCGAGCGGATCGTCGCCTACAAGCGCCTCGGCGTCGACCTCCTGCTCCTGGGCTTCCTGCACTACCACGAGGAGGTCGAGTACTTCGGCCGCCGCGTGCTCCCCCTCGTACGTGAACTGGAGTCCCAACTCCCGTACGGCGCAACCGAATCCGCGCCCGCCGCATCCCTCCACGTCTGAGCCGGTCCCCTTCCGCCGGCCCACCCGAAGGGCAGCTGCCCGAACCCGCCCCGTCCCGAAAGAGGACCCATGGCCACCGTCCTGTCCGTCTCCGGCAGCCCCTCCGCCTCCTCCCGCACCAACCGCCTGCTGCGCCACCTCGACAACCGGCTGACCGCACAGGGCCACGAGGTGATCCCTCTCGACGTCCGTACGATCCCCGCCGAGGCGCTGCTCGGCGCCGACTTCCGGCATCCGGCCATCGTCGAGGCCACCTCCCTCGTCGCACGGGCCGACGGCGTCGTCATCGGCACGCCCGTCTACAAGGCCGCCTACTCCGGGGTGCTCAAGGCACTGCTCGACCTGCTTCCGCAGTACGCCCTCACCGGCAAGACCGTGCTGCCCCTGGCCACGGGTGGGACGACCGCACATGTGCTGGCCATCGACTACGCGCTGCGCCCGGTGCTCAGCTCCATGGGTGCCCAACACATAGTCCAGGGCTGGTTCACCCTCGACAAGGACATCGTGGTCGGTGAGGACGGCGGCCTCACCGTGGCACCTGCGGTCTCCGAGGCGCTGACCCAGGTGCTCGACCAGTTCTCCGAGGCGCTGGGCCGCCGGCCGGTCCTGGCCGCGGCGAGCTGACCATGTCCGCGAACCTCTCCGCGGAAGCGGCCTCCGCGCACGCCTCCGAAACAGGCGCCTCCGAAACGGCTTCCTCCGAAGCAGCAGCAGCCGCCGGCGGAGGCGCCGCCAAGGTCATCGCCGACGACGTCGAAGCCCTGTCCGTGGCCGCCGCCCTCGCCGACGAGTTCCGGGCGGGGGCGGCCGACCGGGATGCCGAACGCAGGCTCCCGCGCGCGGAGCTGGACCGGCTCTCCGGCTCCGGCCTGCTCGCCGTCACGGTGCCCGCCGAGCACGGCGGCGCCGACGTGACCCAGGAGACGCTCGCCGAGATCTTCCGCCTCCTCGCGTCCGCCGACGCCAGCCTTGCCCAGATCCCGCAGAGCCACTTCGTCTACGTCAACGTCATCCGCCGGCAGGGGACCGCGGAGCAGCACGCGTTCTTCTTCGGCGAGGTGCTGGCCGGGCGCCGCTTCGGCAACGCGCAGTCGGAGGCCGGCACGAAACACGTCCAGGACATCCGCACCCGCCTGGCACGGCAGCCGGACGGCTCGTACCTCCTCACCGGCGTCAAGCAGTACTCCACGGGTGCCCTCTTCGCCGACTGGATCCCCGTCCTCGCCCGCACCGAGGACGACACCCTGCACGTCGCGTACGTACCCCGGAACGCCGAGGGCCTGACCGTCGTCGACGACTGGGACGGCATGGGCCAGCGCACCACCGCCAGCGGTACGGTCCGCCTCGACGCCGTGCCCGTCCCCTCCGACCGGGTCCTTCCGCACCACCTCACCTTCCAGGGACCGCAACTGCACGGCGCCGTGGCCCAGTTGCTGCACGCGGCCATCGACGTTGGGATCGCGGCGGGCGCGCTCTCGGAGGCCGTGCACTTCGTCCGCACCAAGAGCCGACCGTGGTTCGAGAGCGGCTTCGAGACGGCGGCCGAGGACCCGCTGCTCATCCAGCGGTTCGGGGAACTGGCCGTCCAGGTGCGGGCCACCGAGGCGCTGCTCGGAGCGGCGGCCCGCGAGGTCGACTCGGCCCGCGCGGGCCTCACCGAGGAGTCGGCCGCCGAGGCGTCCGTCGCGGTGGCCGCCGCCAAGGCGCACGCGGCGGCGACCGCCGTCGAGGTGTCGAGCGCGCTCTTCGAGGTGTCCGGCACCCGGTCCGCCCTCGACTCCCTGAATCTGCACCGGCACTGGCGCGACGCGCGCACCCACACCCTGCACGACCCGGCCCGCTGGAAGATCCAGCACATCGGCCGGTACGTCCTGAACGGCACCCTGCCGCCCCGCCACGGACTCCTCTGAGCCGATACAGCAGAGCCGAATCAGCAGAGCCGAATCAGAAGAGCCGAAGCCGCGGATCCGAAGCCGCGGATCCGAAGCCGCGGATCCGAAGCCGCGGATCCGAAAACGTAGAGCCGCCCCGTACACCGCCCCGCCCCGCCCCGCGCCCGATCGGAGAACGCACCCGTGTCCCTCACCTTCCACTGGTTCCTGCCCACCAACGGCGACAGCCGCCATGTCGTCGGGGGCGGCCACGGCACCCCCGCCACGGTGTCCGGCCGGGACCGGCCGCCGACGGTCGCGTATCTGAGCCAGATCGCCCGCGCGGCCGAGGACCTCGGCTTCGTCGGCGCGCTCACGCCCACCGGCGCGTGGTGCGAGGACGCCTGGCTGACCACCGCGATGGTCAGCCAGCACACCGAGCGGCTGAAGTTCCTGGTCGCCTTCCGGCCCGGGTTCGTCTCGCCGACGCTCGCCGCGCAGATGGCGTCCACCTTCCAGCGCCAGTCCGGCGGACGCCTCCTCCTCAACGTCGTCACCGGCGGTGAGAGCCACGAGCAGCGGGCGTACGGCGACTTCCTCGACAAGGACGCCCGCTACCGCCGTACCGGCGAGTTCCTGGAGATCGTCCGGGGCCTGTGGGAGGGCAGGACCGTCGACCTGGACGGCGAGTTCCTCAAGGTCGAGGACGCCAGGCTGGCCCGGGTGCCCGACCCGGTCCCCGAGGTCTACTTCGGCGGCTCCTCACCCATCGCCGGTGAGGTCGCCGCCAAGCACGTGGACGTCTACCTCACCTGGGGCGAGCCGCCCGCGCAGGTCGCCGAGAAGATCGCCCGGGTGCGCGCGCTGGCCGAGAAGGAGGGCCGCACCGTCCGGTTCGGCATCCGGCTGCACGTCATCACCCGGGACACCTCCGCGCAGGCGTGGGCGGAGGCGGACCGGCTGCTCGCCGGGTTCGACCCCGAGACCGTGAAGTCCGTACAGGCGGGACTGGCCCGCAGCGAGTCCGAGGGCCAGCAGCGCATGCTCGCCCTGCACGGCGGCGGCAACCGGGACGGGCTGGAGATCCACCCCAACCTCTGGGCGGGCATCGGCCTCGTGCGCGGCGGCGCGGGCACCGCCCTGGTCGGCAGCCACGACGAGGTCGCCGAACGCATCACCGAGTACCACCGCCTGGGCATCGACGAGTTCGTGCTCTCCGGCTACCCGCACCTGGAGGAGGCGTACTGGTTCGGCGAGGGCGTCCTGCCCCGGCTCGCCGCGCAGGGCCTGTGGCAGCACCCGTTCGCCGCCCGGCCGGCTCCCTCGGCACAGGTCCCGTTCGCGAGCTGAGCACCGGGGCCGTCCCCGGCCCCCCCGGGGTCCTCAGCACGCCGTCCCCGGCACCCCGCCCCAGCGCCCCGTACTCCCGGGAAATTCGCTGTACGCGACCGTCCTCCGGGTGATGACCTTGTGCGAGCCGCCCGGCTCGCACAAGGCAGCGGGCGGCGGGGGAGAAGGGGGACGGCTGTGCACACCGAGAACATCCTGTTGTCCGGCATCGTCGGCTCGACCGCGTACGGACTGGCCCGCGAGGGCTCCGACGTGGACCGGCTCGGCATGTTCGCCGCCCCCACCGAGGACTTCCACGGCCTGCACCGGCCGAAGGAGACCCACGTCACGACCAAGCCCGACAACACTCTGCACGAAGCGGCCAAGTGGTGCAGGCTCGCCCTGAGCGGCAACCCGACCGTGACCGAACTGGTCTGGCTGCCCGACGAGTTGTACGAGGTCCGCACCCCGCTCGGCGACGAACTGATCGGCATCCGCACGACCCTGCTCTCCGCGAAACGGGTCCGCGACGCCTACCTCGGTTACGCCACCCAGCAGTTCAAGCGGCTCTACGACCGTGGGGCCGGCTCCGCCTCCGCGGACACCCGCAGGCGCACCGCCAAGCACGCCCGGCATCTGCGGCGCCTGTGCCACCAGGGCTTCGAGCTGTACGCCACCGGCGCCCTGACCATCCGTGTCGAGGACCCCGACGACTACCACCGCTTCGGCGAGCAGGTGGCGGCCGACGCGATGGTCGCGCTGCCCCTGCTCCAGCGGTACGAGGCGGCCTTCGACGAGACCCGCAGCGCCCTGCCCGACCAGGCCGACGAGGCTCCCGCCGAGGCCTGGCTGCGCCGGGTCCGGGCCGCGTACTACACGCGGTCCGGACCGTGACCGGCCCCGCTCACACGCTCAGCGCCTCCCGCACCGACCGCTCGGCCTCCTGACCTCCCTCGCCCGACGACGTGACTCGCCCCGCCTCCAGGACGTAGTACCGCTGGGCCGCCCGCATCGCGAAACCGACGTGCTGCTCGACGAGGAGCACGGAGAGTCCGCCGCGCGCGGCGAGGGCGAGGACCGTCTCCTCGATCTCCGCCACGACCGAGGGCTGCATGCCCTCGGTCGGTTCGTCGAGCAGCAGGATCCGAGGGTCCGTCACCAGGGCGCGTGCGATGGCGAGTTGCTGCCGCTGGCCGCCCGATAGCAGCCCCGCCCGCCGCGTCGACAGGGTGCGCAGCACCGGGAACAGGTCCAGCGCCTCCGAGATGGCGGCCTTCCCCCGTCTGCGGCCGTCGGCGACGAGCTGGAGGTTCTCCGCCGTCGTGAGATGGGGAAACGCCTGCTGTCCCTGCGGCACGTACGCCATACCGCGCGCCACGCGCTCGTGCGGCTTGCGGCGGGTGATGTCCTCACCGTCGAGCCTGATCGCCCCGCTCGACGGTGTGAGCAGGCCGACGGCAGCCCGCAGCAGGGTGCTCTTGCCCGCGCCGTTGTGTCCGAGCACCGCCGCGACGCCGTCGTCCGGCACGTCGACGGAGACTCCGTGCAGGACGAGACTGCGGTGGTAGCCGACCCGGATGTCGTCGATCTCCAGCTTCATACGCCTCACACCTCCTGTACGGCGGCGGTCCTGCCGGGTGCGGCCCCGCCGGACGGCTCGGGCTCGTCCGGCAGCTGCAATCCTGTGTCCCCGGGCGCCGCGTCCCCGACCGCCGCGTGACCGAGGTACACCTCCTGCACCCGGGGATCGGCCTGGACCTCCGCCACGGTCCCCTCGCTGAGCACCTTGCCCGCGTGCAGCACGCTGACGCTGCGCGCGAAGGACCGCATGAAGTCCATGTCGTGCTCGATGACGACCACGGTCCGCTCCTCGCTGATGTGCTCCAACAACTCGCCCGTGGCCTGCCGTTCGTCGTGGCTCATCCCGGCGACCGGCTCGTCGAGCAGCAGCAGCCGTACGTCCTGCACGAGCAGCATGCCGATCTCCAGCCACTGCTTCTGGCCGTGGGCGAGTGTCCCGGCGGGGCTGTCGGCCAGGTCCGTGAGCCCGACCGTCTCCAGCGCGTGGGCGACGGGCTCCGGCACGCCCTTGCGGCGCCGCAGCATCGTCAGCATGCCGCGCCCGGCGCCGGCCGCGATGTCCAGGTTCTGAAGGACCGTCAGCTCCTCGAAGACGGTGGCGGTCTGGAAGGTCCGGCCGATGCCCGACCGGGCGATCCGGTGCACGCTCCGGCCGAGCAGTTCCCCGCCCCCGAAGAGGACCGAGCCCTGTGCCTTCACCAGTCCGGTGACGGCGTCGACGAGCGTGGTCTTGCCCGCGCCGTTCGGTCCGATCAGGAAGCGGAGGTCGCCCGGCCGTACGTCGAGGTCCACCCCGTCGACCGCGGTGAACCCGTCGAAGGACACCCGCAGTCCGCGTATCCGAAGCCCGGAAAGCTCACTCATACCGCTCCTCCCAGCGGAAGGGCGGACGACTTCTCCCTGCCGACGCCCCCATCCGTCTCCGTCTCCGAGTTCGTGCCCCTGCCCGAGTCCGTATCGGTGTCCTCGTCGTCGGCGTCCCCGCTCGTGTGCGCGGCCCTGCGCCGCCGCACGATCCCGGCCAGGGAGACGAGACCGCCCGGCAGGAACGCCAGGGCCACGATGAACAGCAGCCCCTGGAAGTACGTCCAGCCCGCCGGGAACTCCTCCGACAGGGCCGTCTTCGCCCACGCCACCCCGATCGCGCCCAGCACCGCCCCCGCGAGGCTCGCCCGGCCGCCGACTGCGGCGCCGATGACGAACTCGATCGACGGCACGATGCCGATCATCGCGGGGGAGATGATGCCGACCGCGGGCACGAACAGCGCGCCCGCGAGCCCCGCCGTACCGGCCGCCACGACGTACGCGACGAGCTTCACGTTCGCCGGGTCGTACCCGAGGAAGCGCACCCGTTCCTCCGAGTCCCGTACGGCGACGAGGAGTTCGCCGTAGCGGCTGTGGATCAGCTGCCGGACCAGGGCGATCAGGAGCAGCAGGACGGCGGCGATGACGAAGTACACCATCCGCTGGTTGACCGGGTCGTCGAGGTCGTAGCCGAAGAAGCCCTGGATGTCGGTGAGTCCGTTGGTGCCGCCGGTCGTCGCCTGCTGGCCGATCAGCCAGATCGCGAAGGCCGCGGCGAGCGCCTGGCTGAGGATCGCGAAGTACGCGCCCTTGACCCGGCGGCGGAAGATGAACGAACCGAGGATCGCGGCGACGGCCATCGGCAGCAGCACGGTGGCCGCGAGGGCGAACAGCGGGTTCCCGAACGGCCGCCACCACCAAGGGAGTTCGGTGGCGGTGCCGTACAGCTGCATGAAGTCGGGGAGGTTGCCGGGACCGGCGTCCGCGATCTTCAGATGCATCGCCATGGCGTAGCCGCCGAGCCCGAAGAACACACCCTGGCCGAGGGTGAGCAGGCCGCCGCGGCCCCAGGCCAGACAGATGCCGACGGCGACCATCGCGGTGCACAGGTATTTGGCGAGCAGCCCGAGCCGGAAGTCGGAGAGCGCCAGCGGCGCGAGGGCGAAGAGCGCGACGGCCGCGGCGGCGAATCCGGCCCGGGCGCGGGCGGAGCGGCCCCTGAACACCGACGGGCCCTTGACCGTCGAGGCACCTTTCAACAGGGTCATACGAGACTCCTCGTGCGCAGCGTGTACAGCCCCTGGGGCCGCCACTGGAGGAAGGCGACGATGGCCACGAGGACGAGCACCTTCGCCACGCTGACGGTGGTGGAGTACTCCAGGACGGACTGCATGACTCCCAGGGCGAACGCGACGATCACCGTGCCCTTGAGCTGTCCGATGCCGCCGACCACGATCACCAGGAACGCGTCGATGATGATGTTGGTGCCCATCGTGGGGCCGATCGGGCCGACCAGTGTCAGCGCGACGCCCGCGACCCCGGCGAGGCCGGAGCCGAGGAAGAACGCGGTCCGGTCCACCCGTGAGGTGGAGATGCCGGACACCTCGGCCAGGTCCCGGTTCTGCACGACCCCGCGGATCCGGCGGCCGAGCGAGGTCAGCCGCAGTGTCAGCGACAGGGCGACGACGGCCGCGACCGCGAGACCGAGGATGAAGAGCCGGCTGTTGGCGAAGGTCAGCGGGTCGGCGCCGCCGAGGACGGTGATGTTCCCCGTCAGCCGGTCCGGTGCGCGGGTCTGCACGTTGGGCGCGCCGAAGATGTCCCGGGCGAGCTGCTGGAGCATCAGGGACACACCCCAGGTGACGAGCAGCGTGTCGAGCGGGCGCAGATACAGACGCCGGATGAGCACCCATTCCAGCAGTGCGCCGAGCGCGCCCGCCACCAGGAAGGCGACGGGCAGCGCCACGAGGAGGGACAGGCCTGCACCGGAGACGGACTTCTGGAGGACGTACGTGGTGTAGGCGCCGGCCATGATGAACTCGCCGTGGGCCATGTTGATGACGTTCATCTGGCCGAAGGTGAGCGAGAGTCCGAGCGCGATGAGCAGCAGGACGGCACCGATGCTGATGCCGGTGAAGGTCTGACCGAGGATCACGGTCATACGGCGGCTCCGAGGAGGCAGGACGTGGGGGCCCCGCGGGAAGGCCCCCACGCGCGGTCGGTCAGGAGAGGCCGGAGGCCCAGTCGTAGCCCTTGAGGAACGGGTCGGGCGCGATCGGCTTGCCGGAGTCCCACACCTGCTCGATCAGCCCGTCGCTGCCGATCTTCCCGATCCGGGCGGTCTTGTGGATGTGCTGGCTCGCGCCGTCCACGGTGACCGTGCCCTCGGGGGCGTCGAAGGTGATGCCGTCCGAGGCGGCCTTGACCTTCTCCGGGTCGAAGGACTTCGCCTTCTCGACCATGGCCTTCCACAGGTGGACCGAGGTGTACGCGGCCTCCATCGGGTCACTGGTCGGCTTGTCCTGGCCGTACTTCGCCTTGTACGCCTTCACGAACTCGGTGTTCGCGGCGCCGGGTGTCGTCTGGTAGTAGTTCCAGGCCGTCAACTGCCCTGCCAGGTACTGCGATCCGATCGACTTGACCTCTTCCTCGGCGATCGACACCGAGACGACCGGCATGCTCCTGGCGGTCAGGCCCGCCGACTTGTACTCCTTGAAGAAGGCCACGTTCGAGTCGCCGTTGAGGGTGTTGAAGACCGCGTCGGCCTTCGACGCCTTCACCTTGTTGGCGATCGTGCTGAACTCGGTGGAGCCCAGCGGCGCGTAGTCCTCGCCGAGCACCTTCATGCCGTTGGCCTTCGCGTACGCCTTGATGATCTTGTTGGCGGTGCGCGGGAAGACATAGTCGCTGCCGACGAGGTAAATGCTCTTCTCGCCCCGGCTCTTGAGATAGTCGAGCGCCGGGACGATCTGCTGATTGGTGGTCGCCCCCGTGTAGAAGATGTACGGGGACTCCTCGAGGCCCTCGTACTGCACGGGATAGAACAGCAGGGACCTGTTCTTCTCGAAGACGGGTTTCACGGCTTTGCGGCTCGCGGAGGTCCAGCAGCCGAAGGTGGCCGCGACCCGGTCCTCTTTGATGAGCTTGGCCGCCTTCTCGGCGAACGTCGGCCAGTCGGAGGCGCCGTCCTCGCTGACCGGTTTGATCTGCTTGCCGAGCACTCCGCCCGAGGCGTTGATCTCCTCGATCGCCAGTTTCAGCGAGTCGCGTACGGTCACCTCGCTGATCGCCATGGTGCCGGAGAGCGAGTTGAGCAGGCCGACCTTGACGGTGTCGCCGCTCGTGTCGGCCTTCGCGGCCTGGTCGGACGAGCCGCCCGCGGCGTCGGTCTTGGCGCCGCACGCGGTGAGCGCGACGGCGGCGGCGAATGCGGCGGTGCCCGCGATCACCCGGCGGCGGAGCGGACGGGAACCGCTGGAACCGGACGAAAGGGAAGCGCTGGAACCACTGGAACCGCTGGACAAATGGACCCCCTCGGGCTGGGAGGACAACCTCCTCCTGGCGTGCGGTCCACAGCCTCAAGTCAGCCTGTTTCCAAGGTGTTTCGCATTACTTTCCCGGCGGTATCTTCCGACTCTCATCCGGTTTTCGCCGCGAAACAAAAAATACCTCGGACGGAATTCAGTAAATGAATTCACAGTTCACCCGAGGTATTCTCATTACTTCCTGTGGGAAGTATCTTCGCGCAAGCGAGGACATGTCAAGACCGGGACGCGTGCGGATTCAGCTGGGCCACCACGTCGAAGTCCACCCCGTCCGCCCGCGCCAGGTAGATCCGCTGGCGCACATGGCCGCCGCGCAGCCTCAGCAGCCCGCGCGGGCCCTCGTAGGAGACGGTGTCCGCGGCGGCGCCGATCGCGGTGACGTCCAGGGTCCCGGCCCGGTCGATCAGCGCGGCGAGCAACAGCACGCCCTCGTAACACGATTCACCGAGACTGCCGAGCGCCGGCGCCTCCACCCCGTACCGCCCGGCGTACTGGCCGTGGAAGTCCAGCGTGTCCTGGTTGGCGAGGGAGGCGAAGAACCCGGCCGTGCTGTAGAGGCCGGCGGTGGCCGTCGGGCCGCTCGCCATCAGCATGTTCTCGTCCATCAGCGTGCTCAGGCGCAGACACCGCTCGTCGAGCCCCGACGCGGCGAACGCCCGGTTGAAGCGCACCGCGTCGCTGCCCACGAGCAGCATCAGCACCCCGGTCGCCGCCGACCGCTCGATGCGCCGCAGCACGCCGTCGAAGTCATGGGTGCCCAGCGGCAGATACGCCTCCGCGCAGACGGCGCCGCCCGACTCGCGGGCGTATCGGTGCGAGGCCCTGGCCGTACGGCGCGGCCACACATAGTCGTTGCCCACGACGAACCAGCGGCGCACCTTGTGCTCGCGGGCCAACAGGTCCATGGCGGGCCGGAGTTGGTCGTCCGGTGTCTCGCTCGTGAGGAACACGCCCGCCGTGTGCTCCCCGCCCTCGTACAGCGCCGTATACACATAGGGCACCCGATGGGCGATCCGTGGCGCGAGTGCCTGGCGTACGGAGGAGATGTGCCAGCCGGTGACGCCCTGCACGATGCCGAGACCGACCAGCGCCTCGACGTTCTCGGCGACGCGCCGCGGCTCGGCGCCGCCGTCCACCGGCAGCAGCCGCAACTCCTTGCCGAGCACTCCGCCGGAGCGGTTGACCTCCTCCGCGGCGAGCCGCGCGCACAACTCGCAGGTCGGTCCGAAGATTCCGGCCGCGCCCTGCAGGGGGAAGACCAGTGCCACGCTGACGACCGAGTCGTCGGCCGTGAACCAGTCGGGCGGAAGGGAGCCGAGCGGGGAGGAGGCGGGCGGAAGCGGGTCGGGCCGGACCATGGGGGCATGATTCCGGGAACGTCCGGTGAACTCCAGTCCGTCTCGGGGTACGGTCGGCCCCGCACGCGCCGCACGGGGGAGATCCCCGGGGAAAGCGGGACTTGTACGATGTGAGAGCCCCTTGCCGGGGCCCCTGGAGCGTCCGTCCCGGGAGTGAGGAGCAGGATGCCGACCCCGTCCCCGCGCCGGTCCGAGGACCTCGTACACCTCCTGACACGGGCCGAACGGCTGGCGGCGCGCCTCCTCCAGAGCGCCCTGGAGGAACACGGCTGCACCCTCGACGCCTGGCGCGTGCTCTCCCTGCTCTCCGACGGCGAGGGGCACCCCATGACGGCGGTCGCCGAAGAGGCCTTCCTGCCGCCCGCGACCCTCACCAAACTGGTCGACCACCTCGTCGACCAGAACCTGGTCCACCGACGGGTCGACCCCCTCGACCGGCGGCGCATCCTCGCCCACCTCACCCCGCGCGGCGAGACGTACTGGCGGCGCGTCGACCGCGAGGTGCGCACACGGTGGCCCGCCCTGAGCGGCGGCGAGGGCGACGAGGAACTGCTGCGCGGCCTGCTGCTCCGGCTGGTGGACGAGCTCGACGGAGCGGCGGCGCAATCGTCCGTCTGAGCGGACCCCCCCCATCCCCTTGGTGTGACCTCACGATCACAGGCGGTGTCTTCCCTCAGGGTGGAATGACGATGCCGTATAAATGGTTGGCATATACATCGAGCTTGCCGCTCGTGTACCGAGTGCGGGTCACGAACCCGTCCCGACCAGCGAGGCACCGTGAACCAGCCCACCCCCGAGCAGCCCTCCGACGTCGTGGCCCGGCTGCGCGCCACCTTCCGCTCCGGCCGCACCAGGCCCGTCGAGTGGCGCACCGGCCAGCTGAGCCGCCTGCGCGAGATGCTCACCACGGACGGTGCCGCACTCGCCGCCGCCCTCCACGCCGACCTGGGCAAGAGCTCCACCGAGGCGTTCCGCACGGAGATCGACTTCGTGGTGCGGGAGATCGACCACACCCTCGAACACCTCGAAGAGTGGCTGCGCCCCGAGCCCGCCCCGGTCCCCGCGCACCTCGGCGCCGACGCGACGGGCTGGACGCGCTACGACGCGCTCGGTGTCGTCCTGGTCATCGCCCCCTGGAACTACCCGGCGCAGCTCCTGCTCGCCCCGATGCTCGGCGCGCTCGCCGCGGGCAACGCGGTGGTCGTCAAGCCCAGCGAAATGGCCCCCGCCACCTCCGCCGAACTGGCCCGGCTGCTGCCCCGGTACCTCGACACCGACGCCGTCGCCGTCGTCGAGGGCGGCATCCCGGAGACCACGGCCCTGCTCGCCGAGCGCTTCGACCACATCTTCTACACCGGCAACGGCACGGTCGGCCGCATCGTGATGGCCGCCGCCGCCAAGCACCTCACCCCCGTCACCCTCGAACTCGGCGGCAAGTCACCGGCCTTCGTCGACCGCGGCGCCGACCTGACCGTCGTCGGCGAGCGCCTGGCGCGCGGCAAGTTCCTCAACGCCGGACAGACCTGTGTCGCGCCCGACTACGTCCTGACCGACCCCGAGACCGCCCGCGCCCTGGAGCCCGTACTGACCGAGGCCGTCGAGAAGCTGTACGGGTCCGACGCGTCCACCTCCGCCGAGTACGGGCGGATCATCAACGAGCGGCACTTCGACCGGCTCAGCGGGCTGCTCGACTCCGGCCGGACCGTCGTCGGCGGCGGCACCGACCGTGCGACGAAGTACATCGCGCCGACCGTCCTGGCCGACGTCGACCCCGACGCGCCCGTCATGCGCGAGGAGATCTTCGGCCCGGTCCTGCCGATCGTCACCGTCCCCGGTCTCGACGAGGCCATCGACTTCATCAACGACCGCGACAAGCCCCTCGCCCTGTACGCCTTCACCGAGTCGGACACCACCCGCGAGCGGCTCGCCGCCGAGACCTCGTCCGGCGGCCTGGGCCTCGGTCTGCCGCTCGCCCATCTCACCGTCTCCGACCTCCCCTTCGGCGGAGTGGGGGAGAGCGGCATGGGCAACTACCACGGCCGCTACTCGATCGAGACGTTCAGCCACCGCAAGGCGGTACTGGAGAAGCCGCTGAGCTGAGGCGAGCCGAGGCGGCCGACGGGCAGAACCCTCCGACCTCAAGCGACGCGGCGCCGGGGCGAGTTGACTGGTCTACACCCTTGACTGGTCCAGACCAAGGTGGTGGAGTGTGCCTCACTACCCCCCACCACGGCCGCCCCGTACGCCGCGGCCGGTCTCCCGGCACGTGCGTACAAGGTCCGCCCCGCGCTGCCCTCGTACGGGTCCGCGGCCGTGCTCCGTGAAGGAGTTGACCCTGTGTCCAGGCGCCGTATCTCCGCGTTCGTGGCCGCGATCGTCCTCGGAACCGCCGCACCGGTGCTCCTGCCGGCCTCGGGCGCTTCAGCCGCGGCCTGTTCGAGCTACCCGAGCTGGGTGGCCGGCAAGTCCTACGTGACCGGCAACATCGTCCGCTACACCGACGGCAAGGCCTACATAGCCGAGCACGACAACCCGGGCTACGACCCCATCATCAGCACCTGGTACTGGGAGCCGTACGCCTGCGACAACGGACCCACCAACCCCTCCGGGTTCGTCGTCAGCGAGGCGCAGTTCAACCAGATGTTCCCGAACCGGAACTCCTTCTACAGCTACAGCGGGCTCAAGGCCGCGATGAGCGCCTACCCGGGTTTCGCGAACACCGGCAGCGACACGGTGAAGAAGCAGGAGGCCGCGGCCTTCCTCGCCAACGTCAACCACGAGACCGGCGGCCTGGTCCACATCGTCGAGCAGAACACCGCCAACTACCCGCACTACTGCGACTGGGGCCAGCCCTACGGCTGCCCGGCCGGCCAGGCCGCGTACTACGGCCGCGGCCCCATCCAGCTCAGCTGGAACTTCAACTACAAGGCCGCGGGCGACGCGCTCGGCATCGACCTCCTGAACAACCCCTGGCTCGTGCAGAACGACTCGGCGGTCGCCTGGAAGACCGGCCTCTGGTACTGGAACACCCAGTCCGGCCCCGGCTCCATGACCGGCCACAACGCGATGGTCAACGGCGCGGGCTTCGGCCAGACCATCCGCTCCATCAACGGTTCGCTGGAGTGCGACGGCAAGAACCCGGCCCAGGTGCAGAGCCGGGTGGACAGCTACCAGCGGTTCGTCGGAATCCTCGGCACGACGGCCGGCAACAACCTGTACTGCTGACACACCCCTTGAGCGCTGTGGGGCGGCCGGCCAACCACCGGCCGCCCCACAGCGCTTTCGCATGTGCGGAGTCAGCCGAGCATGCTCCACGACGTGCCGCCGTTCACCGCCATGAGGACGGCGAGCACCACGATGTCCGCGATGCCGAGCCACAGCCCGAGCAGCGCCCGGAAGCGGCGGGGCGTGCCCCGCCGCAGGGCCATGACGGCCAGCACGATGGCGACGGGTCCAAGGAAGAAGTTGAGGACGAGGAGTCCGACCAGGCCGAGGACGAAGGAGGCCACGGCCATTCCCTCGGTGTCCCGCCTGCCGGTCGGACGCCCGCCGCTCTCCCGTTCGCCGCTCTCCCGCTCACCGGTCTCCCGTCGCCGGGACTCTGTCAGCCGCACCACGTCACGCCCTTCCGGTCCGATTGCCGTGCCTGCGCCGCTCGCGCACCGCGAACACCGCCAGCCACGCGGCGATGGCCACACCGGCCAACACGGTCACGGGCAGCGGGAGATAGGCGGCCGAACCGAGCAGGACGGCCAGCACCAGGACCGCCACGACCAGAAAGATCACGTCTGCTCCCGTTCGTGCGGGGACACGGGCAACGTTATGGATCGCCTCTTCATGAGCATGTGGATACGGGTGTCCCGACGGCCCGGCGTCACACCTGCGAACACTTTCGGCCGGTGGCGAAGATTCGCCCCGTCACTCAGGGGTACCCCACGGTCTTCCGCTCGACCCACGCAGACTTGGAAGGTTGCCGGTGCGCGAAAAGAACCTGACCGATGTGCGCGACGACGTGAAGAACGTCTTCGTGATGGGCCTCGACGACGCCAACCTGCCCACCCTCGAAGCGGCAGCGGCGGCCAAGTCGCTGCGCTACCACCTACTGCTGACGATCGGGGAACTGCAGAGCGGCGAGGTGTCCGACACCTCAGCTTCCAGCGGCGTCAGGCTCAAGGGCGCCGACAACGGATCGTGAAGGACCAAGGACTCGTCCACTTCGACGAGATCGACCTCGACGTCGGCCGCCGCGCCTACGAGGGCGAGCGTCGGGTCTTCTCCCGCACCTGGAACGAGACCGTGCCCCGGGACCTGATGTAGGAGGCCGGACGCGTCTTTTTCCACCGGCCGGGCACCCGGGGGAGGAGAGGAAGCGCCGCACGGGCACACCACGAGACGGCACACCGCTGCACGGCACACCGCGACACGGAATGCCACGACACCATCGAGGAGAAGTTGAAGCGTGAGCACACTCACTGGTCTGGAACGAGCCATGGAACGCTTCGGAGGGTCCCTGCTCGCGCATTTTCGCCACAAGGAGCCGGTCGAGTTGATCGAGGCCCTGCACAAGGAGTGCGACGACCACATCGTGGTGTGCAGCGAGAGCCGGACCGTCGTGCCCAACGCCTACGACGTGGAGCTGGCCGAGTTCGCCCACGAGGAGCTGGAGCGCAACGGCGGGCGCATAGACCAGGTGCTCACCGACAGCCTGCTGCGCCACGGCGAGAAGCAGGGCTATGAATGGGCCGGCCCGCTGACCGTGCACGTCACCCGGTCACCGGACCTGCCCAACGGCCGGTACCGGGTGGCGAGCGCCGTCATGAAGCACGTGCGGGCCGGCGCCTTCCAGCACTGACCGGCCGCGGGGTCAGTCCCGCCGCAGAGGCGTCGGCGGCGGTTCCTCCTCCTCGGGGATGAGATGGACCGCGGCCTCCTCGGCACCGGTCGCGGAGTCGGTCGCCTCGCCCTCGCCGTAGGGCAGGTCGCCGGTGCCGTCACCGGCCGGGGTCTCCTCGTCGGGGACCTCCTGGCGCAGCCGCTCGTCCAGGCTCTCGCCCTCGTGCTGCTCGGCCGCCGTGACGCCGGTCTTGGTGACCCCCAGCGGCTTCTCGGGCGGTGAATAGCCCTCGTCGAGCACATCGTCGTACGTACGTTCGTCCACCGCGTCCTGGAGATCCAGCGGCGCCGCGTCCGCCTGCTCCTCGTTGGTCCCCGTGGGCTGGTAGACGTCGTCGGCCATGTTGTCGTCGCTCATGTTCGGCCTCCCGGCGCGGTGATCATTTCTTTCCCCGTAGGAGTAACGCGGTGCCCGGCATCGGCCCCGCGAAACACCGCGCTATTGACCGGTACATACCAACCCGATTGAGTGTCCCGCGCAGACCCCCCACTTTCCCGGCCGCCGACCAGGCGCCGCCGCGCTGCCGAAGGGACCTCATCACCATGCGGAGATTCCGCCCCCTGCTCGCCCTCACCGCCGCCGGAGCGGCACTGACCACCGCCCTGGCCGTTCCCTCGCACGCCGCGGAGGTGCCGACGGCGGGCGTGTTCTACGTACAGAGCGCGGTCACCGGCCTCAACGCCGCCGACAGCGGGGGAGCGGTCCTCCAGCGCAACCCCAAGGGCAACGAGGACCGCCAGCAGTGGACGCTCCGGGCCACCGGCACCTCGTACGTCCTGGAGAGCACCGACACGGCGGGCAGCTGCCTGGGCCGGTCCGGTGGCCAGGCGAGAACCGTGGCCTGTGCGAGTGCCGACGCCTCGTGGGAGATCACGCCGACAGGCACCGACCGCTACCGGCTCAAGGTGCCCGGCGCCGACCAGTACCTGACCGTCGGTGCCAAGGCCTCCGGCGCCAACTACCCCGCGCAGCTCGTCGTCGGCGCGGCGGGCGACCCGGCCGCCTGGTACCTGACCCCCGTGACGTCCCCGACCTCCCCGATGCCCGCCGCGGGCCAGCGCACCCTGGACCAGGTCACGTTCCTCACCTCCCACAACGCCTACGCGAACGGCGTCGACGGCGGTTTCGCCCCGCCCTTCGTCAACCTCGTCCCGAACCAGAGCCGGGGCATCAACCAGCAACTCACCGACGGCGTACGCGGGTTCATGCTGGACATCCACCAGACCCCGGACGGCGCGATCCTCTGCCACAACAGCTGCACCCTCGTCAGCCGGCCGGTGGCCCTGAACGTGGACCTCCAGCGCATGGTCGACTTCCTGCGGCAGAACCCGACTGACATCGTCACGGTGTTCCTGGAGGACTACGTCGACCCGGGGGTCCTGCGCAGTGAACTGGCCAAGGTGAACGGCCTGTCCGACGTCCTCTACCGCCCGGACCAGACCGGTGTACGCGCGAACGGCTGGCCGAAGGTGGCGGATCTGGTCGCCGCCAACGACCGGCTGCTCCTCTTCACCGACCACAGCCGCTCCGCCGACGAGTCCGCCGGTCTCACCCGGGACAGCTTCGGCGTCATGTACCAGCGCGAGTGGACCGTGGAGAACTACTGGTCCATGGGTTCGGGCCTCGGCAGCTCCGACTGGTCCTGCTACAGCCGCTGGTACGACGCCAACACCAATGTCCCCCTCACGGCGACGGCTTCGCCCTTCCGCCCGCTCTTCGTGATGAACCACTTCCGGGACGCGGCGATCGCCTCGACCGCGACCACCGACAACACCAAACTCACCGACCGGGCGCAGCGGTTCTGCCAGCCCGCCGCCCGCAAGAAGCCCAACTTCCTCGCGGTGGACCGGTACGACCTCGGCTCACCGGCCTCGGCGGTGGCGACGCTGAACACGTACACGTACTGAACATGTGCACGTACTGACACGCACGTAACTGCACGTACTGACACGCACGTAACAACGTGCGCCGCTGCCCCCGGCGGGACCGGGGGCAGCGGCGCACGGACTGCTCGGCGAGGCGTGGCGTGGCGCGCGCTCAGCCCAGCTGCGCGTGCAGGAACTCGACCGTGCTCCGCCAGGCCTGCGCGGACGACTCGGGGTCGTGTACCTCCGGGCGGCCGTCGTTGAAGAAGGCGTGGTCGGCCGGGTAGACGCGCAGGTCCGGGGTGATGCCGGACTGCTCCCGGATCGTCTCGGCGAGCGTGGTGAGGGAGTCCACGGGGATGGCGGAGTCATGCTCGCCGTAGTGGCCCAGGATCTGGGCCTTCAGGCCGGAGAAGTCCGGGGCCTCGCCCTGGATGACGCCGTAGAACGGGACGGCGGCGCGGACCCGGGGGTCGGTGGCCGCCTGGTAGAGGACGAAACCGCCGCCCATGCAGAAGCCGACCGAGCCGACGGTGTCGGACGTGACCTCCGGCATGGCCAGCAGATGGTCGACCGCGCCGGACAGCAGCTCGACACCGCGCGGTACGGGCAGCTCCTGCATCATGCGGTACGCCTCGGAGCTCTCGTGGGCGACATTGCCGCCGTAGAGGTCCGGGGCCAGCGCCACGAAGCCCTCCTTCGCCAGCCGCTCGGTGACGTCGGCGATGTGGTCGGTCAGCCCCCACCACTCCTGGATGACGATGACACCGGGCCCTCGTCCGGCCGGTGGCAGTGCCAGGTAACCGTGCGCGGTGGTGCCGCCGCTCGGGAAGGTGACGTTCTGGTGGGCGGGTGCCCCGGTCGACCTGGGCGTCTCGGACATGGTGTGTCACTCCTGTCTCTTGATCCTCCCTCCAGCATGCAGGAGGCGGGTGCCGTGCGGGCAGGCGACCCCCCGGCGATGGCGTATCCTCGCGTGTTACGTATAACCCCTGCTGTTCCTCCCTCTGTCCCGTCCCCCTGCTCGTCCCTGCCGGCGGCCCCTTGGTGCCGCGGAACCCCGGAGAGGCCCCGATGCGACGCGTTGCCCTGGTCACCCTTGTCGTCGACGACTACGACGACGCGATCCGCTTCTACACCGAGGCGCTCGGATTCCGGCTCGCCGAGGACACCCCGCGACCCGACGGGTCCCGCTGGGCCGTCGTGGAGCCGGACACCGCCGGACCCGGCACCGGACTCCTGCTGGCCCGCGCCAAGGACGAGGAGCAGCGCGAGCGGATCGGCGACCAGACCGGCGGCCGGGTCGGTTTCTTCCTGCACACCGACGACTTCGCCCGCGACCACGCCCGGATGACCGCCGCCGGCGTGACCTTCCTGGAGGAGCCGCGGCACGAGACGTACGGCTCGGTCGCCGTCTTCCAGGACCTGTACGGGAACCGGTGGGACCTGCTCCAGCCGGCCGCCCCTGACGGGCCTGACAAGTAACCCGGCCCGGCCCCCTTCCGCCCACACACAACCCGCCGAGGAACACCGCATGACCGCGCCCCGCACCGACTCCAGCACCGCTCTCCGTCTCGACGCCGACACCGTCCGCCGGCTCCCCAAAGCCGTCCTGCACGACCACCTCGACGGCGGTCTGCGCCCCGCGACGCTCGTCGAACTCGCCGCCGCGGTCGGCCACACCCTCCCCACCACCGACCCGGACGCGCTCGCCGCCTGGTACTACGAGGCGGCCAACTCCGGCGACCTCGTCCGCTACATCGCCACCTTCGAGCACACCCTGGCCGTCATGCAGACCCGTGAGGGCCTGCTGCGCACCGCCGAGGAGTACGTGCTCGACCTCGCCGCGGACGGTGTCGTCTACGGCGAGGTCCGCTACGCCCCCGAGCTGATGCTGAACGGCGGGCTCACCCTGCCCGAGGTCGTCGAGACCGTGCAGGAGGGCCTGGCCGCCGGTATGGCGAAGGCGGCTGCCGCCGGTACGCCCGTCCGGGTCGGCACGCTGCTGTGCGGGATGCGGATGTTCGACCGCAGCCGCGAGATCGCTGACCTGGCCGTGGCGTTCCGGGACGCGGGTGTCGTCGGCTTCGACATCGCGGGCGCCGAGGACGGCTTCCCGCCCGCCGACCACCTCGACGCGTTCGCGCACCTGCGCGCCGAGAACGTCCCGTTCACCATCCACGCCGGTGAGGCCCACGGCCTGCCCAGCATCCACCAGGCACTCCAGGTCTGCGGCGCCCAGCGCATCGGCCACGGCGTCCGGATCACCGACGACATCGTGGACGGCAAGCTCGGCCGCGTCGCCGAGTGGATACGCGACCGCCGCATCGCCCTGGAGATGTGCCCCACCTCCAACCTCCAGACCGGCGCGGCCACCTCGATCGCGGACCACCCGATCACCCGACTGCGCGACCTGGGCTTCCGCGTCACCCTCAACACCGACAACCGGCTGGTCTCCGGCACGACCATGACCCGCGAGATGTCCCTGCTCGTCGAAGAGGCGGGCTGGACCCTCGACGACCTCCGTACGGTCACGGTCAACGCCCTCAAGAGCGCGTTCATCCCGTTCGACGAGCGCAACGCGCTGATCCGGGACGTGGTCCTGCCGGGCTACGACCTCGCGTCGCGCTGACAGGTCCCGCGCTGACACGTCCTGGCTGACACGTGTCGAATGAGTCGTGGCCGATATGTTTCGCCGACTCCGGGAGCGGTGGTTCGCCGCGGGGTGAACCACCGCTCTCCCGGCGGCGGGACGATCACCGCACTCCGGCATAGCGGTGCAAAACCCCCGGATCATGGGAGAGATTCCGCCGTAAATCATGATCGGGAGGCATGCGAGGCACTGGAAGGTCATGCGTTCAACTTCGGCCAGGACTGGACTGTTTGAGCCATCGAAAGATCATTAACCTGTTCCTCGACGGCACGCATCCAACACGAGGAGTTCCGTGTCCACTGCCCAGCAGGCGCCCGACATCCTCTCTCCCGAGTTCGCCGCGGATCCCTACCCCGCGTACGCGGCGATGCGAGAGAAAAATCCCCTGATCTGGCACGAGGCCACCCAGAGTTACATCATTTCCCGCTACGACGACGTCGAACGGGTCTTCAAGGACAAGAAGTCCGAGTTCACGACCGGCAACTACGACTGGCAGCTGGAGCCGGTCCACGGCAAGACGATCCTCCAGCTCAGCGGCCGTGAGCACGCGGTGCGGCGCGCACTCGTCGCCCCCGCGTTCCGCGGCAGCGACCTCCAGGAGAAGTTCCTGCCGGTCATCGAGCGCAACTCGCTCGCACTCATAGACGCGTTCCGCGAGACCGGCTCGGCCGACATCGTCACCGACTACGCGACCCGGTTCCCGGTCAACGTCATCGCGGACATGCTGGGCCTGGACAAGGCCGACCACGCCCGCTTCCACGGCTGGTACACCGCCGTCATCGCCTTCCTCGGCAACCTCTCCGGTGACGCCGAGGTGACCGCCGCCGGTGAGCGCACCCGCCGGGAGTTCGCCGAGTACATGATCCCGATCATCCGCGACCGGCGCGACAACCTGGGCGACGACCTGCTGTCGACGCTCTGTGCCGCCGAGGTCGACGGTGTCCGGATGAGCGACGAGGACATCAAGGCGTTCTGCAGCCTGCTGCTCGCCGCCGGCGGGGAGACCACGGACAAGGCGATCGCCAGCATTCTCGCCAACCTGCTGATGAATCCCGAGCAGTTGGCGGCGGTCTACGAGGACCGGAGCCTGATACCCGCGGCCTTCGCGGAGACGCTGCGCTACACCCCTCCGGTCCACATGATCATGCGGCAGTCGGCCACCGACGTCGAGGTGTCCGGCGGAACCATCCCGCAGGGGGCCACGGTGACGTGCCTCATCGGGGCCGCCAACCGTGACGAGCGCCGCTACGGCAACCCCGACCGGTTCGACATATTCCGGGACGACCTCACCACGACCTCGGCGTTCTCGGCCGCGGCCGACCACCTCGCGTTCGCGCTGGGCCGGCACTTCTGCGTCGGCGCGCTGCTCGCCAAGGCGGAGGTCGAGATCGGCATGAACCAACTGCTCGACGCGATGCCGGACCTGCGCCTCGCCGACGGCTTCGACCCGGTGGAACAGGGCGTCTTCACCAGGGGCCCCCAGTCACTACCGGTCCAGTTCACCCCGACCGACGCCTGAGCGCGGACCAGGGGTCTTCCGTGTACCCGGATTCCGGGTACGCGGAAGGCTGGGCGCCCCGAAGGCCAGCGCCCCGAAGGGGCGCGGGGAACTGCGCGCCCAGCCACGACGCACCCGCAGGTACACGACGCACCAGCAGGCACACAACGCACCCGCAGACGACCAGCCGAACCCAGCGGAGCGCTAGTGCACGGCCGGAGTGAACTGCACCGGCAGGGAGTTGAGGCCGCGCATCCAGATCGACGGCCGCCACGTCAGCTCCGAGGGATCGACCCCCAGCACCAGGTCGGGCAGCCGCTCCAGCAGCGTCTCCACCGCCGTACGGGCCATCACGTCCGCGAGGAGCGGCGCCGGATACGGGCAGCGGTGCTCGCCGTTGCTGAACGACAGGTGAGAGGAGTTCTCCGCGCCGACGTGCGACTCTGGCCAGATCTGCGGGTCCGTGTTGGCCGCCGCGAGGCCGAGGACGAGGCAGTCGCCCTCACGGATGAGCCGCCCGCCGAGCTGGGTGTCGCGTACGGCCCAGCGGCCGATGAAGTTCTGGGTCGGCGTGTCCAGCCACAGCACCTCGTTCAGCGCGTCGCCGACACTGACCCGCCCGCCGGAGACGTTGACCGCGAACCGCTCGTCGGTCAGCAGCAGACGCAGGGTGTTGCAGATCCAGTTGGCGGTCGGCTGCTGGGCCGCGGCGATGACGGAGATCAGGTCCTGCACGATCTCCTCGTCGCTGAGCCCCGCCGCGTCCTGCAGCATCCGGGAGGTGACATCGGGACCCGGCCGGTCCCGCTTCTCCTTCACCAGCTGCATGATGCGCTCCCCGACGCGCATGTACGCCGCCACCGGGTCGTCGCCCTCGCCGGCGTCGAGGGAGATCCGCAGATCGTCGACGAGCTGCTCGGTGTCCGCGCTGCCCTGCGGCATTCCGCACATCCACAGCACCGCACGGGCCGGCAGGGCGTGCGCGTACGTGCTCATCAGCTCGGTCTGCCCGCTGCCGCCGAACGCGGAGATCAGCTGCTCGGCGATCGACTGGCACTCGCGGGCCAGTTCGAACTGGTCGACGCCCTCCAGCGCCTGCGTGATGACACCGGCCCGGCGCTGGTGCTCCGGGCCCTCGGTGAACAGCACGGACGGCTGGTAGCCGACGAACGGCATCAGGGGCCAGTCCGCCGGAATGTTCGGCCACTGGTTCCAGCGCCGGGAGTCCCGCGCGAACAGCTCGTCATGGCTGGTCACATAGCTGACCTCGGGGTAGCCGAGGACGAGCCAGGCCGGGATGTCGCCGTCGAGGAAGACCGGAGCCACCGCTCCGTGGTCCCTGCGCATCGTGCGGTACAGCTGCGAGGGCGTCTGCTGGTACTCCAGACCGCCCAGCTGCACGGCGGAACCGTGTGCCGGGCAGCCCGGTGGAGGGGTCTTCGACGAAGTGGAGCCGGTGGTGTCGCTCACGACGTCCCTTCCTGGGACAGGGCCAGTGCGTAGAGATGGTCCACGAGAGTGATCAGGACTTCCTTGCCCGACGACCTGACACGCGCGTCGCAGTCGACCATGGGCACATGGTCGCCCAGCGCGAGTGCCTGCCGGATCTCGTCGAGCGAGAACCGCTGCTCGTCGTCGTCGAAGCGATTGACGGCCACCACGAACGGCGTCTTGTGGTGTTCGAGGCGGTCTATCGCGTACCAGGAGTCCTCCATGCGCCGGGTGTCGACGAGGACGATCGCGCCGAGCGTGCCGGAGAACAGCCGGTCCCACAGGAACCAGAAGCGCTCCTGGCCCGGTGCGCCGAACAGGTAGAGCACCATCCGCTGGTTGAGGCTGATGCGCCCGAAGTCGAAGGCGACGGTGGTCGTGGTCTTGCGCTCCACACCCGCCGTCTCGTCGACGCCCTGCCCCGCCTGCGTCATCACCTCTTCGGTGTTCAGCGGCCGGATCTCGCTGACCGAGCGGACCAGGGTGGTCTTGCCGGCGCCGAAACCGCCCACGACGACTATCTTCAGTCCGGTCTCGGCGGCATCGGCCAGCGGCGTGCGCTGGGCGGGCAGCTCAGAGGTTGCGGAGCCCATGGAGCACCTCCTGCAGCAGTGCGGTTTCGGGGAGGGCCGCGACGGAATCGGCCGCGCGGGGGTGACGGGCGCTCACCTTGCCCATGGCATGGAGGTCGCCGAGGAGGATGCGTACGACGGTGATGGGCAGCTTCAGCTCGGCCGAGACCTCGACCAGTGCCGTGGGGTGCCGGCACAGCTCAAGGATCCGGACGTGCTCGGACTGCATGCCGGCGGTCGGCTCGCACTCGCTGACGATCAGCGTGACCAGGTCGAAGGCGTCATCGGCTTCGCTGCGTCCGCCCGTGACCGTGTAGAGCCGGTCCGGGTCGCCGATGTCCACGGGTTTGCGGCTCACGCCGAGGCACCCCTGGTGGTGACGGGCGTACGGGGTTCGGCCCGCAGATGGTCGCCGATCTGCTCGACCAGCTCGGTCATCTGATGGCCGACGACGCCCGGGTCGGCGCTCTCCTCGGCGACGAGCGCGAGGTGCGCGCCCTGGCCGGCCTCGACGATGAACAGGAGGCCTCCGTGGAACTCGGTCATGGAGTGCCGGACGCCGCCGGTTCCGTCGCCGAACTCCACGGACGCGCCCTGGGCGAGAGCCTGGATGCCGGAGCAGATCGCCGACAGCTGGTCGGCCTGGTCGAGGGTCAGGTGTTCCGTCCAGCACAGTTTCAGACCGTCCCGGGACAGGACGAGTGCGTGGCGGGTGCCCGGCGTGCGCTCCAAGAGGTTCATCAAGAGCCAGGTGAGGCTGTTGTCAGTGGTCTCCATGATGGGCGGGTCGGGTGATGACCAGTCGGTGGTCACCCGGCCCGTTCCTCCAATCCAACGGGGTGCGGCGAATCAGTGCGGGTGGTCTTGCGGAGCTGTGCGAGGGACGGAGGGGATCTAGCCGTCCGTCCCGGGTCCGGTCTCGGGTCCGGCGTCCTCGGCGGGAGCGGCGGGGGAGCCGCCGGTGGCCCCTGCGGCGTGCCGGCCGCGGTGGAAGGCGCCGAACCGGCTTCCGGCGTCGCGCGCCGGACCGTTCACGTCGGGCTCCGCCCTGGACGGCTCGGGGACGTTCTTCGTCCGTCCTCGTTCCGCCTCGGCCATGGTGCGGCCGGGAGCCCGGACGGGCAGTCCGCCCGGAGTGGCCGCGCCGCGCCGGCGGGGGATGTCCACCGGGGGCGCCTCGTCCACGGGCGCGGTCGCCTGCGGAATGCGTATCGGAAACGATTCCTCGGGCTCGGGGGCCGGCGCCGGGTCCTGGGGTGCGGCCGGTGCGGCGGTCGGGAGATTGGCTCCGGGGAGCGGACGCTCGGGACCGACCGGCTCGCGCTGCTGCGCCACCAGCTGGGGCGGCAGCAGGACGACGACACCGGTGCCGCCGCGTGAGGAGGGGCGGTAGTTGACGCTGATGCCGTGCTTGGCGGCGAGCCGTCCCACCACGCTCAGGCCCAGCCGGGTGCCCTGGAGCGAGGCGAGGTCGGTGACCCGGCCCGACACCGACTCCTCGGCCCGGCGCATGGAGGCGTCGGACATCTTCAGTCCGCTGTCCTCGATGGTGATGACGAGACCTGCGCTGCGCTCCTCCACGTACACGTGGACCTCGTCGATCGGCGGCGAGAAGTTGGCGGCGTTGTCCATGAGTTCGGCCAGCAGGTGCATGACGCCCTCGGCGGCGAAGCCCGCGATGGAGGCCTTGCTGGAGTTGTGCAGCCGCACCCGCCGGTACGCGGCGATCCGGCCGACGGAGCCGCGCAGGATGCTCTCCATGACGATCGGCTTGTTCCACACGCGGCTGGAGCGACCGCCCATCAGCAGGGCGAGCCGGTCGGTCATGAGGCCCAGCTGGGAGGTGCTGTGGTCCAGCCGCAGCAGGTCGCCGAAGATCTCGCCGCCGTGGCGGTCCTGCATGTCCCGGAGGTCGGCGAGCATGCCGACGGTCTTGGCCTGGACCCGGCTGAGCGCCTTCGCGGAGGCGGCCTGGGCGGCGGCGGACCGCCGCTCGCTGTACGCCAGTTCACGGATGAACGATTCCGCGGGGGAGCGCAGCAGCGGGTTGGACGGCCAGTCGAGCTTGGCGAGCACGGTGTCGGCGGAACTGCCCTCGCGCAGCAACGACACCGCGGCGGGCAGGGTGTCGTTGGTCAGGCGCTCAAGTTCCTGCGTGCCGTTGGCCAGTTCGCGCCGCATCATGGCGAGGTCCGACTGGGAGTCGGTGGTGCGCCCTACGGACTGGGCGACCTCGGTGGTGAAGACGTGCAGCATCCGGCGCAGATACGGGTCGGAGGGGGTGGGCAGCCCGGCCAGGACCTTGTCGGCCCCGACACCGTTCTTCAGCTGCTCGGCCACCGCCGGCAGGGTCACGTTGACCAGCTGGTCCGTCTCGGCGCCGTGCTGGCTCCAGTTGTTCTTGGTCATCTCCAGTTCGCCGGTGCGCGACACCGTCTGGCGGTGGGCCCTGCGCAACCCGGCGGAGGCGAAGGCGACGAGGACCGCCATGCAGCCCCAGGCGGCGATCGCCGTACCCGCCACCCAGGGGCGGGCTCCCTCGGGGGCGAGGCCGACGGCCGCTCCGGCACCCGCCGCCGTGACGACCAGGACCGCGGGGAACACGACCGGAGTGGAACCCGTCTTCTGCGCAGATCGGCGCTGACGGGGGCGAGCAGGCACTGGCATTCCGCGGTCCCTCGGTCCGTGCGAGCAGGAGTACGTCCACAGGTGAAACGTCGCTGAGAGCCCGGAAGGCGGTGGGCCGCCCTCCGGATCAAGCGCGTCGCTCATGCTAGTCACCGGACCTGGCTGTCGGGCCCGGCAGGGCTCTCATCCCCCCATTGACTTCACATCGTCGGGAAATGGCTACCTCGTAACCACTGTGTGGTAGACGAACTGAGTTGCCGTCAACTGGGCGCCGAGATGCGGCAGTCGGCATTTTCATGCACTTTGCCGCCCGCGAGGCGTGTTCGAAACTTCGTCAGCTTCGATCAATGAGGTGCATTTTCAGCCAACTACCCGCTGATCCTGGCCGATGCGCCGACCGTCTCGACGGCCAGAACCTCCGTGTCGAGCAAGGACATGAACGCTCTCGCCGCCGGGCTGGTCGCCTCCGGCGGCGGCAGCATCGCGACCGTCTCGTACGGCGTCTCGGTGTCCGCCTTCAGCGGGAAGGCCGGGAGAGCCGGCCGCTTGTGGGCGAAGTGACGCGGTACGACGGCGATGCCGAGGCCCTCCTCGACGAGGTCGAGCAGGCTGTGCACGTCGTTCACCTCCAGGGTGACCGTGCGCTGCACCCGCGCCGCCGCGAAGGCCGCGTCGGTGGTGCGGCGCGGCCCCCAGTCGGGATGGAAGTCGACGAAGTCCTCGCCGCCCAGCTCGTACGGGGTGACCGGGCCGCCGCCCGCCAGCCGGTGCGAGGGATGGCAGACGACCGTCATCGGCTCGCGGGTCAGCGGCAGACTGCGCAGCTGCTCCGTGTCGGCGCGGGT
The DNA here is from genome assembly GCF_055584525.1 of Streptomyces sp. NPDC102514. Taxonomy (NCBI): domain Bacteria; kingdom Bacillati; phylum Actinomycetota; class Actinomycetes; order Kitasatosporales; family Streptomycetaceae; genus Streptomyces; species Streptomyces sp. NPDC102514. Next base: position 203,391 of record NZ_JBVJLW010000016.1, read on the forward strand.
CGTCACCGCGAACGCCAGGTCCAGCCGGCCCGCGGCGACGTCCTCCGCGAGCGCGCCGGAGCCGGCCTGCCGCAGCCGGATCTCCACGTCCGGATGGCGCCTGCGGAACTCGGCCAGCAGCGGAGCCACGTGCACGCCCGCGATGCACTGCTCGGTGCCCAGCGAGAGCGTGCCGCGCAGCACGCCCTGGACGGCGGCCACCGCGTCGTGCGCCGCGCGGACCTGCGCCAGGATGCGTTCCGCCTCGGTCAGCAGGGCCCGTCCGGCCTCGGTGAGGGTGACCCGGCGGGTGGTGCGGACGAACAGCGGCGCGCGCAGCTCGCGCTCCAGGGCCCTGATGGAGGCGGACAGGCCGGACTGCGACACCATGAGGCGTTCGGCCGCCCGGGTGAAGTGCTGGTCCTCGGCGACCGCGACGAAGTGCTGAAGGTGGCGCAATTCCATGATTGAGAAGCGTATCCGCTGAATCCCATCCGATTCTCCTGTTGGACCACTGTCGGTGGGGCAGGCGAGAGTGGACCGTGGTCCACTCCGTACCGACCCCTCTGGAGAACGCGTTGTACACCGCACACACCGACCGCTACGCGGACATGCCCTACCGGCGCACCGGACGCAGCGGCCTGAAGCTGCCCGCGCTCTCCCTGGGCCTGTGGCACAACTTCGGCCCCGACCGGCCGGTGGACACCCAGCGCGCGATCCTGCGGCGAGCGTTCGACCTGGGTGTCACCCACTTCGACCTGGCCAACAACTACGGACCCCCGCCCGGTGCCGCCGAGTCCGCCCTCGGTGAGGCGCTGAAGGCGGACTTCGGGCCGTACCGCGACGAGCTGGTCATCTCCTCCAAGGCCGGCTACCTGATGTGGCCGGGCCCGTACGGGGAGTGGGGCTCGCGCAAGTACCTGCTGTCCTCGCTCGACCAGAGCCTGAACCGCATGGGCCTCGACTACGTCGACATCTTCTACTCGCACCGCCCCGACCCGGAGACTCCCCTCGAGGAGACCATGGGCGCGCTGCACTCGGCCGTCCAGCAGGGCAAGGCGCTGTACGTCGGTGTCTCGAACTACTCGCCGGAGCAGACCCGCGACGCCACCCGCATCCTGGGCGAGCTGGGCACCCCGCTCCTCATCCACCAGCCGCGCTACTCGATCCTCGACCGGCGCCCCGAGGAGGAAGGGCTCCTGGACGCGCTCGACGAGCTGCGGATCGGGTCCATCGCCTACTCGCCGCTGGAGCAGGGCCTGCTCACGGGCCGCTACCTCGACGGGATCCCCGAGGGGTCGCGGGCCGCGAGCGACAGCCCCTTCCTGAGCGCGGACAAGCTGACCGAGGAACTGGTCGCCGATCTGCGCGCGCTGAACGACATCGCGAAGTCCCGCGGGCAGTCCCTCGCGCAGATGGCGCTCGCTTGGGTGCTGCGGGGTGGGCGGGTCACTTCCGCGCTGATCGGTGCGAGCAGTCCGCAGCAGCTGGAGGACAGCGTGGCCGCCACGGGGAATCTGGAGTTCTCGCAGGAGGAGCTGGACCGGATCGACGCGCTCGTCCAGCGGTAACGCTCCGCTGGGGGTGCGGGGATTGGCTGCGGGCCGGTGGGGGTCGGCCGCGCAGTTCCTCGCGCCCCTTGGGGGGGGCTGGTGTGGTGGGTTGGCTGCGGGCCGGTGGGGGCTGGGCGCGCCGTTCCTCGCGCCCCTTGGGGTGCGGGTGGTGCGCGGATCGCGTTATTCCGCCGCCGGGAGCCGGTCCAGGAAGCCGGATACCGTGCGGATTCGGGCGTCCTCGGTCAGGGTGATGACGTCGGAGCCGGCTACCGGGGACGAGCCGTCCGTGGGGTTCACCAGTTCCCAGGTGAAACGGGCGATGTCGTGGTGGCCGTCCACCGGACCGGCCGGGCGGAAGACGAAACCGGGGAACCGCTCGTGGGCTGCCGCGATCACCGTCGCGATCGCGTCGTGCCCGCGCACATCGGCGAGCGGGTCGGTGTACCCGCCGTCCGCGGTCCAGGCGGCGGCCACCGCCTTCGCCAGGGCCTCGGCCCCGTCCGCGTTCCACGCCTCGAAGTAACGGGTGACGGCGGTCTCGTAACGGTTCTCGTTCGCGGACACGTTCACGGACATGAGGAATCAGCCTCCATCGAGGTCTTCGGGATGCGGTACCGCAACCATGCCGGGCGCCCCCGGGACCGTCGATTACCCCGCGGGTAAGGGGCCTCCGAGTACGGATTCCGTACGGACGGAGACGGTCCGAGCCGTTTCGGCCAAACAAAGCTGTGAATATGCCAAGAGACCGGCTGGAAAGGCGTGGTGACACTGTGTCAGGAGTGGCGATACTCAAAGGCTAGGGCAATTCACCCTTCCACTCCTCGGAACAGCGCCACGGTGCACGCCGGAACGAGCCGCGCGAAAGACCGGAAAGAGAGGCCGACAGGCGGCGAGCCACTGCGATGGGGAGTGATCGTGCACGATGAATTCCTGTGCCACGTCACCGCGTACGGAGTCTGTGGCGGAATGTGGGTCGGCGTACCGCTCGGCACCTACCGGGCGCCCACTCTGGCCCTGGCCATGTGGTGGTTACGGGACCGGGCGTCCTGGATCGCCGAGCGCCTGGACCCCGACCCCGACGCCCCCTACTTCCCGCCGAACTCGATGGCGCCCGTCGCGGGCACGACCCCCGATGTGCCCGGCCTGCTCCGCCGATGGTGCGGCGACGACGCCCAACAGGAGCTGACCGCCGAGGAGTTGGCCGCCGGACATCTGGTGCGCATCGCCACCAGCGACGAGACGACCGAGTACGAACTGCTCGCGGAGTCCGTCGACGCCCTGCGGATGCAGCGGACCCTCCCCTTCCTGTCGGCCCCGGCCGCCTGAGCCGCCCCTCCCTCGATGGCCGGGCTCGGCGCCCGCAGCAGGCGCACATGTGGACGAATAGCTAGAATTCAGGCATGGAAGAGCGGTCCGCGGTGCCCGAACTCGTCCTCGAAACGGAGACGGGCTCCACGGTGATGACCCCGGACCACGCGTACCACGTCGGCCGGGACCCGCTGTGCGACATCGTCATCGAGGACGCCCGGGTCTCCTGGCATCACGCGGTCCTGCGGCCGGGCACCGACCACTGGACGCTGGAGGACGAGAACAGCACGAACGGCACGTACGCCGACGGCCGCCGCGTCCACGAGTGGGAGGTCGGCCCCGGCAGCGTCCTGCGCTTCGGCGCCCCCGCCGACGGCCCGTGCGCCGTGCTCGCCGACCGGGCCCCGCCCGCCCCCGAACGGCCCTCGGCTGTCTCCCTGCCCGCCGCGACCGGCACCTTCCGGCAACCCACCAGCGTGCGCCCGCTGCCCTCCCGCACCGTCCGGATCGGCCGGGCCGACGACAACGACCTCGTCGTCGACGACCTCGGCGTCTCCCGCCGTCACGCGGAGCTGCGCGCGCTGCCGGACGGCACGTACGAGATCGTCGACCTGGGCAGCCACAACGGCACGTTCCTCAACGGGCAGCCCGTCACCCGCGCCCGTATCGACGTGGGCGACATCGTCGGCATCGGCCACTCGGCGTTCTGCCTGGTCGGCGACCAGCTCCAGGAGTACGTCGACACCGGCGAGGTCTCCCTCGACGTGCAGGACCTCGTCGTCGCCGTCGACCGGGGCCGCAAGACGCTCCTCGACGGGGTCTCCTTCCCCGTCGGCGAGAAATGCCTGCTGGCCGTCGTCGGACCCAGCGGCGCCGGCAAGTCCACGCTCCTCAACGCCCTGACCGGACAGCGCCCCGCCGACCGGGGCACGGTCCTGTACGACGGCCGCGACCTCTACCGGGACTACGCCGAGCTGCGCCGGCGCATCGGCCTCGTACCGCAGGAGGACATCCTGCACGCCCAGCTGACCGTGCGGCGCGCCCTCACCTACGCCGCCGAGCTGCGCTTCCCCCAGGACACCGCGAAGGCCGAGCGCGAGGCCCGCGTCGACGAGGTCATCCACGAACTCGGCCTCGGACAACGTGCCGGGCAGGCCATCCACAGCCTCTCCGGCGGCCAGCGCAAACGCGTCAGCGTGGCCCTCGAACTGCTCACCAAGCCCTCCCTGCTCTTCCTCGACGAGCCGACCTCGGGGCTCGACCCCGGCATGGACCGCTCCGTGATGCACATGCTGCGCGGGCTGGCCGACGACGGGCGGACCGTCGTGGTCGTCACCCACAGCGTCCTCAGCCTCGACGTCTGCGACCGGCTGCTCGTCCTCGCGCCCGGCGGCAAGGTCGCCTACTACGGCCCGCCCGACGAGACCCTCGCCTTCTTCGGATACGAGCAGTGGCCGGAGGCGTTCGAGGCGTTCGAACGCGACCGGGAGAGGGACTGGGCCGGGGACTATCGCGCGTCGCCCCAGTACCGCCGATACATCGTCGACTCCACCGCCCAGCCCCGCCTGCCGCAGGCCGCACCCGCCCCCGGCGGGGTCGTGCGGCCGCCCAAGGCGCAGAGCTGGGGCTCACAGCTGGGCACCCTCGTGCGCCGGTACGCCGCCGCGCTCGGCGCCGACCGTACGTTCCTCGCCATCATGATCGCCCTGCCCTTCGTGATGGGGGCGATGGCCCGGGCCCTGGCGGGCAGCAGGCTCACGCAGGAGACCGCGATGAACGCGCTGCTCATCCTCTGCGTCGGCGGAGTCCTGACGGGCGCGGCCAACGCCGTGCGCGAACTAGTCAAGGAACGGGTGATCTACCAGCGGGAACGGGCCGTCGGCCTGTCCAGATCGGCGTACCTGATGTCCAAGGTCGTCGTCCTCGGCACGGTCACCGTGCTCCAGGCCGTCGTCCTGACGCTCGTGGCGCTGCTCGGCGTCGACCTGAACGCGCCCGGCGGCGAAGGCGTCCTCCTGCCACCCCTCGTCGAGATCACCGTCGCCGTCGCCCTGCTCGCCTTCACCGCGATGATGCTCGGACTTCTCGTCTCCGCGCTGGTACGCAAGGAGGAGGTCACGATGCCGCTGCTCGTGCTCCTCGCCATCGTGCAGGTCGTGTTCTGCGGCGCGCTGCTCAGACTCGACGGCGTCCCCGGCATCGAACAGCTCTCGTGGCTGGTGCCCTCGCGCTGGGCGCTCGGCGCCATGGCCGGCACGGTCGGACTGGCCCGGCTCGTCCCCGGCGACCTGACCGCCGACCCGCTGTTCCGGCACTCGGCCGGTGTGTGGCTGCTCAACATGGGCATGCTCGTCGTCCTCTCGGCCGTCTTCGGCTACCTCGTGGCCCGGCTGCTCAGACGGCACGAACCCGCGGTCATGCGGAAGTAGGAAGGGGGAGCCGGACGCGATGACGACGACAACTCCCGGATTCCGCCCCACCCACGTGGTTCCGCGCGACGGCCTGCCCGCCTGGGACGCCCCCGATCCGGCCCGGCCCACCGTGCCCCTCGACGCCCTCCTGCCCGTCCGGCTCGTCGAGCGGCGCGGCGACTGGGGGCACGTCCTGTGCGCCAACGGCTGGTCCGCGTGGGTCGACGGCCGGCTGCTGGTCGCCGTCCCGCAGGACCCGCCCGCCGCCGGACAGCCGCTCGCCCGCACCGCCGATCCGCGCCCGCTGCTGGCCCGCGCCGAGGAGACACTGCGCCGCTACCGGCAGCACGTCGAGGAACTGGCGGCCGGACGCCTCGACCGGGAGGCGTTCCACGACCTGACGACGGGGATGCGGGTCGGGATCGTCGTGGAGGGGGAGGCCGTCTGGCTGTACGAGGCCGAACACGAGCGGTGGGTGTACTGCGACGGCACCCGCACGAGCACATACGCGACGAACCAGTCACCGTCCACGACGCCGGACGCCCCGGACCCCCCACCCACCGAACTCCCACCCGAGCCACCCACCGGCCCCGCCCCCGTCCCGGCTGGGACCGACCCCGAGCCGCCTGTCGCGGGTGGCCATGCGCCGACGCAGGTGGTGCGGGGAGCTGGACCGGAGCCCTCACCGTTCGCGGAGGCGGAGCCCACACTCGGCGTGCTCAGTGCCGTGTCGGAGTCGGCTCAAGCCGTTCCGGCGAGCGGACCCGAGTCGCCTCCGGCCGGGCTGGAGGCCGGGCCGGAGCCTACGCAAGCTGTGTGGAGCACCGAGTCCGAGCCGGTGCGGCCCGTGCGGGGAGTCCGCCCCGATCCGACTCGGGTCGTGCGGGAGGCCGAGCCCGAGCCGACTCAGGTCGTGCCGAGTGGCGAGTCGGAATCCGGCCGGGGTGTGGGAGACGAGGGTCCCGAAGGCGTTCGGCATGCTCCGACCCGGTTTGTCGCCGGGGACGGGGGCGGGGACCGTGTCGGGCGTGGTGACCCGTGATGGCGTACGGCACCGGTCCGCATGCCGGGCGGTCCTCCGGGCTGGTCGGGAAGCAGATCGCGGGCTACCGGATCGAGCGCGAGGTCGGCCGGGGCGGCATGGCTGTCGTCTACCGGGCCAAGGACCTGCGTCTGGACCGCACGGTCGCCCTGAAACTGCTCGCCCCCGAACTCGCCCGCAACGACACGTTCCGCAAACGCTTCACCTACGAGTCACGGGTGGCCGCCGCGATCGACCACCCCCACATCGTGCCGGTCTTCGAGGCGGGAGAGACGGACGGCGTCCTCTACATCGCCATGCGGTACGTGGCGGGCCGCGACCTGCGTCATCTCCTCGACAAGGAGGGGCCGTTGGCCATCACGACAGCCACCCGCATCGCCGTACAGGTGGCGTCCGCGCTCGACGCCGCCCACGACCACGGGCTGGTCCACCGGGACGTGAAACCCGGCAACATCCTGGTCGCGGCGGGTACGGACAGCGACCACCCCGAGCACGTCTACCTCACCGACTTCGGGCTGACGAAGAAGTCGTTGTCCCTGACCGGGTTCACGACCGTCGGCCAGTTCGTCGGCACGCTCGACTACGTGGCGCCCGAGCAGATCTCCGGGCGCCCGGTCGACGGCCGCTGCGACGTCTACAGCCTCGCGTGCGTCGTGTACGAGACCCTGGCGGGCGGGCCGCCGTTCCGGCGCGACGACGACATGGCGCTGTTGTGGGCGCACCAGTACGACGTGCCGCCGGCGGTGTCCGGGAAGCGGCCCGACCTCGCCGGTGGCGTCGACGGCGTCCTGGCGAAGGCTCTCGCGAAGAGTCCCGATGACCGGTACGGGTCGTGTCTCGCGTTCGTGGCGGCGTTGCGGGCGGCCGTCGTGGGGGAGCCCGAGCGGGGTTGGGCCCCGCCCTTGCCTCCGGCGTGGGCTCGGCCCGTGTTTCCCGGGGCCGGGGGCCCGTAGGCGTCGATTGCCGGGTGCGGGCCGGTGGGGGCTGGTCGCGCAGTTCCCCGCGCCCCTCAAGGGACGATGGTGGGCGCGAGATCTATTGCGCGGGGGCCTTGTTGAGCAGCAAGTGGGCGTGGGGGAACTGGCGTTCGTCCTCCCTGGGGGCCCTGACGAGGCGGGCCTTCTCCGTGAAGCCCGCCTCCGTCAGCAGGGCGGCCACGTGGTCGGGGGACCAGCGGTAGGCGAGCGCCACCTTGTGGTCGAAGGACTCCGCCAACTCCGAGGGGTCGTCGTGGGCCTGGAACGCGAGCAGCAGGTGACCGCCCGGAGCCAGTACGCGGTGGAACTCCGCGCACACCCCCGGCAGTTGCTCCGGCGGGGTGTGGATGATCGAGTAACGGGCCACCGCACCGGACAACTTGCCGTCCGCAAGATCCAGCGCGGTCATCGACCCCACCTCGAACCGCAGGTCCGGACGGGCCGCACGGGCGATCGCGATCATCTCCGGAGACAGGTCGATGCCGGACACGTCCAGGCCGAGCGAGTCCAGCAGGGAGGTCACATGCCCCGGACCGCAGCCGAGGTCGGCCACCGGACCACCGCCGTCCGCGTGCACGTAGGCGGCGAACGCCCCGAGCATCGCCCGGTCCAGCGGGAAGTCCTCCAGACCGTTGGCGAACAGCTCGGCGTAACGGGCGGCCCAGGTGTCGTAGGCCGTTCGGGTGGGGTCAAGGAAGTCCGGCTCGATCATGGATGCGTACTGTAGTACGGCCCGCGGCCGTCAGTCCTTCGGATTCTCCAACTCGCCGTGATGACGGGTACGGGAGGCGAGCAGCGCGCCCAGGAAGCCGGTGACCAGTCCCCAGAGCAGGGCGAGACCGAGCGCGCCCCACAGCCGCGGACGCAGGAAGAGTTCGCCGGACAGGCCGCCGCCGAGGTCTCCGATGCCGAACAGCGACAGCCCGTAGTGCGCGTCGATCCGGCCGAGCAGGCAGACGGCGAGCACGGTGAGCGCGAGTGCGACGGCCATGTGCAGGCCGTGCCGCCAGGCCCGCATCCGGGCCGGTGAGCGCGAGGCCATCAGGAAGGCGACGGCGAGCAGCAGCACCGCGTCGACGACCACCAGCCACCACACCCTGCCGTCCTGCTCCGAGAGCGTGCTCAGATTCAGCGTCGAGAGGTCCGGTGTACGCAGCACCCGGTCCAGTACCTGCGGCATCGGCAGCCCGAACGGCCCCTCGACCCGCCCGTCCCAGGTCGCCCCCAGCCCGATCGTGAAGACGGGCCAGACCAGGTTCGGCAGCCCCAGGAGCACCACGGCGAGCGTCTGGGCGGCATGCCCCCTTGTCACCGCCACCACCAGCGCGATGACCACGCCCAGGACCACGTACGCGAGCAGCAGCACGACCATGGCGTACGCGGCCGGTCGTACCGACTCCTGGAAGCGCAGCAGCCGGGGAGGGAGCGGCGCCCTGGGCGAGACGAGCAGCGCGAGGACGAGGACGCCGGCCAGCCACAGGAGGCCGAAGGGCAGGGTCACCGGCACGTCGGTCTCGAACCCGACCCGCGGCGACGGGGCGCCGAACAGATCGCCCAGTTCGGAGAGTCTGCCTTCCCCGAGGGAGACCGCGAAGGTCCGGCGGGCCGACAGTGCGAGCGCGGTCAGGGCGAGCAGCCACAGGACGGCGATACGGCCGGCCCAGCCCGCCAGTTCGGGCAGGCCCGCGACGGCCCGGTGGCGCAGCGGCCGCAGGAAACCGGCGGCGACGATCAGGGCTCCGGTCAGCGTGACCGAGAGCGGGAGCACGGTCAGGCCCGCCCGGGTCTCGGCGATCGCTCCGGCGTTCCCGGCGATCTTCACCGAACCGCCGACCGCGGTCACCATCGTGGCGGCGACGACCCGCGGGAACGCGCCGTCGGGCAGGTCGGCGGCCCCAGCCGCCCACAGTCCGAGTGCGGCGACCACGAGCATGGCGATCAGCCCGGCGAGGACCGTCGCCAGGGCCTGGGCCCAGCCGTGCCGGGACACTGCCTGGTCAGGGGCTGTAGAGAGGCTCACGCTGTCACGCTAGGCAGGCCTGCGGCGGCGCGCCTGCCGGGAGGGCCGACCGCGTCGGCTTGCGGGCGATACGGGACCGGAGCACACAATGGGTTCGTTGCAGAATCAAACGTGACAGAGCGTCGCAAAGTGCCTAAATCATCGCGGTGCCGCAGTGTCGCTACGCCGGGAAGAGGAGCTCGTGAGCGTCGAACCGCCGTCCTCAGGCCGCCCCACAGGACCGCCCTCCGGCCCCCTGTCGGGGCCGACCCGGCCGAACCCCGTACCCCCACCGGACGGACGCGGCCCCACGGGCTCGTCGATCGGCGGACCGGGCGAGGGGGCCGGAGCCGGTGCGGGAGCCGGAGGAGGGGGCGGGTCGGGCGGCGGGCCCTCCGGACCGTCCGGCCCGGGCGCGGGCCGGGGCCCCGAACGGCCCTGGTGGAAGTCGGTGCCGCGGGTCGCCCTCATCGCCGCCGCGGCCGTCGTCGCCGTGGTCCTGGCCGTGGTCCTCACCCGGCCCGACGGCACGACCGCCGCCAAGACCTCGGACGGGGAGGTCTTCCTCCAGGCGGCGGGCAAGGCGGGGCCCGATCCGTTCACCGGGTCGACGGCACGGGACGGCTCCGCCGCACCCGTGACGCCCTCACCCACGGACACCTCCGGGTCGGCCAACGTGACGCGGGGCGTGGACGGTTCGGCCCCCGGCCTCTACGGCGGATCCCGTGACGTGGCCAGCTGCGACGTCGAGAAGCAGATCTCCGCGCTGGACCGGGCCCCCGACAAGAAGCAGGCGTTCGCCTCGGTGCTGGACCTCAAGACCTCCGCGGTGCCCTCTTATCTGCGCTCGCTCACCCCCGTACAGCTGCGGATGGACACCCGCGTCACCAACCACGGCTACCGCGACGGCAGGGCCACGAGCTATCAGGCGGTCCTGCAGGCCGGCACCGCGGTCCTCGTCGACGACCGCGGTGTTCCCCGGGTGCGCTGCGCCTGCGGCAACCCGCTGCTGCCGCCGGTCGCGCTGAAGACCACACCCAGGACGACCGGTGACTCCTGGCCGTCGTACCGGCCCTCGAACGTCGTGGTCGTCTCGCCCGCGACCCAGGTCGTCAACATCTTCGTGCTCTTCGACGCGGACAGCGGCGACTGGTTCACCCGGCACAAGGGCGACACCGGCGGCAAGGACCGCAGGACCGATCCCCCGGCGAACCAGCCGTCCCCGTCGACGAGTTCACCGTCGTCGTCCTCCTCGGACTCCCCGTCTCCCTGCGTGTCCGTCGGGGACGGCGCGACCGTGCCACCGGGCGGGTCGGCGAGCCCCTGCCCCTCGACCTCCCCGGCCACGCCGTCGTCGCCCTCCGAGGAGTCCGGGTCGCCGTCGTCCGAAGCGCCGGCGCCGGAGTCCTCCGAGCCGGCGCCCGACGACGCGTCCGGTACGACGACGGAGTCGGCCGCGAGTCACAGCGTCCCGGAGTCGGCCGCGACCTCTCCGGGACTGTGAGGGGCCTCCCGCGGGCTACTCGTCGATCGCGGCGCCGAACGCGGCGCCCAGGGAGGGCGCGCCGAGGGTGTCGGCCCCGTACGTCCACGAACCCGCGGCCGTGATGCCGCCCGTCCCGGCCGACAGCACCCAGACGAAGCCGTCGCCCGCGTTCTCGCCCGGTGCCGAGGCCAGCAGCCCGAAGCGGCCGTCCGCGTTCGGGTCGGTGAGACGGACCTGGCCGCCCCACTTGTCGCCCTTCTCGGGCACCCCGGACACATCCGCGGAGTCCTGGTCCCAGGACTTGACGCCCGTCGCGGTCAGACCGGTGGACGTTCCGCGCAGCACCCACACCGCGCCCGCGTCGGCGACCGTGCCGATGTCCTCGCCCGCGGCGCCGATCGCCACGTCCGCGTACCCGTCCCCGTCCGTGTCCGCCACGGAGAGGTCCGTGCCCCAGCCGTCGCCCCGCTCGGCCGTGCCGGGGACGCCGGGGGAGTCCTGCGTCCACCACTGGACCTCGTCGGCGGGCCCGTTCTCGCCGCCGTAGCGCACGCCCACCAGACCGCCGGTCATGGTCTCGCCACCGTCGTCGGGGGAGTTCGGCTCGCCGGTCACCAGGTCGTCGTAACCGTCGTTGTCGATGTCCCCGGACGCGGTGACCGGGCCACCGCGCACATCCCGCTCGTACGTCAGCCCGTCCGCCTGCCCGGAGAGGTACGTCGACCAGCCGTGCCCCGGTTCGTCACCGGCCGTCACGCCCGACACGACGAGATCCGCGAACCCGTTCCTGTCGTAGTCGCCCGTGGTCAGCGACTTGGGCAGGATGTTCCGCTGCTGCGCCCGGGCGGAGAGCGGCGCGGTCGAGCGCCGCTCCATCGAACCGGCCGCGGCGGCGTCGTAGGCGAACAGCTCCAGGCCGTTGTGGTCCATGACGGCCAGCAGGTCGGCCGGCGTCTCGTCCGTGAAGTGCCCCGCGGCGAGGCCCGCACCGAACTGCTCGCCCGTGACGGGTTCCTGGGTCTCCAGCCAGTCGCTGGCCGCCCCGGTCAGGCCCGCCTTCGAGCCCCACAGGATGACGACACCGCCCGCGTCCGCGACCGTACCGAGGTCCTCGCCGGGGATGCCGACGACCGCGTCGTCGTACCCGTCCCCGTCCAGGTCACCGGTGCCGACCGCCTTGCCGAAGCCGTCACCCGTCTCCGCCGCTCCCGCGACGCCCGCGGTGGACTGGCTGAAGAGGGCGGCACCGGTCGTCCCGATGCCCCTCGACGAGCCGTACTGCACGGTCACGAGTCCCGCGCCCTTCTTGCCGCTGACGGTCGCCCCGGGGGCGCCCACCAGCACGTCCTCGTACCCGTCGCCGTTGAAGTCGCTGTTGCGGTCGGCGGCCTGCGTACCGCCGGGAGTGCCCGCGTACGCGGAGGGCGCGGTTGCGATGCCCAGTCCCGCCAGCAGAAGAAATGATGCCGCGGCGAGTGCTGTGGATCGGTTCTTGCGCATGAGTCGGCTCCTGTCAGGAAGAACGGCAGGGCAGCGCGGGGGTGTCCGGAAAGGCCCCGTTCCTTGTCCGGCGCCCTGTTCGACATCGCATGGGGCCCAAGGGTTGTACGGGAATTCCGACGCCGTTCACAGTCGAGGTGCCGGGCAGGGGTCGCAGTGCCGGTCAGGGGCCGCCGGGCGGGCGGGTCCGCTAGGGCCTGTCTGACAATTCCCGTCGTCGCCCGGCAGACGGGAATTGTCAGACAGGCCCTAGGCCCGCATCACCGCGCGCCGTCGCCCCGCACCTGGCGGAAGAACGCCCGTACGTCCCCGACGAGCAGGTCCGGCTGCTCCATCGCCGCGAAGTGTCCGCCCCGGTCGAACTCCGTCCAGCGCACGATGTCGTTCGTGCGGTCCGCGTGGTGGCGCAGCGGGATGAAGTTGTCACGGGGGAAGACGGCGAGCGCGGTCGGCGCGGTCGACGGCTGCGCGAGCGCGTTCCCGCCGACGGCGTGGGCGCGCTCGTAGTAGACCCGCGCGGACGAACCCGCCGTGCCCGTCAGCCAGTACAGCATCACGTTCGTGAGCAGCTGGTCCCGGTCGACCGCGTCCTCGGGATATGTGTCCGAGTCCGTCCACTCCTTGAACTTCTCGACGATCCAGGCGAGTTGGCCGACGGGCGAGTCCGTGAGCCCGTAGGCGAGGGTCTGCGGCCGGGTCGACTGGATGTCGGCGTAACCCTGTCGTTCGCGGGACCACTCCTGGTGGCGCCGCCAGGAGGCGAGGGTGCGTTCGCGTTCCCGGGGGCTCAGCGCCGCCAGTTCCCCGGCGGTCGGCTCGGTGGTGGCCTGGGCGCCGGGCAGCAGGTTCAGATGGACGCCGATCACCCGGTCGGGGTGGGTGCGGCCCAGCTCGCGGGAGATCGCCGCGCCCCAGTCGCCGCCCTGCGCACCGAAGTGCCGGTAGCCGAGCCGGTCCATCAGCACGGCGAACGCGGCGGCGATACGGCGGTACTCCCAGCCGGTGTCGCGCGTGGGCCCCGACAGACCGAACCCGGGGATGCTCGGCACCACCAGGTGGAAGGCGTCGGCGGGATCACCGCCGTGGGCGCGCGGATCGGTCAACGGGCCCACGACGTCCAGGAACTCCGCGATCGAGCCGGGCCAGCCGTGGGTGACGATCAGCGGGGTCGCGTCGGGCTCCGGCGAGCGGATGTGCGCGAAGTGCAGGTCGGCCCCGTCGACGACCGTCGTGAACTGCGGCCACGCGTTGAGCCGGGCCTCCGCCGCCCGCCAGTCGTAGGAGTGCCGCCAGTACTCCGCCAGCTCCTTGAGATACGCCCGCGGAACCCCGTACGCCCAGCCCACCCCCGGCAGCTCGTCCGGCCACCGCGTGAGATCCAGGCGCGCGTGCAGATCGTCGAGGTCGGCCTGGGGAATGTCGATACGGAAGGGACGGAGCCGGCTGCCGGGCTGAACGCTGTCGTCGTGCGGGGAGATCATGGCGGCCCATGCTAGTTCGGTCGTGGAGATCGGTCCTGTGCATAAGAAGCGGCTGGAAAAGCCTGCGCGCCACCGATGAGTTTTCCGTCGGGGGCCGGTCGGTACAGATGACAGCGTTCCCGCTCCGCTCCAGGAGGTACTCATGAGCACCGACGGATTCACCACGTGTCTCTGGTTCGACGGCAAGGCCGAGGAGGCCGCGAACTTCTACGTGTCGCTCTTCAAGAACTCCGAACTGGGGAGGACGGTCCGCGCCACGGAGGCCGGTCCCGGCCCCGCCGGTTCCGTCGTCACCGTCGACTTCGTGGCCAACGGCCAGAGGTTCGTCGGGCTGAACGGCGGACCGCAGTTCAAGTTCACCGAGGCCATCTCGTTCACGATCGACTGCGCGGACCAGACCGAGGTCGACTTCTACTCGAACGCGCTCATCGAGGGCGGCGGCGAGCAGGGCCCCTGCGGCTGGGTGAAGGACAGGTTCGGCCTCTCCTGGCAGGTCGTGCCGACCAGGCTGACCGAGATGATCAGCGACTCGGACCAGCAGAAGGCGGGCCGCGCCATGGCGGCGATGCTCAAGATGCACAAGCTCGACCTCGCCGCCCTGGAGAAGGCGTACGCCGGGGAGTGAGCGCCCGCCTGGGCGGGGCGCCCATCAGGGGGGGCGTCCGCCGGGGAGGCGCCCGCCACCGCAGGACGGCGGCGGTCCGGCACAACGGCGGGCGGCCTCCCGCACGTCAGGCACGGCGGTGAACGCTCGGGCCGTGCGGCGTGCGGGCCGCCGGCCGGCAGGCCCGGCGCGACGGCCGCTTTCGACACGTCCTGCCGGGTGGCCGTCCGGCAGGCGCGGCGCGCAGGTCGCGTCCGGGACGTGCGAGGCGGTGGTGGCCGTCCGGGACGTGCGGCGCGGAGGTCGCCGGCCGGTGGGTCCGGCACCGCGGCGGCCTCCCGGCATGTCCGCCGCGACGGCAGCTGTCCGGCACGTACGGCACGTACGGCACGTACGGCACGTGCGGTACATGCCGTGCGACGGCCGACGTCCAACCCCCGGGCCCGGTCGGCCCCGCGGGCCCGGACAGAGGGGTGGACCCGGCCGCTCCCTCGGTCCGGCCGCCGCCCCCCACCCGGCGTTCAGGCCGGCAGGCCGCTGCCGCCGTGCAGTGCCGTGTACGCGCCCGCCCGGGACATCAGTTCCTCGTGCGATCCGATCTCCCGGACCGCGCCGTCCCCCATCACCACGATCCGGTCCGCACCCCGGATCGTCGACAGGCGGTGCGCCACCACGAAGGTCGTGCGCCCGTGCACCAGACGGGCCAGGGCCTGCTGGACCAGCGCCTCTGACCGCGTGTCCAGCGCGGACGTCGCCTCGTCGAGGATCAGGACGCGCGGATTGCGGATGAGGGCGCGCGCGATGGCGAGGCGCTGCCGCTGACCGCCCGACAGCCGCGCCCCGTGCTCGCCCACCACCGTGTCGAGCCCCCGCGGCAGCCGGTCCACGAACTCCAGCGCGTTGGCGTCCCGCAGCGCCGCGCGCACGGTCGCCTCGTCGGCGTCCGCGTCGTCCATGCCGTACGCGACGTTCTCCCGCACGGTTCCGTCGAACAGGATCGACTCCTGCGGCACCACCGACACGAAGCGCCGGTAGGTCCGCAGGTCCAGGGTGTTCATGTCGGCCCCGTCGAGCAGCACCCGCCCCGACGTCGGCCGGATGAACCCGATGACGAGACTGAGCACCGTGGACTTGCCCGCGCCCGACGCGCCGACGAGCGCGATCGTCTCGCCCGGCGCGACGGAGAGGCTGAAGTCCCGTACGGCGGGCCGGTCCGCGTCCTCGTACGCGTAGCCCACGCCCTCGAACTCGACCGCCCCGCGCAGCGATTCGAGCCGCGCCCGGCCCTCGTTGTCCTCCAGTTCGGGGGCCTGCAGCACCTCGCCGACGGACCGTACGGACTCCAGGCCCTTGGTGATGACCGGGGTCAGCCCCGCCAGCGTGGTCGTGGAGTTGGTGAGGGTGGTGAGGAACGCGCTGAGCATGACGACGTCACCGGGGGAGACGGCCCACACGCCGTAGTACGCGACCAGCGCGGCCGCGGTGAGGAAGACGACCCCGATCATGTTCAGGAACACCCAGGCCAGGGAGGCGAAGCGGCCGTTGAGGAGGTCGAGCCGCAGGCCCGAGGTCAGGACCTTGTGCAGCGTGCCGTCCATACGCCGCAGGGCCTTGCCCTCCAGGCCGTGCGCCCGGGTGACCGAGATGAGCCGGGTCATCTCCGTGACCCGCGAGGACAGTTGCTCGACCTCGTGCCGGAAGTCCTCGTTGTGGACGCGCAACCGGCCCCGCAGCCGCGCCACGAGCAGCGCCGCGACCGGCACCACGCACAGGAACACGGGGACGAACTCGGGTGTGCGCACGGCGATGATGATGAGCCCGCCGGTGAGCACGGTGACCGCGCCGAGCCCCGTCTCGGCGGTCTGCTGGACCATCTGCTCGACCGTCTCCACGTCACGGACGACCTTCGCCTGGAGGACGCCCGCGCTGACGCGTGAGTGGTAGCCGATGGAGAGGTGCTGCATACGGGTGCACAGCGCGGAGCGCAGGGCCGTGCCCATGCGGCGCACACTGCCGTAGAGCAGCCGCACGTACAGCAGGTGCAGCGGCATGTTGACGACCAGGATCGCCAGGATGACTCCGGCGCTGAGCCAGAGGTCGGCGATCGGTCCGTGCCGCACGACCGTGTCGATGATGGTCGCGGTGATCAGGGGCAGCAGCCAGACCGGACTGTGCTTGACGGTGAAGACGGCGAACGCGGCGGCGAGCTTCCACCGGTCGGCCCGGAACAGATAGACGAGGGTGCGGACCGGGTGCTCGCCGCGGTAGCGGTGGTCGAGCGGTTTCTCCCACGAGGCCATGCGGGCCGTCCCTCCCCAGGGAGTGGCGAATACGGAGCAAGCGCTTTCTCCCCATCTCCCGATCACCTACACCCACCGCCCCGCGATACCCCTCACCGGCCGCCCCGCGATCACCCGCACCCGCCGCTCCACGATCACCTGTCCGCCGGCGTCCGGCCCCCACCGGCCTCCTCCGGCCGCTTCAGGCCAGGTAACGGCTCGGTTTCCGACGTAAATTTCCGCGTTCCGAGGGTTGGCGGACCACTTCCGGCTGGTTATCGTTCACGCACTTCACTCAATCGTTCCGCTGAACGAATAGCGAACGCATAGCGAGAGGGACGGTCGGCCCATGCCCGACATCCATCACCCGGGACGGCGTTCCGTCCTTGCCGCGGCAGCCGCGGGCAGCGCGTCGCTCGGTGCGTCCTGGCTGCTCACCGGCTGCACGGGCGCCTCGGCCGCCCCCGCTCTGCCCAAAGGCGCGAAGGCGGGCACCCCCGACCGCGGCGGAACCCTCCGCATCGCCAGGCCGCCCGCCTCCGAGGCCGAGACCCTGGACCCGGCGAGCGCCCTGTCGGCGTACGAATACCTCGGGGCCCTCTACAACCGGCTGGTCCGCATCGGCACGGACGGCGATCTCGCCCCCGACCTCGCCGAGTCCTGGGAGCCGGACGCCAAGGCCCGTACCTGGACCTTCCGCCTCCGCAAGGGCGTCACGTTCCACGACGGCCACGCCCTCACCTCCGCCGACGCCGCGTACACCCTGCGCCACATCCTCGACAAGGCGACGGCGTCCCCGCAGGCCGCCGTCCTCGCCCCGCTCATCGACCCGGCGAAGCTGCGAACCCCCGACGCCCACACGCTCGTCGTACCGCTGAAGACCCCCAACGCGGAGTTCCCGAGCCTGCTCACGCACTACAACTGTTACGTCATCCCCGACGGCAGCGCCCGCGGTATCGGCCGCATCGGCATCGGCACGGGCCCCTTCAAGCTGGAGTCCTTCGCACCCGCGGGGCCCGGCCGGATCACCGCGTTCACGGACCACTGGGCGGGCCGCCCGGTCCTGGACGCCATCGACTTCTACTCCGTCGCCGACATGTCGGCCCGCTCGAACGCCCTGCTCGCGGGCCAGGTCGACCTCCTCTCGCAGACCAACCTGGACTTCGCGACCGCGCGCGTCGTCGCCGCGTCCGACCGCGCGACGATCGCCCGCGTCGAGAACGCCCAGTGGTACGTGCTGCCGATGCTCACCACGGAGAAGCCCTTCACCGACGTACGGGTCCGGCAGGCGATGAAACTGGCCTACGACCCCGAGCACGTGGTGAAGGTCGCCCTCCAGGGCGCGGGCACGCCCGGCTGGGACAACCCCGTACCGCCGAGCGACCCCGCCCACCTCGCGACCCATCCCGAGCACGACCCGGAACAGGCCCGCCACCTGCTGAAGAAGGCGGGCCACGAGGGCCTGACGGTCGACCTCTACACCTCCTCGTACGACCCGGTGTTCACGCCCATGGCCCTCGCCTACCAGGACTCGGCCAAGCGGGCCGGTATCCGGGTGCGGGTGAAGACGGCCTCGGCGGACTCGTACTACACGCAGATCTGGATGAAGAAGCCGCTCATGGCCACCTACTGGTACACCGGCAGACCCGTCGACCAGCTGTTCACGCAGGTCTTCCGCGGCGGTTCCTCCTACAACGAGACCGCCTGGTCGGACAAGGCGTTCGACGCGCTGCTCGACCGGGCCCGGCAGGAGACCGACGACGAGCGGCGGCGCGAACTGTACGGCGAGGCGCAGACCTTCGTCGTCGAGAAGGGCGGGGCGATGACCCCGATGTTCGCCGACCGGCTCGTCGGCATCTCGCGGAAGGTACGCGGATACGCCGAGCACGGCTTCGAGTTCGACTACCTCGGCATCGGCCTGAAGGGAGCCTGACCATGCTCTCGTTCATCGCCCGCCGCGTCCTCGCCGCCCTCGGCACCCTCGTCCTCTCCTCCGTCCTCGTCTTCCTCGCCGTCCAGGCACTGCCCGGCGACGTCGCCACCCAGGTCCTCGGCAAGGACGCCACCCCCGACGCGGTCGCCGCCCTGCGCGAAAAACTCAGACTCGACCAGCCCGCCTGGGAGCGGTACGCCGACTGGATCGGCGGCGCCGTGCACGGCGACTTCGGACTCTCCCTCGTCTCCGGCAAAGCGGTGGGCGGCGAAGTCGGCATGTACCTCGGCAACTCCGCGCTCATCGCCCTGGTGACCGTCCTGTTCGCCGTCACCGGCTCGATCGTCCTCGGCATCCTCGCCGGCCTCTACCGCGACCGCTGGCCGGACCACCTCATCTCCACGGTCAGCCTGGTCGGGATGAGCGTCCCCGAGTTCGTCGTCGCCACCGTGCTCGTCCTCTGCTTCTCGGTCGCCCTCCCCCTGTTCCCGGCGGTCGTCCTGTACGGCCCCGAGGCGACCGTCGGCCAGCTCATGCCCGCCGTCTGGCTGCCCGCCCTCGCCCTCGCGATCGTCATGGCCGCCTACATCGTCCGGATGGCCCGCACCTCGGTCATCGACGTCATGGCGAGCGAGTACGTCACCACGGCCCGCCTCAAGGGACTCTCGACCTGGCGGGTCGTCACCCGGCACGCGCTGCCGAGCGCCCTGCTGCCGACCCTGCACGTCATCGCCCTGAACGTCGCCTGGCTCGCGGGCGGAGTCGCCGTCGTCGAGAACGTCTTCAACTACCCCGGCATCGGAAAGCTGATGCTCTCCTCCGTCCAGAACCGGGACCTGCCCGTCATCCAGGCCATCGCCCTGATCAGCGCGGTCGTGTACGTCGTCTGCAACCTGGCCGCCGACCTCGGCGCCATGGCACTCAACCCCAAGCTCCGTACGCGCGGGAGGACCCGATGACCACCCTCGACACCCCGGCGGACACACCCGCGGCCCCCGCCGCGCCACCGTCCGCCGTGGCCCGCGCCTGGCGCACCGTCCGCTCCTCACGGGCAGCCTCCATCGGCCTCGCGATCGTCGCCGTCCACGTCCTCATCGCCCTGCTCGCACCGGTCCTCACCTCGTACGATCCCATCGCCAACAACGCCGACCAGGCGCTCCTCGGCCCCAGCGGGAGCCACTGGGCGGGCACGGACCAGTACGGCCGTGACGTCCTGGCCCGCGTCCTGTACGGCGGCCGGTACGCGATCGGCGTCTCCGTCGCCGCGACCCTCGTCACCCTCCTGATCGGCACGGTCGTCGGCTGCGCCGCGGCCCTGCGGGGCGGCTGGTTCGACGACGTGCTGGGCCGGGTGCTCGACGCGGTGCTCTCCATCCCGTCGGTGCTCGCCCTGCTGGTCGTCGTCACCGCACTGGGCACGGGCCCGTCGGTCATCGTCCTCGCCATCGCCGTCGTGTACGTGCCCCAGGTCGTACGCGTCGTCCGGGGCGCCGCGCTCGCGGTCGCACCCGCCGACTACGTGACCGCGGCACGGGCCCGCGGCGAGAGCACCTGGGCGATCCTGCGCCGGGAGATCCTGCCGAACATCACCGACGTGGTGTGCGTCGAGTTCGCCATGCGGGCCTCCTGGGTCGTGCTGCTGATCTCGTCACTGTCCTTCCTCGGCTTCGGCGCCGACCCGCCGACGCCCGACTGGGGCCTGATGGTGGCCGAGAACCGCACCGCCATCACCGTCGTCCCGATGGCGAGCCTCGCACCGATCATCGCCCTGGCCACACTCGTGGTGGGGCTCAACCTCGCGGCCGACGGCCTCTCCAAGGCATGGGGCGTCGACCGGATCAGGGAGGGGTCCTGATGACTGCCGCCGCCGTCGTTTCGACGACATCGCTGGTGTCCGTGAACTCGCTGTCCGTGGCCTACCGTTCGGGCGGCCGTGACATACCGGTGGTGAGCGAGGTGTCCCTGGAGGTACTGCCGGGCCGGACCCTCGCCCTGGTCGGCGAGTCGGGAAGCGGCAAGTCGACCGTCGCGGCCACGCTGCTCGGGCATCTGCGGCACGGCTCGCGGGTGACGGACGGCTCGGTACGGGTCGACGGCGCCGACGTGTTCGCCCTGCCCGCAAGGGAGTTGAGGCGGCTGCGGGGCGGCACGGTCGCCATGGTCGCGCAGAACGCGGGCCACGCCCTGACCCCCTCCATGCGCATCGGACGCCAGATCGCGGAGGCCGGCGGTGACATACCCGTGGTGGACCTCCTCGAACAGGTCCGCCTGCCCCGCCCCGCCGAACTCGCCCGCCGCTACCCGCACGAACTCTCCGGCGGCCAGCAGCAGCGCGTCGCCATCGCCATGGCCGTCGCGGCCCGCCCCAAGGTCCTCGTCCTCGACGAACCGACGACCGGACTCGACGTCGTCACCCAGCGCGGTGTCCTCGACCTGATCGGCACACTGCGCGACGAACTCGGCCTGTCCGCCGTCCTGGTGAGCCACGACCTCGGCGTCGTCGCGCACATGGCCGACGAGGTGGTGGTGCTCAGGTCCGGCCGGATCGTGGAGGCGGCTGCGACGGGCCGGCTCTTCGCGATGCCCCAGGACCCGTACACCAGACGCCTGTTGGCCAGCGTGCCCCGCCTAGACGACGAAGGGCTCGCGCGCGTCGGCGAGGAGGGCGAGCGGGAGGTGCGGCCCCGGGCGGTGATCCCCGAGGAGGCTCCCGTCGCCGTCGCCGCCCGGGACGTCACGATCGACTACGGGTCCAGTCGTGCCGTGGACGGTGTCTCCTTCGACGTCCGGCGGGGGGAAGTCCTCGCGCTGGTCGGGGAGTCGGGGAGCGGGAAGTCCACGCTCGCCTGGGCGCTGGCGGGGCTGCGGACGCCGTCCGGCGGCACGATGACGCACGGCTCCGGCTCCGGTACCGGTACCAGATCTGGCTCCGGCTCCGGTTCGGATTCCGGCTCCGGTGACCTCGCCCGGCCCGCCGGGAAGCGGCCTGCGGCGCTGCGGCGGCGGGTCCAGCTCGTCTTCCAGAACGCCGACACCTCCCTCAACCCGCGCCGCTCCGTCGGGGACGCGGTGCGGCGGCCACTGCGGTTCTTCGGCACGACGGACTCCCGCGCCGAGACCGCGGTACGGGCCCGGCAGCTCATCTCCGACGTACGCCTCGACCCCGCCCTCGCCGAACGGCTGCCCGCGCAGCTCTCCGGCGGGCAGCGGCAGCGGATCGGGATCGCGCGGGCGCTGGCGGGTGAGCCGGACGTACTCATCGCGGACGAGATCACGACGGCACTGGACGTGTCCGTGCAGGCCGACGTGCTGCGGCTGCTCGACGATCTGCGGCGGGAGCGGGAGCTCGCGTGCCTGTTCATCAGCCACGACCTGGCCGTCGTGCGGGGGATCGCGGATCGGGTGGTGGTGCTGTGGCGGGGTGTGGTGGTGGAGGAGGGGCCGACGGACTCGGTCTTCTCCTCGCCCGGACATCCGTACACGCGTCAGCTGATGGCGGCGGTGCTGGAACCCGATCCGGAGGCGCGGTTCGTTGTGGGGCCGTTGCCGGAGTGGGTGGACGCGGCGGAACCCGGCGACCTGTGGGTCGCCCACGACGGGCTCGCCCCTGTCCGGGGGCATCGGGTGCGGCGGTGGCGGGCGGTGGGGTAACGGACTTTTCTCGCCCCCGCCGCCCCTACCCGTTCCCGTCACTGACTCGGGGGCCAGCCCCCGAACCCCCGCTCCTCAAACGCCGGAGAGGCTGATCCCTAGCCCGTCCGGCGTTTGAGGACAAAGGGGGCGAGGGGGCGCAGCCCCCATGCGTGGACGGGAACGGGTAGGGGCGGCGGGGGCGAGAACACCGCATCTGTGCCCGAGCAACACAAGGAGCCAAGAAGTTGAAATACCGCGAGCACTTCGACCGGCAGGTCATGGTCGAGGACGTGTGGATCCCCACCAGGGACGGACACACCCCCCTGCACGCCCGCATCTGGCGCCCCACGGACGCCGAAACGGCCCCCGTCCCCGCCCTCCTCGAATACCTCCCCTACCGCAAGACCGACTGGACGGCCCCCAGGGACGCCCAACGCCACCCCTGGTACGCGGGCCACGGCTACGCCTCCGTCCGCGTGGACATCCGGGGCCACGGCGACAGCGAGGGCACCCCCGGCGACGAGTACGACGCCCAGGAACTCGCGGACGGCGTGGACGTCGTCAACTGGCTGGCCGAGCAGCCCTGGTGCACCGGCAAGGTCGGCATGTTCGGCATCTCCTGGGGCGGCTTCAACGCCCTTCAGATCGCCGCCCTCGCCCCCGAACCCCTCAAGGCCATCGTCACCGTCTGCTCGACGGACGACCGCTACGACAACGACGTGCACTACATGGGCGGCGCGGTCCTCGGCGTGGACATGCTCGCCTGGGCGGGGACGATGCTCGCGTTCGCCTCCCGCCCGCCGGACCCCACCAGCGTGGGCGCGGACCGCTGGCTGCCGATGTGGCGCGAACGCCTCGAAGCCCTCGAACCCTTTCTGCACACCTGGCTGGCCCACCAGCAGCGCGACGACTACTGGAAGCACGGCAGCGTCTGCGAGGACTACGCGGCGATCGACGCGGCGGTCCTCGCCGTCGGCGGCTGGAACGACCCGTACCGGGACACCGTGCTGCGCCTCGTGGAGCACCTGCCCGACGACCGCGTACGCGGGCTGGTCGGACCCTGGTCGCACCAGTACCCGGACCGCGGTCTGCCACCCGGCCCCGCGATCGGCTTCCTCCAGGAGACCCTGCGCTGGTGGGACCAGCACCTGAAGGACGAGGACACCGGCGTCATGCGCGAGCCGTTGCTGCGCGCCTGGCTCAACGACCCGGTCCCGCCGTCCACTTCGTACGACGTGATGCCGGGACGATGGGTCGGCGAGTCCGACTGGCCTTCCCCGAACGTCAGTTGGGACGCGCGGCCCCTGGGGCGGGGCGCCGCCCCCGTCCTCGTACGCTCGCCCCAGCACACCGGGCTCGACGCCGGCCGGTTCTTCCCGTTCGGCAACGCGAGCGATCTGCCGCCCGACCAGCGGGAGGAGGACGGCCGTTCGGTGTGCTTCGACTCGGAGCCGTTGCCCGAGCGGGTGGAGATCCTCGGCCGCCCGCGCGTCCGGCTCCGCCTCGACAGCACGACACCCCGCGCCCATGTCATCGCCCGGATCTGCGACGTGGCCCCCGACGGCTCGTCCACGCTGGTCACCCGCGGTGTCCTCAACCTGCTCAGCAGGCACGGGCGCGACCGGGCCGAGGAGTGGACCCCGGGGACGTACGAGACGGTGGAGTTCGAGCTCAATGGTGTCGGGTACGCCTTCCCGCCCGGACACCGTGTCAGGGTCGCCGTCTCCGACACCTACTGGCCCTGGGTGTGGCCGCACGGCGAGCGCGGTGAGCTGACCGTGCTGCCCGCCGAGAGCGCCGTACTCCTCCCCGTGCGGGACCCCGCGTCCGACGAGGGCCGCGCACCCATCCGTTTCGAGGAGCCCGAGCAGGCCGTGCCGCTGGCCGTCGAGCACGAGCGGGCCGCCGATCCGGGGCCGGAGCGGCTGGTCACGCACGACGTCGCCAAGGGGGAGTGGACGCTGGAGGTCGACCCCAACTACGGCGGCTCCCGGGTCTATCCGGACGGGCTGCGCTACGAGGAGAGCGCCCGCGAGACGTACCGCATCCGCTCCGACGACCCCCTGTCCGCGCGAGCGGTCTCCGAGTGGGCGATCCGGCTGCGGCGCGGCGACGACTGGGACGCTGAGATCATCACGCGTACGGAGCTGCGGGCCACGGCCACGGAGTTCATCATGGACAGCCGGATGGAAGCACGGTCGGACGGAGAGACAGTGGTCAAGCGCGCATGGCACCGCACCACCCCGAGGACGTCCGCGTGAAGGCCGCGAAGACGCCCCGCCGTGCGGTCGCCGCGGCCGACCGCACGCGTCAGCCCACCGAGGTCCGCCGTCGGCTCATCGTGGAGGCGGCCGTCCCGCTCATCGCCGAGCGCGGCTACGCGTCCGTGGGCGTACGGGACGTCGCCGCCGCGGCCGGGGTGTCGGTGGGCACGGTCACCTATCACTTCGGCTCGGTCCAGGAGATCCTGTCCGAGGCCATGGTGCTGAACATCGAGCGCTACTACGCGGCACTGAACGAGGCCGCCGAGGAGGCGTCCGGCGGCGCCGAGGCGCTGCGGCTGCTGATCGACGCGCTGTTCACGGAGGACACCGACCGGCACTGGCGGATGTGGTTCGACTACTGGAGCGCGGGCGACCGGGACCAGGACCCCGAACAGGCCTTCGCCGGCGGCCAGGCCCAACGGTACGAGGACTGGCACGGCCAGATCCGCGCCCTGGTCGAACGGGGCGTCGCCGACGGCGAGTTCGTCTGCGCCGACCCGGCCGGGTTCACCGTCCGCTTCGCCGCCCTCTCCGACGGCCTGGCCCTGCAGCGGCTGCGGCAGGCACCGCCGCTGAGCACGGAGGACGCGCGCCGGCACATGTACCGGCTGGTGGAGACGGAACTGGGAACCGGCGGACGCTGAGGCCGGTGCCCGAGGCCGGTACCTGACTCCGGTACCCGAGTCCGGTGCCCTGCTCTTCAGCCCGCAGGCGCGGCCACGGCCCGGCCGATCGCCTGGCTGATCGCCCGGGTGATGCGCAGGATGCCGGGGGAGCGGACCGGGCAGGGCTTGGGCGTCGACGTGGTGGGTGCCAGGCAGAAGTGCAGGTAGTCGTCGTCGCGGTGCAGTGCGGTGCGGCCACTGCCCGGCTGGGTGCAGTACGCGCCGTGCTCACGCTCGTACGCGGTGCACGGCAGGTACTGGGTCCAGGTGTAGCGGGCCGAGGCCGCGCTCACCGCCTTTCCGGCGTCCGCGAGCAGATCGCCGGAGGCCCGCGCCTGCCGCTCGTACACGGCGTTGACTCGCCGGACCCGGTCGGGAGTGATCGGGTCGGGGCCCTGGAGCACCCAGACGATCTTCGATCCGGTTGCGGCGTTCGCGATCTGGTCCGTCAGCCGCCCGGCGTCCGCGGTGTAGCGCGCGAAGTACCTGTCCCGCTGCTTGTCGTACGTGATGCCGTCCATGCAGGGCGTGTAGCCCCACGCGTTGCCCCAGAACTGGAGCACCACGAAGTCCGGCCGCAGCCGGCGCACCAGGGCTGCGGCCTTGTCCTTCGGCGGGACGAGGGAGTCCTCGCCGCTGCCCTCCAGGTAGTCGCACAGCGTGGTCCCGGAGTACGGGGCACTGGTGTAGCGCGCGCTCTCCTCGTCCCGCAGGAGTCCGCCGAGGACCTTCTGGTTCTCCATGGCGAGGGAGTCGCCGAGGTAGAGGACGGTGGGGCGCTCGGCGGGTGCTCCCTCGGTGTCGGGCTTCCGGGTGCCGGCCCCTCCGGTGTCGGCTCCGCTGCTCGCCGCGGGCGTGGCGGCCGGGCGCCGGTGCGTGGTCGAGGCGGTGGTGGGGGACGAGGGCGTGGACGCGGTCTCGGGCCCCGACGAGGGATCTCCGCACGCGGTGAGCAGCAGTAATCCCGCCAGCACTCCACCGGTCCACGGCCTGCTCATACGGCAACTCCCGCCCCAGCCACCGAAAACGGCCCCTAGACAAGCACAGGGGGCCGCAAGGCGGAAGAGCTGGGGCGGCCGGCGCCTGCCGGGACCCCGTTGTTCAGGCCTCCGGTGCGCCGGCCGCCCGCGTCACGGCCGCGAGCACCCGGTCCGTGTCGGCCGCGGACGTCCGCCAGTTGCTGAACGCGGCCCGCAGCGCATGGGTCCCGTCGAGGAAGGTCGGCGTCAGGAACGCCTCGCCGGACTCGGCGACCGCCCGGCCCAGCGCGTGCACCCGCTCCTCGGTGGCGGACCCGGCGAGGGTGAAGCAGACGACGTTCAGCCGGACCGGCGCGAGCAGGCGCAGCCCCGGTACGCGCGCGATCCCCTCGCCGAGCCGCCGGGCCTCGGCCACGTTCCGCTCGACGATCTCGCGATGCCCCTCACGGCCGTACGCGGCGAGCGAGAACCAGGCCGGCAGTGCGCGCAGCCGACGCGAGTTCTCCGGTGTGAGATGCACGAAGTCGGGCTCCCCGGTGGGCAGTCCGAGGTACGGCGACGCGTTGTGGAAGACCCGCACCTGCAGTTCCCGGTGGCGGGTGAACTGAACGGCCGCGTCGTACGGGACGTTGAGCCACTTGTGCAGATCGACGCAGACCGAGTCGGCGGCGTCGATGCCGTCGGTCAGGTGCGCGTGCTCGGGGGACAGCGCGGCGAACCCGCCGAAGGCGGCGTCCACGTGCAGCCAGAAGTCGTACCGCTCCTTGAGTCCCGCGATCGCCCGCAGATCGTCGAAGTCGACCGTGTTCACCGTGCCCGCGTTGGCCACGACGACGGCCGGGCGTCCGTCCAGCGCTTCGAGCGCCTCGGCCAGCCGTGCCACGTCGACCGCCTCCCGGCCGCCGGGCAGCACCGGCACCGTACGCAGCCGGTCGCGGCCGATGCCCAGGACGGACAGGGCCTTGGGGATGCTGGAGTGCGGGCTGCCGGAGAGCACGTCGACCGGGCCGAGCGCGGCGGCGCCCGCCTCGGACACGCGGATCCCCTTGCGGTCGCCCAGCCACTCGCGCGCCAGGGCGAGACCGACGGTGTTCGACATGGTCGCGCCCGTCACGAAGGCGCCGCTGTGTGCCTCGCCGAGGCCGAACAGCTCCCGCAGCCAGCCCAGCGTCTCCCGCTCCAGGGCCGCCGCCGAGGAACCGTCCCCGCCGGCGGCGTTCTGGTCGTAGGCGCTGGTCAGCCAGTCCCCGGTGACCGCGGCCGGGGTCGCGCCGCCGGTCACGAAGCCGAGATAGCGGGGTCCCGCGGTGGCGGCGAAGCCGGGCGCCCACGATTCGGCGAACCGGGTGAGGGCGCCCTCCGCACCGGCGCCCTCCGCCGGAAGAGGCCGCGGATCCGGCGCCTTGCCCTGCTGGACCACGGGCCGTGCCGCGACCTCCGACACCTCGCGGGCGGCGAAGTCACGGGCTGACTGGAGGAGTTCGGGAAGCCGGGAGAGATCGTCGGCGAGTGCGGGATGCATGGCGGCAGCGTAGGCGGGCAGCCGACGGGGCAGCAGGAGCCAATCGCAGAGAACTGGCCCCCTCCCGGCGAACCGGCCCCGCCTCGCAGCCGGGGGATTCGCTCGCGTAGCGTCCCGTACCGAATGACCCGGTTCAAGATCATGTCACCGTTTCGTTCCAGCCGGTCCGGCACCACAACCGATCTCCCGTGCCGCGTGTCTAGCTGGCAGAGATCGACCGGATCGAAGCAGAACCGAAGAAGAACCGACGCGGAATCGAAGAGGAAAGGCCTGATCATGGGGGACATGCGCAGACGGGCAGCCGTCGCACTGGGGATCACCGGGATGGTGGTACCGCTGACCGTCGCACTGGGCGTGACGCCCGCGCAGGCGGCCAGTTGCACCACTTCGAGCGGCCCGTACCAGAAGAAGGTCGAGAAGTTCCTCGGCCGGCCGGTCGACGGCAAGCAGTCCGCCAACGACTGCAAGGCGATCAAGGCCTTCCAGACCAAGCACGGCATCACCCCGAACATCGGCTACGCCGGCTCCATCACCTGGGGCGTGATGGACCTGATGACCAAGCAGAAGGCCGTCGGGACGAACCCGAACAAAGACGGCAAATGCCCGGTCAACAAGGGCCGTATCGCCTGCGTGAACCTGACGCTCCAGCTCAGCTGGATCCAGGACGGCAAGAACCTCGTGTACGGACCGGTGCCGGTGCGCACGGGCCGCAACGGATACGAGACCCGTACCGGCCTGAAGAAGATCTACTGGCGGCACATCGACCACGTCTCGTCCATCTACGACGTGCCCATGCCCTACAGCCAGTTCTTCGACGGCGGCCAGGCCTTCCACTCGGTCGGCGTCAGCATGTGGAACCCGCCCGGCTCGCACGGCTGCGTCAACATGACGAAGACGACGGCCAAGAAGTACTGGTCGCTCCTGAAGAAGAACGACGACGTCTACGTGTACGGCCGCAAGCCGGGCACCTGACCGGCCCGGTCCGGCCGTTCCCGGGAACGGCCGGACCGTACAGAAACGTCACGCCTGAGGCGCGTCCCCGAAGTCCGGGATTTCCAGGCGGGCCCCGCCCTGCCGTGCCGACTCGTGGGCGATGATGCCCGGGAGGGTGTAGCGGGCGGCCACCCACGCGTTCACCGACGGCAGGGTGCGGGTGTTGACGGCGATCACGAAGTCGTCCACCAGGAAGTGGTGGCTGCCCTCGTGGCCGTTGTGCAGGTTCTCGAACTCCTTCGGCAGCCGCGACCGGTCGTGCACCGGGGCCGACCCCGAGGTGAAGGCGGCCCGCAGCTCCGGCGCGATGTGCTGCAGGGAGGGGTCGTCGGGGGACATGGTGGGCTTGGGCTCAAGGAGTTCGCTGATGTCCTTGACCCCCTTCTTGTCCTGCCAGAAGGCCACCGTGGCGAGCTGCTCCATGCTGGCGTCCGTCCCGAAGAACCGGAAACGCGACTCCCGGATGTGCGAGGGGTAGCCCACCCGCCGGAACTCGTTGGTGCGGAACGAGCCGCCGCCCGCGACCTCGAACAGCGCGGTGGCGTTCGAGAAGTCGTTGCCGAACTGGCTGATCTCCTCGTCGAAGACCCCGTCCCCTCGGTCGTCCCTGACGCCGATCGCGGACACGCTCACCGCGTGCGTCTGCCACGCCCCGAGGACCCCGCCCACCGAGTGCGTGGGGTAGAGCAGCGGGGGATAGCTGGCGGTCGCCTTCCAGTTCTCGCCGCCGCTGTACTGGTAGGCCTCGTAGAACCCGAGGTCCATGTCGTGCACGTAGTCGCCCTCGGCGTAGAAGAGCCGGCCGAAGGAGCCGTCCGCGATCTGGTTGCGGGCGTGGACGGTCGCCGGGTTGTACTGGCTGGTCTCACCCATCATGTAGGTGAGCCCGGTGGCCCGTACCGTGTCGATGATCGAGGCGATCTCCTCCTGCGTGATCGCCATCGGGACCGCCGAGTAGACGTGCTTGCCGGCGTTCAGGCCCTGGATCACCAGCGGGCCGTGGGTCCAGCGCTGGGTGAAGATCGCGACGGCGTCGACCGCCTCCGACTCCAGCATCGCCTGGTACGAGGGGAAGGTGCCCGCCAGCCCTTCGGCGGCGGCCAGTTGCTCGGCGCGCTCCGGCAGCAGATCGGTGACGTACACGTCGCCGACACCCGGGTGGGCAAGGAACAGCTTCGCGAACTGGCCGGAGAACTGGCCGGCGCCGACGATGCCGAGGGAGAACGTCATGGAGTGTGTGCCTTTCACTGTCCGGGTCTGTGTCCGGGTCACTGGCCGAGGATGAAGTTGATCTGGTCGTTGGTCTTGGTCAGGCCCTTCACCGGGGCGTTGTTGGCGAAGACGTCCTGCATCGCCGGACGCATCAGGGCGTACACGTCCGCCGCGTAGTCGGTGACGGGGAACGAGAAGGTGGTGAAGTCCTTCTTGTCCGCGACCGGCCCGGTGAAGGCGGACACGTCGATGTCCTTCTTCTTGTACGCGGCCACGGCCGCCTCGGTGCCGCCCGGGGTCGCGGGGAAGACGATGCCGTAGCCGCCGACGGCCCGCTGGCACTCGTCGGAGGACAGGTACCGCACCCACTTCTTCGCGCCCGCCATGTTGTGGGCGTTCTTGGTGATGGAGTCGGCGAGGCCGTTCATCATGGTGGCGCGCTTGCCGGTCGGACCGGCCGGGGTGACGGCCGTACCGACGTCGAGCCCCTTGGTGCCGTAGTACGTGGAGATCATCCAGGCGCCGTCGAAGGCGGTCGCCGCCCTGCCGGAGGCGACCTGGGCGTTGGCCGGGTTGGCGCCGTCGGTGTAGTCGGTGAACGGGGCGAGGTAGCCCTTCTTCGCGAGGCCGAAGTACCAGTCGACCACCTTCTGGAAGGTCTTGCTGTCGTACTGGTACTCGGTGCCCCAGCGCGCCTTGTCCGTGTACTTCCAGCCCGCCGAGGCGGCGAACGGGCTCCAGGTGGTCTGCCCGTCGCTGTCGCCGGCGCCGCCGGTGGCGAGTCCGTACACCTCGACGTTGTTCCTGTCGAAGCCCTCCTCGTCGCCGCGCTTGCCGTTCTTGTCGACGGTCAGGTGCGCGATGGCCTTCTCGAAGGTGCCGCCGTCCTCCGGGTTCCAGGAGAGGTCGCCCATCTCCCGGGCGGCCAGCCCGGCCTTCTCGGTCAGCTTCTTGTTGTAGAAGAGGGCGACGGTGTCCCAGTCCTTCGGGGCGCCGTAGCGGTGACCGTTCCGGCCGGTCCAGTTGGCGGCGAGCCCCGGCTGGTAGGCGGACTCGTCGATGCCCAGGTCGTCCAGCGGTTCGAGCACGTTCAGGTCGGCGAACTGCCCGAATTTCTGGATGTGGTCGGTGAACACGTCGGGCTCGGTGCCCGCGATGAAGCTCGCGGTGAGCTTGGTCCAGTAGTCGGCCCAGCCCATCTGTGTGATCTTCACGTCCAGGCCCGGGTTCTGCTTCTCGAAGTCCTTGGCGCAGGCCTGGTAGGCGGGCAGCTGGTTGGAGTCCCAGAGCCAGTACGTGACCGTGTTCGCGCCTGCCCCGGCGGCTCCGCCCTGCGCGCAGCCCGTCACCAGGGACAGCGCCAGCGCCCCGGTCAGTGCCACGGCCGTCCGCGTACGAATTCGCATGCCCGTCCCCTTACTTGATGCCGGTGAAGCTGATGGTGCTGACGATGCGGCGCGCGAAGAAGCCGAAGAGCACGAGCATCGGGAGGGCGGCGATGAGCGTCGCCGCCATCAGACCGGACCAGTCGTAGCCGGTCTGCGGTGTCTGCGCCCGGAAGATGGCCAGGGCCACGGTGAGCACGCGCGAGCTGTCGCTGTAGGAGACCATCAGCGGCCAGAAGTAGTCGTTCCAGGAGGTGATGTACGTCAGTACGCCCAGGGTGAGGATGGGCGAGGACGCCATCGGCAGCATGACGCGGAAGAAGATCCGGATCTTCCCGGCCCCGTCGAGCAGGGCCGCCTCCTCGACCTCCCGGGGCACGTTCATGAAGAACTGGCGCATGAAGAACACCGCGAACGGGGTCATGAACATCGTCGGCAGGGAGATGCCCAGCAGGCTGTCCACCAGGCCGAGTTGCTTGATGAGGACGAAGTTCGGCAGCAGCGTGAAGATGGTGGGCACCATCAGCCCGGCCAGGAACAGCCCGAACACCTTGTCCCGGCCGCGCCACCGCAGCCGGGCGAAGGCGTACGCGGCCATGGCGGAGAAGAGGATCTGGCAGACGGTGATCAGGGTGGACACGATCACCGAGTTGAGCAGATAGCGCCAGAACTTCAGCCCGCCGCCCGAACCGCCCTGGGCGATCGCCTCCTCGGTGGACTGCAGGCCCAGCGCCCGCTCGAAACCACCGGTCGTCGGGTCCACGGGCAGCACGTCACCGGGGTGGGCCGCGAGCGCCGTGTTCGAGGACAGCGCGGTGCGCAGGATCCAGTAGAACGGCAGCAGGGTGATGAGGACCATCGCGGCCATCACCGTCCAGGCCAGGACCTTCCCGGGAGAGAGCTTTCGGCGCTCCGGCCGTACCTTCGTCGTCGTTGCCGTCACGGCGGTCATGTCGGTCGCTCCCTTCGTCAGCCGAGGTCGGTCTGACCGGCTCGGGTGAGCCGGTACTGGAGGATGGTGATCGCGCTGAGCACGGCCAGGAGTGCCACGGACATCGCCGAGGCGTAGCCGAACTGGAAGCGGCCGAACGCCGAGCCGTAGATGTAGAACTGGAGCACGTTGGTGGCGTTCGCGGGACCGCCGTTCGTCGTCACCGCCACCGTGTCGAAGACCTGGAACGAGCCGATCACCGTCATGATCAGCACCACCGCCAGCACCGGCCGCAGCAGCGGCATGGTGATGCGCCAGAACATCCGCCACTCGCTCGCGCCGTCGACCTTCGCGGCCTCGTACATGTCGTTCGGGATGGCCTGGAGTCCGGCGAAGAGCAGCAGCGCGGTGTAGCCGACGTGCCGCCACACGTTGATCAGCGCGATCGTCGGGATCGCCCATGTCTCGTCCGCCAGGAACGGGATGCGGTCGAAGCCCAGGCCCGCGATGATCTCGTTGCCGATGCCGAGCTGGGTGTCGAGCATCCACAGCCAGACGATGCCCGCGAC
This sequence comes from Streptomyces sp. NPDC102514, assembly GCF_055584525.1. Taxonomy (NCBI): domain Bacteria; kingdom Bacillati; phylum Actinomycetota; class Actinomycetes; order Kitasatosporales; family Streptomycetaceae; genus Streptomyces; species Streptomyces sp. NPDC102514. Next base: position 236,100 of record NZ_JBVJLW010000016.1, read on the forward strand.
GACGTTCGACATCAGGTACGGCGTGAGCACGACCCCTCGCAGCACCGCGGACTGGGTGAGGCGCTGCAGGAGGACGGCGATGGCCAGCGCGGAGACCGTCTGGATGCCGATGTTGATGAACACGTACTCGACGGTGACCTTCAGCGAGTCCCAGAAGATGGGGTCGTTGACCATGCGCCGGTAGTTGTCGAGGCCGACCCACTCGGCCGGGGTCAGCAGATTGAAGCGGGTGAAGCTCAGATAGATGCCGCGCAGGGTCGGCCAGAGCAGGAAGACCAGGAAACCCAGCATGGCCGGCGCGATGAACAGTGCCGCCAGGGCCCCGTCACCGCCGCCGTCGCGTTCTCGCTTCCTGCCGCTCCTCGGCTTCGGAGCTGTCCCCTCGACGTCGCGCGGTGACAGACGCGACGGTGGGCTGCTTGAGGCGACGGTCATCGGGAGACTCCCTCGTCTGCGGCTCGTCCTCGGGCCTTACTTACTTTTGGGCCGAAAGAATCCGGCCGTCAAGAGGTCTGCGCATAACTTTTTCTTCCTGGATCGGATGGGCTTACGTGGCCTGGGATGGCATGATTACTTCTGCACCGAAAGAAACGACGAGGGGGTCGGTCATGACCGCACGCGCCGCCAGCTGGCTGCCGCTCAGTCCCGGTGAGCGCTCCGTGGCGATCGAGGTCCTCACCCGCGGCCCCCTGTCGCGCAGCGACATCGCCCGCAGGCTCGACCTGTCCGCGGGCAGCCTGACCCGGCTCACCAAGCCGCTCATCGAGTCGGGACTGCTGGTCGAGGTCCCCGAGGGCAGCGCGCTCCCCGACGCCGGGGTGCGCCAGGGCCGGCCCTCCCAGCCCCTCGACATCGTCGCCGAGTCCCGCACCTTCATCGGCTTCAAGATCACCGAGGACATGGTCTACGGGGTCGTCACGACCCTCAGGAGCGATATCGTCGCCCGCCACGACCTGCCCCTGTCCGGCCACGATCCGCAGCACGTCGTGGAGGTGCTGCGGGCGGTCACGGAGGAGTTCGCCCGGCACTTCCCGGGCCTCGCCGGGATCGGCATCGGACTGGGCGGGCGCGCCTCGGACCGCTCGGTCGTCGACGAGTCGGCCTTCCTCGGCTGGCACGACGTCCCCCTGGCACGCCTCCTGGAGGAGCGCACCGGCCTGCCCGTGGTCGTCGAGAACGACGTGAACGCGCTCGTCGAGGCCGAGAGCTGGTTCGGCGCCGGCCGCGGCCTCGACCGGTTCGCGGTCCTCACCATCGGCGCGGGCCTCGGCTACGGCCTGGTCAGCGGCGGCAAGCGGGTGGTGACCGCCGAGGACGGACGAGGGGTCGGCCGCTTCTGGATGGTGAACCCGAACGGCCCGCTCACACCCGAGGGCGAGCGCGGCAGCGCCATCTCCCTGCTGACCATCCCCAGCATCCGCTACCAGGTCCGGGCCGCCACCGGCCGCGACGTCTCGTACGACGAGGTCCTCGCGCTGGCCGCCGAGGGCGAACCCATGGCCGCCCGGATCGTCGACGAGGCGGCGCGCGCCCTGGGCACCCTCGTCGCGCAGATCGCCAACTTCGCCATGCCCGAGAAGATCCTCCTCGCCGGTGAGGGCGTGGGTCTGGTCGACGTGGCAGGTCCGGTGGTCGAGCAGGCGGTCCTGGCCAACCGGCATCCGCAGGCAGACCCGGTCAACCTGGAGACCAAGGTGTCCGACTTCCACGACTGGGCGCGCGGCGGCGCCGTACTGGCCATCCAGACGCTGGTCCTGGGCTCCGACTCCAACTCCGGGCCCGGCTCCGGCCCTGGCTCCGGTTCCGTCTGACGGTCCGCCCGACACCGCCGTGCCATACGGGGTCTTGACGCCGTGGCCCTTGTCACAGCCGCCGGAAGGCGGTAAGGATCACAGTCTCCACTCACATGGTCTTCACGCAGAGCCCCGTATGATTCACGCTATGTCCACCACTCACCGTCGTGCGCCGGGAGCCACGCAAAGATCAGCCGCCGAGGTCAACGAAGAGATCCGGGCCCTGTGGCTCCGGGCCGGCGGAACACTGAGCGGTGAGCAGCGGCGGGACTACCAACGACTGGTCCTGGAGTGGGCGGCAGCCGCCCCCCGGCCCGACGCGCACGCCGACTCCTCGCAGGCGGCCTGACCGCCCGGTCCGCCTCCGAGCCCTGTCGACGACCCCGCTGCTCCGCCCGCCCCTTCACCGTTCGGCCCGCACCGCTCAGCCCTTCATCGCCCCCTGCAGCAGTCCCGCGAGGAAGCTGCGCTGGAAGACGACGAAGAGGATCAGGATCGGCAGCATCACGATGATCGTCCCCGCCGCCAGTGTGGGGATGTCCGTACTGTTCTGACCGACGAAGAACCCGAGACCCGCGGGCGCGGTGTGCTTCGTGGTGTCCTGGATGAGGACCAGCACCAGCAGGAACTGGTTCCACGACCACATGAAGACGAGCAGCCCGAGCGTCATCAGGGACGGCCGGGCCAGCGGCAGCAGGATCCGTACCAGGATCGTCGCCGACGAGGCACCGTCCATCCGCGCCGCCTCCACCAGGGACATGGGCGTCGACAGGAAGTGCGTACGCATCCAGAACACGCTGAACGGCATGAACAGCGCGATCTCCACCAGGATCACGCCCAGGTACGAGTTGGTCAGCCCGAGGTTGCGCAGGTCGAAGTAGAGGGGCACCACGATCAGTTCGACCGGGATCGTGAGGCCGGCGATGAAGAACGCCGCCATCGCGTTGCCCCCGGGGAGCTTCATCGTGCCCAGCGCGTACCCCGCCGGCGCGGAGAGGACCAGACAGGCGGGCACGACGCCGACCGCGATGATCAGACTGTGCCGGATCAGATGAGAGAACCCGGCCACCGACCACGCCGTCTCGTAGTTGTCCCAGCTCCACCGCTCCGGCCAGGTCAGACCCACCACCGGCGTGCCCGCGGGCTGGAGCGAGGCGAGGAAGACACTGAGGAACGGGATCACGACGACGATCGCCATGACGGTCAGCAGCGCATAGCCGGACCAGCGTTCCGAGCGCGCGACGGTGTTCATGTCCGATCCCTCGACAGTCGGTTGATGAGGTAGACGATCGCGAGTATCAGGACGCCCAGCACGACGGCCAGGGCGGCGGCGAGCCCCACCTTGCCCTCGGAGAACGCCAGCCGGTACACGAGGAGGCCGGGGACCGTGGTCTGCTCGCCGGGACCACCGTTCGTCGTCACGTACACGATGTCGAAGCTGGCCAGCGCGGCCACCGTCGTCACGGTCATGGCGACGGCCAGTTCACCGCGCAGATGCGGCAGCGTCACGGACATGAACTCCCGGACCGGGCCCGCCCCGTCGATCCGGGCGGCCTCGTACAGGCTGGGGTCCACCTTCTGCACACCGCTGAGGAAGAGCATCATGCACAGCCCGCTCAGCACCCAGGTGCCGACGAGCCCCACGGCGATCAGCGCGAAGCCGAAGTCGCCGAGCCATGCCCGCGCCACACTGTCGAGGCCCACCGCGCGCAGCGCCTGGTTGACCACGCCGTCGTCCCCGTACAGCCACCGCCAGGTCACACCGACCGCGACGAGCGGCACGACCTGCGGCAGCATGAACAGGAAGCGGTACGCGCCCATGCCGGGCCGCCGGTAACGGGCCAGCAGGCCCGCCGACAGCAGCCCGAGCACGATCGGCACGAAGGAGAAGAACACCACCAGCACCAGGGCGTTGAACACCGAGCGGCGCAGGATCGAGTCCTGGAAGATCTCCGCGTAGTTGCCGAGCCCGACCCATTCGCCGAGCGTGACCCCGTCCCACTCGAACAGCGACAGGTACGCCGTGTGCAGGGCGGGCAGCACCGCGAAGGCGACGTAGACGGCGAACGCGGGCAGCACGTACACGTACCCGCGCCACCGCCTGCGCGCCTCCCGGTTCCGGACGGGCGGCCTACTCCCCATGATGGTCCTCCCACTCGTCCTGAAGAGAGTCGAGGTAGTCGGCCGGCTTCACGCGGTCCGCGATGAGTTTCTGGACGCCGGAGCGCAGCCGGTCGAGCATCGCGGGCGCGGCGAAGTCGGGGAACGTCGTGATGCCGTCGTCGGCGACGGCCCGCCGGTGCCCCTCCGCGATGTCCGCGAGCACGCCCGTCGGCTTCTTCACGGCGTCGGGGTTGGGCGGCATGAAGCCGTTGTCGCTGATGATCTGGCCCGCCTCGGGAGAGGTCAGGAAGTCGAGGAACGCGCCTGCCGCCTCGGGGTGTTCGGTCTTGGCCGACACGGCGTAGGAGACGCTGAACCCCGAGGCCACCGTGGGGGAGCCGGCCTGTTCGCCGGGCATCGGGAAGAACCCGACGTTGTCGCCCATGACGGTGGCGAGCTGCCCGGCCGCCCAGTTGCCGTTGATCAGGAAGACGCTGTCGCCCTTGGCGAACTGGGCGGTCGAGTCGACCTGCGCGGTGCCGTTCGCGGACTCGTTGTAGTACCCCTTGCGGCCCCAGTCGATCACGAGTTCGCTGGCCTCGACCGCGGCCGGGTTCTCTATCGTGGCGCCCTTCTTGCCGTTGACCCAGTCCCAGTACTCGTCCGTCGGCATCAGCTGATTGAGCAGGGCGGCCCACAGATGCAGTCCGCCGGAGTCGAGCGCACCGACCCCGAGCGGGGTGAGGTCCGCGTCCTCGGCCGCGGCGAGCTGCTGCGCGAACTCGTCCAGCGTCTTCGGTGGAGCGTCCATCCCGGCCTTCTCGGCGAGTTCCTTGTTGTAGTAGATGCCGGTCATGGACAGGCCCGCCGGGACCCCGAACAGGGCCCGCCCGCCGGTGGCCTCACTGGTCTGCCCCGCCGTGAGCTGGTCGAGACTGACCGGCGGAATGGCCTTGTCCCAGCCGTACGCCTCCCGGTAGGGCGCCAGATCGAGGATGTGGCCGTCCGCCGCGAGGTCCGTCATGCCGACCGCGTACTGCGCGATGTCGGGAGCGGTGTCGGAGGTCATGGTCAGCTTCAGGTTCTGCACGTAGTCCGAGAACGTCTTGTACTGCGGCTCCACGTCGATGTCGGGGTGGTCCTTCTCGAACGCGGCGATCAGCGCGTCGACCATCAACGGCGCGTCGGCGAACTGGAGATGCAACGTGACGTCCCCGGCCGGCACGGCGGTCGACGACGGCACGCTGGTGGGTCCCGGCACCGCCGTCGCGCTGCCCGGGGTGAGCGCGTCGCACGCCGCGAGCGGGAGCACGAGGACGGCGGCGCAGACCGTCGCGGCGATGCGGCGGCGCACCCGGTGTGTGCTGTCCATCATCGGCCTCCTTGCGTGGCCTCGTCGGTCGGATCGGTACGTCAGTCTCTCGGGCAGCGGTCCTTGTACCGCTCCAGCAGCTCCTCGTTGCGCCGCAGGGCGTCGCCGTCCGTGTTCTGGCTGACGATCAACGGCGGTGCCTGCCCGTGGCGTTCGACGAGCAGTTGGGCCGCCCTGCAGGTCAGCGCGTTGACGAGAGCCGCCCCCAGCACGGTCGACAGGGCGCCCACGGCCAGGTCGCCCAGGGGCACCACCGTGTCCCCGGGGCTGCCGTGGGTGTCGATGACGATGTCGGCGACGTCGAGCAGCCGCTGTCCGCCGGTGTGTCGCGACGCGGCGGCCAGGGAGTGCGCCCGGCTGGTGACGGCGACGACTGTCGCCCCCAACTCCCTTGCGCCCAGGGCGAATTCGACGGGCACGGCGTTGATCCCCGAGTTGGAGATCACGATCACCACTTCACCCGACCTGATGTCGGCCGTACGGAGGACGGCCGCCGCGTAGCCGCTGACGCGTTCGGCCGCGCCGGCGTGGCGCGGGGCGGCGGGGGAGAGCGCCGGGTCGGCGATGACGTTGACCGGCGCGAGTCCGCCGGCGCGCTGCAGCGGTTCGACGGCGACGAGTTGCGAGTGGCCGCTGCCGAAGTAGTGGACGACTCCTCCGGCCGCGATGCTGTCCGCGACGGCCCGGGCGGCACGCTCGATCGCGGGCCGCTCGGCGGTGGCCATCGCGGTGAGGTTCTCCTGAAGAGCGGCGAAGTAGACGAGATCGGCGTTCATCGTGTCGAGGCCACCTGAGGTGTCGAACGGAGCCGCTGATGTGGCTGTGGACCGTACCAGAGGGGTATGGGGATGCCCAGCCCTGCGACCGATCCGCCTTCGTTCCGGTCGACTTGCTTGACCACCCCGAGTGGCGCGGCTAGCTTCGAGAGTTCTGTGGTACGTACCACGACTCACAGGAGTGGTCCGGACGATGACACCTCCCGAGGAAGCGGGCGCGGGAACCCCGGCCGCCCGGCAGCTGCTGAGGCGCCTCCTGGGCGACCGGGCCGCGGAGTTCACCGCCGAAGTGGTCCCCGGAGGCGGCGGACCCGACTGGTACGAGGTCGACGCCGGGCCCGGGGGAGTGGCCCTGCGCGGGTCCAGCGGGGTCGCGGTCGCCGCGGCGCTGCGCTGGTACCTGCGGACCGTGTGCGGGACGCAGATCACCTGGGACGCCCCCGTGCCCCGGCTGCCCGACCGGCTGCCGCGCACCGGCACGACACCCCGCACGACCTCCCCCCATCCGCACCGCTACCACTTCAACGTCTGCACCTTCGGCTACACCACCGCGTACTGGGACTGGGCGCGCTGGGAGCGCCACATCGACTGGATGGCCCTGCACGGCGTGACCACCCCGCTCGCGATGACCGGCCTGGAAGCCGCCTGGCAACGCGCCCTCATGACCACCGGCCTCGACGACCCGACCGCGCGGAGCTTCCTCGGCGGACCGGCCTACCTGCCGTGGAACTGGCTCGCCTCGCTCGACGGCTGGTCCGGCCCGCTCCCGCAGAGCTGGATCGACGGACATATCGACCTCGGCCGCCGCATCCTCGGCCGGGAACGCGCCCTGGGCATGCGGCCGGTCCTCCAGGGCTTCTCGGGGCACGTCCCGCAGGAGCTGATCGCGAGCCGGGGCGCCCGGTCGACGACCCTGCCCTGGTGGGACTTCGAGGTCGGCATGCTGGACCCGCGTGACCCGCTCTTCGAGGAGTTCGGCACCACCCTGCTGACCGAGCAGAACCGGCTGTTCGGCACCGACCACCTCTACGCCGCCGACCCGTTCATCGAGACGACCCCACCGGTGACCGACCCCGCCGGTCTCGCCCAGGTCGCGCGCGCGGTGCACGGCGTGATGACCGCCGTGGACGAGCGGGCCACCTGGGTGCTCCAGGCCTGGCCCTTCTCCTACCGCGCCCGCTACTGGACACCGGAGCGCACCCGCGCCTTCCTCGACGCCATCCCCGACGACGGAATGCTCATCCTCGACCTGTGGGCGGAACACCGGCCGGTCTGGCAGCGCACCGACGGCTACCGCAAGAAGCCCTGGGTGTGGTGCATGCTCCACAGCCTCGGCGGCCGGCCCGGGCTCTACGGAAAACTGGACGAGATCGCCACAGGACCCGCCCGCGCGCACGCCGACGCACGCGGCGGCTCCCTGTCCGGGATCGGCGCGAGCATGGAGGCCTTCGGCGCCGACCCGGTCCTGTACGAGCTACTGGCCGACGTCGCCTGGCAGGGCGCCGTCGACGACGTACAGGCATGGCTCGGGACGTGGACGCGGGCCCGGTACGGGCGGACGACTCCCGGGCTGCTGCGGGCCTGGGACCTGCTGCACGACAGCGTGTACGCGTCCGACGGGCCCGGACCGCCCGGCTCGGTGATCATCGGCCGGCCCACGCTGGAAGGCGACCTGCGGCACGAGCTGCCCGTGCACCTGGCCGACCCGCCGTCGCCCCACGTCCCACCGGCCCTGGCCGAGGCATGGGTGCTCCTGGCCGACGAGGCCGGCCAGGAGGACAGTGCGGGACCGCTCGGCCGGGACCTTTGCGACGTCACCGCGCAGGTGCTCACCCACGCGGCGTGCGAGCGGCAGTGGCGGGCGGCGGACGCGGCCTTCGCCCGGGACGCCGAAGGCTTCCACCGGGCCGCCCGCGCACTGCTCGCCACCATCGAGGACCTGGACACGCTGCTGGCCACCCGCCCCGAGCACCGGCTGGACGGCTGGTTGGCCGACGCCCGCGCCTGGGCCACCACCCCGGCCGAGGCCGACCTGTACGAGACCGACGCACGCCGCCTGCTCACCCTCTGGGGCCACAGCCGCAGCAAGCTGCACGACTACTCGGGCCGCCACTGGGCCGGCCTGGTCGGCACGTTCCACCTGCCCCGCTGGCGCAGCTGGTACGAGCACATCGCGCGGGCGCTGGAGACCGGAAACCCTTACCGGGCCGAGGAGTTCGAGGCGTCGTTGCTCGCCCAGGAGGAGCGGTGGGTGGCCGGCCGGAGCGGGCCGACGACACCGGAAGCGGACACCGCCGGAACGACCCTTGACGTGGTGCGTACTCTGATGCCCCGCTACCGCGTCCTCGGAGGAGGCGGAGATGGCGGACAGGTGCGAACCGCGGAGTGAATGTGACGGTCGAGGACAGGCGCTCAGACGACGGCCCGGCGACGGACTCCCTCAGGACGGACTCCGTCGAAGCGGACTCCGGCGAAACGGATTCCTTTGAGGCGGACTCCGGCGGAACGGATTCCTTTGAGGCGGACTCCTTCAAGCACGAGGCGCTGCGGCGGCGGCTCCAGGCCGACATCGCCCGGATGCGCCCCGACGAGGCGCTGCCCACCGAACGGCGGCTCGCCGAGCGGTACGACGTCAGCCGGGCGACCGCCCGGCGCGCGCTCCAGGCCCTCCGCGAGGACGGCCTCATCCGCAGTGTGCGGGGCGTGGGCACGTTCGTCTCCCACCCCCATGTCACCAAGACGTCGACGCTCACCTCGTTCTCCGAGGACCTGCGCTCGCGCGGCTACCGGCCCAGCGCCGAACTCCTCGCCGCGGAGCTGGTGGAGGCCGACCTGCACCACTCCACGGCCCTGGGCGTCGACCCCGGCACCACCCTCCACCGCATCGAACGCCTGCGCCTCGGTGACGGCTTCCCCATCTGCCTGGAGACCGTCTACCTCTCCGCCGAACGCTTCCCCGACCTGGACGAGTCACTGCTGACGGGCTCACTCTCGGAAGCCCTGCAGAACACCCAGGGCGTCCGCGTCGTCCGGGCCACCCAGCAGATCCGCGCGGTCAACGTCACCGGCCGCCAGGCCCGGCTGCTCGGCGTCAAGGAGGGCTCCGCCGCCCTGCTGGTCCGCCGTACCGCGTTCGACGGGACGGGCCACGTCGTCGAGTACGGCGAATCCCTGTGCCGGGGCGACCTGTACGAGTTCTCGCTGGTGGTGACCAAGTAGAGCCCGCGCCTGCGGTGTGACGCGGTGCGCTCTCCCGGTCCGCCCCCCCGGGTCCGCCCCCGGTCCGCTCTGCCGTCGGCGAATCTGCTGAGGGCCGAGATTCCTTCCGTGCCGCCGACGGCGGACCGAGGGTGGAGGCACCGCGGCTCACCGGGCCGCGCCACCACCAGGAGGAGCGATGGCACTCAGCAGCACCGGATTCCACCCAGGGCCGCGAGCCGAGGAGGGGGACACCCCTCCGTCGCGGTTCGACGACCACCTCGCCGCCCAACTCCTCAACCAGCGCATCATCTTCCTCGGCACCCAGGTCGACGAGGTCTCCGCCAACCGGATCTGCGCGCAGTTGCTCCTGCTCTCCGCCGAGGACCCACGCACCGACATCGGCCTCTACGTCAACAGCCCCGGCGGCTCCGTCCACGCGGGCCTCGCGATCTACGACACCATGCGGCTCATCCCCAACGACGTGGCGACCCTGGCCATGGGATTCGCCGCGAGCATGGGCCAGTTCCTGCTCACCGTGGGCACCCCCGGCAAGCGCTACTCGCTCCCGAACGCGCGGATCATGATGCACCAGCCCTCCGCGGGCATCGGCGGCACCACCGCCGACATCGCCATCCAGGCCGAGAACCTCCAGTTCACCAAGGAGACCATCGAGCGCATCACCGCCGAACACACCGGCCAGAGCGCGGAGACGATCTCCCGCGACGGTGACCGCGACCGCTGGTTCACGGCCGAACAGGCCAGGGAGTACGGCATGGTCGACCGGGTCGTGGAGTCGCTCGACGACGTCCGACCGGCCTCCTCGAAGCGACGGATGGGACTTTGACATGGACCGGTACACGACGCGCATGAGTTCCTACACCATCCCGAACGTCGTCGAGCGCACCCCGCAGGGCGAGCGCGCGTACGACGTCTACAGCAAGCTGCTCTCCGAGCGGATCATCTTCCTCGGCACCGAGATCGACGACGGCGTGGCCAACGTCGTCATCGCGCAGTTGCTCCACCTGGAGTCGGCGGCCCCCGAGCAGGAGATCGCCATCTACCTCAACTCACCCGGTGGCTCGTTCACTTCGCTGATGGCGATCTACGACACGATGAGCTTCGTCGGCGCGCCCGTCTCGACGTTCTGCGTCGGCCAGGCCGCCTCGACCGCGGCGGTGCTCCTGGCGGGCGGGGACCCCGGCCGGCGCTTCATCCTGGAGCACGCGCGGGTGCTGCTCGGGCAGCCCGCGAGCGGCGGCGCGCGGGGCACCGTCTCCGACCTGGGCCTCCAGGCCAAGGAGATGATCCGGATCCGCTCCCAGGTCGAAGAGGTCCTGTCCCTGCACACCCACCACCCCGTCGAGACCCTGCGTGCCGACATGGACCGCGACAAGGTCTTCACCGCGCAGGAGGCGGTGGCGTACGGACTCGCCGACGAGGTGCTGAGCCGGCGCCGGTCCGCGGTCGCTGTCTGAGAGCCGTCCGTACTCCGACGAGCCGGGAGCCCGCCCCCGGGCGGCGCGGCGCGCGTCAGGCGGCGAGCCGGACCTCGCCGTACCGGGAGGTGGCCTCCGTGCGCCGGGGCGCCGTACGCGACCTGAGGGGGCGGGGCCGCTCCTGGCGCACGAGACGGCGGTGCGACAGGGCGAGCAGATCGGCCAGGCCGAGCCCGAGCGCGTGCGCGGCGGCCGCGAGGACCTCGGACGAGGCCTCCTTGCGGCCGCGCTCCAGCTCGGAGAGGTACGGCATCGAGATACGGGCCGCCTCGGCGACCTCCTTGAGCGTCCGCTCCTGCGCGAGCCGCTCCCGCCGCAGGACCTCACCCACGACGTCCCGCCACAGGGGCTCCCTGGGCGCCGGTTCGGCCGGTTCCGAAGGTGCCGCCGACTCGGCCGGGACGGGTCGCAGGGGAATGACGCGGGCTCGGTTCGACGCGTGGCTGCTCACGCCTCCACCCTAGGAAGTCCGGCCCGTTTCGGGGACCCCGCCGCGTTCTGCCCTCGGCGAATCACCGGTACCGGCCCCAGCGCGGATGAGGTTCGTCAGTGCAGATGTGGCTCGTCCCGGTGCACCGGACCGTGCGCGGCCTCGCAGTGCGTGTCGTCGGTGGGGCCGCCGCCGGTGCGGACGTCCAGGACGTTCTCGGGGGCGTGGTCGACCTGGAGGGTGGTGTGGCTGACGTCGTAGTCGCACTGCAGGATCTTCTCCAGGTCCCGGCGCACGGTGTGGCAGTCCGCGACCGGTTCGACCAGGACGTGCGCGGACAGCGCGGGCGTCCCCGACGTGATCGTCCACACGTGCAGGTCGTGCACCTCGGCGACCGAGGAGTGCGCGGCCAGCCGGTCCCCGATGGCGTCCGGGTCGAGATGCGCGGGCGCCGCCTCCAGGAAGATCCGCCCCGACTCCCGTACGAGCGCGTAGCCCGCCTTGAACATCAGGGCCACCACGACCAGCGTGGCGATGGCGTCGGCGCGGGCGAAGCCCGTCAGCAGGACCACGAGGCCGGCGATCGCGGTGCCGATGAACGCGAACAGGTCGTTGAGGATGTGCTGGTAGGCACCCTCCACGTTGAGCGAGGTGCGGTTGGCCTTCGAGATGCACCAGGCCGCCGCCACGTTCACCGCGATGCCCGCGAGCGCCGTGTAGAACATCAGCCCGCCCTCGACCGCGGGCGGATCGAACAGCCGCCGCACCGCCTCGTACGCCAGCCAGGCCCCGAGCAGCAGCAGCGTCAGTCCGTTCGCCTGGGCGGAGAGGATCTCGGCCCGCTTCAGGCCGTACGTGAATCCGCCGCGGGCCGGACGCTCGGCGAGCCGCATCGCGATCAGGGCCAGCACGATGGACACGGCGTCGGTGAGCATGTGCGCGGCGTCGGAGATGAGCGCGAGGGACTGGGCGACTACACCGATGACGACCTCGACCGCCATGAACGTCGCGATCAGTGTCAGCGCGATCGCGAGCCAGCGGCGGTCCGCGTCCGCGGTGACACCGTGCGAGTGCCCCGCGTGCCCGCCCGACCCGTGCTCGTGGCCGTGGTGCGCGCTCATGAGAGTCCCCCTCGTTGCGGTGTCCGACGGCTGTCCGACACCCGCAGTGAAGCGCACCTCGCGGAGATCGGCAAAGGCTGCATCGGTGACCGTTGTCATCATCGTTAGTACGCCGCTGAACTGCGGTGATGTGAAACGGGTGGAGGTGGGTGGGGGACGGCCGGGCGGCCCGGGTCAGGCGCCGAAGAGCTGTGTCCAGTACGTGCCCGCCGAGCCGCCGCCCGCGAAACCGACGCCCAGGTGGGTGAAGGCGGGCTTGAGGATGTTGGCGCGATGGCCGGGGCTGTCCATCCAGCCCCGTACGACCTCGGCGGGGGAGCGCTGGCCGCAGGCGATGTTCTCGCCGATGGTGCGGCGGGTGCTGCCCGCGGCGGCGGCCCGGTCCCAGGGCTCGCTGCCGTCGGGGGCCGTGTGGGAGTAGAACGCGCGCGCCACCATGTCCGCACTGTGCGCCTGCGCCGCCCGGGTGAGCAGGGGGTCCTCGGCCAGCGGGGGCAGACCCGCCGCGGCCCGCTCGGCGTTGGTGAGCGCGAGGACCTCGGCTGCGGTCCGCGCCAGCCCGCCGGGGGTCAGGGGAGCGGCCCACAGCGCCGTCCAGTAGAGCGTGCCGGACCGGTTCTCGGGCACGCAGGCCACACCGGCCTCGGTGAACGCCGGGTCCTGGACCGTCCGCCGGGTCCGCTCGCCCGAGAGGCAGTACTCCACGAACTCCGCCGCGTCCCGCGGCCCGGAGACGAGATGCTCGCCGACCGTCAGATACGCGTAGCCCGCGGCGGTCACGCGCTGGTGCACGGACAGCCCGTCGGCCCCCTCCGACCCGAGACGGCCGCGCGCCGCCATGTCCGCGGCGTGCGCCCGCGCCGCGGCGGTCAGCCGCCCGTCGAGGACGACGGCCCGGGAGCCGACGGCGGCGCGGGCGGAGTTCACCAGCGGGAGGAAGCCGTCCGCGAGGGGCCCGGCCCCGGTGGCCCCGGAACCGGCGCCGACCTCCGTCCCCGGGCCCGTGCCGGCGTCGGTGTCCTCGGCCACCTCCACACCGAAGTCCCGTGCGATCCCGGCCAGCCCGTCGGCGTAGCCCTGGCCCAGGGCGCGCAGCTTCCAGGCGGTTCCGCGGCGGTAGATCTCCGCGAGCAGCAGCACGGTCTCCCGCTGCGGACGCGACGGCGTGAAACGGGCGAGGAGTCGGCCGCCCGAGCCGGTCACCTGCAAGGTCGGGGCGCGCAGTCGTCCGAGCGGGGTGCCGGGCTCGGCGGGACTGACGACCACGGTGACGCGGCTGGCCCCCGCCCGCAGCGCGGCCGGATCGACCGTGAGGGTCTGCCCGCTCAGCCGCGCGCCGGGGGCGGCCGGCTGGTTGTAGAACACGAAGTCGCCGTCCCCGCGCACCTTGCCGCTGTCGTCGGTGACGAGCGCCGACACGTCGAACGGGCCGGGCACCCCGAGGGTCAGGGCGCCGCCGGGCAGGGGCAGATTGCCGCCGGGTACCAACTCGTCCATCGTGCCGCCCGTCCAGGTGCCGGATCACTGTGCGCGCCCCGTGGGGCGTCGACAGGACAACGCCCCACGGGTGCGCGCGGGTTCCTGACACCTGGTACCGGGGATCCGGCACCAGGTGTCAGTCACCGATGTGTCGGTTGGCGGTCAGTCGAGGGCGACCCCGGGAGCGATGTCCTCGTACCGCTCCACGGGCGCCTGGCTGCGGGCCGTGGCGGTCTTGACCGGCTTGCCGCAGAAGGCGGACTCCAGGGTGCGGGCCATGGTGTTGAGCACGGTCCCGTTGTTGGAGGTGTTGGCGAGCGCCGTGACGGTGCGCGCGCCGTCCTTCGACGTGAACGCGTACGTGTAGTAGCCCTGCACGGTGCCCGTGTGGCCGTACACCGAGACCCCGCACGACAGGTCGCGCCGGCGCAGCCCCAGTCCGTACCCCTGGGTGCTGTTGACCGGCGTCCACTGCTGTATCTGTGCGAGCTGTGCGGCCGAGGTCAGCCTGCCGCGCAGCAGGGCCGAGAAGAAGGTGTCCAGGTCCCGGGTGCTGGAGATGACCGCGCCCGCGCTCTGTGCCCACGACACCGTCTGCTCGGTCGAGTCGACGAGCGTCCCGTCGGCCACGTCGGGCGGCAGGTAGCCCTTGGTGTGCCGGCCGGCGATCGCCGTGCTCGGGTGCACGTACGAGGTGTCCTTCAGGCCGAGCGGCTTGATGATGCGGCTCTTGTACGCGGACCGCACGGACTTCCCGGTGAGCTTCTCGATGAGCATGCCCCCCACCACGAAGTTGGTGTTGGAGTACGAGTAGGCGGCGCCCGGCGCGTTGCCGAGGGGCTGCTTCAGGGACAGGTCCACCAGCTCCTGGTAGCTGAAAACCTTGTTGCGTACGGCCTCGAAGCCCGGGACCGTGTCGGCGAACATGTCGTTGGTGTAGTCGTACAGACCGCTGCGGTGGCTCAGCACATGGCGCACCGTGATGCCGTCGTCGGGCAGCAGGCCCGGCAGGTAGGTGTTGACCGAGGTGTCCAGGTCGAGCACGCCCTCGTCGACCAGCTGCAGCAGGACCACGGCCGTGAAGCTCTTGGTGACGCTGCCGACGCGGAAGCGGTCGGCGTTGTCGAGGGCCCGTCCGGTGGTCCGGTCCGCGACGCCCTCGGCGACCTTGTGGACCGTGCCGTTGTCGTCGATCCGCGCCATGGCACCGGGCGCCCCCTGCGTCAGCGCCGTCCGCAGCACCTCGCGCAGCCCCTCCACGTCGGGCGCCGCGAGGTTCTCGGCCGTCGCCCGGCTGCCGTTCACGGCACGGTCACCGGTGTCGGCGGGTGCCGCGGTCGCGTCGTGCGCCGGCACCGCCAGCACGGACAGCAGGACCGCTCCCAGTGCCGCCGTGCCTCTCGCCTTACCCCGGCCCATCATTCTTGAGACCATCTGTGTGGTTCTCCCCGTAGTCGTCCGCGATGCGGAACACGTGCAGGCGGCACCGCGGATCACGGTGCCGTCATCATCTCTACGCGCAGGACTCACCTGCGGGTTGCATCGGCGGGAGTGAATTTCCGCCGGTCAGTGTGAAGCTCTTGCCAGCAGCCCGGACAGCAGGACTTCGAGCGACTCGCGCAGGGCCGTGGTGAAGTCGATGCGCAGGACGGCCAGTTCGGGTTCGGACTCGTAGACCGCGAGCACGGCGGGTGACGGATGCGCGTGCGGCCAGGCCGCCGTGGTCACCATGAGCGCCCCGGCGATGAACCGTACGGCGTCCCGCTCGTCCAGTTCGGGTACGTGCAGGCGGACCCGGTGCGCCAGGGCGAACGCGTGGCCGATGGAGGAGCGTTTGTGCTCGGCGGCCACCTGCGTCGACACGTTCCGCTCCAGGACCGCGGCCTGGGCGCTGATCAGGTCGCACAGCACCGGGCGCGCGGCGAGGGACTCCGCGAGGGTCGCCGCGAGCTGGTCCGCCCGCTCGGCGACGGGGGCGTGAGCGTCGACGGCCTCGGGGAGCGCGGTGGCGAGGTGGTCGAGCAGCTCCTGCGTGGCGGTGGCGAGCAGTTCCAGCAGGACCGCCTCACGGGACTCGAAGTAGCGCAGCACGTTCGACTTGGCGAGTCCCACCCGGCGGCTCAGCTCGTTCAGGCTCACCTGCGCCACCGGCATCTCACCGAGCATCGCGGCCGTGGTGTCGAGGATCGCCCTGCGGCGAACGGCGCGCTGCTCCTCGCTGCGGGCGCGCTGGAAGGTGTCTGCCATGGCCGCAGTCTACCGATCGGCGATCTGTCCGCGCCGGACAGCAGACCCCTGGTCTGTTGTTATCAGACTGTCGGTCTGCTAGCTTCAATTGCATCAGACCGCCGGTCTCCTAATCCCGGGAGTGCCGCACACACAAGGAGTCCCTGTGCCCACGTCATACGTCGTCCCTGATCGGACGGGAACGTCCGCCGTCGTCACCGGCGCCAACAGCGGCACGGGCAAGGAGGCCGCACGGCGTCTCGCGGCGGCCGGAGCGCGCGTGGTGCTCGCCGTACGCACCGTCGCCAAGGGGGAACAGGCCCGCGCCGAGATCCTCGCCCGGCATCCGCACGCACAGCTGGAGGTGCGGCGCGTCGACCTCGCCGACCTGGCCTCCGTCGAGGCGTTCGCCGACGGCATCCTCGCCGACGGCGCCCCGCTCGACCTGCTGGCGAACAACGCGGGAGTGATGGCCCCGCCCACCCGGCTGACCACCGCCGACGGCTTCGAGCTCCAGATGGGCAGCAACTACCTCGGCCCGTTCGCCCTCACCCTGCGCCTGCTGCCCGCCCTGCTCGCCGCACCGGCGCCCCGCGTGACCACCATGAGCAGCGGGATGGCGAACTTCGGCCGCATCGACTTCGACGACCTCCAGTGGGAGCGCCGCCGCTACAACCCCAACCGGTCGTACGCCCAGTCCAAACTCGCCGACCTGATGATGGCCGGGCACCTGGCCGGCATCGCCGCCGAGCGCGGCTGGAACCTCCTCAGCACCGCCGCCCACCCCGGCTACACCGTGACCAACCTCCAGACGGCGGGCGCCGCGCTCGGCCGCGACAAGCCTGAGCGCACCCTGATGCTCCGGCTCGGCCTCCTCCTGCCCAAGCAGCAGGTCGAGGAGGGCACCGAACCGCTCCTGTACGCGGCCACCAGCCCCGACGCGACGGCCGGCGGCTACTACGGACCCGGCCGCAGGTTCGGCCTGGTCGGCCCGACCGCCACCACCCGGGTCACCCGCCGCGCCCTCGACACCGGCACCAACCGCAGGCTGTGGGCCGAGTCCGAGCGGCTGACCGGCGTGGCCCTGCCCGCGACCGTCGCCTGAACGGCCCCGCCGCACGGGGGCGGCGTCCGGCGCGGCGCCGGACGGGTGCCAGACTGACCCCATGGACGAGCGCGAATTCAGCAGGTCAGGACAGCACGCATCGGTCGTCGGACTCGGCACCTGGCAACTCGGTGCCGACTGGGGCGACGTGGACGACAAGGACGCCCTGGCGGTCCTCGAGGCCGCCGCGGAGTCGGGGGTGACGTTCTTCGACACGGCGGACGTGTACGGCGACGGGCGCAGCGAGGAGACCATCGCCGCGTTCCTCAGCGGGCGGCCCGACCTGCATGTGCTGGTCGCGACGAAGATGGGCCGCCGGCTCGACCAGGTCCCGGAGAACTACGTCCTCGACAACTTCCGCGCCTGGAACGACCGTTCACGCCGCAACCTCGGTGTCGACCGCATCGACCTGGTGCAGCTGCACTGCCCGCCGACCCCGGTGTACTCGTCGGACGAGGTGTTCGACGCGCTCGACACGCTGGTCGAGGAGGAGCGCGTCGCCGCGTACGGCGTGAGCGTCGAGACCGTCGACGAGGCGCTGACGGCGATCGCCCGGCCGGGCGTGGCGAGCGTGCAGATCATCCTCAACCCGTTCAGGATGAAGCCGCTGCAGCGGGTGCTGCCGGCGGCGCGGGAGGCCGGGGTCGGCATCATCGCCCGCGTGCCGCTCGCCTCCGGGCTCCTGTCCGGCAAGTACACGAAGGACACGGTCTTCGCGGCGAACGACCACCGGACGTTCAACCGGCACGGGGAGGCGTTCGACCAGGGCGAGACCTTCTCCGGTGTCGACTACGCGACCGGTGTCGAGGCGGCGGCGGAATTCTCCGCGCTCGCGCCGGAGGGGGTCACTCCGGCGCAGCTCGCGCTGGCGTGGATCGTGCAGCAGCCGGGCGTGACGTCGGTCATCCCCGGCGCGCGCACGCCTGAGCAGGCGCGGGCGAATGCGGCGGCGGGGAAGCTGGCGCCGTTGCCGGCGGAGACGCTGTCCGCGATCTCGACGCTGTACGACCACCGGATCAAGTCCCAGGTGGAAGCTCGCTGGTAGCGAGACCATGTGGGGCGGGGCCGCAGACGGGTACGTACCCAATGGGGCGCGGGCAACCCCCACCGGACCGCGCGCGTACAGCTACCGCGCCGCCCGGGGCGGGAACCCGTGTCCCCGGGCCACCCCCACCGCCACAATCGTCGGCACCAGCAACAGCCCCGCGCTCCAAGGGAACGCCCCCGCGCCGAAGTGGTTCAGGAGGGCGCCTCCCACCAGCCCGCCCCCTGCCATCGCCGCGTTCCACAGAGTGACCAGCAGGGCCTGCGCCGCATCCGCGGAGTCCCCGCCCGCGTCCGCCACCGCCGTCTGCAGCAGCGTGGGCGCGCCGCCCCACCCGAGTCCCCACAGCGCCGCCGCCGTGTAGACGAGTACGGGGCTGTCGGCCGGCACCGCCAGCAGTGCCGCGGCCGTCGCGACCAGCAGTGCGCTCGCGAGCGTCAGGGCTCGCAGCCACCGGTCGATCCGCGCCCCCACGAACCAGATGCTCACCAGGGACGCCGCACCGAACACCAGCAGCACGACATCCGTCGACCCATCCATGCCCAGCCGGTCGAGGAACGTGGCGATGTACGTGTACAGAATCGTGTGGGCCAGTACGAACGCCAGCGTGACGAACAGCACCGGTGAGACCCCGGGCACCCGCAGCGCCCCCAGCACCGGCACCCGCCGCTCCCGCCGCCGGCCCGGCAGATCCGGCACGGCCGCGCCGATCCAGCCGAGCAGGACGAGGGCGAGGACGGTCATGAGCGAGAACGTCACCCGCCAGCCGAGCGTCTCGCCGAGGAAGGTCCCCGCCGGCACTCCCAGCGACAGCGCGACGGGAATCCCGGTCATCACCACGGCGACCGCCCGTCCTTGCAGACGTGCGGGTACCAGCCCGCGCGCATACCCCGCGAGCAGCGCCCAGGCGAGCCCCGCGGCCACCCCGGCGACGAACCGCGCGACCATGGTGAGGGGATAGTTCGCGGACACGGCGGTCACGGTGTTGGCGACGGCGAAGCCCGCCATCGCCGTCAGCAGCAGGCGCTTGCGCCGCCATCCGGCGGTGGCCGCGGACAGCGGGATCGCGGTGAGCGCGGTCCCGGCCGCGTAGACGGTCACCGACTGTCCCATCGCGGACTCGCCGACCCCGAGGTCGGCGCTCATCGCGGGCAGCACCCCCGCGGGCAGTGTCTCGGTGAGACTGGTGACGAACACGGCGGTGGCCAGGGCCAGCAGAGCGGCCAGGGGCAGGCCGTCACGAGCAACTCGCGGTGGAGGAGCGGTCGGTTCGGAGTGACGGGTTCCAGTGATCCGAGTGGTCATGCCGCGTATGCTCGAACCCTCACATGAGTGTGAAGGTCAAGTGGCGAAGCGCGAGGTCGGTCGTATGCGGATCGGAGAGCTGTCGAAGCGCACGGGGACGCCCCCACGGCTGCTGCGCTACTACGAGGAGCAGGGGCTGATCACCCCCGAACGCTGCACGAACGGCTACCGCTCCTACGACGAACGCCTCGTGGACCGCGTCCAGCAGATCCGGGGCCTGCTCGACGCCGGACTGCCGACCCGCATCATCAAGCAGATCCTGCCCTGCCTCGACAAGCCCAGCGCCATCCATTTCCCCGACCCGACCCCGGAGATGCTGGCCACCCTCGAATGCGAACTCGACCGCATGACCCGCCGTATCGACTGTCTCGCCCGCAACAGGGACGCCATCGCCGCGTACCTCGCGACGGTACGCGGCGACGCCCCGCCCGCCGCCGAACAGAGCAGAGCTGAACAGAGCGGTGCCGAACCGGGCTGATCCGAGCGGCACGTCGGGTTCTAGTGAGGACCCGTCAGAGCGCCCGTTCCCGTGCGCGCCCCGCCGCCTCCCGTACCGAGCCGCGGTGCACGGGACCGTGTCCGGGCAGCAGGATGTCGCCCGGCAGTGCCTCGAACGCGTCGAGCGAGGCCAGCGCGCCGCCCCGGTCGTGATGGAACATGACGGGCAGCAGCTGCGGTCCCGCCACCCGTGAGGTGGGGTGGCCGTTGACCAGCCCGTCGCCCGATATCACCACGCCCGCCTCGGGCAGATGGAAGGCGCAGTGGCCGGCCGTGTGCCCGGGGGTGTGCACGGGCACGGGACGGCCGGGCAGATCGAGCGCCCCCTCACCGGGGAACGCGCGCGGCTCGGCGACCGGCACGTGGGCGGTGCCGCCGGACCGCAGCGCGTGCACGGCCCACGGCACCACACCGGGCCGCCAGGCGTTCTTGAGGACCTGTCCGACGGTCACCTGGTGGAGGAAGTCCCGGCGCGCGTGCGGGACTTCGGCCTCATGGGTGTAGACGGGCGTGCCGTAGGTACTGCTCAGGTACTCGGCCGACCCGAGGTGGTCGTTGTGGGCGTGCGTCACGAGAACGGCCGTGACGGCCTCGGGTGAACTGCCCACGGCGGCCAGGGACGCGAGCACCTTCTCGCGGTCACCGGGGTAGCCCGTGTCCACGAGGGTGACGGCGTCCCCCTCGGTGAGGATCACCCAGTTGGTGTTGCTGCCGTGCACGAGATGGATGCCGTCGGCGACTTGACGGATGTCTGCCTGCATGATCGTCCCGACCCTAGAGGTCCTTGTCTGACGGGGCCAGCCAAGCAGGCTCGCGGCTGTCCCGGCGCAGCGGGGCGGACGAAGCGCGCATCGACCTCAGCGCCAGCAGCAGTACGGCGATGTCGTCGAAATAGGCCGGGTCGGGCATCAGGTCCGTCGGCAGCACGACGTAGGCGATCGCTCCCCAGAAGACCCAGCGCGGGCCCGTCGGCAGCCCGGCGCGGCGCAGGTTCCGCCGCGTGCGGACCAGGCGGACGGTCAGGACGACCGCCCCCGCGAGCGCCGCCGCCAGTACGACCGCGGCGACGATGACCAGAATCCACAAGTTGGTGTCCATGAGCCCTTCCCAGGCGCGTCCGGTGCTGTGGTCCGGATGCCCAGGTTCACTCTGTCATCACAGTCGGGCCGGTCCGGCATACGGCGCGGTGCGTCCTGGGGCCGCCCGCCGCACCCCTACTCTTTGTCGTCGATCGACGACAAAGAGTGACACTCGACTGATGAATGTGGGATGTGCGCGTGAAGATCGCCTGCGTCGGCGGTGGGCCCGCCGGCTTGTACCTCTCGATCCTGCTGAAGCGCCAGGACCCGGGCCACGAGATCACCGTCCATGAACGGAACCCGGCCGGCTCGACCTACGGCTGGGGGGTGACGTACTGGGCGAGCCTGCTCGACAAGCTGGAGGCGGGTGATCCCGAGTCGGCGCGGGCCGTGCGGGAGAACTCGGTCCGCTGGAGCGACGGTGTGGCGCACGTCGGCGACCGTACGACCACGCACCACGGCGACGAGGGCTTCGGCATCGGACGCGGACGGCTGCTGGACCTCCTCGCCGAACGGGCCCGCTCCCTCGGCGTGCGCGTCGAGTTCGAGGACGAGGTCGCCGACGGAGCCGCGCTGCCCGAAGCCGACCTGGTCGTCGCCTGCGACGGCGTGCGCAGCGGGGTGCGCGAGCGCCACGCCGCCCAGTTCGGCACCGAGACCGCGTTCGGCCGGAACCGGTACATCTGGCTGGGCACCACGAAGGTCTTCGAGGCGTTCACCTTCGCCTTCGTGGAGACACCGCACGGCTGGATCTGGTGCTACGCCTACGGGTTCGGTGACGACCGCAGCACCTGTGTCGTCGAGTGCTCGCCCGAGACCTGGACGGGCCTGGGCCTCGACCGGGCCGACGAGGCCGAGGGGCTCGCCCGCCTCGAAGAACTCTTCGTCAAGCTGCTGGACGGCCACCGGCTCATCGGACGGGCGACCGCGGGCGGCAGCGCGCAGTGGCTCACCTTCCGCACCCTCACCAACCGCACCTGGTCCCACGGGAACGTCGTCCTGCTCGGCGACGCCGCCCACACCACGCACTACTCCATCGGCGCGGGCACCACCCTCGCCCTGGAGGACGCCATCGCCCTGGCCGACGCGCTCGGCGGGCGGACCGGGTCCGGGGCAGCGTCCGGGCAGACCGAACTCGCCCCGGCCCTGGCCGCGTACGAGAAGGTGCGCAAGGCCGAGCTGCTGTCCGTGCAGAGCGCGGCCCGCCACAGCGCCCAGTGGTACGAGAACCTGCCGCGGTACATCGACCTGCCTCCGGCGCAGATGTTCGCGCTCCTCGGCCAGCGGCACTCGCCGCTGCTGCCGTACGTGCCGCCGCAGCTCTACTACCGGCTCGACCGGGCGGCCGGACGGCTCGAATCCCTGCGCAGGCTCAAGCGCTGGCTGGGCCCGAAGCTGGCACGCACCCTGCACGGCAGCGGAACCAGGAGCTGACACCTCGTCAACACGGCACCCGGTTGGCGGGAATGGCGGTGTTGCCCACGGGCCGGATGATGCGCGAGCGTGCTGAGTCATGGACCGAGACCCGGGCGACGCCGCCCTCTCCCTCTCCCGCCGCCGGCTCCTCGCGGCCGCGGGCGCCGCCGGTGCCGTCACCGCCATCGGCCTCGCACCCGCCGCCGCGCAGCCGCGTACCGGGCTCTCCCTGTCCTTCACCGGGGCCACCAACGGCGCGGCGACCCTCGCGCCCGGCGGGGACCGGCTGATCGCCGAGATCCAGAACGTCCTGTGGTCGCTGCCGCGCACCGGAGGCAGGGCCGTCCCGCTCACCCCGGCGGGCCTCGAACCGAACCGGCCCGTGTACGCGCCGGACGGCGGCCTCGTCGCCTTCTGCGCCTACCGGGGCGGCGGCTTCCACCTCTGGACGATGCGGCCCGACGGATCCGACGTACGCCGGCGCACCGACGGGCCCTTCGACGACCGCGGCCCGGCCTGGTCGCCCGACGGCACCCGTATCGCCTTCGCCTCCGAGCGCGGCGGCGACCCGGTGGCCGGCAGCCCGTACCGCATCCACGTGCTGGACCTGCGCACCGGCGGCATCCGCCGGGTGACGGGGCTGCCCGGCCAGACCGGCCCCGTGCAGGACGGGGCCTGGGAGGACTTCGACCCCACCTGGTCGCCGGACGGGGAGCGCATCCTGTTCGTGCGCGCGAAGGGTGTCACCACCGCCAACGGCGTGGGACTCGACGCCCGGACCGTCGCCGCCGTCCCCGCCTCCGGCACAGGACCGGTCGTCGTGGAGCACACCGACACCACGACCGCCCAGCTCATGACTCCCGCCCTGGCACCGGACGGTCGCCGGCTGGCCTATCTGCGGACCACCGCGGCCCCCAACGGCTCCTGCACACTCGTCGTCGACGGCCGTCCCGTGCCGCTCGCCGGGGACCTCGCACCGGTACCACCCCGCTGGACGCCCGAGGGCGAGCTGCTGCTCACCGTAGACGGCGACTTCACCCTCGTACGGCCGGAGAAGCCGTCGGAGGCGGACACCGTCCCCTTCGAGGGGGTGCTGGCCGTGGACCGGCCGCGCTACGAGGTCAAGGAGTACGACCTGGGGGAGGGGCGGGCCCGGCCGGTGCGGGGAATCCATCTGCCCGCGCTCTCGCCCGACGGACGGCACATCGCCTTCGCCGCGCTCAACTCGCTCTGGCTGGCGCACAGTTCGGGCGGCGCGGCGCCGAAGCGGCTGCGCCGGGCGGCGGCCACGGAGTATCTGCTCGGGCCCTCGTGGTCGCGCGACGGACGGGCGCTGCTGTACGCGGACGACCGGGACGGTCTGCTCGGTGTGTACCGGCTGGATCCGGCCACCGGCGAGGAGAGCGCCGTCGCGACCGGCGGGCGGGTCCATCCCGCGCTCTCGCCCGACGGCACACATCTCGCCTGCCTGGACCTCACCGGCCGGCTCGTCGTCCGCGACCTCGGAAGCGGCACGGAGAAGGTGCTCGCGAACCCGCTCGGCGCCGGAGGGCTGCCCGGCCGGCCCAGCTGGTCGCCCGACGGCCGGTACGTGGCGTTCTGCGACCGCAACCGGCTCAACCTCCGCTTCCGGGAGGGCTACAACCTCGTCCGGGTCGTCGACACCACGACCGGGAAGGACCGGCTGCACGCGGTGGCACCACATGTGTCGATCGCCGACCGGTACGACTCGGGCCCCGTCTGGTCGCCGGACGGCCGCTGGATGGCGGTGATCGTCGAATCGGCGCTCTGCCTGCTGCCCGTCACACCCGACGGCACCCCGCGCGGCGCCCTGCGCACCCTCACCACCGAACCGGCCGACCACCCCTCCTGGTCCGGCGACTCGCAGACCCTGCTGTACCTCTCCGGAGCCGCACTGCGGCTGATCGGCGTCGGCGGCGGACCGGCCCGCACCGTCCGGGTGCCGCTGGACCGGCGCAGGCCCGTGCCCGCCGACACCGTGGTGCACGCCGGGCGGCTTTGGGACGGCACGGGGGAGTCGGTGCGGGAGGACGTCGACATCGTCGTCCGCGGCGGACGTGTCACCGCCGTCGAGCCGCACCGCAGACGCGCGGCGACGACCGGCATCGACGCCTCGGACAAGACCGTCGTCCCCGGACTGTGGGACACCCATACCCACCCCTGGCAAACCACCTACGGAGGCCGCCAGACGGTCGGCCAGCTCACCTACGGCATCACCACCGCCGTGTCCCTCGGCGGCTTCGCCCACGAACAGGCACGTATCCGTGAGGCGGTGACGGCCGGTCAGCTCGCCGGGCCCAGGCTGCTCACCACCGGCGAACTCCTCGACGGCTCCCGGGTCGCCTACAGCATGGGTCGCGCCCACCGTACGAGGGACGGGCTGCGGCGCTCGCTGGAGCGGGGCGCGGCGCTGGACTGGGACGTCGTCAAGACCTATGTGCGGGCGCCCGGTTGGGTGATGGAGGAGGCGGCACGGTTCGGGCACGAGCGGCTCGGTGTGCGCTCGGGCAGTCATCTGCTGTCGCCCGGCGTCCAGTTGGGCCAGGACCTGACGACCCATCTGCAGGCCACCCAGCGCTACGAGTTCGGCCACGCGACCACCTCGACCGGGCGTGCCTACCAGGATCTGCTGGAGATCTACACCGCCCGGGGCGTCGACTTCGGACTCATCGCCACCCCCTTCACCTCCGCGCCCCTCCTCGGCGCGGACCCTGGGCTGGCGGACGATCCCAGGGTGACCGCCGTGATGCCGCCCTGGGACAGCACGCTGGTCCAGCAGGGGGCGACCGTCCCGCCCACCGCGGCCCAACTCGCCACCCTGCGCACGGAGACCGACATCTACCGGCGGATCCTGGCCGCGGGCGGACTCGTCGCCCTCGGCACCGACCAGCCGCTCGTGCCGGTCGGCCTCTCCCTCCACCTCGGCCTGCGCGCCCTGCACCGGGGCGGCCTGTCCCCGGCCGAGGCCCTGCGGACGGTCACCGTGCTGCCCGCGCGGCTCTTCGGCCTCGAAGGCGACCTCGGCACGGTCCGGCCGGGCAGGCTCGCCGACCTGACCGTGGTGGACGGCGATCCCTTCACCGACTTCGACACCCTCGTCCGTACCGTCGCCGTGCTCCGGGGCGGGGTCCCGTACACGACCGACGACCTCGTGGCCGCGTACGAGCCCGTGTCCGCGCCCGCCAACCGTCGTGCGGCGCAAGAGGTGGACTGGCTGGAGGCGGGACGGCTGATGCGACGTGAGGGGTGCTGCGACACGGGCTTCTGAGGCCGGCCCCGCCGGCTCAGGACCGCGATCCGGTGTGAATGTCCGTCATCGGTCCGACTGTCCTGCTCTGTGTCGAACGGCAGGCCAAGCTATTCGAACGAGTTGTGATGCCCGCGCTCGGCGCCGGCTCCGGCGCACGCCCCCGCGGTCGCGTGCGACCTCGCGGCAACATCCGGACACATGGCGTTTGAGTGGTCGGACAACGCGTAGCCGTGGCGCGGCGGTTGGGGCTGGATCGTCCGTAAAACGCACCAAGCGTCACGCGCCTTGACAGTACTGATCGTGCGCCGGCGCAACTAATGTGACCAAAGAACGCCACAGTGACCCCACGGCGGGATACGCTGCCCCGCGCACCCCACGTTCGAGTCCGCGCACGTGGGGGGCCGGTCATCCCGGCCTGCTCGTGTGCGGGTTCAGCAGAGCCCCAACGCGAGAGACATACCGTCCGGTCTGACGTTCCACCCCTCACCGCAACCCGGTGAACCAGTCCACCCCCGGAAGGCTCCACGCAGCCGGGCACCGATCAAACTTGGCGTCCCCCGTCGGTCCGTACGTGCAGTGCGGTCCGTCAGGCAGGGCGTCCCGAACCCCGTCAGGGCAGCCTCGGCTCGAACTCGGCACCGAAAGAACGCACCACGGACTCCGCCAGGAACCGTGCGCCGCGGACGGCTCCAACAGGACCTGAAGGTCCGGCCGGGATCGGACGCCCTCAGGTGCACAGCCGGCCGCCGAGATCCGCCGACTGCCTTTCATCCAGTGAGGAACAATGAGCATGCGCGCCCGCACCACCGTAGCTGCGGCCCTTTCGACGGTCCTGTCCCTCTCTCTCGCCGGCTGTGGCGAGGGATCCGACAGCGGGAGCGACGGAAAGGCCGCGTCCGTGGGTATCGCCATGCCCACGAAGACGTCCCAGCGGTGGATCAACGACGGCCAGAACATGGTCGACGAGCTCAAGGGGTTCGGCTACACCACCACCCTCAAGTACGCCGACAACGACCCGAAGAACCAGGTCGCACAGGTCGAGGCCATGATCGACAGCGGCGTCGACGCGCTGGTCATAGCCTCGGTCGACGGCAAGGTGTTCACCGACGTCCTGGAGAAGGCGAACTCGGCCAACGTGCCGGTGATCTCCTACGACCGGCTGATCCTCGGCAGCCCGAACGTCGACTACTACGCGACCTTCGACAACGTGAAGGTCGGCACCCTGCAGGCCGACTACATCTCGGAGGGCCTCGGGCTCGTCAACGGCAGCGGCAAGGGCCCGTTCACCGTCGAGCTCTTCGCGGGTTCCCCCGACGACAACAACACCAAGTACTTCTACGAGGCCGCCATGGAGGTCCTGGAGCCGTACATCCAGAGCGGCGACCTGATCGTCAGATCCGGGGAGACCGAGCTCAAGGAAGTCACCACCCTGCGCTGGGACGGCCCCACGGCGGAGAAGCGCATGAACAAGCTGCTCGACGCGGAGTACTCCGACCAGAGCATCGACGCCGTCCTCTCCCCGTACGACGGCATGTCGCTCGGCATCATCAAGGCGCTGAAGGCGCACGGCTACGGCACCGCCGCCAAGCCGCTGCCCCTCGTCACGGGCCAGGACGCCGAGGTGCCCTCGATCAAGTCGATCATGGACAGCGAGCAGTCGCAGACCGTCTACAAGGACACCCGCGAGCTGGCGCTGGTCACCGCGTACATGGTCAACTCCATGGTCCATGGGACGAAGCCGGCGCTCAACGACACCAGGACGTACAACAACGGCAAGAAGGTCGTGCCGGCGTACCTCCTGGAGCCGGTGAGCGTGGACAAGGCCAACTACAAGCAGGTGCTCGTCGACTCGGGCTACATCAAGGAGAAGGACCTGAAGTAGGTCCCGCAAGCGGGGCACGCACGGGTGCGGGGCAGGGAGATCCGTCTCCCTGCCCCGCACCCGTGCATAGGGCCGCCGGCCGGTGTCAGTTGACGTAGACCGTCGGGCTGCCGCTCTGCGTGGTGTCGGTGACCGGGGCGTACTTGGCCGTGAAGAAGCCGTTGCTGAAGCACAGCGACGAGCCCGAGAATTTCGTGAACTGCTGGTTCGTGAACGAGATGCTGTTGTCGGCGTTGTTGGCCGTGCCCGACAGGCTGGGCGCCCGGTAGACACAGG
The DNA here is from genome assembly GCF_055584525.1 of Streptomyces sp. NPDC102514. Taxonomy (NCBI): domain Bacteria; kingdom Bacillati; phylum Actinomycetota; class Actinomycetes; order Kitasatosporales; family Streptomycetaceae; genus Streptomyces; species Streptomyces sp. NPDC102514. Next base: position 263,974 of record NZ_JBVJLW010000016.1, read on the forward strand.
TGATGCTGCCGAGCAGCGTACGCAGCACGGCGGTTGTCTGGATGGACGAACCGGCGGCCGGGGTGATGGTGAGGGAGCCGCCGGAGGTCACGGCGGTGGTGTACGGCAGGTTGTCGACCTTGATGCTGGTGACACCGAGGACGCCGATCACGTTGCTGGAGCAACTCGCGCTGTCGAAGGTGTGGCTGGTGACCGACTCGGTGGCCGTGCCGGGCGCGGCCGGGTTGTCGACCACCGTGGCGACGAAGGCCGACGACGAGCAGGAGATGCCGCTCGTACCGGTGGCGCTGGAGTAGAGCGTGGCGTTCGTGCCGGTGGCCAGCGACGCGCTGAGCACGTCGCCGGCGGCGACGGCCGTTCCGCCGGCGCCGCCGGTGGTCAGGACCGAGCCGTCGGCCGCGGAGGCCGGGCCGGCCGCCGAGAGGGCGAGGGCCGTGACGGCGGCGGCCAGGGCGAGGGAAGTCCGAGTACGCATGCGGGTGCCTCGTTTTCGGGAGTGGGGTGGGAGAGGTGGCCGCCGCCGGCCCGTCGCGCCTTCTCCGAACGCGACGGGTCGACGGCGGCTGCCGGGAGGCCGGCCGGAGGCGTCGAAGGACGGCCTCCGGCACCGACCGGCGGTCAGGGCGGCCGGACGCGGCCCAGGGGGGAAGTGGCCGTGCCGGTGCCATGGCGGGGTGAACGCGGAGCGCGCAGCTGGTCGGTCCGCGAAAGGCGCTCGGGCGGCCGAGTGGCGGTCCGGAGCGCCGTGCAACGGGATGCGGTGCCGTGCGAACGGGATGAAGCCCGGGAACGGCGTACGCCGTCGATCGGATCCGGCGCCACGGATCCATGCGCAGCCAGGGAGAGTTGTAGACCTGAACGATGTTCAACGTCAAGACGCAGTAAGGAAGTTGACGTTCAATCAGCGGCCCTCCATCGCTTCGCCACATCTCCGACTTCCTTTTTGCACAAGGTGCTTGACCCTCCCTGCTTACCGCGGGTAACTTCCGTCGCGGCTACTGCTGCGTAACGTGAAAGCCCTTGCACCCGCCGGGAGTTGTGGGGAGACGTGCGCCGCATCCGCTGTCCGCGCCAGGACAACGTGCCGACCGAAGCCCTACCTAGCGTTGACCATGCCCCTGGGAGCAGAAATATGGCCTCGTTCTCGGACGCCAGCTCGTCCGCCGGTTCCACCCCCGAGCCCTCCGAAGTGCCGGAAAGCGGTTCCACGGCAGAGATGCCCGCAAGCCCCGCAAGACGTGGGCGGGTCCGTCCGCGCCGCGCCGCGGTGATGGCGGTTCCCGCCACCGTGATCGCCGCGGGTCTCATGATCCTCACCGCCCAGGGCGCCCTGGGTGTGCAGTTCGCGATCTCCGGCATGCCGTTCACGGTCACCGCGACCAACCTCGACGGTGAGGGCTTCGCCCAGTTCGGCGGCCTCGACCAGATGGCCGAGGGCAGCCCGAACGAGGGCGACACCGGCGGCCAGGTCCTCGTGGTGGTCTCCGCGATCAAGAAGGCGACCCTGGAGAAGCTCTGCCAGAGCGTCGACCTCGGCGGCACCAACCTGCTCATCAGGGCCGGGGAGGGGTCGCAGAAGGTCTCCGCGACCAACCTCACCACCGACTCCACCGAACTGTCGGGCAACGCGTCCTTCGACAACATCGAGATCGGCAACGACGCCAGCACGCTCGACAAGTCCCACACGCGCGGCCCGAAGGGCGTCTTCAGCCAGCAGGCCGACACCGTCCACATCGGCAACCTGCGGCAGACCAACTACGCCACCACGGCGGCGGTGTTCAAGCTTCCCGGTCTGAAGCTGAGCTTCAGCGACAAGGGCTGCTGATGGCCGCCTTCCGGCGCTGGCGGGCGGACCGCCCGTTCCTGGGCGGGCTGCTGCTCACCCTGGGCGGGGCGGAGATCCTCCTCACGCAGAAGGCGTCGCTGAAGGTCGTCATGCACATCGGCATGCAGGGCCTGGCCGGCTATCTCCTGCCGGTCCTGATGGTGATCTGCGGACTGCTGATCCTCTTCAACCCCGCGCAGCGGCTCTTCTACTCGATCCTCGGCGTCCTGTTCTCCCTGGGCTCCTGGATCACCTCGAACCTGGGCGGATTCCTCATCGGTCTCCTCCTCGGTGTCGTCGGCAGCTGTCTCGCCTTCGGCTGGCTGCCGGACCAGGAGCCGCGCCGTCCCCGCACGTGGTTCCGCCGCGATCGGGGGCCGGTGAAGCCGGCGCAGCCGATGGAGTCGGTGGGCCGTCCGTGACGCGTCGGGGGCGCCCGCCGAGGCGGCGCCCCCACGGTCCCGGCGCTCTCCTGCTCACTGCACGCCGTGCGGCCGGAACTGGATGCTGACGCGGGGGCCCGCCGCCCGCGCGCTCTTGGGGACGGCGTGCTCCCAGGTGCGCTGGCAGGAGCCGCCCATCACGATCAGGTCGCCGTGCCCGAGCGGACGCCGCAGAGTGCCGCCGCCGCGCCGGGGCCGCAGGAGCAGATCACGCGGGGCTCCCACGGAGACGATCGCGACCATCGTGTCCCGGAGCGCGCCGCGCCCCGTCCGGTCCCCGTGCCAGGCCACGCTGTCCCGGCCGTCCCGGTAGTAGCAGAGCCCGGCCGTGGTGAACGGTTCCCCCAGCTCGTCCGCGTAGTGGCCGGACAGGGCGTCCCGCGCCTCGTCCAGCACGGGATGCGGCAGTGGATGCTCCGCACGGTAGAACGCCAGCAGCCGCGGTACGTCCACCACCTGCTCGTACATCTGTCGCCGTTCCGCCCGCCAGGGGACCTCCTCGGCGAGCCGGGCGAAGAGCGGGTCCGCCCCGTGGAGCCAGCCGGGCAGCAGGTCGATCCACGCCCCGTCGCCGAGCACGGTCCGGCGCAGCCCGGTGAGCGGGCCGAGGCGGATGGCGTCGCTCTGGTCGAACAGTGATCCCTGAAGGTGCGTGGACATGCCTCCAGGCTACCCCGTGATTCGAATGTGTGTGCTAATCGCGTGGTGAGGGGCTGATCAGGCCCCGGGGGACGTGCCTCGCTCAGTGATCGGCGTCAGGACGCGCGGCCGGTGCATGGCGGCGGTGGCTGGTGTCGCACCAGGGGAAGACACGGCTGCGCCGGCAGGTGCACAGGGCGACGCAGAAGCGGTCGGAGGTCACGGTCGTGCCGTCCTCCAGGACGATCTCGACCGGCCCCTCGACGAGCATGGGGCCCTCGCGGCGGGCGACGATCCGGCGCGGGCGTTCGGCGGGGCTCTCCGGCACGGCCGTTCACCGCCTCTCTCTCGGCTCTCTCGCTTCTCCGGACGAGCTGCTGCGGGCGCTCGGAAGGGGCCGTCCCGCGCTGGTCACAGGGCGGTGCGCAACGAGGACCGGTCGGACCGCCAGGCCGCCAGCAGGCGGTCGCCGAGCCGGTCCTCGACCCAGCCGGTGGCCTCGACACCGAAGGCGATGTCGGCGTCCAGATGGGGTTCCTCCTCCAGCAGTCCTGCGACGACCTCACGGCGTACGACCTGTTCGTGCACCGCGTCCGCCTCGACGTGCTCGGCGTAGAAGTGCTCGGCGGCCGGGCCCGCCCCGGTGCGCCGCATCGCGCTCGCGAGCCGCCTGGAGCCGGGGGAGGAGGTGGTCTCCACCGCGGCGAAGTGACCCACCAGCGCGCCCCGCAGCTCGCGGTGCAGACCGAAGAGGGACATCAGGTTGACGACGGCCAGCGCCTCGGCGCCGCTCGCGTCCAGATAGCGCCCGTACGACGGGTCCAGGCCGAGGTCGGTCATGAGGTCGGCGAAGAGCTGGGCGTGCACGTGCTCGGCCCGCCCGGCTCCCCACTCGTCGAACTCGACCGCAGCCATGCCCGCCTTGGCACGCCCCCACAGGCGCGGCAGGACCCAGGCGTGCGGATCGGCTTCCTTGAGGTGGTAGACCGAGCGCTGGGCGGCGTACTCGCGCAGGTGCCACAACTCGCCCTCGTCCCGCAGGAAATGGGAGACACCCTCACCGTCGACGGGTTCCACGAGCAGTTCGTCCAGCGCCTCGTCCGCGCGGGTGTGCCGGGTCGCCCCGGCGCGCAGGGCCGCCAGGAACGGCTTCTCCAGCGCCGCGCGGACCCGCAGCAGCTCGGGGTCCCACTCGCGGGCGCCGTCGACCCCTGCGAAGCCCCGGTAGTGCAGCTCGTAACAGAGGTAGAGCGCCAGCTGGAGGTCGTCGCCCAGCGGCTCGGCGCCGGCGAGAACGGCATCGCCGGGCAGCGGTCCCGTGCCGCGCAGATATCCGATGAGCGCCGCGGAGATCGCTCCCCGGCTCGGCGGGAGGTCCGGTTCCGCGTACGGGCGCTCGGCTGCTGGTTCCATGCGTACTGGGTACCCGTGATCGGGCACCCCTCACCTGCGCGGACTCACCCCGGGCCCGCTCGGGACCCGACCCGGCCGCGCTCCGGGCTTCACGTCAGGAGGGCGGCGGTCACCGGATCAGTCGCGCCCGGTGTCGATGACACAGAAACGGTTCCCGTCGGGGTCCGCGAGGACGACGAAGTCCGGGTCCTCGGGATACGAGTCCCAGTCGACCCGCTGAGCGCCGAGGGACACCAGCCGCTCGACCTCGGCGGCCTGGTCGGCGGCGTCGCCGGCGTACAGGTCGAGGTGGACGCGGGGATGCTCCTGCACCGGTGTGTCGCTCAGGCCGAGGGCCACCTGGGGGCCGGTGCCGTCGACGGGGACCAGCACCACCCAGGAGTCCTCGGCCTCTTCGCGCGGCTCGTAGCCGAGCGCCTGCGTCCAGAACGCGGCAGCGCGCCGGACGTCCGACACACCCAGTACAACGGACCCGATCTTCAGCATGCGCCGAGTGAAGCAGATGTCCGGGGGATCCGGGGGGTCCGGGGGATTTGGGTGGCTCTTTCGCCGTCCGGCGCGCTGGCCTGCGTACGTGACTGCTTACATGCCTGCGCACGTACGTGCATGCGTGCTGTACGCGGGTGTGAAGGCAGGGGCGGCGACGGGTCAGGTGCGCCCGGGGCCTCCGCTGCCGAAGCCTCCGCTGTCGTTGTCGCTCCAGGTGGGGCGTTCCTGGTCGGCCGCGCGGTGCGAGGAGTCGCCGCCCAACTGGTGCGGGGTCAGGCGGTCCTGGCCCTTGCCGAACTCGTCGGGCTCACGCCGCTCGGTCACCGGCCCGACGGGCCCGGAGTCGGGAAGCCGGGGCTGCTCCTCGGGGCGGGGCGGCGCGGGCTGGCGGGAGCGCTGTCGACGGCCCCACACCACGGCCCAGATCAGGCCGCCGACGAGGATGACGCCGATCAGGAACGGCACGATCCCGCCCACGGCGGCGCCGGAAGCGGCCAGGGGTGTCGCGTTGAAGTCCATTTCTCCCGAGTACCCTGCCCCACCAGCCGAAACAGGGGTTTCCCGTGGCGGCCCCACTTCTCGTCCCGGACCGGCACGAGAAGCGGCTCCCGGGCGGTCGGTTCCCAGGAGCCGACTCGATGGGGCTCTCCCTCACCATCTGTACCAGCGTGACCTGCCTCCCGTGCCCGTCGTGCCGCGCATCAGGAAGCCGAGCAACCAGATGACGAGCACCGCGATCGCGACCCACCAGAGCACTTTCACGGCGAATCCGACCCCGAAAAGAATCAGGACCAGCAGCAGGACCAAGAGAATCGGAACCATGGCCTCCACCTCCTGGGAGCTGAGTTCCCCGAAAGCATGTCCACTACCGCGCCGAACCGGGTCGATACGGGGTATTGCGGCGTTAATTCGCCCAACCGGCGAGAATCATAAAGTCATGTTATGAAATGAATAGTTTGGAGATGTCTGTTTCGGGGGAAATTATGTGTAGTGCTTCGGACTGGAGGCACGTCCGCGGGAGCTGGTGAACCAGACCTCGGTTGTGTCCCGGCCGGGCACGTTCGTGCGCCCTCCCACGGTGACTGTTTCCGTGAGCACCCTCTGAGGGAGATGCACGCAGCATGCCAATCACCGTCAGGACGAAGCAGCATCCCCATGACGACGCCCCCGACACGGCCGCGGCCTTCGAACGGCTCGCCGCCCTCTCCGAAGGGGCCGACCGACAGGCCCTGCGCGACGATCTGGTGCGGGACTGGCTGCCCATGGCGAACAGGATCGCCATGCGGTACCGGGGGAGAGGTGAGTCCACCGAGGATCTCGCCCAGGTGGCGGCGCTCGGCCTCGTCAAGGCCGTCGACCGCTACGACCCCGCGCGCGGCAACGCCTTCGAGAGCTACGCCATCCCGACCATCACCGGTGAGATCAAGCGCCACTTCCGCGACCACATGTGGGTTCTGCACGTCCCGCGGCGCGTCCAGGATCTGCGCAACCGGGTCCGCGCCGCCGCGAAGGACCTGTCGCAGACCATCCCGGGCCGCAGGCCGACCATCGCCGAGATCGCCGCGCACGCGCAGATGACCGAGGACGACGTACGGGCCGGATTCGAAGCCCTCGACAGCTTCACCGCCCTGTCCCTCGACGCCGAACTGCCCGGCAGCGACGACGGTTACGCGCTCGGGGACGCCCTCGGTGAGTCCGACACCGGTTTCGACCTGGTCGTCGACCGCGAGGCGGTGAAGCCCTGTATCGCGGCGCTCCCCGAGCGCGAGCGGACCATCCTCTATCTGCGCTTCTTCAGGGGCATGACCCAGGGGCGCATCGCGGAGCATCTGGGCATCTCGCAGATGCATGTCTCCCGGCTGCTCAGCGGCTGCTGCGCCAAGGTGCGCGACGAGGCGCTCGCCGATCACGAGCACGACGACGAGGACGGGGGCGACCACGGGTATGGGCATGGGCACGGCCGGACGGATGCGTCCCACGGACCCAGCCGCCCGTCCCGGGGTGGTGCTCCCGAGCCGGGCGGCTGCGCGGCGAGCTCACTGCCGAACCCTCCCGGGAGCGGTTTGCCAGCGGCCTGCCACTCATCGAAGTAACCAACTGGGCCTGAAGCAAACGCCCTTGTCACGGCGGTGGGTCATATCCCGGCCGCAGGGCGGGTCCGTACCGGTCGAGCGTCTCCTCCAGGGCGGCCAGCACATCGGGCGGGAGATCGCCCCGCTGACCCCACACGATGATGAGCTCGGCGACGTTCCGCAGCTTGAGGTTGGTGTGCTGCGACACCTCCCGCAGCACACACCATCCCTGATCGGGTGTCACCCGGCCGAGAGCCACCATCATGCCGATCGCCTGGTCCACGACGGCGTGCGAGGTCACGGCCTCCTTGAGCTGGCCGATCTCCTCCTCCAGCTCGACGATCCGGGGTGTGTCCTCGTCGGACGGCGCGGGGCCCTGCCGGCCGCCGCCGGGCTCGTCGGTGCCCGAACCGGCGTCTGGCGTCATTCGTCCCCTCCGGGGTCGCGGCACATCACGGTCGTAGTCCATCGTCCCCACTCCGCCGGGCGCGTGCCAGTGCGCCGACCGGTCACGATGAGCGGCCGTCACCCTGTGTCATGAATCCTCACGGATTGCGAAGGTCGGCTGCCGGGCGCAGGGTGAAGACGGCAGTCCAACCCCCGTACGAAGGCGGAACACCATGAGCAAGGCGAAGAGCAAGGCCAAGCAGATGAAGGGCAAGATGAAGGAGGCCGCCGGCAAGGCCATGGACGACAAGTCCATGGAGGGCGAGGGCCGGGGCGAGCAGATGACGGGCAAGGCCGAGGAGCTCAAGGACCGGGCCGCCGGCCACATGAAGAAGTCCGGACGCTAGGGCCTGTCTGTGAGGCAGGCGCCAGAGTGTCTGCCCATCGCGCGTACGCCCCCGGACGATCGCCCGTTCCCACCGCGACCGCCGGGGGCGTTCCCGCGTCCGCACGGCGGCACGCTGTCGGCCGTCACCTGCTGCCACCTGCCGCCACCTGCGGGGCTTCCGTGGCGGAAGAGGTGTGGAGGAGTGATCCATGGGCACTCGGCTGCTGAAAAGACGTGCCCGACCAGGCGTTCAGCGGCCGTGTGCACTTACCTCCCGCACCCGACAGGGCGCCCGGACGGAGGACTTCCCTCATGGCTTTTCTCGTCGACCCGACGCGCCCGCCCGGCCCCCTGATGGCACCTCCGGGCGTGTACGCGCCGCAGGCCGACACCTTCCTGTTGGCCCGGGCGCTCTACCGTGAGGGCCCCGCCCCCGGCATGGACGTCCTCGATCTCGGGACCGGCACCGGAACCCTGGCGATCTGCGCCGCGCGCAAGGGCGCCCGCGTCACGGCGGTCGACATCGCCTGGCGGGCCGTGCTCACCGCCCGGCTCAACGCCGTGCGGTCCCGGCAGCGCCTCACGGTCCACCGCGGCGACCTCCTGGAACCCGTACGGGGACGGTCCTTCGACCTGATCATCAGCAATCCGCCGTACGTTCCCACACCGCCGTCGGAGCCGTCGGCCGGCCGGGGCCGCGAGCGCGCCTGGAACGCCGGGCTCGACGGGCGCGCGATCCTGGACCGCATCTGTGCCGATGTGCCGCGCGTCCTGCGGCCCGCCGGTGTGCTGCTCATCGCCCAGTCGGGGCTCAGCGGCACCGACGAGACCCTGGACCGGCTGGCCGCATCGGGACTGCGGGCCACGATCGGCGAGCGGGCGTACGTCCCGTTCGGGCCCGTGCTCCGCTCACGTCTGCCGTGGCTCAGGGAGTCCGGCCGGATCGCGGCCCGCGAGGAGAACGAGGAACTGGTGATCATCAGGGCCGAGCGGACGTGCTGACCGCCGTGACGTGCTGACCGCGGTGACCGCAGTGCCCTGGTGACTGCCGCGACCTGGTGACTGCTGACCGCCGGGGGCGCTTCAAGGAGCGGGCCGCTCGCGGACGACGTCCCGGGCCGGCTTGTCGTGGCGCAGTCCGACGAAGCGCGGATGCCGGAGCATGCCGTCCCGCGTCCACTCCGCGAACGCGATCTGCGCGACCAGTACCGGCTCGGCCCAGTGGGCACCCGCCTCACGCACCCGGTCGGTGAACGGCGAGGCGGGCAGGGCGAGTTCGTCGAGGGCGCCGCGCAGTGCGAGGAGCGTACGGTGGTCGAACCCCGTACCGACCTTGCCCGCGTACCGCAGGTCCGCGCCCTCGAAGTGGCCCAGCAGCAGGGCGCCGAACCCGGCGCGGCTGCCGCCCGGTTCGGTGAACCCGCCGATGACGAACTCCTGCTCCAGGGAACACTTCAGCTTGAGCCAGTCCGGTGAACGGCGATGCTGGTAAGGGCTGTTGGCGCGCTTGGCGATGAGCCCCTCCCAGCCCCGGGCGCAGGCGTCGGCCAAAAGCTCGGCGCCTCCCTCGTTGCGGTGTGTCGTCAGGCGCAGCGGCGCGCGGTAGGTCAGGGCGCGGCGGAGGAGTGACTTGCGTGCGCGCAGCGGCAGTCGTGTCGTGTCCGCGCCCTCCAGTCCGAGCAGATCGAAGAGGCAGTACGTGACGGCGACCGTGCTCGCCTCGACGTCCCGGCGGCGGGTGAGTCCCATGCGCTGCTGGAGACGGCCGAAGTCGGTGCGGCCGTGCGTGAACGCGACGATCTCCCCGTCCACGGTGAAGTCCGTGCGGGACTGGGCGGCGAGCGCGTCCACGATCTCCGGGTAGGTCTCGTCGAGGCGGTTGCCGGCGCGCGAGAGCAGATGGACGCGTTCCCCCTCGCGCACCGCCAGTACGCGGACGCCGTCGAGTTTCCGCTCGAAGACCCAGTCGCCGGGGAAGTCGCGCCGGTCGCTGAGCGTGGCGAGCATCGGCCGTGAGGCCGACTCGATGCCCGGGGCCGCGTCACGGAGCAGCCGCGCCTGGTCCTCGGGCAGGGAGCCCAGAAGGTCGGTCATCGCCGCTCACTCCTTCGTCCGGCCCCTTCCCCTGACCTCTACGCATCGTCGCGCAGGCCACGGGACCCCGCGACCGGGCGGTCGTCCGTGTGCCCGGGTGAGGGTGGACGCGCCGATCATCGGCAACCCCTTCCTGTCCGGGCGGATCTCAGCATGATGTGAGGAGAACCGTGCCCCGCCCTGGCACGCGGGGAGGGCCCGGCCTCATGGGGGAGGATCCGTGGACAGGACAGGGACCACCGGCCGCATACCCGACGGCGACGCCCGCACGACGAACGCGGCGGAACCTGCGCGACGCGCGGAACGCGCGGACCTGACGAACCCCGCCGATCTCGCGGAGCCAGCCGATCCAGTGGTGCTCGCCGATCCAGCCGGTCTCGCGGAACTCAGGAGCCAGGAGTTCGGCTATCTCGACGCTGACGGCCACACCTACCTCGACCACACGGGAGCCGGCCTCGCACCTGTCTCACTCGTCCGGGGGAGCGCCGCACGGATCACCGGAGGTGTCTTCGGGAACCCGCACTCCGAGAGCCCGGCCTCCCGCGCCTCGGGGCTCCTGCTGGCCCGGGCACGCCGGGCGGTGCTCCGCCACTTCCGTGCCGACCCGGCCGAGTACGCCGTGATCTTCACCCCGAACGCGACGGGCGCCCTGCGCCTGGTCGGCGAGGCCTACCCGTTCAGCCGCCGCAGCAGACTGGTCATGCCGCTGGACAACCACAACTCGGTCAACGGCCTCCGGGAGTACGCCCGTTCACGCGGCGCGCGCACGACGTACGTACCCGTGGGCGGCCCCGGTCTCCGCGTGGACGAACAGCGGCTGCGGGCCGCTCTGCCCGAGCGCGGACGCGGACGCGGTGTCCGCCGAGGCCCCGCACGACCCGGCGAGCGCAGACAGGGCCTGCTCGCCTATCCGGCGCAGAGCAACTTCACCGGCGTCCAGCATCCGCTCGCCTGGATCGAGACGGCCCAGGCGCGCGGTTACGACGTGCTGCTCGACGCGGCCGCCTTCGTTCCCGCCAACTCCCTGGATCTGAGCCGGTACCACCCCGACTTCACCGTCGTCAGCTGGTACAAGGTCTTCGGCCACCCCACCGGCGTCGGCAGTCTGATCGCCCGCAGGGACGCGCTCGCCCGGCTGCGCCGGCCCTGGTTCTCCGGCGGCACGATCTACGCGGTCAGTGCCCAGGCGCAGTGGCACGTCCTCGCCGACGACGAGGCGGCCTTCGAGGACGGCACGGTCAACTTCCTCTCCGTTCCCGACGTGACGGCCGGACTGGAGTGGATCGACGCCGTCGGCATGGCACGGGTGCACGCGCACGTGACCGCGCTGACCGTCCAACTCCTGGCGGGGCTAGAGGAGTTGCGGCACAGCGACGGCTCCCCGCTGGTCAGGGTGTACGGTCCGCGCGACCTCGTGGCCCGCGGCGGGACCGTCGCGCTCAACCTCCTGGACGCCGACGGCCGGGTCGTCGACGAACGGGTCGTCACCCGCGACAGCGCCTCGCGGGGCATCTCGCTGCGCACGGGCTGCTTCTGCAATCCGGGCGCGGGCGAGGCGGCCTTCGCCCTGCCCCTGCGGCTGCTGCGCTCGGCCGCCCGCCGCCGACTCACCTCCCTGGAGGACTACTTGGAGCTGCTGCACCTTCCGTCGGCGGGGGCGGTCCGGGTCTCGCTCGGCCTGTCGTCACAGCCCAGGGACATCGACACGTTCCTGAGGTTCGTACGGGAGACCTACCGGGACCGGGTGCCGGGCGCGACCGGCCTGGAGGCGAGGGCCGGCTGCTGACAGACGGGCGGCAGAAAGCGGATGGCGGACAGGCGGACAGCGGACGGGGGCCGGAGGCGGGTCGCGGCGCGCCTCAGCCTCCCGCCCGGTCGCGCACCACACCGCCCCGGCACTTGCGCACCAGGACGGCCCAGGTCGCGGCCAGGAACACCAGCGTGAACCCCGTCAGGATCAGCCAGCCGTGACGGGCGGGCCCGGCGAACGAGTCGCCGTACGCATCGAGGAGCGGCGGGCCCAGCCGGGAGGCCCCGTCGCGCCACAGTGCTTCCAGGCCGACGCCCGCGCCGAGTGCCTCGAACGCCCAGCGGTTCGTCATCGCCCAGCTGATCGCCTCCCCGGCCGCCGTCATCCGGGGAACCGGCACGAAGGCCCCGGAGAAGAGCACCTGCGGGAAGCACAGCAGCGGCAGCATCAGCGTCGCCTGCCCCGGATCGGTCACCGCGGCCGAGGCGAGCAGGCCCAGCGCGAGCGCGGCGGCGGAGGCCAGCACGCTCGACACGAACAGGGAGAGGTAGGTGTCCCAGCCCGCCGCGGGCAGCCGGTCCAGGACGCGCAGTACGGCGAGCAGCAGGGCGTCCGCGACGGCGAGCACCGGCAGCATGATGGTGAGCTTCGAGGCGACGTACGGGCCGATCCGCAGGCCCGCCAGCCATTCGCGGCGCAGCACGGGAAGTTCCGTGCAGATCTGCAGCAGCCCATACGTCAGGCCGAAGAAGAAGGCGCCGAACGCGATCCAGAACATGATCATCGCGGTCGACCCCGGGTCCGGGTCCGCCGGGTCGAACGCCCCCGCCCGGAACAGCACCGCGAACATCGCCACGATCATCACGGGCGAGCCCGCCAGCACGGCTACCGAGAGCCGGCTGTGCAGCAGCAGGGCGGTGCCGCGCCGCGTGAGCAGGGACCACTGCCGTACGGCACCGACGCGCCGCCGTGGGACGGGCCGCGCAGCCGGGCCGGTCAGGGGCACGACCGGCTCGCCCGGCACCGGTTCGACCCGCACACCGCCGGGGACAGCGCCGTCGGAGACCGTGCCGTCGGAGACAGCGCCGTCGGGCAGGGCTCCGGCGGTCACGCCACCGGCGGCCACGGCACCGACGCGTACGGAACCTTCGGCCACCACGCCGTACACGTCCTCCACCGTGTCCACCCCGAACGCCCCGCACAGGTCGCCCGGTTCACCCGCGTACGCGACCTGCCCGCCGGGGGAGAGGAACACGACGTGGTCGCCGCGGAGCAGATCGGCGAGGACATGGGTGGTCAGTACGACGGTGGTGCCGCCCTCGGCCAGCGAACGCAGGGTCCGCAGCAGGGCGGCGCCGGTCACCGGATCGAGCCCGGAGGTCGGTTCGTCGAGGAAGAGCGCCCGCGGGCCGGTGAGCAACTCGGCGGCGACAGCGGCCCGTTTGCGCTCCCCGCCGCTCAGCGCGCGCACCGGCGTGCCCGCCCGGTCGGAGAGACCCAGGGAGACCAGGACCCGGTCCACGGCCGCGGTGACCGCCGCGGCGGAGGTTCCCACGGGCATGCGCAGACCGGCCGCGTACACCAGGGTCCGGTGCAGTGGCAGGTCCCGGTGCAGGACGTCCTCCTGCGGGACGAACCCGAACTCCGGTCCTGGCGCGCCCGGTCGTGCGCCGTCGTGCAGTACTGCTCCTTCGTCGGCGGCGCGCAGTCCCGCCAGTGACTCCAGCAGGACCGTCTTGCCCGCCCCGCTGCTGCCCGCGATCACGGCGATCTGCCCGGGGGCGATGTCGACCGACACGTCGTGCAGTACGCGCCCCGCTCCGCGCACCCGCTGGGTGAGCCGACGAGCCTGAACGCGGAGTCCTGTCGGTGTCGTCGGCATGGGGGCAGCATGTCAGGCGGACGTCGACGACGGACCCGTATCGGATAGGGACATCGTCATCGCCTTCGTTCCACCGGCAACTCGACGACTTGCTCGCAGACTTAGAAGCCAGATGGGTCGTACAGCCTCACTTAAAACGATCTTTGTTTCTTTCATTGACGACGGAAAAGAATCACCCTAGGTTCCGGGCATGCGCTCGACTCCTCGCACCGAGGCGTTCCCGGCCCACACGCCGGCCGCTGCCCAGATCTTCACCACCGTGCTGTCCCACGGCCCGCTCACCCGGTCCGACATGGCCGGCCGGGCGGGGCTGTCGGCCGCCGCCGTCACCAAGGCGGTCCGGCCCCTGATCGAGGCCGGATACCTGGTGGAGGAGGCCGGGGACGAGGCGCGCCCCGCGCTGGGGCGGCCCGCCAACTCCGTGCGGGTGGACGGCGGCCGGGCCCTGTTCATCGGTGTCAAGGTGACCGGCGACGAGATCATCGCCGTACTGACGGACCTGTGCTGCCGGATCCGGGGCGCCCGCCATGTGCCCCTGCGGGCCCGTGAACCGCAGACCGTGCTGACCGCCATCGCCGACCTCGTCCAGGAACTCCTCGCGGAGGCCGACGGGTTCGGTGTCCAGGTGCAGGGGATCGGTGTCGCCGTCTCCGGCGACGTGGACCGGGCCGCGGGCGAGGTGCGTCTGTCGCCCTTCCTGGAGTGGCGCGATCTGCCGCTCGCCGAGCTGGTGGAGATGACGACCGGGCTGCCGGTCACCGTCGACAACGACGTACGGGCCCTGACCGTCGCCGAGCAGTGGTTCGGCGCGGGCGTCGGCCTGTCCGACTTCGCCGTGGTCACGGTGGGAGCGGGCATCGGCTGCGGCCTGGTCGTGCACGGCAAGGTCGTCTCGGGGGCCCACGGCGTCGCCGGTGAGATCGGGCACGTGGTCATCGACCCCACGGGCCCGCTCTGCCACTGCGGGAACCGGGGCTGCGCCGAGGCGATCGCCGCCGACCCCGCGATCGTCGCCGCGGTACGCGACGCGACCGGCCTCCCGGTGGCCGACGCGACGCAGGCCGTCGAACTGGCCCGCCGGGGCGACCCCGGCGCCCGCGAGGTCTACGCACGGGCCGGGGACGCGATCGGCCGGGCCATCGCGACCGTGGCCAACCTCATGGGGCCCGAACGCGTGATCATCTCCGGTGAGGGCCTGGCGGCGTACGACCTGTTCGCCGAGCAGATCCGCGACGCCTTCGCGGCCTCCTCGTTCGGCACCGCCGCCCGCTGCGACCTGCTGACCCGGCCGCTGGCCTTCGACGAGTGGGCCCGCGGCGCCGCGGCCACCGCGATCCAGTCCTTCATCGGCGGCCCGCCCCACGGCACGGGATGAGCCGCCGCCCCTCTTGGCGCAGCCGTGCACGCCGTGCACGCCGTCCACCCCGACGCGGTCGCTGAGCCGCAGCACCGCACCCCCGCACAGCCCGACCCCTCACAGGAGGTTCCGACCCATGCGGTCATCCTCGAACGCCCCCACAGCCCTCGCCCGCCGTTCCCTCAGAGCCCTCCTCGTCCTGGCGCTGACCGCCGCGACGGCCGCCGCCCTCCCGTCGGCACAGGCGGCCACGCCGACCCCGACGGCCACCCCCACCGTCACCCCGGCCGCCAGTACGTCGGCCCTCGCGGCCAAGCCGTACATGGGCTGGTCGAGTTGGAGCATGCAGTCCTCGAAGTACCCGGGGCTCAACCCCGACGGCGACTACAGCTACCTCACCGAGAAGAACGTCCTCAAGCAGGCGGACGCGCTGGCCGCCAAGCTCAAGCTGTTCGGCTACGAGTACGTCAACCTCGACGCGGGCTGGTGGATGGACCAGGCCTGGAAGCCCGGCTTCGACGCGTACGGCCGCCAGAAGGCGGACCCGGGACGCTTCCCGCGCGGGATGAAGCCCGTCGCCGACCACATCCACGGCAAGGGCCTCAAAGCGGGCATCTACCTGCCCGTCGGTCTGCAGAAGGAGGCGTACGGCGAGGGCAGGGTCCCGATCTGGAACGCCGGTGACTGCACGACCGCCGATGTCGTGTACGGCGACCTGCGCACCACCAACGGCTGGGACAGCGCCTACAAGCTCGACTTCTCCGACCCCTGCGCGCAGAAGTACGTCGACTCGCAGGCGCGGCTCTTCGCCGACTGGGGCTACGACTTCCTGAAACTGGACGGCGTCGGACCCGGTTCCGGCAAGAACGGCGACCAGTACGACAACGTTGCCGACGTCGCCGCCTGGAACAAGGCCATCGCCGCCACCGGCCGGCCCATCCACCTTGAGGTGTCCTGGTCGCTGGACATAGGCCGGATCGCCGACTGGAAGAAGTACTCCAACGGCTGGCGCATCGACACCGACGTCGAGTGCTACTGCAACACCCTCGTCAGCTGGGAGAACTCGGTCGACGACCGCTGGGACGACCTCCCCGGCTGGACCCGCCACGCGGGCCCCGGCGGCTGGAACGACCTGGACTCCCTGGACGTCGGCAACGGCGAGATGGACGGCCTCACCAAGGCGGAGCGCCAGAGCTACGCGACCCTGTGGGCCATCGCCAAGTCCCCGCTGTACACCGGTGACGACCTGACCAAGCTCGACTCCTACGGCGTGTCGCTGCTCACCAACCGCGAGGTCATCGCCCTCAACCAGGGCAGCATGCCGCCCGCCCGGCCGATCACCCCGTCCGACCCGCAGCAGGTGTGGGCCGCGAAGAACGCCGACGGAAGCTACACCGTGGCCCTGTTCAACCTCGCCGACAGGCCCGCCGCCGTCTCCGCCGACTGGGCCGCCCTCGGCTTCACCGGCAAGGCCGCCGTACGGGACCTGTGGAACCGCGAGAACCTCGGCACCTACAAGGACAAGGTGACCCAGGCGCTGCCCGCGCACGGCTCCCGGCTGTTCACCGTGACCCCGCGCGGCACCGCACTCACCACGACCGGTTTCGAGGCCGAGGCCGCCGCCAACACCCTCGGCGGAAACGCCTCGTCGGCCGACTGCTCCGCCTGCTCGGGCGGCAAGAAGGTCGGCAACCTCTACGTCGGCGGCTCGCTCCGCTTCAACGACGTCGTCGTCGCCAAGGCCGGCACGTACCAGGTGAAGGTCGCCTACGTCAGC
Source organism: Streptomyces sp. NPDC102514 (assembly GCF_055584525.1). Lineage (NCBI taxonomy): Bacteria > Bacillati > Actinomycetota > Actinomycetes > Kitasatosporales > Streptomycetaceae > Streptomyces > Streptomyces sp. NPDC102514. The sequence continues at coordinate 280,490 of NZ_JBVJLW010000016.1, forward strand.
GGTGACCCGCGCTCGGTCGAGGTGTCCGCCAACGGCAACGGCTCGACCAGTCACAAGTTCCCCTCCACCGGGGACTGGGGGACCGCCGAGACCGTCAGCGTGCCCGTCTCGCTCAAGGCCGGCGTTAACACCATCACCTTCGACAGCGGCTCCGGCTACGCCCCGGACATCGACCGCATCGACGTACCGAAGTCGTCCTGATCGCCGTTCCCCCCACCTCTCTTCCCCTGGAGCCGCACCATGGACAAGAGCCGCCCCGCCGAGCCCAGCAGACGAAGACTCCTCTCCCTCGCCGCCGCGACCGGCGTCGCCACCGCCCTCGGCGGCCTGCCCGCCTTCACCGCGACCGCCGCACCGCAACGCCCCACCGACTCGGCGCCCCTGAAAGGGAATTCGCGTAACCAGTTGTGGTGGCAGGCGCCCGCCGGCGAGCACTCGATGATCGAGCAGGGCCTGCCCATCGGCAACGGCCGGCTCGGCGCCCTCGCGAGCAACGACCCCGGCCGGGAACTGCTGCTCATCACCGATGCCACGATGTGGACCGGCGGACTCAACGACACCCTCGACTCCGACGGTCAATTCCCCTACGACCGCGACAACTTCGGCTCCTTCACCCTGATGGGCCGTCTCACCGTCGACATCCCGGACCACGACCTGTCCGCCGTCTCCGGCTACCGCCGCACCCTGGACCTCGCCCAGGGCGTGATCGGCACGTCGTACGTCCGCTCCGGAGTCACCTACGAGCGGCAGGTGTTCGCCAGCCGCCCCGACGACGCGATCGTGCTGCACTTCACCCAGTCCGGCGGCGGCCGTTACACCGGCAGCGTGACCCTGGACGGGACGCACAAGGAGACCGTCCAGGGCACCTCCTTCGGCGCCGCCTTCCCGAACGGGCTGCGTTACGGGGCGGCCGTGAAGGCGTACGGGACCGGTGGCAGCGTCCGGGTGAAGGGCGCGCTGATCGAGTTCACCGGGTGCAAGGACCTCACCGTGGTGGTGAGCGGCGGCACCAACTATGCGCCCGACGCCTCCGCCCACTACCGCGATCCGTCCCTCGACCCGGAGGAACTGGCCCGCACCAAGGTCGCCACCGCGGCGGCCCACCCGGCGGACACGCTCCTGCGCACCCATGTGGCCGACCACAAGGCGCTGTTCGAGCAGCTGGACCTCTCGCTCGGCACCTCGTCGGCCGAGCAGCGCTCCCTGGACACCTGGGAGCGGATCAGGGCGCGCGCCCGCGACGACGTTCCCGATCCCGAACTGGAGGCCGCCTACCTGCAGTTCGGCCGCTATCTGATGATCTCCGGGTCCCGTGGCAGTCTGCCGCTGAACCTCCAGGGGCTGTGGCTGGACGGCAACGACCCGGACTGGATGGGCGACTACCACACCGACATCAACATCCAGATGAACTACTGGATGGCCGACCGGGCGGGCCTGTCGCAGAGCTTCGACGCACTCACCGACTACTGCCTCGCCCAGTTCCCGTCGTGGCGGAAGCTCACCCACGACCTCTTCAACGACCCGCGCAACCGCTACCGCAACTCCACCGGAAAGGTCGCCGGCTGGGCCGTCGCGTTCTCCACCAACATCCATGGCGGCAGCGGCTGGTGGTGGCATCCGGCGGGCAACGCCTGGCTGTGTGCGAGCCTGTGGGAGCACTACGAGTTCACCCGGTCGCGCTCCCATCTGACGAGGATCTACCCGCTCCTGAAGAGCGCCTGCGAGTTCTGGGAGGCGCGGCTGATCACCACGACACTCCCCGGCACCTCGAAGGAAGTGCTCGTCGACGACAGCGACTGGTCGCCCGAGCACGGCCCGCAGGACGCCAAGGGCATCACCTACGCCCAGGAACTGGTGTGGGCGCTCTTCGACAACTACCGCACGGCGGCTGAGGAGTTGAAGAAGGACACCGCCTACGCGAAGACCATCGGCGGCTTCCAGGAACGGCTGTATCTGCCGAAGGTGAGCGAGAGGACGGGCTGGCTGGAGGAGTGGATGTCGCCCGACAACCTCGGCGAGACCACCCACCGGCATCTGTCCCCGCTCATCGGACTCTTCCCCGGCGACCGCATCCGGCCCGACGACTCCACCCCGCCCGAGATCGTCAAGGGCGCGACGGCCCTGCTGACCGCGCGCGGCATGGAGAGCTTCGGCTGGGCGAACGCCTGGCGCAGCCTGTGCTGGGCCCGGCTCAAGAACGCGGAGAACGCCTATCAGCTGATCGTCAACAACCTCCGTCCCTCGACCGACGGCGGCAACGGTTCCGCGCCGAACCTCTTCGACATCTACGAGGTCGAGAAGGGGCGTGGCATCTTCCAGATCGACGCCAACTTCGGCACCCCCGCGGCGATGATCGAGATGCTCCTCTACTCCCGTCCGGGACATCTGGAACTGCTTCCCGCCCTGCCCGACGCATGGGCGAAGTCGGGTTCCGTCACGGGAGTCGGCGCCCGGGGCGGCTTCGTCGTCGACCTGCGCTGGCGCGACGGCAGACCGACCGAGGCGCGCATCCGCAGTGTCGGCGGCCGGACGACCACGGTCGCGTACGGCCGCTCGTCGCGCACGGTGACCCTGAAGCCGGGCGCCTCCGTCACGCTGCGGGACTTCACCCGATGAGGGCCGGCCCCTCCCGGGCGGCTCGGGCGGGTCGAGCGGGCCGTCTCGTGGCTCCGGTGGCGCTCCTGGTGGTCGCCGCCGCCGTCCAGGTCACCCCCGCGACCGCCGCCCCGGCAGCCCCCGCCGACCGGCACGACGTGGTCACCTGGGGCGCGAGCGCGGACCGGGTGGGAGACGCGGTCGCCGACCACAGCTACCGCATGGTCGTGCGCACCAGCGTGGCCGGGGACAACCTGCGCGTCCGGCTCTCCAACGCCCTCGGGGACCGGCCGCTGACCTTCGACAGCGCCTACGCGGGTCTTCGCCGGACGGGTGCGGAACTGGTCCCGGGCACCAACGAACGGCTGACCTTCGGCGGCGCGAGCTCCGTCACCGTCCCGGCGGGGGCCACCGCGTACAGCGACCCGCTGCCCGGCGGACTGCCCGCCGCGGCCGACCTGGTCGTCAGCGTGCACACGCGGACCGGGGGCGGCCCGGCGACCGGTCACGGCATGGCCATGCAGACGTCGTACGCCGCCACCGGCGACCACACCGGGGAGGACGGGGCGGCCAACTGGACCGAACGCACCGGCTCCTGGTTCTACCTCGACGCGGTCACCGTACGCACGAGCGCCGCCGTCGGCGCGGTCGTCGCGCTCGGGGACTCCATTACGGACGGCTGGCAGTCCAGCGGCGACCTGAACCGCCGCTGGCCCGACTATCTCGCCCGGCGCCTGGGAGCAACGAACAGCCCGGTCAGGGGAGTTGCCAACGAAGGGATCTCCGGGAACAAGGTCCTGGCCGACGGCGCCGGACAGAGCGCGCTCAACCGGCTGGACCGTGACGTCCTGTCCCACCCGGGCGTCCGTACGGTGTTCCTCTTCGAGGGGGTCAACGACATCAAGGCGCACACCGGAGTCACGGGCGCCGACATGATCGCGGGTTACCGCGAGATCATCGCCCGCGCCCATCAGGCGGGGAAATGTGTCGTCGGCGCCACCGTCGCACCCTTCAAGGGCTGGTCCGAATGGGACACGGCCGCCGAGTCCGTACGGCAGGAGGTCAACCAGTTCATCAGGAGCAGCGGGGAGTTCGACGCCGTCACCGACTTCGACCGCATCCTCCGCAGCCCCTACGACCACGAGCGCATCATGCCGGTCTTCGACGGCGGCGACCGGCTGCATCCCAACGACAAGGGCATGCAGGCGATGGCCGACTCGGTCGACCTCGACAGTCTGCGCTGCGACCGGACGTCCACGGTGGACGTCCCTTGATGTGAACATCGGCCGGTGCCGTGAACTCGACTTGGTTCAGGCCAAGTTGACCAAGTCGAGTCCGGGCCGTGGACACCGCTGGGGCGGGAGTTCAGGATGTGCCTCACATGGTTTTCACATGGAGAGGAGTCGTTCACATGGATAGACGTCAGTTGTTGGCCGGCGGTGCCGCTCTCTCGGCCTCCGCCGCTCTGCTCCCCACGTCCGCGTCCGCCGCCGAAGCTCCCGCGCCCCCCACCCCGCACCTCGCACCGACCCTCGCACCGGCCCTCCCGTCCAGAGCCGCGATCACCCGGGACCTGCGCCGGGTCGCCGACCACTGGATCGGCGCCCACACGGACCCCGGCGACAACGGCTGGGCCAACGCCACGTTCTTCAGCGGGCTGCTCGCCCTGCACCGGCTGACGGGCAGCGCCCGCTACCTCGCGTACGCACGCGGCTGGGCCGAGAAGCACGCGTACGGGCTGCGCAGCGGGGTGACGACCCGGCACGCCGACAACCACAACGCCGGACAGGCCTACCTCGACCTCTACGAGATCGAGCCGGAGGCGCAGAAACTCGCCGCGATCGAGGAGTCCCTGCACCGCATGGTGTACACGGACCAGCCGGCGAAGAACGACGACTGGTGGTGGGACGACGCCCTGCACATGGCCATGCCGCCGTTCGCCCGCATCGGTGTCCTGCGCAAGGACCCCCAGTACTGGGAGAAGGTGTACGCCCTCCACCACCACACGAAGCGCATCGAGGGAGGCCCCGGCCTGCACGACACCGCCACCGGCCTCTGGTACCGCGACAAGCGGTTCCTGCCCGGCGGCATCCTGTCCCCGTCCGGCAGACCCGTGGTCTGGTCGCGCGGCAACGGCTGGGTGGCCGGCGGACACGTCAAGACCCTCAAGGCCCTGCCGGGCAGCGAGCGGCACACCGGCGAGTACCGGGAGACCCTGACGAAGCTGGTCACCGCCCTGGCCGGCGTGCAGCGCACCGACGGGTTCTGGAACGTCAACCTCGCCGACGCCGCGCATCTGCCGGGCCCCGAGACGAGCGGCACGTCCTTCTTCGTCTACGGCACGGCCTACGCGATCCGCTCCCGCCTCGTGGACCGGACCGCGTTCCTGCCGGTGGCGGCCCGCGCCTGGCAGGGCCTGATCACGACGGCCGTCCACCCCGACGGATTCCTCGGTTACGTCCAGAACGTGGGCGACCGCCCGGAGTCCAGCCAGCCCGTCACCTACGACACCACGGCGGACTTCGGTGTGGGCGCGTTCCTGCTGGCCGGGACCGAACTCGCCCTCCTGGCAGGCTGACGGGAACCGTCCGGCCGGCCCTGGGTAGCGTGGGCACCTCGACCGACGCTACGGAGGCCATCACATGACCCGCCCGATCACCGTGGGAGCAGACGGTACCGCCGAATCCCTGGCCGCCGTGCACTGGGCGGCCAGGGAAGCGGTACGCCGGGACCTTCCGCTGCGCATCGTGCACGCCCGGCCGAAGACCGACAGCGACGAGCGGACGGCGGACACCCAGGAGGCGGACGCCCTTGAGGCGCTGACGCGGACCGCGGCCGACGTCACCGCGCAGCACCCCGGGCTGACGGTGACCACCGACCTCGTCGACGGCGTCCCGGTCCAGGCGCTCCTCGTCGCCGCCGCCGAGGCCGAGACGCTGGTGCTCGGCTCACGCGGCCACGGGGCGATCGTCGGCTTCCTGCTCGGCTCCGTCGGCCAGCAGGTCATCGCCGAGTCGACCCGGCCCGTCGTCCTCGTACGCGCCAGCGACCGGCCCGAGTCGGAGGCGGCCGGCCGCGAGATCGTCGTCGGCCAGCAGGGAGGTCCCGACGACAGCGCCGCCGCGCTGGGCCTCGCCTTCGAGGCGGCGGCGACACGCGGCGCCGACCTGCGCGTCGTGCGTGCCTGGGCGCTGCCCACCGTCTTCACCTACAGCCCCGCCTCGCTGGCACTCGCCGACGAGGCCGGCGGTCTGGAGCAGTACGAGAAGAAGGCCCTCGCGGAAGCGCTGGGGCCGTGGCTGGAACGCTTCCCCGACGTGAAGGTGACCCAGCACGTCGAGATGGGCAGCGCGGGCGAGGTGCTGCTCTCCGCGGCGGCCCGGGCCCAGCTGACGGTGGTCGGCCGGCGGGCGCACCGCTCGGCCGTGGGCTCACGGATCGGTTCGGTGGCCCACGCGGTCGTCCATCACGCGCCCTCCCCGGTGGCGGTCGTCCCGCCGGCCTGAGCGTCCGCCCCGCCGCCCGCCGAGGGTGACAGCGTGTCCCGCATCCCGGGCAGGATGTTCGTGACGTAGTCCCGGACGACCGTGTCCAGGTCGATGTCGTGCTGCGAGCGCTCGGACAGGTACCAGCGGTGTTCGAGCAGCTCGTGGTACAGCTCGGCGGGATCCATGGAACCGCGCAGATCCAGCGGTATGGCCCGCACGGTGGGCCGGAACACGTCCCGGACCCACCGGTGGGCCAGCACCTCGGGCCGGGCGGCCAGGGGGTCGCCCGGCGCGTAGTCGTCCTGGGTGGCCATCCAGCTCTCCAGGTCGTTCAGCAGCCGCCGGGCCTGGTTCTCCTCGGTGTCGAGGCCGGTCAGCCGCAGCAGCTGGCGCTGATGATGACCGGCGTCGACGACCTTCGGCACGAACGTCACGGTGTCGCCGTTCGAGGAGTGCGCGATCTGCATCTCCGCGACGTCGAAGCCGAGTTCGTTCAGGCGCCGGATCCGGCGGTCGATGTAGTGGTGCTTGCCCGCCGGGTACACGGACGTGCGGGTCAGCTCCTGCCACAGCCCGTCGTAGCGCTTGCAGATCTCCATGCCGAACTCGATCGGGTCCACCGACGGGTGCAGCGCCCCCGAGGCCTCCAGGTCCAGCAGCTCTCCGCTGATGTTGACACGAGCCAGATCGAGGTCGTACTCCCGCTGCCCCGGGCTCAGTTGCGGATGCACCTCGCCCGTCTCGGCGTCGACGAGATACGCGGCGTACGCCCCCGCGTCCCGCCGGAACAGCGTGTTGGACAGCGAGCAGTCCCCCCAGGCGAACCCCGCCAGATGCAGCCGGACCAGCAGGACGGCCAGCGCGTCCATGAGGCGGTGCATGGTGGCGGGCCGCATGGTCGTCTCGAACATCGACCGGTAGGGCATCGAGCCGCCCAGATGCCGGGTGATGAGGACGGACTCCAGCGGATCGCCGGCCTTGTCGCTCCGGCCGGTGACCACGGCCAGGGGGTCCACCGAGGGGATGTTGAGCCGGTCGAGGCCGCGCAGCAGCTCGTACTCGCGCAGCGCGGGCCGTTCGGCCAGCTCCTTCACCGCCACGACCTCCGTGCCGGCGCGCGCGTACCGCACCACGTGCCGCGAGATGCCCCGCGGCAGCGGCACCAGATGGTGCTCGGGCCACTCCTCCAGAGGGATGTCCCACGGCAGGTCGAGCAGGAGCGCGGGATGCTCCGGGTTGGTGGCGCTGATCTGCAATGCCATCGCTCGCTCGCCCTGCCTCACGGTCGGTCGTCATGTCGCAGGAGCATCTCCGCACCTGGACGGCCCCTTCGTCAACACGACAGTCCGATTTGTCAGCAGGTGGGAGGGGCCCGGCCGTCCCGCACCCGGGGCCGGAAGAGACCGGACGGCGCAGGGTGCGGGACGTGATGTGCAGCACGTCGGGAGGGTGCCCGGGACACCTGGGGCGAGGGTTCTGGCTGCGCACGGCTTGATCAGTGATCAAGTGGGGCGAAATCCCTGGCCAACGCCCATTCTGCTCATTTGACACCCCGTCGCCCGCCCAGATAGGAAGCAGCCCTCTGGGGTCGAGAGGTGGAACGTGTACGAGCCGAATGTGGTCGGGGACTGGCAGGAGTACGACGACGGGCATGCCGGCCTGCGCGTTCGCGTCCACGGTCTGGAGAAGGCCGAGCCGCCGCGGGGACGGGACGACGCGGCCGAGGGCCAGGTCTACTTCCGGTTCCGGGTGACCGTCGAGAACCGTACGACCGTGCACTTCGGCATCCATCTGGAGGACGGCCAACTCGACGTCCGCGTCGGGGCCGACGGCGAGAGCGCGTTCCTCGACTGGCGCAACTCCCAGTTCATCGAGGGTTTCGACGTCTACCCGCTGCGCCGGGTCACCTCCGTCCTGTACGCCGCCGCGCCGGAGAGCTGCCTGTCACTGGTCGACATCCAGGTCCAGTTGAAGGTCGACGACGAGTGGACGGAGCGGTACCTGTGGTCGGGCGGCATCGGCCCGCAGGAGCCGTCCGTGGGAGTGGGCGCCCGCGCCGACTCCGCGCAGGACAGCCTCGCCGCGCAGGTGATCAGTTACCTGGAGCGGGAAGCGGGGTCCGGTCCGGCCGCCTGAGCCGTGCGACCGGTCCCGGCTCGCGTTCGTTCAAGCGGTCGGGCCGCCGTCCAGGGCCTCGGCGGCCTCCGCGGAGACGGCCCCGGCGACGGCGGCCAGCGCCGGGAAGTCGAGCTTCCACTGCTGCCAGAACAGGGGAACGTCGATCTGCCGGTCCGGCGCGAGCCGCACGAGCCGCCCCGCGCCGAGCAGCGGCGCCGCCTGCACCTCGGGGACCATGCCCCAGCCCATCCCGGCGGCGACGGCCTCGACGAAGCCCTCGGAGGTCGGCACGAGATGCCGCACCGCGCTCGCACTCCGGGGGCCGTGGGCGCCGCGTACGAGCGTGCGGACGAAGGCGTCCTGGATGTCGTCCCGCCGGTCGAAGGTCACCACGGGCGCGACGGTGAACGCGTCCCGCAGTGAGGTGCCCGGCCGGTCCTCGAACCACCGCGCGGCGAAGGCGGGGCCCGCCACCGGGACGTACCGCATGCGGCCCAGGCTGCGGACCGAACAGCCCGTCACCGCGTCCGGGGACGAGGTGACGGCAGCCATCACCAGGCCCTCCCTCAGTAGCGCGGCCGTGTGGTCCTGGTCCTCGCGGCGCAGCTCGTAGCAGACGGGGAGGTCCTCGGACACGCGCGAGAGGGCGGGCAGGAACCAGGTCGCCAGCGAGTCGGCGTTCACCGCGATCGACAGCCGGGCCGGTTCCTCGGTGCCGGACATGCCCAGTTCGGCCCGCGTGTCGCGCTCCAGCCGGGCCAGTTGCCGCGCGAAGCGCACGACGGCCTCACCGGACTCGGTCGGCCGGACCGGCTTCGTACGCATCAACAGCACACGCCCCGTGCGCTGTTCGAGGGCCTTGACCCGCTGGCTCACCGCGGACGGCGTCACATGGAGCACGGCCGCCGCGGCGTCGAAGGTCCCCTCGTCCACCACCGTCAGCAGGGTCCGTACCTGGTCCAGGGGAAGGTCTGTCATCACGAACGCTAAGGATACGTAAGAATCTTTAGCTGTACTTCTCCACGGTCGGCTTCCTAGCGTGGAGGGTGTGAACAGCGCTCTGACCGCCACGGCCGCCGGGTTCGGCACCGGCCTCTCCCTGATCGTCGCCATCGGCGCCCAGAACGCCTTCGTCCTGCGCCAGGGCGTCCGCAGGGACGCGGTACTCGCCGTGGTGGCCATCTGCGCCCTCTCCGACGCGGCCCTCATCACGCTGGGCGTCGGCGGTGTCGGCGCGGTGGTGGTGGCCTGGCCCTCGGTGCTGACCGCGGTCGGGCTGATCGGCGGCCTCTTCCTGATCGGATACGGCTGCCTCGCCGCACGCCGGGTCCTGAAACCGTCCGCGCTGACCCTGGAGGCGGGATCGGCGGGAGTGTCCGGGGCGGCCGTTGTGGGGGGAGCGGGAGGCTCGCGCCGCCGGGCCGTGCTCACCTGCCTGGCGATGACCTGGCTGAACCCGCACGTCTACCTGGACACCGTGTTCCTGCTCGGCTCCATCGCGGCCGACCGCGGGCCCTGGCGCTGGACCTTCGGCCTCGGCGCGGTGATCGCCAGCCTGGTCTGGTTCGCGGCCCTGGGCTTCGGCGCCCGGCTGCTCAGCCCCCTCCTGGCCCGCCCGTCGGCATGGCGGGTACTGGACGCTCTGATCGCCGCGACAATGATCGTGCTCGGTGCCACCCTGATCGCCGGGGTGTGAGAGGACCGGCCGCCGCGAACCGCCGCCGGGCGCCCCTCGCACGCACGTCACCCCGACCACTCCGACTGCTCCGGCCACCTCGGTCGCCCCGGTGCACGACGGCGACGGCCAGCAGACCGAGTCCGAGCCCCGCCGCCGTCTGCGCCCCGAAGGGTTCGCCGAACATCAGCGCGCCCCACACGGCCGTGACGGGGGCCATCAGGAACATGAGCGTGTTGACCTCGGTCACCCCGGAGCGCCTGAGGATCAGCCAGTACAGCCCGTACCCGCCGAACGTGGAGAGCGTCACCAGCCACACCACCGCGGTCCAGAAGGAACCGTCCGCCGGGGGCGTCAGACCCCCGCCGACGGCGGCGAGCGCCGTGAACACGACGGCACTGGTGACGGCGTGCACCGTCATCGACACCATCGGACCGACGTCCGCGCGGGACCTCCGGTCCAGGAACGTCGCCGCGACCAGGCTGAGCATGCCGAGGAACGGCACGAGGTACGCCCACCACGCGACGCCCGTCGTGGCGCCCGCGTCGGCCGTGGTGACGACGGCGACCCCGGCCACGCCCAGCCCGAGACCGAGCCACTGCGTACGCGACACCGCCACGCCCAGCAGCGGCCCGGCCAGCGCTCCGGCCACCAGCGGCTGCGTACCGTCGATGAGGGCCGTCGTCCCGCTGGAGACGCCCAGCTCTATCGCGTAGTAGACGGTCAGCAGATAGCCGCTCTGCGAGAGCAGTCCGACGCCGGCCTGCCGGAGCAGGTCACGGGGTGCGAGGCCGCGCCAGGAGGACCGGGCGGTGGTCAGCGCGACGACACCGAGGACGAGGGCCAGCGGCAGGAAGCGCCACATGAGGAGCGTGACCGTCGAGGCGCTGCCCGACCCGAGTTTGGCCCCGATGAACCCGGAGCTCCAGGCCCCCACGAACGCGATCGACAGAAGGATGTTCACGGCACCGCACACCTCCAGGAGTAGACAGATCTGTATACCTACGTCGGCCGAGTATACAGATCGGTCTACAATGGGTGGATGAACAGCACGGACGCGCCCCGCCGAGTACCGCTGACCCCTGCCGCCCGCCGTGCCCTGGCCGCGGCCGGGCGACTGTTCTACGAGCGGGGGATCCATGCCGTCGGCGTCGATCTGATCGCCGCCGAGGCCGGTGTCACGAAGAAGACGCTCTACGACCGGTTCGGCTCGAAGGAGCAGCTCGTCGTCGAGTACCTCGCTGACCGCGACGAGCGCTGGCGCGTGTATCTCGCCGCCCGCCTCGACGCCTGCGCATCGCCCCGGGACGGCGTCCTGACCGTCTTCGACGTGTCCCGCGAGTGGATGGACGCGAACAGCCCCCGGGGCTGCAGCATGGTCAACGCGCATGCGGAGATCGACGACCCGTCCCACCCGGCGTACGCGATCATCACCGGCCAGAAGCAGTGGATGCTCACCCTGTTCACCGATCTCGTACGCCCGCTCGCGCCCGACGCGGCCGAATCCCTGGGCCAAAGCCTGATGCTGCTCCACGAGGGCGCGCTCGTCGCCTTCGGCCTGCGCATCTTCCCCGGCGCCCTGGAGCACGCCCGCGAGCAGGCGGCGGCCCTCCTGACCCGTTGACCTGACACCTGCCGATTTGTCGTCCCGTCGGCCTGTCCACGGACCGACCCACCGCGCGAAGATCGCTCCGCATCGGCGATAGTGAACCTCTGATCGAAAGATGTATCTAACAATCAGAGCGGGCAGAGCCGTCAGGACGGGTGTGGACACCAGCAGGAGCAGTGCGGACGACAGCGCGGAACCGCGGACCGGGACCGAAGGGCCGTCGCGCCCCGCGGACCCGGGGAACGGGCCGCGGAACGGGTGGCGCCGCTGGGCCATGGACACCCGGCCGCTGCGCCGCCCCGCCTACCGCCGCCTGTGGTCCTCGACCATCGTCACCGCCGTGGGCAGCCAGCTCACCGCCGTCGCCGTACCCAAGCAGATCTACGACATCACCGGGTCCTCGGCCTGGGTCGGCTACGCGAGCTTCGCGGGACTGCTTCCCCTCGTCGTCTTCGCGCTCTGGGGCGGCGCGATCGCGGACACCGTGGACCGTCGCAAGCTCCTCCTCGTCACCAACACCGGCATAGCCGTCACCTCGCTGCTCTTCTGGATCCAGGCCGTCACCGGACTCGGCTCGGTGGCCGTCCTGATGGTGCTGCTCGCCGTCCAGCAGGCGTTCTTCGGCCTCAACTCCCCGGCCCGCCAGGCCTCCATCGCCCGGCTCGTACCGAAGGAGGAACTGGCCGCGGCCAACGCGCTCGGCTCGACCGTCATGCAGACCGGCCTGGTCGCGGGACCGCTGCTGGCCGGAGCGCTCATACCCGTCGTGGGCCTCGCCGAGCTCTATCTGATCGACGCCGTGGCCCTGTGCGCCACGGTGTGGGCCGTCTACCGGCTGCCCGCGCTGCCGCCCCTGGCCACCGCCACCGCGGCGGCCGGCCGAGCGGGCCTGAAGGGCATCGCGGAGGGCTTCCGCTACATCTCGCTCAACCAGGTGCTGCTGCTGTCCTTCCTCGCCGACATCATCGCGATGGTCTTCGGCATGCCCCGCGCGCTCTTCCCCCAGCTCGCCTCGCAGACGTACGCGCCGTACGGCGAGGGCCTGGCCCTCGGACTGCTCTTCGCGGCGATCCCCATCGGCGCGGTGCTCGGCGGACTCATGTCGGGCACCTTCTCGCGGGCACGCCGGCACGGCCTCATGGTCATCGCCGCGGTGGTCGCCTGGGGCGTGGCCATCACCGGGTTCGGGCTCAGCGCCAACCTCTGGGTGGCCGTGGCGTTCCTCGCCGCCGCCGGAGTCGCCGACATGGTCTCCATGGTCTTCCGCGGCGCGATCCTCCTCTCGGCCGTCACCGACGAACTCCGGGGCCGCATGCAGGGCGTCTTCACGGTCGTCGTCGCGGGCGGCCCGCGCCTGGCCGACGTGCTGCACGGCACGGCCGGATCGGCGCTGGGCGCCCGGACGGCGGTCGCGGGCGGCGGCCTGCTGGTCGTCGTCTCCATGCTGATCCTCGCGGCGACCATGCCCGCGCTGCGCCGCTACAGCGCGAGCACCTGAGCCACCGCCCACGAATTACGTCGCTTCAGCGCGTGCGGCGAACTAGCCTCGCCGTTCATGAACACCTTGCGGACGATCCATGACGTGCCCGTCTTCCTGTGCGCTGCCGAAGGCGAGCCCATCGGCAGCGAACGGGACGCCCTGGACGTCATCGGCGAGGCCTCCTACCAGGGCGCGCGGTGGGCCGTCGTCCCCGCCGGGCGCCTGGACGAGACGTTCTTCAGACTCAGCACGCGCGTTGCCGGGGACATCGTCCAGAAGTTCGCGAACTACCGCCTCGGGCTCGTGGTCCTCGGAGACATCTCCCGCCATACGGCCGACAGTTCCGCGCTGCGCGACTTCGTACGGGAGTGCAACCGCGGACGGCAGACGTGGTTCGTCGCCGACGCGGAGGAGCTGGACGAGCGGTTGAAGGGCTGAGGGCTGACGGCTGAAGCTCAGCCCTGGACGCTCGCCGCGGCCTGCGCGATGAGTTCCTGGAGGTAGAGGCCGCGCCGGGCGTCCAGCTCGCCGGACACCCCCGTGCGTACCGCCGTGGCGAAGGCCTGGCGCAGTACGGGCCAGCACTCGTCGTGGTCGAGGTCCGCGCTGTCGTATACGAGTCCGGGACGGGGGCCGAAGAGCTCGACCCGCATGATGCCGGGCTCCACGTCGACCGACCCGGACAGCGAGGCCTGACTGACCGCACCGCTCTCGTGCTCGCAGGTCAGCTCGATCCACCGGCGGGGGTCCCCGGTGCCGCGGACCCGCACGACGGGACCGACAGCGGCGTCCAGGAGGTCCAGGATGTGGGGCCCGATGTCCAGCAGCGCGCCGTGCTCAAGACGCCAGGGGGTCGCGAAGTCGCCGCCGAGGAAGGCGCCGCTCAGACCGGCCGACCGGGCGCCCGACACCTCGATGTCCCGCGCCGCCCGCAGGAACTCCTGTGCGGCCGGGTGGTAGCGGTTGGTGAGCACGACCTGGGAGACGACCCCGGCCTCCTCGATCGCGTCGACGAGCCGCCGCGCGGAGGGTACGTCCAGGCCGATCGGCTTCTCCAGCAGCACGGCCTTGCCCGCCTTCGCCGCACGCCCGGCGAGGTCCGCCTGGATGTCCGGCGGCACCGCGAAGGCCACCGCCTCGCACCGGTCGAGCAGCTCCTCGAAACGCGCCACCGCGACGGCTCCGTACGGCTCGGCGGTCTCCTGCGCGGCCTCGGGGCGCCGCGCCCACACCGCCGTCAGTTCCGTCTCGGGTCCGGCGGCGAGCACGGGCGCGTGCACTCCGCGGGCCCACGGGCCGGCGCCGACGAGGCCGACCTTGACGGGGGAGTGGGGCCAGGGGGAGGCGTTGTCGGCCACGGGAGTCCAATCTGCGCGGGATCATTGCCGGAAGCGGCGACCGTAGCAACGAACGGACTCCGCGGCCCCGGTGGGGGCTGGTCGCGCAGTTCCCCGCGCCCCTAACTGACCATTGCAGAATGAGCTTGGCTGTGGGCTTGGTTGTGGGCTGAGCCAACGGCAGACTTCTGCGGGTGCCGGATGATCTTGTGCCTGATGA
>NZ_JBVJLW010000017.1:0-219541 GCF_055584525.1 Streptomyces sp. NPDC102514
GCGAGTTGATTGCGGACCTCGCTCGGTATGCGCATACCACACCAACGACGCAGAGACCGTGAAGCAACGTGTTGATTCTTTACGAGCCCTAAGGGGCGCGGGGAACGGCGCGGCCAGCCGCAACGCGCCCGCAGCCGACGCGCAACCCCAGGGCGGAGCCACCCGCCATCACCCCGTGGCCAACAGCACCGTTCCCACAAGCGCAAGCCCCGCCCCAACCGCCTGCACCCCCCGCAACCGCTCCCGCAGGACCCCACGGGCCGCCACGGCCGTGACCACGGGATACAGCGAGGCAAGAACCGCGGCCACAGCAACCGGCCCCCGCTGAGCGGCCAGCGAATACGTGCCGTTGGCCGCCACATCCGCAAGCCCCACGAACGCGAAGGCCGGCACGGCCCGCCAGGCGACCCGGGGCGGAGCCACCCGCCCCCGCCGTACGGACACGCACAACGCAGCCCCGCCGGCGACGACATTCGTGACGCGTTGCACGAACAGCGCCAGGAACAGCCCGGTGAGTGTGGTCGACGCCTCGGCGATCAGCGTCATCACCGTTCCGAAGCCGAACGCGGCGAGCAGCGTGAGCAGCACGGCCTGCCGCTGCACGGCCGCGCCCCTGAGCTGCGGCCCACCCGCCAGTACGACCCCGGCGACGGCGATCGCGATCCCCACGAACTGCATCGGCCCGGGACGCTCCCCGAGAAGGAGCCCGACCCCCACCGGCACGGCGACCCCGATCGAACCGAGCGGAGAGACGACCCCCATCGGCCCGAGCGCGAGTGCCTTGTAGAAGGCCAGCATCGCGACGGGCCCGACCAGCCCCGCCGCCACCGCGAACCACAACCGCGGACCGGTCTCGCTCCAGGCGCCCGTCACGAGGACGATCGCGCCCAGCACCACCGTGGCGATCGACTGCGAGACGACCACCACCGTCAGGGCGGGGGTACGCCGTGTCAGCAAGCCGCCGCCGAAGTCGGCCAGCCCCCACAGGAGGCTGGTGGCCAGGGCGAACAGTGCTGTCATCAAGTGCCTCGCAGTACAGTTCGGTGAACGATCCGGTGCACCCCACCGTAGTTCAGTTCATTAGACTCTGTCATCCAGAATATTGGACGGAATGTGTCGGACCTCGACCTCCTGACCCAGTCGCTGGCGCGCAACGTCAAGCGCTGGCGCACCGAGCGCGGCTTCACCCTCGACGCCCTCGCGGCCCGCGCCGGGGTCAGCCGCGGCATGCTCATCCAGATCGAGCAGGCCCGCACCAACCCCAGCCTCGGCACCGTCGTGAAGATCGGCGACGCGCTCGGCATCAGCATCACCACCCTGCTCGACTACGAGCAGGGCCCGAAGGTCCGGATCGTCCCGGCGGAGCAGGCCGTACGGCTCTGGCACACGGACGCCGGCAGCTACAACCGCCTCCTCGCGGGCACCGAGGCCCCCGGCCCCCTGGAGATGTGGGACTGGCGGCTGATGCCGGGCGAGGGCAGCCCCTCGGACCCGCACCCCACGGGCACGGTCGAACTCATCCACGTCACCAAAGGCGAACTGGCGCTCACCGTCGACGGCACGGAGTACCGCGTCCCGGCCGGTTCGAGCGCCTCCTTCGAGGCCAACACCCCCCACACGTACGCCAACGCGGGCGACGTACCCGTGGAGATGGTCATGGCGGTCTCGGTCCCCGGCGTGCACTGAGTCCCGTACGGCCTCGTATGACCTCGTGCGGCGGTCGTGCGGCGGTCGTGCGGCGGTCGTACGGCCCCGTGCGGAGGCCCTCCGTGCGATGCCGAGGCCCCGGCGGAAGCCGTTCGCCCGGCTGTTAGCGTGCCGTCATGCGCGCACCCATCGGACACTTCGACGACGCCACGCCCGCCACCGAACGCCTCGACGTGCTGATCCGCCCGGTCGCCGACGCCGTACGGGGCTGGCGCGCCAGCGTCCCCGCCGAGCAGATCGTGTACGTGGACACGGAGCCGGAGTGGGCCGACACGGCCACGTTCCTCGAACACTACGGTCCGGAACTCCTGGACCGGTCCGCGAACTGCGTGGTCGTCGCGGGCAAGCGCGGCGGGGAGACCACGCTCGCCGCGTGCGTGGTGCTGTCCGCCACCCGCGTCGACGTGAACGGCGTGGTCCGGCGGCAACTGGGCGCGCGCAAGGCGTCGTTCGCGGCGATGGACACGGCGACCGGCGAGACCGGCATGGAGTACGGCGGCATCACCCCGCTCGGACTGCCCGCCCACTGGCCGGTGTTGGTGGACTCGGCCGTCGTCGACCTGCCGTACGTGCTGGTGGGCAGCGGCCGGCGGCGCGGAAAGCTGCTCGTGCCCGGCAAGGCCTTCGCGGAACTCCCGAACGCCGTCGTCCTGGAGGGACTTGGGAGCGCCTGACCGTTCAGGCGGGCCCCGTCGCGTGGTGGGCCAGCGCCAGATGAGGGTCCGACTCGCCCGGCGCGGGTGACGGATCGGCGTGCACGAGGGCCGCGGTGAGACCCGGTACGGCGTGCAGCAGGGCGTGTTCGGCCGCGACCGCCACCCGGTGGGCCGCGCGGACGCTCGACTCCCCGTCGACGACCACGGCCACCTCGGCGCGCAGCCGGTGGCCGATCCAGCGCAGCCGCAGTTCGCCGACCCCACGCACACCGGGTACGTCCCGCAACGCCCCCTCGGCCGCGTCGAGCAGGGCCGGGTCGACCGCGTCCATGACCCGGCGGAACACCTCGCGCGCGGCGTCGCGCAGCACCAGCAGCAGGGCTGCCGTGATCGCCAACCCGACCACCGGGTCCGCGAGTTGCCAGCCGATCGCCGCGCCGCCCGCGCCCAGCAGCACGGCGAGCGAGGTGAAGCCGTCCGTCCTCGCGTGGAGTCCGTCCGCGACCAGCGCGGCCGAGCCGATCTCGCGGCCGACGCGGATGCGGTAGCGGGCCACCCACTCGTTGCCCACGAAGCCGATGACGGCCGCGGCGGCGACCACCGGCAGGTGCTCGACGGGGCGCGGATCGAGCAGCCGGTCGATCGCCGTCCAGCCCGCGAAGACCGCGGAGGCCGCGATCGTCAGCACGATCACCAGTCCCGCCAGATCCTCCGCCCGGCCGTACCCGTACGTGAACCGGCGGTCGGCCGCCCGCCGCCCCAGGACGAAGGCGATGCCGAGCGGTACGGCGGTGAGCGCGTCCCCCGCGTTGTGCACGGTGTCCCCGAGCAGTGCCACCGAGCCGGAGAGGGCGACGACGACCGCCTGGGCCGCGGCGGTCGCACCGAGGACGGCCAGCGAGATCCAGAGCGTACGGATACCGCGGGCCGAGGACTCCAGGGCGGAGTCGACCTTGTCGGTGGCCGCGTGGGAGTGCGGGGTGAGGAGATGGGCCAGCCGGTGCCGCAGCCGGTGCCCGGTCCGGGACGCACTCCCCGAGAGATGCCCATCCCCATGGTCCTCCGGATGCCCATGCCCATGCCCGTGTGCATGTCCGTGCTCCCGGTCCCGCTCGTGCCCGTGCCCGTGATCGTGCTCAGTGCTCACCTGATCGCCTTTCCGGGATGTCGATGAACGAGGTGGACCCGGCCAGGTGGACCTGACCGTCCCACCGAGCCATTATGTGCGTATGAGCGCACGCATGCACCTATCACCTGCGCACGATGAGCATCCGCGCACCCCGGGCGAGGAACAGTTCGCCCTCGCCGCCGAACTCTTCGCCCTCCTGGGCGATCGCACCCGTCTCGTCCTGCTGCACGCCCTGGCCGAGGACGAGGCGGACGTCACGACCCTCACGGAGCGGTGCGGGGCCGCCCGCCCGGCGGTCAGCCAGCACCTGGCCAGGCTGCGGCTCGCGGGCCTCGTCAACACACGCAAGGAGGGCCGCCGGGTGATCTATTCGCTGCGGGACGGGCATCTGCGGCGGGTCGTCGACGAAGCGCTGAATCTGGCCGACCACCGGCTGAGCGACAGGCCGGCGCACGATTGAGCGGTCCTGGGCGGCGGTTTGTTTCGCGCCCGAGCGCCGGGTACTCGGGGCGTGGGACCCCACCCGCCTCCGGGCGAAGGAGGCGGGAGCGGGGGATGCTGAGGAAGACGGCACCACGGCCCGGCCAGTGCTCCCGACGCTGTCGGGTGCCGCCCACACCCCTCGGCACGATTCAGGAACGGTACTGCCATGAACAGCGACGCAAGAGTCCGCAACGACGTCGTCTCCAGCCACTCGGTCGCGGGAGCCCCGTGCTGGGTCAGTCTGACGGCGCGCGACCAGCAGGCCGCCGAGGACTTCTACCGGGCGGTGCTGGGGTGGCGGTTCCGGACGACCGCGCTGATGGACCGGTTCCGGATCGCCTACGCGGACGGAGTGCCGGTCGCGGGCATCGCGGCGGTGGCCACGATGTGGCAGATGGCCGTCGCCTGGACCCCGTACTTCGCCGTGGACAGCGCCGACGAGGCGGTGGCCCGCGGCCAGGAACGCGGCGGTACGGCGGCAGTCGGGCCCATCGGCTTCCCGCCGGGCCGGGCGGCCCTGCTGGCGGACCGCGACGGAGCCGTCTTCGGTGTCTGGGAGGGCCAGCTCGTCGCCGGCTGGGAGACCTGGCGCCGGGCCGCCCCCGCCTTCTTGCGACTGCACACGCGCAACGCCTTCGACGCCGCCATGTTCTACGGCGGGGTGCTGGAGTGGGCGACCTCGCGGCCCGGCTGCTGCGAGGTGCACTACGACGGGGACGAGGTCGTGCTGCGCAGCGACGGTGACGTGGTGGCCCGTATCCACTCCGGCGCGGTGGAGGCCGCCCCCGATCCCACGATCCGGCCCCACTGGCAGGTCCATTTCTCCGTCGCGGACGTCGAGACCTGCATCCGCGCGGCGCTGCGGCACGGCGGTACGGTCCGGGACGGCGCGACCAGCACGGAGGCGGTGCTGCGGGATCCCGACGGGGCGCAGTTCACGGTGACGTCCAAGCCTCAGGTCTGAGGAGGCCTGAGGGCGCCTGGAGGGGGCTGAGGAAGTCTGTGGTCGGGGTCGGGTGACCGTGGTCGTGGGCCGCGCCACCGGAATGTTTTCCTCCGGCTCAATAGGGCCTCTTCGTGACCGGAATTGGCCGCTGTGGAATTCCGTTGGCTGCAATTGCACGAAACCCCTTGCTGCCGCCCTGTTGTGGCACGTACATATGTCCCCGCAACAGTCGTATTCCGGGGGGATGTTGGCATATGCAAGGCACAGTCGACGGATTCAGCTACGGAACGGTCACACCGCTCGCGGCCTATGCCATTGCCTGTCTGGGAGCCGCCCTGGGACTGCGCTGCATCACCCGGTCCCTGCGTGACGACCGGTCCTGGAGACCGGGTTGGCTCGCGCTCGGAGCGGCTTCGATCGGCTGCGGCATCTGGACGATGCACTTCATCGCCATGATCGGATTCCAGGTAGAGGAAAGCCGTATCCGTTACGACGTCGGCCTGACGATTCTCAGCCTCGCGGTGGCGGTCGCCGTGGTCGGTCTCGGGGTCTTCGCCGTCGGCTATCGCGGTGCGAACACGACGACCCTGCTGATCGCCGGCACGTTCACCGGCCTCGGGGTCGCGGCCATGCACTACATAGGCATGGCGGCCATTCGTCTGAACGGCGACCTGCGGTACGAGGTCCGGACCGTCGCGCTCTCCGTCCTGATCGCCGTCGTCGCCGCGACCGCCGCGCTCTGGGCGGCGGTCGCGATCCGCGGCTTCCTGACCAGCCTCGCGGCGAGCCTGGTCATGGGGGTCGCCGTGACCGGGATGCACTACACGGGGATGGCGGCCGTCAGTGTGCATCTGCACGGCGCGGCCGGCGCACCCGATTCGGGCGACTCCGCCCACTCGCTGCTGCTGCCGATGCTCATCGGGCCGGTCCTGTTCCTGGCGCTCGCGGGAGTCGTCGTGATGTTCGACCCGATGCTCGTCCTCGGCGACGGCGACTGGAACCGGACCGCGTCCCGCCGCCGGACGCCCGCTCCGCGCACGGAACCCCCCGCCTGGTCGGGCTCGGCGTTCGAGGCTCAGCCGAGGAGCGACCGGCGCGCGTACGGATCCGGGGGGCGCGGGCGCCGTGACGGGTGAGCGGGGTGGGTGTCCCGGCGGTCCGGGTTCGGTTTCGCCGGTTCGTCCCCGCGCGTTCGGCTCCGCCGCCTGCTCAGTCCCGCCGGGTCAGCCCAGGCGGGGGATCTCGATCGCCGGGCAGCGGTCCATGACCATGTCGAGGCCGGCGTCGCGGGTGCGCTCGTACGCGGCCTCGTCGATCACGCCGAGCTGGAACCAGACGGCCTTGGCGCCGATGGCGACGGCCTCGTCGGCGACCGGGCCGGCCAGGTCGCTGTTGACGAACACGTCCACCACGTCGACCTCGAAGGGGATGTCCGCGAGGGAGGCGTAGCCCTTCTCTCCGTGGACCGTCTCGGCCTTCGGGTGGACGGGGATCACGCGCTTGCCGTAGCGCTTCAGCACGTCCGCGACGCCGTACGCGGCGCGTCGCTCGTTCGACGACAGGCCTACGACGGCCCAGGTGTCGCCGGTCTCGGTGAGGATCTTGCGGATCGTTGCCGGGTCGCCGTGCACGGGTCGCCTCCTGGGGGTGGGGGGTGTGGCTGTCTGGGGCGGACAACGTCCGGGGTGGGCCCGGGATTCCCCGCGGAGGGGGTGGGGCTGCGGGTTCATGGCGGGTGCGGCCCGGTGGGGGCCGTTCGCGCAGTTCCCCGCGCCCCTTAAAAGCGGGCGGTTCGCCGTGCCCCGGGAGAGACGGCAGCCCCCGCGAGCCCGAAGCTGAAAGCCGGCAGTCGTCGCGAGCTCGAAGTTGAAAGCCGGCAGGCCCCGCGAGCCCGAAGCTGAAAGCTACAGGTCGGTGGTCAGTAGTAGTTCCACGTTTTGGTCCTGGGGTGTGCCCGCCCATGTGGTCTCTGTCAGGTTCGGGGCGTTGTAGGCCAGTTCGCGGTACAGGGACGCCAGGCCCACCGCTGACAGGTCGGTGAAGTCGGGGGCCGTGCGGTGCGGGGCCGCGGATTCGACGAGTGTGGTGAACAGCGACAGCGTGCCGTCCCCGTTGTCGGTCAGTTCGATCAGCCGGGCGTGGTGCGGATAGTCCAGGTGGGAGGCCGTGTTGACCTCCCAGAAGGAGCGGGCCGGGGTCGGGTGGGGATGCGCCGTGATCCGGTTGACGTGGCTGTGGCCGTTGATCCACGCCACCACGTTCGGGAATCTGCCGAGCAGCGCCAGGACCTCCGCGCCGTCGTGCCGCGGTTCCTCCGAGCGGGCCGCGTCGGGGCGGCGGGTCATGCTCGGGCTGTGGTGATGGCTGAAAACCAGCACCTGGGCGTCGTCGGCCCGCGAGTTGCGTACGAGGCGGCCGTCGGCGGCGTACGACCGGGAACTGTGCGCGGCGAGCGTCCGCTCCAGCCAGCGCAGTTGACCGGTGCCCAGCGAGCCCTCGTAGTGGCCGCTGCGGTACGTCGTGTCGATGCTGACGCCGATGACGTTCTCGGCGATCCGGAAGGAGTAGTACATCCGGTCGCCGTCCAGGCTGTCCTGGGTGTAGCCGTGGCCGACCGGTCCCGCCCCTGCCCGCCCGGGGTCGAGGTGTGCGGCCAGATACTCGTGCGGGGTGCACAGCCGGCGCCGCTCGTCGGCCGTCACGGTCCGCGCCGAGCGGGTGTGCCGTCGCAGGATCGCTTCGAGCACCTCGCTCTTGGGGTCGTCGCCGGTCCGCAGGGCCTTCGCGTAGGCGGCCGTGTCCGTGTCCGGGACCGACATCAGCTTGCGGGAGCCCGTCGCGAAGTCGCCGAGCGCGGGTGACAGGCAGCCGCCGGGCAGATCGTCGTGGTTGCCCACCGTCGAGTACCAGGGGATGCCGAGCCCCGGGCTGGTCACCGGCCGCCGCGCGGCCGTGAGGAAACCGGGGACGGCGGGCAGCCCGCGCCGCTTGTCCAGGTCGCGCAGGCCCGGGTCGTCCGGGTGCCAGTAGAGGGGGAGCCCCGAGTCCTGGACGCCTTCGTACGCCGACGGGTCGCCGGAGTCGGGAGTGATCCGGCCGCCGCTCATCAGCGTGAGGAACCAGTCGAGTTCGAGCGCGGAGTTGTTGTCGATGTTGTCGCCGGTCGTCATCACGAAGGCGGGCGGCAGACCGGTGTGCGGGCCCTCGGCGAGCGCGTTCACCTGCTCCACGAGCGCGACGGCCCCCGCCACGGTCAGCGCCTCCTGAGGACGCCAGGCCGCGGCCCCGCCCGAGCGCAGGAACTCCGTGCGCAGCGGGTTCTGCACATCGGTCAGGTGCAGGTCGGTGAACTGGACGAAGCACGCGAGCGGGGTCCGCCGGTCCGGGCGGCCGGTGGCGGCGGGGGCGAGTTCCTCCCGTACGACCAGGGGCCGGCCCGGGCCCGTGACCAGTCGGCGGTAGCTGCCGGAGTGCGGGCTTCCGCTCAGCCGGGCGGTCATGTCCAGGGTGGTGGCCGCGTACGGCGCCGGCCGCCGGGTGGCACGGGCCGGCCGCGGGGCCACCTGTTCGGCCGCGGGTGCCGCGGAGGGGCCGGGGCGCTGCGGCGGGACGAGGGTCGCCGCTCCCGCTGCCGCCGTCGCCCCCGCCGCCATCGCGAGGGTGCCGGAGACGAGCAGGAAGCGACGGCGGTCGATGGCCGCCGCGGCTTCCCCATCGGCCGGGCCCCTCCCGGACGGATCCCTTCCGGCCATGTCCCTTCCGGCGGGTCCGGTGATTCCGGCGGTTCCGGCGGTTCCGGTCATGGGCTGGTCCTGCGGCATGGGTCGGTCCTCCGGTGCCTCCGAGCGGCGCGCTGAACGGAACCACTCATTCAGGCCGCGGGGGCACGGGCGTGGCGCCGCCGTGAACACCGCCGGAACAGGAGAAACGTACGAAACGGGCGGCGGAGACCGGCATTCCCGTCGAGCCCTCGCCGAGCCGCGACCGAGCCCCCACCGCACTGCCGCACGGCCGTGAAAGCCGCCGTGATAGCTTGCGAAAGCCAGTCGAACCCATGTACGTGGGTCAGGGAATCCGGTGGAAATCCGGAGCTGACGCGCAGCGGTGAGGGTGACGGGCGGGGCATCGGCCACTGGACCGGATCGACGGTCCGGGAAGGCGCCTCGTCCGGGTGAACCCGAGTCCGAAGACCTGCTGGCGGCCTCCGCGGTCCCGAGACGGCGGGGGAGCACCGTACGACCGGGCTCCGCGTTCGAGCCCTCGACGTCTGAGGAACTTCCGTGCCCATCGCACGCCCCACCCGCCCTGCCGCCCTGCTCGTTTCCGGGGTCGTTCTGCTGACCGCGTGCGGTGGTGCCGACTCGTCCGGCTCAGCCGGCAAGGACTCCGCGGCAGCCGTCACCCTGGAGAACTGCGGCCACACCGTCCGCGTGGAGTCCCCGCCGCGCAAGGCCGTCTCCCTCAACCAGGGCACCACCGAGATCATGTTCTCGCTGGGCCTCGCCGACCGGATGGCCGGCAGCGCCACCTGGACCGACCCGGTGATGAAGGGCCTGGAGAAGGCCGACGCGCAGGTGAAGCGGATCGCCGACAACAACCCGTCGTTCGAACGGGTCCTGGACGCCGACCCCGACTTCGTCGCCGCCTCGTTCGTGTCCACGCTCGGCAAGGGAGGCGTCGCCACCCGCGAGCAGTTCGAGAAGCTCGGCGTACCCGCGTACGTCTCGCCCTCCGACTGCGCGGGCAAGGACAACACCGGGGACGGCGACGGCGCCCGCAAGAAGCCCCTCGGCATCGACGCCATCTACGGGGAGATACGCGACCTGGCCGAGGTGTTCGGTGTGGAGGAGCGGGGCGACAAGCTGGTCGCCGAGCTCCGGCAGCGCATGCAGAAGGCCACCGCCGGCATCGACGCCTCGGACGTCTCCCTCCTGTACTGGTTCGCCAACTCCGAGTCGCCCTACATGGCCGGCTGCTGCGGCGCCCCCGGCATCATCACCCGGGCGTTCGACGCGAAGAACGTCTTCGACGACACCCACGAGGAATGGCCCCAGATCAACTGGGAGACGGTCGCCGACCGCGACCCCGACGTCCTCGTCATCGGCGATCTGACCCGCAAGTCGCAGACCGCCGAGTCCGCGAAGAAGAAGATCGAGTTCCTGGAGTCCGACCCGGTCACCAAGAACATGACCGCCGTGAAGAAGAAGCGGTACGTCCTGCTCAGCGGGCAGGCCATGAACCCGACCATCCGTACCGTCGAGGGCGTCGAACAAGTGGCCACCGCCCTGCGGGAGTTCGGGCTCACGGGGTGACTCGCCGGATGGCACGGCCGCGCGTGGGACTGCTCTGCGCGGCCGGCGTGGCACTGCTCGTCGCCTCCGTCGCCGTCGCGATCACCATCGGCCCGGCGGACATCCGCGTCGCCGACGTCTGGTCCGTGGTCGCCTCCCATCTGGGCTGGGGGAGTACGGAGCTGAGCCCCATCCGGGACGGCATCGTCTGGCAGCTGCGGCTGCCGCGCACCCTGCTGGCCGCCGTCTGCGGGGCCGGACTCGCCGTGTGCGGCGCGGTCATGCAGTCCCTGCTGCGCAACCCGCTCGCCGACCCGTTCGTCCTCGGGGTGTCCTCCGGAGCCTCGACCGGCGCGGTCGTCGTGGTCGTCCTCGGCGCGGGCGGCGGCCTGGTGTCGGTCTCGGCGGGCGCGTTCCTCGGCGCGCTGCTGTCGTTCGGACTCGTGCTGCTGCTCAGCCACACGCTCGGCGGGACGACGGACCGCGTGGTGCTGAGCGGTGTCGCCGCGATGCAGCTCTTCTCGGCGCTCACCTCCTTCGTGGTGATGACCGCCGCCGACGCCGAGACCACCCGAGGGGTGCTGTTCTGGCTGCTCGGCTCGCTGGGCGGGGTCGGCTGGACGGACGTCTGGGTCTGCCTCGCGGTCCTGGTGGTCGCGCTGGCGGTCTGTCTGGCGTACGCGCGCACGCTGGACGCGTTCGCCTTCGGCCAGGACGCCGCCGCGACCCTCGGGGTGTCCGTGGCCCGCACCCGGCTGGTGCTGCTGTGCGTGACGGCGCTCCTGACGGCCGCGCTCGTCAGCTCGGCCGGCGCCATCGGCTTCGTCGGACTCGTCCTGCCGCACGCGGCCCGCGCGGTGGTGGGTTCCGGCCACGCCCGGCTGCTGCCGGTCGCCGCCCTCGCCGGCGCGGTGTTCCTGGTGTGGGTGGACACCCTGGCCCGTACCGTCCTCGACCCCCAGGAGGTGCCCGTGGGTGTGGTCACCTCACTCATCGGCGTACCGGTGTTCGTGCTGGTGCTGTACCGGACGCGGAGGACACGATGACGACCGAGCACGCCGGGACCACTGAAGGTGCCGGGACCACCGAGGGCGCCGGGATCGCCGCCGGGCGCGCGGAAGGCGTCGAGAAGGGTACGGCCGTGCGGGATGCCGGCCTCCGGGCCGGCCGCGTCACCCGGACCGCCGACGGACGCGTCATCCTGGACGGCGTCAGTATCAGCCCCGCCCCCGGCACCACCGTCGGCCTCCTCGGGCCCAACGGTTCCGGCAAGTCCACCCTCCTGCGGCTGCTCTCCGGCGTCCTCGCCCCGGCCTCGGGCGTGGTCACCCTCGACGGCAGCCCCCTCGGCGAACTGGGCCGCCGCGACATCGCCCGCCGTATCGCGGTGGTCGAGCAACAGGCCGACACACAGGTCGAGTTGAGCGTCCTGGACGTCGTACGCCTCGGCCGCACCCCGCACCGCCGCGCCTGGACACCCCCGTCGCAGGCCGACGAGGAGGCCGTACGCGACGCCCTGGCCCGCACCGGCCTCGCCGACCGCGCCCACCAGTCCTGGCACACCCTCTCCGGCGGTGAACGCCAACGCGTGCAGATCGCCCGCGCCCTCGCCCAGGAACCCCGTGAACTCCTCCTGGACGAACCCACCAACCACCTCGACATCCAGCACCAGCTCGACCTGCTGAACCTCGTCACCTCGCTGCCGGTCACCAGCGTCGTCGCCCTGCACGACCTCAACCTCGCGGCGATGTACTGCGACCGGCTCGTCGTCCTGCGCGAGGGCCGCGTGGTGGCCACCGGGACACCGGGCGACGTACTCACCGAGGACCTCATCGCCGAGGTCTACGGCGTACGGACCGCCGTCACCCGCGACGACTCCGACGGTCCCGACGGCCGGCCGCACGTGCGTTTCCTGGGCACCGTGAGCCGTCCCGCGCCCCAGGAACTCGCGAACGCGTGTCCGGAATGATGTCGGCATCCCTGCGCGCGGCCCCTCGCACGCCTACGCTCAGCCCGTGCTGCGTATCACCGACGCCCGAACAGGCGACCCCGTCACCGCCACCCCGGCCCGCCGGGGCCTGACCCGCGTCGAGGCGCGGGTGGAGCGCCCCGACGCCACCGGCCTGCGCGTGCTCCTGACCGCCGACGTCCTCGTACGGGCCCTGGAGATCGGCGGGACCCCCGTGTGGACCGTGCTGACCGGCACGGAGGACCGCGCGGAACTGCGGGCCCGGGCCAGGGCGCTGGGCATCCGGCCGTTCGAGGACGAACGGGACAGCGGCCTCGGCCTCGGCGAGGCCCAGGTGCTGAGCGTGCGCGCCCGGACCGACGGGCCGCCCGGCAGCGCGAGCACTGCCGACGAGGCGGCGGGCGTGCTGCGCGTCGAGGTCGCCCCGGCCGACATCGGGAGCGCGGTGGCACAGGACGACGAGAGCGCGTCCGCCCTGCGCCTCGCCCTGCTCGCCCGCCCCCGGGACGAGGAGCTACGGCTCGACGCGGCCGATCTCACGGACGCCGAGGACCAGTTGAAGCACTGGCGGGGCGCCGTCGCCGGCTGGGCCACCCGGCCCTCGGGCCCCATCCCCGACCCCGTACGGGACCAGCTGCGCGCCGCCTGGGAGGACGACCTCGACGTACCCGCCGTCCTGGGCGTGCTGCGGAAGGTGGAGACGTCGGGGACCGTTCCGGACGGGGCCCGCTTCGAGACGTACGCCTACGCGGACCGGCTGCTCGGCCTCGAACTGACCCGGGACATCGGCCGCGGGGCTCCGGCGTGATCGCGCGCGCCGGAGCGGGCCCGCTGCGCCGTCTCGTCGTGCTGCGGCACGCCAAGTCCGCCTGGCCGGACGGCGTCCCCGACCACGAGCGGCCCCTCGCGTCGCGCGGGCGCCGCGACGCCCCGGCCGCCGGGCGGATCCTCGCCGACGCCGACTGCCTGCCGGATCTCGCGCTCTGCTCCACCGCCGTACGCGCCCGGGAGACCTGGGACCTGGCCGCCGCCGAGTGGGGTACGCCGCCTCCCGTGCGCCATGACGCGCGGCTGTACGGGGCGGAGGTGCCCGACCTGCTCGAAGCGGTGCGCGAGGCTCCGGCGGAGGCCGAGACCCTGCTGCTGATCGGGCACAACCCCGGGCTGGAGGAACTGGTCCTCACGCTGGCGGGCGACAGTCTCGACGACGCGCTCGACGACGTCCGTATGAAGTTCCCCACCTCGGCGATCGCGATCCTGGCGTGGCACGGCCCCGGCTGGGAGTCCCTGGGCCCTGGTACGGCGCTGCTCACGGAGATGATCGTGGCGCGGGGGAAGCGGGCGCGCGGGGAGAAGGGGCGTCGCGGGCGGGGCCGGTAGCCCGGCCATGCCCCTCGCCCCGGGGGGTTTGTTTTTTTGGGTGCGGCGTCGCTGTGGCGGGCGTGCAGGATTGCGCAGTTCCCCGCGCCCCTGAGGAGGTGCGTTCTTGGGTGTTGCGTCGCTGTGGTGGGCGTGCGGGATTGCGCAGTTCCCCGCGCCCCTAGGGGGGTGGGGCGTCGCTGTGGCGGGTGTACGCGAGAGGGCCGTCGTGCGTCCCTGGGGGGTGCTTGGCGCGCATACGCTGGGGGGATGCAGGACGAGTACCGCACCGTGGCCCGCGCAGGGGTGCACGAGACCGAGATCAACCGCTCCCGGTTCCTCTGCGCACTGGCACCGGCGGCCACCGAGCGGGAGGCCCAGGACTTCGTCGCGGCCGTCCGCAAGGAGCACGCGGACGCCTCGCACAACTGCTTCGCGTACGTCATCGGCGCCGACGCCTCCGTACAGAGGGCGAGCGACGACGGCGAACCGGGCGGCACCGCGGGCGTCCCGATGCTCCAGATGCTGCTGCGCCGCGACATGCGGTACGTCGTCGCCGTCGTCACCCGCTACTACGGAGGCGTCAAACTCGGCGCGGGCGGACTCATCCGGGCCTACGGCGGCTCGGTGGGAGAGGCCCTGGACACCCTCGGCACCCTCACCCGCAGACGCTTCCGCCTCGCGACCGTGACCGTCGACCACCAGCGGGCGGGCAAGGTGCAGAACGACCTGCGCTCCACCGGCCGCGAGGTGCGGGACGTCCGCTACGGGGAAGCCGTCACCATCGAGATCGGCCTGCCGGACGCCGACGTGGACGCCTTCCGGAGCTGGCTGGCCGACAGCACGGCGGGGACCGCGGGGTTCGAACTGGGCGGAGAGGCGTACGGGGACGCATAAGCCGCACATCGGGCTGTTACGGGAGTAGCCGCCCGTGATGTCCGACCCGGCCGTTAGTCTCGGGGATCATGAGGCTGCTGCACACTTCCGACTGGCATCTGGGCCGGGCGTTCCACCGCGTGAACATGCTCGGGGCCCAGGCCGATTTCATCGGTCACCTCGTCGAGACCGTGCGCGAGCGCGACGTCGACGCCGTGATCGTGTCGGGGGACGTGTACGACCGGGCCGTGCCCCCGCTGGCCGCGGTCGAGCTCTTCGACGACGTGCTGCACCGCCTCGCCGACCTCGGTGTGCCCACGGTGATGATCTCCGGGAACCACGACTCCGCGCGCCGGCTCGGTGTCGGCGCCGGACTCATCGACCGCGCGGGCATCCACCTGCGGACCCAGCCCTCGGCCTGCGGCACGCCCGTGCTGCTGAAGGACACCTTCGGGGACGTGGCCTTCTACGGGCTGCCGTATCTCGAACCGGCCCTGGTGAAGGACGAGTTCGGGGTGGAGAAGGCGGGCCACGAGCACGTCCTCGCCGCCGCCATGGACCGGGTGCGCGCCGACCTCGAAACGCGCGCGCCGGGCACCCGTTCCGTCGTCCTCGCGCACGCCTTCGTCACGGGCGGCGAGGCCAGCGACAGCGAGCGGGACATCACCGTGGGCGGGGTCGCCGCCGTCCCCGCCGGGGTCTTCGACGGGGCCGACTACGTGGCGCTCGGCCATCTCCACGGCAGCCAGCGGATCACCGGGCGCGTGCGCTACTCGGGCTCCCCGCTGCCGTACTCCTTCTCGGAGACCGACCACCGCAAGAGCATGTGGCTGGTCGACCTGGGAGCCGACGGCTCGGTGGAGGCCGAGCGCCTCGACTGCCCCGTACCGCGCGCGCTGGCCCGCATCCGGGGCGGGCTGGAGGAACTGCTCGCCGATCCGGAGCTGGCGCGCCACGAGGAGGCGTGGGTCGAGGCGACCCTCACCGACCCGGTGCGTCCCGCCGACCCCATGGCGAGGCTCACCGAGCGGTTCCCGCACACGCTCAGCCTCGTCTTCGAACCGGAACGGGCACCCGACGACCCGGACCTTTCTTACGCCCGGCGGCTCGCGGGCCGCAGCGACCAGCAGATCGCGGAGGACTTCGTGGCCCATGTGCGCGGCGCGGGACCCGACGAGCGCGAACAGGCCGTGCTCCAGGACGCGTTCGACACCGTCCGCGCCGACGACACGGTCCGCGAGGTCGCCCGGTGAAGGCTGTGACCGACCGGAACGGTCCGGACCGCGCGTTCCGCATCGGGAGGACCCGATGAGGCTGCACCGGCTGCACATCACCGCCTTCGGGCCCTTCGGCGGCGCCCAGGAGGTCGACTTCGACGACCTGTCGACCGCCGGACTCTTCCTGCTGCACGGGCCGACCGGCGCGGGCAAGACCTCCGTCCTGGACGCGGTCTGCTTCGCGCTGTACGGGTCCGTACCGGGCGCCCGCCAGGGCGGTTCGCTGCGCAGCGACCACGCCCTCCCCGACGTCCGTACGGAGGTGACGCTCGAACTCACCGTGTCCGGGCGCCGGTTGGAGATCACCCGGCAGCCGCCCTTCGCACGCCCCAAGAAACGCGGCACGGGCACCACGACGGAGAAGGCGCAGAGCTGGCTGCGCGAGTACCACGCGCCCGCCGGCTCCTGGAAGGACCTCAGCCGCTCCCACCAGGAGATCGGGGAGGAGGTCACCCAGCTCCTCGGGATGAGCCGCGAGCAGTTCTGCCAGGTCGTACTGCTTCCCCAGGGCGACTTCGCGCGCTTCCTGCGGGCCGACGCCGAGGCCCGCGGCAGGCTTCTCGGCCGTCTCTTCGACACCCAGCGCTTCGCGGCCGTCGAGCAGCGCCTGGCCGAGCGCAGGCGCACGGCCGAGACACAAGTGCGGGCGGGGGACGCCGAGTTGCTCGCCGGTGCCCACCGGATGCAGCAGGCGGTCGGCGACCTCGTCGAGCTGCCCCTGCCCGAACTCGCCCCCGGTGATCCGGGGTTGGCCGAAGCCGTGCTGGAGTGGGCGGCGATCAACAGGAGTACGGCCCGCGAGTGGTTCACGATCACCCACCGCGCACAGGCTGCCACCGAGTCGGCGCAGGCCGCCGCGGCCCGCGTACTGGAGGACGTACGCGAAGTCGCGCGGCTGCAGAGGCGGTTCGCCGAGGCGGGGGAGCGGGCCGCCCGGCTGGAGGAGCGTTCGGGGGCCCATCGGGAGGCGCAGGCGCGCATGGAGCGGGGCCGCAAGGCCGAGGCCGTGGCGCCCGCGCTCGGGTTGCGCGAGGCGACCGAGGCCGAACACCTGCGGGCGGCCGGCGCCGAGGCTCGCGCGCGTGCACGGCTCTCCGAGGCCTTCTCCGAGGCGGGGGCCGCGGGTCTCGCTTCGGCCGCCCGCAAGGCCGCCGAAGAGCTGGGCGGACTGGAGTCGGCCCGCCGCGGCGAGCAGAAGCTCACCGAACTCGCCTCTGAGCGGACCAAGTTGGACCGTCAGGAGCGCGCCGACGAGGACGTGCTGCGCGACGCCGAGCAGTGGCTCGCCGGGTGGGAGGCGACCAGGGCCGGGCTCCGGACCCGTATCGAGACGGCCCAGGAGGCCGCCACCCGGGCCGAACAGCTCGCCGTGCAGCGGGAACCGGCCCGGGCGCGGCTCGGGGCGGCCCGGCTGCGCGACCAGCTCGCCGGGGACACCGACGGGGCCCACGCGCGCGTGCTCGCCGCACGCGAAGAGGCGGCGGACGCGCGCACCCACTGGCTGGACCTCAAGGAACAGCGGCTCAAGGGCATCGCAGCGGAACTCGCCGCGAACCTCGTGGACGGTGCGGCCTGCGCCGTCTGCGGCGCCACCGAACATCCCGCTCCCGCCCGGAAGGTCGACGGACACGTCGACCAGCGGGCCGAGGACGCCGCCCTCGCCGCGTACCAGAGCGCCGACGAGCGGCGTACGGAGGCGGAGCGCCGTCTCGGGGTCGTCCGCGAGGCGCTGGCCGCCGTGACCGCGGAGGCGGGAGACACCCCCACCAGCCGACTCGCCGAGCAGGCCGAGGAGTTGGAGCGTCGACACGCCGAGGCGCGGGGCGCCGCCTCCGGGCTGCACGCGGCCGGTGAGGCGCTGCGGCAGGCCGAGCACGAGCACGAACGCCGGCTCGCCGCGCACCAGGAGGCCGCGGTGCGCGGCGCGTCACGCAGCGCGCGCCGGGACGCCCTCGCCCGTGAAACGGCCACCCTGGAAGAGGAGTTGGCGCAGGCCAGAGGTGCGGCGCGCAGTGTGGCCGAGCGGGCCGCCCAGCTGGAGCGGCAGGTCTCGACGCTCACGGAGGCCGCGGACACCGCGCGCGTTGCGGCGGACACCGCCCAGCGGCTCAAGGACGCCGACGCGCGACTCGCCGACGCGGCCTTCCGCGCCGGGTTCGACACGCCGCAGGCCGCCGCGGCGGCCCTCCTCGACGACGTGGCCCACCGGGAGCTGCAACGACGGCTCGACGCCTGGCAGCAGGAGGAGGCGACGGTCCGCGCGGTGCTCGCGGAGACCGAGACGGCCGCCGCCGCGGACCGGCCGCCCGCCGACGTCCACACCGCCGAACAGAGCGCCGCCGTGGCCGTGCGGCGCATGCGCGAAGCAGCCTCCGCACGCGACGCGGCGGCCCGCCGCTGCAGCGAACTGGACCGGCTCACCCACCGGGCCACCGCGTCCGTGCGCAGGCTGGGGCCGCTGCGCGAGGAGTACGACCGCGTGGCCCGCCTCGCGACGCTCGCGGCCGGCACCTCGGCGGACAATGAACGCAGGATGCGCCTGGAGTCGTACGTCCTCGCCGCCCGGCTGGAACAGGTCGCGGCGGCGGCCAGCGCACGGCTGCAGCGCATGTCCGCCGGCCGGTACACGCTCGTGCACTCCGACGACCGGGCCGGGCGGGGCCGCAGCGGCCTCGGGCTGCACGTCGTCGACGCCTGGACCGGGCGCGAGCGCGACACCGCGACGCTCTCCGGCGGCGAGACGTTCTTCGCCTCCCTCGCGCTCGCGCTGGGTCTCGCGGACGTGGTCACCGACGAGGCGGGAGGCGTCCGGCTCGACACCCTCTTCATCGACGAGGGCTTCGGCAGCCTCGACGATCAGACGCTCGACGAGGTCCTGGACGTACTGGACTCACTGCGGGAGCGTGACCGCAGCGTCGGCATCGTCAGCCATGTCGCTGACCTGCGGCGCCGGATCCACGCCCAACTGGAGGTCGTGAAGGGGCGCTCGGGGTCGGTCGTCCGGCAGCGGGGCGGCGACGGCGGCTGACGTGCGCGGGCGGGCGTCGGGTGGGCCGTCGTGCGGCTGTTGCGGTGCTGCGGCCGTTCGGGGGCTCAGCGGCCGAGAGGGCGTCGTGGCAGGGGCGACGAGTACACGACGCTCGTCGTCACCGAGCCGAGTGTGCCGATCCGGCCCGACACCTCCTCAAGGTGGCTCATCGAACGGGTCGCGACCTTGATCACAAAGCAGTCGTCGCCCGTCACGTGATGCGCCTCCAGGATCTCGGGGGTGGCCGCGATCAGATCGTGGAACGGCTTGTAGTTGCCGTTCGGGTAGCGCAGCCGCACGAACGCGAGGATCGGCAGGCCGAGGCTCTCCGGGTCCACGACCGCCGCGTACCCCTGGATGATCCCCGCCTCCTCCAGGCGCCGCACCCGCTCGGTGACCGCGCTCGCGGACATGGAGACGGCACGGGCCAGTTCGGCGAAACCGGTGCGGCCCTCGTGCTGGAGGACTTCGAGAATGCGCCAGTCGGTGGCGTCCGGGGAATACGCGGTCATGACCGAGGAATAGCAGGGGAATCCCCGGCGGATCAAGCCCGAGGCCGGGGATCGTACCTTCAGCGAGGTACGCCACCGGCCGTAGATTCGGCCCATGAAGAGCAGCGCTGTATCCAGTAACCCTGTACTGCGCGTCGCCCCCGCCTCGCCCGCGGCGGCCGTCGCCCACTTCTCGGCGAGCCTCGCCTTCCACGCCGACGTGTCCGACGTCGCCGCCGAGCTGGCGGCCGACGGCGGGGGCGGTGACGGCCCCGGGTTCGTCGTCGTCGACTCCCGGTCCACGGAGTCCTGGGACCAGGGCCATGTGCCCGGCGCGATCCACCTGCCCACCGCCCTGATCCCCGAACAGGCCGGACACCTGCTGGACAGGGCTGTACCGGTCGTCACCTACTGCTGGGGCCCCGGCTGCAACGGCGGAACCCGGGCCGCCCTCGCCCTCGCCGAACTCGGCTACCAGGTAAAGGAGATGCTCGGCGGGTTCGAGTACTGGGTGCGCGAGGGCTTCGAGTTCGAGACCTGGGAAGGGCGCGAACGGCGTGCCGCGGACCCGCTGACGGCACCGGTCGGGGCCGCGGACTGCGGTTGCTGAGGGGCGTACGGACTCAGTCGCGTATCGGCTCGGTGGCCGGGCAAAGGAATCGTCAATTACGGTCCGTCCGGGCGTGTAGTTTCTGCCCATGGCGAGTTATGCGGACCCCAGTTCGGTCGAGCGGGTCGAACAGGTGGAGTGGGTCGAGTCCGGCGGTGGGCCGCTCATAGCGATCCCGGAAGTGGTGCTGCCGTTCTGGACGGGGGCCGACGGCGACGAGCTGGCCTCCGACTACGACCGGGCGTGCGAGGTGGAGGGCCTGATCGGCCTGGTGCCCGTCGGCAACACCACGGCCCTCGTCCTGGGCGACGAACCCGCCGCCACCACCTACCTCCCCGAACACGGCACGTTCGTACGGTGGTCCGCGGGCGACTCGGAGCGTGAGCCGCTGGCCGGAGTGCCGGACGCGCTCGCCACCGCGGAGTGGGGGCGCGAGGTGCACTGGCAGGTCCCCGGGACCGTCGTGCTGTTCGACGCGGCGTGGCCGGGACGCCGGGCCGAGAGGCCGGGGCACCTGCGGATCACCCTCGAACCGGGCCGGTACGCGGTCCGCGCCGCGCACGCCGAACCGGGCCCCGAGACGTGGCTCGGACTCGTCCAACTGAGGCCGCTGGAGAGCTGATCGAAGGTGGGGGTGCGCCGCCGCGGAAAATGGCATGCGCGCGGCCCGTACGCCGCCCATCATGGTCCGCCATGCCTCAACTCCCGTCATCCGCAAGCACATCCGAAGGACTCGCGCCCCAGGCCGAGGAACTCGCACCAGCAGTCGAGGAACTCGCGCCAGCGGTCGAAGCACTCGCGCCCGCGGTCGAAGACCTGCGCCGCGAGCCGCTGCCGTTGCGCGGGCGGACCGCTCTCGTCACGGGGGCCGGCCGCCGCGCGGGGATCGGCTACGCCGTGGCCCGGCGCATGGCCGCGTACGGAGCGAGCGTCTATCTGCACCATCACGTGCCGCACGATGCCGCGATGCCCTGGGGCGCGGACCGTCCGGAGGCGGTGGCGGCCGGAGTGCGCGAAGCGCTCGGCGACCCCGGCGCCCGGGTCGTCCACGGACCGGGCGACCTCGCCGGGCCGGGCGCACCGGCCGAGCTGATCGCCCGAGCGGCGGACGCGCTCGGCGGGCGGATCGACATCCTCGTCGCCAACCACGCGCTCAGCGGTTCGGACGGGCCGCTCGACGTGATCGACGCGGCGATGCTCGACGCGCACTGGGCCGTCGACGCCCGGTCGGTGATTTTGCTCGTCCAGGCCTATGCCCGGCTGCGGGCCGCGTTGCCGGCGGGTGCCCCGGGTGCCCCGGGTGGACGGGTCGTGATGATGACGTCCGGTCAGGACATCGCGGGCGGCATGCCGGGCGAGATCGCGTACGCCCTGCAGAAGGGCGCCCTCGCCTCGGTCACCCGCTCCCTGGCGACCACGCTCGCCGAGCACGCCGTCACCGTGAACACCGTCAACCCGGGTCCGGTGGACACCGGCTACCTGACCGGGGAGGCGCACGGGGCGGTCGCCTCGATGTTCCCGGCCGGACGCTGGGGAAGGCCGGACGATCCCGCCCGCCTCATCGCCTGGCTCGCCACGGACGAGGCCGGGTGGATCACCGGCCAGGTCATCGACTCGGAGGGCGGCTTCCGACGCTGAGGCGTTCGTGTGCGACCGGGCTGCGGTGCGGTGCCCGGTGGCACCGGCTGCACCGGCCGTACCGGCGGCGCTGAGTGGCTGTGGGGCACGCGTGATGCCCGCTGTGCCGGCTATGCCCGTGGCGTCGGCGGGGTCGAGCGGCGGTGGGGCATCCGCGTCGCCCGCGGATCACGCGGTTTCCGCGGCGCCGGGCAGTCGTACGGCGTCCGAGGCGGCGCGGTGCGGCCATGTGGCACCGGCAACACCGGCGGCACTTGGAGCACCCGGAGTACCCGGAGCGTCCTGAGCGCCGAGGAGTGGTTGAGCGCAGGCTGGGGGTCTCCCGGTGCCGATACGGCCCCCCGATAGACTCGACCGCATGGTCCGATCGTCCCGTGGTGACGCGAGCCCCGGGATGTGGCGGCGGGAGGCGGGCACCGTGGTGCTTCGGGTTCCGCCGTTTCCGGAGCAGGCGGTGGCCCCTTTCGCCATCATCGCCGGGCTGCAGGTCCCCAGTGTCCCCACCGAGTGGGCGCCCCACGCACACCCCCGGCACGAACTCGTCTGGGTGCGCGGCGGAACGCTGACCTCCCGCGTGGCGGACCGCGTCTTCACCGTGTCCGAGGGGCACGGGCTGTGGATGCCCGCCGGAGTGGTGCACGGCGGCCGGGCGACCGCGGGCGCGAAGTTCTACGAGGCCTTCTTCGCCCCCGACCGGGCGCCGCTCGCGTTCGCCGAGCCGACGGCGATCGCGATGACGCCGTTGCTGGAGTCACTGCTGACGCACCTGTCCCGTACGGATCTCGACGCGACGGCCAGGGCGCGCGCCGAGTCCGTCGTGTTCGACGTGCTCCAGCCGTCGGAACACCAGTTCGCGCTGCAACTGCCCGGCGACGCGCGGATCGACGCGATCGCCGAAGCCCTGCTGGACGATCCCGCCGACAACCGTTCCCTGGAGGAGTGGGCGCGCTGCCTGGGCATCAGCGACCGCACGATCACCCGCGCGTTCCGCCACGCGACAGGCCTGTCCTTCGCGCAGTGGCGACAGGTGCTGCGCGTCCACCGGGCACTGAACCTCCTCGCCGAGGGATTCGACGTGACGACCGTCTCCGAGACGCTCGGCTACGCGCAGCCCAGCACCTTCATCGCCTCGTTCCGGCGGGTCATGGGCACCACGCCGGGCGCGTTCTTCGACCCGGTCGGCGGAACCCCCGACCCTTCCGAAGGTGTCCGGAATCCCGTACTGCCTGTCCAAAACTCCTGATTGCCGACATCGGAAGCGGAACATACTCTTCTCGGAGTTAGGCAACCCTTAGTTCGGCGAATGCTGGGCCGAGGGGCTGCCGCATTCCCTGCCTCTCCGAGCGTCCGGACCCACTGATGTTCACAAGCCCCCTCCGGCGCGCCGGTCGTCCCGTGGCCGACCCCGCCCTGCCGGTGGCCGCCCTCAACGGGCACGACCTGGTCCTGCGGTACGGCGGCACACCGGTCGTCCACGGTGTCTCGCTGTCGCTGGCACCCGGCCGCGCGACCGCCCTGGTGGGGCCGAACGGGAGCGGGAAGTCCACGCTGCTGCGCGCCCTCTCCCGACTGCACCGGGTGGACGGCGGCCGACTGACGCTCGGCGCCCCCGACGGGCCGCACGAGCAGGACGCGGCCCTGCTCAGCGCCCGCAGGTTCGCCCGCGAGGTCACGCTGTTCTCGCAGTCGCGGCCCGCGCCCCAGGGCCTGACGGTCGCGGAGGTCGTCGCGTTCGGACGGCACCCGTACCGGCGCGGCTTCGCCGGACCGACCGCCGAGGACCGCACCGCCATCGACCACGCCATGGGCGTCACCGGCGTACGCGACATGGCGGGCCGGCCGGTCGGGGAACTCTCCGGCGGGGAGATGCAGCGGGTCTGGCTCGCCGCCTGCCTGGCCCAGGACACCGGCGTGGTGCTGCTGGACGAACCGACCAACCACCTGGACCTGCGCTACCAGATCGAGACCCTCGACCTGATACGCGATCTGGTCGAGGAGCACGGCATCGCGGTCGGGGTCGTCCTGCACGACCTCGACCAGGCGTCCCGCGTCGCGGACACGTTGGTCCTGATGCGCTCCGGCCGCGTCCACGCGGCGGGCAAACCCGTCGACGTCCTCACCGCGGAGAACATCGGCGAGGTCTACGACATCCGTGTCGAGGTCGGCGTCGACCCGCGCACGGGCCGTCTCCGTATCGACCCGCTCGGCCGCCATCCCGCCTGAGCCCGTCGCCTGAACCCCAGTAGGACAGCCCACCACGGCGGCACGTCTGCCGCCGTACCGCACGCCGCAGCGCAGCGCGTCTCATCGCGCCGCAGCACACCCATGCCACGACGCGCCCCGTCGCGAATGACGAGAAACCGTCGCGAACGACGAGACACCCGTCGTGAACAACAAGAAAGAGGACCCCTCATGAACCGTGCCCGTCTCCTGGCGGCATCGGCCTCCACAGGACTCATCGTGCTCGCCGCAACGGCCTGCGGCACGACCGACGTCGACGACAAGGCCGACGCCGGCAGCAGCGCGAGCGCGTCGCCCGCGTCGCAGAGCTGCGCCGACGACACCACGGCCACCTCGACGAAGCCGGTCTCCTTCAAGGACGGCGTCGGCCGGCAGGTCGAGCTCGACAAGCCCGCCAAGCGGATCGCGGTCCTGGAATGGCAGCAGGTCGAGGACGCGCTCACCCTGTGCGTCACCCCCGCCGCGGTCTCCGACGCGAAGGGGTACAGCACCTGGGTCAGCGCCGAGAAGCTGCCCGGCGGCGTGACCGACATCGGCACCCGTGAGGAGCCCGACCTCGACACCCTCTACGCGGCGAAGCCCGACCTCATCGTCGTGGAGGCGTTCGACGCCGACGACGAGACCCTCAAGAAGCTGGAGAAGCGCGGCGTCCCCGTGATGGCCACGCGCGGCGCCTATCCGAAGGACCCGATCGGGAACATGCGCGACGTGTTCAGCATGATCGGCGAGGCGACGGGCCGCACCGAGCGGGCCGACCAGGTACTCAAGGAGTTCGACGACCACCTCGCGACGGCGAAGAAGCAGGTCACCGACGCCGATCTGCCCACGAAGGACTTCCTGTTCTTCGACGGCTGGCTCGAGGGGGGCAACCTCACGGTCCGCCCCTACAGCGACGGCGCCCTCTTCACCGAGATAGGCAAGGAGCTGGGCATGAACCCCGTGTGGACCGCCGACGTCAACAAGGCCCACGGCGACGGAGGCGTCGACAAGTCCTACGGCCTGGCGCAGACCGACGTCGAAGGCCTCACCTCGGTGGGCGACGCCAACCTCTTCTACGCCAATGACGAGGGCGCCGGCGGATACGTCGCCGCGCTGGAGAAGAACCCGCTCTGGAAGTCCATGCCGGCCGTCAAGGAAGGCCGCGCGCACGCGTTCCCGGCCCGGGTGTGGGGTGCCGGCGGCCCGCGTTCCTGCGCGCAGGCGATCGACGCCTACGTCGACGTACTCGACAAGAAGTGAGCACGACGCAGACATCGGCACCCCGGAAGGAAGCAGTGCCGCCGCGCGTGGAGCGCGGCGGCGGCCCCTCCGGGGTGGCCGTCCTGGCACTCCTGCTCGTCGTGACCGTCCTCGTCGGCATGTGGCATCTGACGCAGGGGACGTCGGGCATCGGG
Organism: Streptomyces sp. NPDC102514; assembly: GCF_055584525.1. NCBI lineage: Bacteria > Bacillati > Actinomycetota > Actinomycetes > Kitasatosporales > Streptomycetaceae > Streptomyces > Streptomyces sp. NPDC102514. The sequence continues at coordinate 25,096 of NZ_JBVJLW010000017.1, forward strand.
GTCACCGACCTCGTGCGGTACTTCGCCGGGGAACGGGCGGACACCGGCGGGACCGCGGTCAGCGAGATCCTCATCGGCTCGCGCCTGCCGCGTCTGTTCGCGGGCGTGGCGGTGGGCTTCGCCCTCGGCTGCGCCGGCGCGCTGCTGCAGTCCGTCACGCACAACACGCTCGCCTCACCCGACACCCTCGCGGTCACGGCCGGCGCCTACTTCACGCTCACGCTCGTCGCGGCCTTCGGGCTCACCGTCCCGCTCTGGGCGTCGGGCGCCGTCGCCTTCGCCGGCGGCCTGGTCGCGGCGGCGCTCGTCCTGCTCCTCGCGGGCAAGGCCGCGGGCACCACCGGTACCCGTCTCGTCCTCGCCGGATCGGCGACGGCGATGGCCCTGGACGCGGCGAGCGGGATGCTCCTCATCCTGTTCAAGCAGAACACCACCGGCCTCTTCGCCTGGGGGAGCGGTTCGCTCGCCCAGCTGAACATCGACGCGTCGGTACGCGCCCTGCCCGTCGTGGTCCTGGTGCTGTGCGTCGCCCTGGCGCTGTCCCGGCGGCTCGACGTGATGAACCTCGGCGACGACGCCGCCGCCACCCTCGGTGTGCCGATCCGGACCACCCGCGTGACCGCCGTGGTCTGCGCGGTGCTCCTGACCGGCACGGCGGTCACCCTCGCGGGCCCGATCGCCTTCGTCGGCCTCGGCGCCCCCGTCCTGGCCCGCCTGATCGCGGGACGCGTCAGGGCGCTGCGCCCGCACCTCCTCCTGGTGCCCGCCGCCGGGCTGCTCGGCGCGCTGCTCATCCTGCTCGCGGACGCGACCCTGCGCGCCGTCCAGGGCGCGGACGGGGCCGCCTCCATTCCCACCGGCGTGCCCACCGCGCTCCTCGGCGCGGTCGTGATCGTGGTCCTCGCGCTCCGCCTGCGCGACACGGGCGCGCTCCGCCGGCCGCCGCACGCCCGGGTCGCCGCACGCTCGCGCCGCGCGTACCTCCTCGTGGTGCTCGGCGCGGTGACACTGCTGGCGGCGACGGCCCTCGTGGCGGTCCTGGCGGGAAGCCTCTGGCTGCGTACGGGAGACCTCGTGCTCTGGGCCCAGGGCGCCGCCCCCGACCTGATCGGGCAGGCGCTCGACGACCGGACACCGCGTGTGCTCGCCGCGATCCTCGCCGGTGCGGCCCTCGGGCTGGCCGGCTGCGTCGTACAGAGCGCGGTGCGCAATCCGCTCGCAGAACCGGGCGTACTCGGCATCACGGCCGGCGCCGGCCTCGGTGCGGCGGCCGTCGTCACCTCGGGTCTGTCCGGCGGACGGCCGCTGCTCATCGTGGTCGCGGTCACGGCGGGGCTCGCCACGTTCGCGGTGATCGCCCTGCTGTCCTGGCGGGGCGGCTTCCTGCCCGACCGGTTCGTACTGATCGGCATCGGCTGCGGGTACGGCCTCAGCGCCGTCACCACGTTCCTTCTGCTGCGCGCCGACCCGTACAACACGCCCCGGATCTTCACCTGGCTCTCCGGCACGACGTACGGGCGCACGTTCCCCGACGTCGTACCGGTCGCGGTGGCCCTGGTGATCGCCCTTCCCGTGCTGCTCGCCATGCGTGACCGGCTCGACCTGCTCGCCGTCGACGAGGACACCCCGCGCATCGTCGGCGTCAGGCCGGTCCGTACACGTTTCGCGGCCCTGGCGATCGCCGCGGTGCTCGCGGCGCTCAGCGTGATCGCCGTCGGAGTCGTCGGCTTCGTGGGGCTCGTCGCCCCGCACCTCGCCCGGTCACTGGTGGGCGCCCGGCACGGCCGCGCGATCCCGGTCGCGATGCTCCTCGGCGGACTGCTGGTCTGCGGGGCCGACGCGCTCGGCCGCACGGTCGTCGCACCCGCCCAGGTACCGGCCGGCCTCATGATCGCCCTGGTCGGCGGCCCGTACTTCATCTGGGTGCTCCGGAAGTCCCGTGCGTGACGCCGGGCCGACCCCGGACCACCGCCGTGACACAACAGCAGGAGATGTCCGTGAAGAGTGTCGTCGTCCCGTTCGAGCGCGACATCCCGAACCCGCTGCTCGGACAGCTGGACGTGCCGGAGCGCTGGCACGCGGTCGACCGTTCCGCCCACGCACCGCACCTCGTGGCGGTGCCGGGCGCCGACGGTGGTGCCGAGGGCGCGGAATGGGCCGCCGCCGCGCTCGTGACGGCCCGTCCCGGCACGGCCTATCTGAAGATCGTCGACGCCGTGGGCGACGTACCGGCAGCCGTCCGGGCCGTCGTCGACCACGCACGCGGGCGAGGGCTCGCGCAGGTCAAGTGGGAAGGGTGGACGGTGACACCGGAGGCCGCCGCCGCCTCCGGCTTCACGCCGCTGCGGCCTCCGCTCGCGCAGTCGGAGGGCGCGGCGGGCCCACCTGCCGGTTACGTCCACTGGCTGTACGACGACGACCCGGTTACCGGCCCCGCGCGCCACGACGGGTACCCCGACCCTCCGTACTACGGGCAGTCCACGCACTTCACGTGCGGTGCCGTCACCGCCCTGGTCGCGCAGGCGCACGCGGGGACGCTGGCGTGGGAGGCCCTCGACCGCGAGGCGGAGCTGACGCTGTGGCGCGGCGCGACCAACTTCCCCGCGTGCGAACCGGTCGGTCTCGGCGTCGCCGTGCGCCGCGCGTGGCCGTCGTCCCCCGTCACGGTCCACCTCGACACGGACCGGCCCGTGCTGCTGGGCCACTACCCGGAGAACGACCAGGAGTGGCGTGCCCTGCTTCAAGGCACCTCCCGTACGGAGGCCGGGCGGACCGGCGTGCCGATCGACCCGGACCGCCTCTCCCTGACCGCGATCCGGGACGCGCTCGGCCGGCGGGAGCATGTGCTGCTCCTCGTCTCGCTCGCCGCGATGCAGGGGTTCGACGTACCGCACTGGGTGCTCTGCCACGGCGTCGTACCCGGCGCCGTCGTGATCGACGACCCGTGGGCCAACGCGGCGACGGGGGACACCTGGGTGGACGCCCACCTGCTGCCGGTCTCCGACCGGTCGCTCGACACGATGTCCAGCCTGTCGACGGACTCGACTGCCTCGGCGGAGCCGGCGGACCCGGTGTATCCGGCGGCGGCCGGCTTTCGCGGGGCCGTGGTGATCGGCCGCCGAGTCTGAAGCGCGCGGCGCACATCGGCGGCCGGGCACGCCAGGCCGGGTGGGGCAGGGACTGTCCGCCCCGGCCCCGCCCGGCCTGGCGTGCCATCCGCTGTCAGAGCCGGGACAGTTCGTCCACCAGGTCGTCCAGGCCCAGCGACCCCTGGGACAGCGCAGCCATGTGCCACGCCTTCGCGTCGAACGCGTCCCCATGGCGCTTGCGCGCGTTCTCCCGGCCCAGCAGCCAGGCGCGCTCGCCGAGCTTGTAGCCGATGGCCTGGCCGGGGATGGAGAGGTAGCGGGTCAGCTCACTCTCCACGAAGTCCGCGGGGCGGCTGCTGTGCGAGCCGAAGAACTCCTGGGCCAGCTCCGGGGTCCAGCGCTCGCCCGGATGGAAGGGCGACTCCGCCGGGATCTCCAGCTCCAGGTGCATACCGATGTCGACGATGACACGGGCCGCGCGCATCATCTGCGCGTCCAGATAACCGAGCCGCTCCTCGGCGTCCTTGAGGTAGCCGAGTTCGTCCATGAGCCGTTCCGCGTACAGGGCCCAGCCCTCGCAGTTGGCGCTGACGCCGCCGATGGTCGCCTGGTAGCGGGAGAGGTCCTCGGCGACATGGACCCACTGGGCGAGCTGGAGATGATGGCCGGGCACACCCTCGTGGTACCAGGTCGACACCAGGTCGTACACGGGGAAACGGGTCTGTCCCATCGTCGGCAGCCACGTACGGCCGGGGCGTGAGAAGTCCTCCGACGGTGCAGAGTAGTACGGGGCGGCGGCGCCGCCCGGCGGGGCGATGCGGGACTCCACCTTCCGTACCCGCTCGGCGAGGTCGAAGTGGGTGCCGTCCAGTTCCTCGATCGCCTGGTCCATCAGGCTCTGCAGCCACTCGCGGACCTCGTCGACCCCTTCGATGTGCCTGCCGTGCTCGTCGAGATGGGCGAGCGCCACCCACGGGGTCGCCGCACCGGGCAGTACCTTCTCGGCCTCCTTCTTCATCTCGGCGAACAGCCGGTGGTACTCGGCCCAGCCGTACGCGTACGCCTCGTCCAGGTCGAGATCCGTACCGTTGAAGTAGCGCGACCAGCGCGCGTACCGCTCACGGCCCACCGTGTTCGGCGCACCCTCGATCGCGGGCGCGTACACGTCATGCATCCAGTCGCGCAGCGCGACCACGGCGGCGGTCGCCGTCCGGGCGGCCTCGTCGAGTTCCGCGCGCAGGGACTCCGGGCCCGCCGACGCGAAGTCCTCGAACCAGCCGCGGCCCGAACCGTCCGTGTCCGACCACTCGGTGAGCTGCCCGACGAAGGTCGCGGTCGGGCGGGGGCCCGCGTACAGCTTGCGCTCCAGGCCGAGGGAGAGGCATGCGCGATAGCCGTCGAGGGCCGTCGGCACCGCGCGCAGCCGCTGGGCGATCGCGGCCCAGTCCTCGTCGGTGTCCGTCGGAGTCACGGTGAAGACCTCGCGTACCGCGTGCACGGCCGTGTGCATGTTGCCGACGGCCCGCAGGCTCTCCTCGGCCTCGTGCACGCCGAGTTCGGCGGTGAGCCGCTCGCGCAGCAGGCGCGCGCACCGGCGCTCGATGTCACTGTCCGCGCCGGGCTGCCGCTCCGCCTCGTCGAGCCGGGCCAGCGTCGTCCTCGCCAGCCGCGCGAGCGCCTCCTGTCCGCCGGGCGAGGTGTCGGGCAGCCTGCTGGAACTCTCCTTCACGCCGAGGTACGTACCGGTGACCGGGTCGAGGGCGACGAGCTCGTCGACGTAGGTGTCGGCGACCTCACGGGGCAGCGGGTTCTTCGTCTGTGACATACATCCATCCTCATACGCGGACGGCCGCCGCGTCAGCCCCGTTTTCGAGGCCTTTTGCCTTGTCAGCCCGATTTCGCCGAGGGCGTGGCACCCGAGGCCGAGCTTCCCTGCGGGTCGGGCGGCAGCAGGGGGCCGCAGTCCCACTGCTGGAAGATCAGCCGGGTCTCGACGCGGGCCACCTCGCGGTGCGCGGTGAAACCGTCGAGCACCAGCCGCTGCAGATCCGCCATGTCGGCGACCGCGACATGCACCAGATAGTCGTCGGGCCCGGTGAGATGGAAGACCGTACGCGACTCGGGCAGCGATCTGATCCGCTCCACGAACGGCCCGACCAACTCCCGCCGATGCGGCCTGACCTGCACGGACAGCAGCGCCTCCAGACCCCGTCCCAGCTTCGCCGGATCGAGCCGCAGCTGATGGCCGAGGATCACTCCCGAGCGCCGCAGCCGGGTGACCCGGTCCAGGCAGGTCGAGGGCGCCACCCCGATCTGCGCGGCGAGATCCCGGTACGTGGTCCGGGCGTCGTTCTGCAGAAGCCGCAGAAGATGCAGGTCCACCGGGTCCAGTACGACGGATTCGGCCATACGGCGAACGTAACACGGTGTTTCGCGCCATCACCCCGGTTGTTGTTCAGGCTGCCGTGCATGGATCTCGGCAGCACTGACATACGCGACGTGTACGACGACATGGCGGATACAGCGGGCGCAGCGAACACGGCTGACGCAACGGCGGACATGGCAGGCGGGGCGGGTGAGGCGCCGGGGTTCGGTGTGCGGGCCCTGGACACCGAGGCCGTGCACGCGGGGCGGGACGATCTCGCCCGGCAGGGCCTGCACGCCGTGCCGATCGATCTGTCCACGACCTATCCGTCGTACGACAGCCGGGGCGAGGCGGCCCGCATCGACGCCTTCGCCACCGACGGGGCCCAGCCGGACGGCCCGCCGGTCTACGGCCGGCTCGGCAACCCGACCGTCGCCCGCTTCGAGACGGCGCTCGCCCGGCTGGAGGGCACACAGAGCGCCGTCGCCTTCGCGAGCGGCATGGCCGCGCTGAGCGCGGTGCTCCTCGTACGCAACTCCATGGGACTGCGCCATGTCGTGGCCGTGCGGCCCCTCTACGGTTGCAGCGATCACCTGCTGACGGCCGGGCTCCTCGGCTCCGAGGTGACGTGGGTCGACCCCGCCGGGATCCAGGACGCCCTGCGGCCCGACACCGGTCTGGTCCTGGTCGAGTCACCGGCCAATCCGACGCTCGCCGAACTCGATCTGCGGGCGATCGCCCACGCCTGCGGGAGCGTTCCGCTGCTCGCCGACAACACCTTCGCCACCCCCGTGCTGCAACGGCCCGTCGAACAGGGGGCGCGGCTCGTGCTCCACAGCGCCACCAAGTACCTGGGCGGGCACGGCGACGTGATGGCCGGAGTGGTGGCCTGCGACGAGGAGTTCGCCGGACGGCTGCGGCAGATCCGCTTCGCCACGGGCGGCGTGCTGCATCCGCTCGCCGGCTATCTGCTGCTGCGCGGACTGTCGACGCTGCCCGTACGGGTGCGCGCCGCCTCCGCGAACGCCGCGGAACTGGCACAGCGCCTGACCGACGACCCGCGGGTCGCCCGCGTCCACTATCCGCGGATCGGCGGCGCCATGATCGCGTTCGAGGTCCATGGCGACCCGCACGAGGTGATCGCCGCGGTCCGGCTGGTCACCCCGGCGGTGAGCCTCGGCAGCGTCGACACGCTGATCCAGCACCCCGCCTCGATCAGTCATCGCGTCGTGGACGCGGAGGACCGGCGGGGGAGCGGCGTGAGCGACCGGCTGCTGCGGCTGTCGGTGGGTCTTGAGGACGTCGAGGACCTCTGGCGGGACCTGGACGGGGCATTGGGGACGAACGTTCCGGCGTGAGTCCGAGCGGTTGAGGTGAGCCCGCGACGGTGGCGGGCCCGGCAACCGTGCCGGGCCCGCCACCGTCACGGGCCGGTGCCCGTGCTGCCCGTGTTCGTCGGCCGTCCTGTCCCGTCAGTCGCGCACGGAGTGCTCGCGCTCGTGCCCGGCGGTCTCCGCGTGCGGCGACGCCGTCTCCAGGCGGGCCGTGATCACGAGGGTGCCCTCCTCGATCTGGTAGTCGAGGGGGAGGTCGAGGCCGCGCATCGCGGCGACCATGCCGGTGTTGGCGGCCTGCGTGACGGCGTACACGCTGTCGCAGCCGGCCTCGACGGCCATCGCCACCAGACGGCCGAGCAGTTCACCGCCGATCCCGCGCCGCTGCCAGTCGTCCTCCACCAGCAGGGCGATCTCCGTCTCGTCGCCGTCCCACAGCAGATGTCCGAGCCCGACGACGCGCCCCGACGCGGTCTGCACGGCGAGCGTGCGCCCGAAGTGCGGGCTGAGGAGGTGCTTGAGGTACTTGTCCGCGTCACCGACGGGCCCGTGGTACCGCATGCTCAACGTCCGCTGCGAGCACCGCTCGTGCATGGCCTTCGCCGCCTCGACGTCACCGGCGTCGGCACGGCGCACGATGATGTCCTTGCCCTGCGGCAGCGTCAGCACGTCCCGGCTGCGCGGGACCCGCGGGCCCAGCCGCGCGTCCAGCTCGACCAGCGCCCTGGCCCGGGCGAACTCCGTCGGCGTGAACGGCAGATACGGCCGCTCCACAGTGATCACTCCACCTTCCGGTGCGCGCAACCGCATCACCGTGTCCTCCAGCGCCCCTTCGACGGGCGCCCCCGCCTCCGGACGATCCCCGCGCACCGATGTGGCGGGCAGCGAACGGATCGTGCACCGCCCCAGCAACTGCCTGAGCGCCAAGGGTAGTTCAGCCGCGTCCAGTGCCGTGCGGGTGGCCAGGCCCAGCACCCGCGTGGGCGCGTCCACCAGGTCGTGCGCGTCGGCCCGCTCGATCCAGGTCCCGAAACCGCCCGACAGCGACACCGCCCGCGTGACCTCGGACGCCGCCACCGGCGCGGGGGCGCGCAGCAGGAACTCGTCCACCGTGCCCTCTGCCAGCGGATGCGTCTGAAGGCTCAGGATGTCGACCCGCAGCTCCGCCAGCGCCATGCACAGCGCGGCCAGCGAACCCGGCTCGTCCCGCACGGTGGTCCGCATCCGCCACAGCACGGTCTCGCCGGAACCCGGGCCCGAGCCCGCTCCGGAGCCGTCGCCGGAATCGGTCTCCGGTGCGCCCGGGTCGCGCCCGGCCGTCCCGGCCCGCCGCACGGATGCGGCCGGCCGGGCGCCGGTATCGTCTGTCGGGGGCGCGTGACCGTGGCGGCGTGACCACCATGTGTGGAAGCCCGCCGTGGCGATCAGCGCGACCGCCGAGATCGCGAGAAGGGCGGGCCCGTCGGGGCCGTGCCCGATCAGGTTCGCCACGGCGTCGGCGACCGCCACCGCCGTGAACAGAGCGGCCAGTTCGACGAGGTCCCTGCGCCAGTGGTGGACCGGTCGGCCGTTTTTCGCACGCGTCACATCAGACATGTCCGGAGTCATACCGTCACTGTGAAGTACGGGTGTTGCGTGATCGCGAACGCTTTGTGACTGATCGGTTAAGTATGCATCTGTCTTTTTTGTTGCATTTTTTACGATTCCCCCACGCAAGTCGCCCACCTGGCTGAACGACCTGGTCGGCCACGGCAGTCCGGGTCAGGCGGCCACCCCCTGCTCCAGCGTGGCACGCAGCCGGCGGGCCTGGGCCACGAGCCGCGACGAACCGCTCCGCTCCGCCACCTGCGCGAGATGCTCCACATCGCCGTGCGCACCGGTCCGCTCGGCGCACTCGGCGGCGACGGCCAGCAGTTCGCCCATCCCGCGGGCAGCCGGAACGGCGCCGTCCGCGGCCAGACCCGCGAGCAGGGCGGGCAGCGCTGCCCCGAGTATCGACCAGACGGTGGCGTACGCTCCGGTCGTCGCCGCGGTCCGTACGGACTCGGCGAGCCGCAGCGGCTTCACCGCCCCCTTGCGCACCAGCTGTCCCAGATCCCCGCCGAGCCCCTCGGCGTCCAACTGCCCTCGCGCGGCGAGCACCAGCAGGGCGTCCACCGCGCTGAGCCGGTCCTCCGGATGGCGCGCGCCCAGCCCGTACGCCACGCACAGGTGCACGGCCTCACCCGCCTCGCCCTCCGCCTCGGCGAGCAGCGGCAGGACCGCCGCCGCACCCCGGACGTCCTCCACCGCGACCGTGGAGACCTCGCGCACCAGCCGCGCGGCCACCACCTCCCGCTGCCCGGGCACCACGGCGAGCCAGTGCTGCCGCTCGACCTGGGTCCAGTAGTGGGGGCAGTACTTGCGTGTCTCGAAGACCCCCACCGGCAGGCCGAGCCGGCGGAACGCCAGGGGGAGTTCCGCGGGCAGTCCGCCGAGCTCGCCGAGTTCGAGCAGGACGCGGTCCGCCGAGGCGTGGCGGGTGCTCGTGGGTGCCGCCGGGCTCTCGCTCAGGAGCCGGCGGGCCAGCCGCTCACCCTCCACCGTGCCCAGCGCGGCGGCCCGCCCGGCGGCGGCCTCGCTCACCGCCCGGTCGTCGAGGCGCACCCGCAGGAGCGCCTGCGTGAAGTCGGCCTCGCCGGGCCGGGCGCCGAGCCGGTGGTACTCGGCGAGACGGGCCACCAGCTCGTCGGGCTCCAGGAACCCCGACGACCAGGTGGGCGTGGCCAGCAGGAACGGCATCGGGTCGGTCCGCACCCGGTAGGCCGCCTCCCACAGCCGTGCGTTGAAGACGGCGGCCAGCGCGCTGTGCACACAGGGGTCCGACACCGGACCGTGCTGATGGGCCTTGAGCAGCGTGGACGTGCGCACCCGGCCCAGCAGGGCCGCGAGCACCACCTCAAGGCCGTACGGATCACGCCGGAAGTATTCGTCCGACGAGTGGTACAGACGGTCGGTGGCCATCCACCAGGTACGGGCGAGCGCCGGCTTCAGGGCCTCGGCCAGCTCCTCCTGACGCAGGTACGTGTGCCGCACCAGGCCGTCCAGGGCGCGCTCGAACACCGCCATGTCGGTGTCGGCGGACACCATCAGGGCTCCGACCTCCTGGACCAGCTCGATCACCGTGTCCGGCGCGGGCGCGAGCCGTGACGGCTCGGGCGCGGGCGGCAGCAGCTCCAGGTGCGGCTGCGGCGAGAGTTCGTCCACGTCCAGCCCCAGGGCCGCGATCGCGCGTACGCGCAGACCTGCGCTCAACTGGGCCGCGCCGGCCGCCACTTCGTCGCGTGCCCGCTGGTCCGCCGTGCCGATCCCGCCGATGTGCCGCTCCACCAGCTTCAGCGCCCGCTCCTGGACGTCCGTGTCCTCGTGCCCGAAGGCGTGCGCCACCGCGGGCAGCAGCTCCGCCGCGCTCGACGGGTCGCGCCGGAGCACCTTCCCGAGGAGCACGAGCTGGGCGCGTACCAGCTTCTTCTCCGTGCGGAACAGCACGACCGCGGACATCTCGGCGAGCTGCCGATGCGTGATCTCGCCGGCCAGCGCCAGCGAACCCAGCACCGACCGGGCGTGCGACGCCACGGTGGAGGCCGGGTGGGAGGCGAGCGCCAGCCAGTCCGCCACGCGCTCCCGCTCCTCGTCCCCGGTCGGCGCGAGCGCGGTCAACAGCCTGAGGAAGACCCGGCAGTCGGACGCCACGACACCGCGCAGCAGGCGGGCGACGCAGGCGTCGACCATGGCCCTGCGGTCGAGGAGGCCTTCCTCGGTGAGCCTCGCCAGAGCGTCGATCCAGCTCTCGGGGCCGTCACCGAACAGCCAGTCCAGATTGCTGCCGATGTCCGGGATCTCGAAGAGGGCGGCCACGAGCCGCGCCGTGTACGGGTCCTGGCGCAGCCGGTCCAGGACGGAGTCACCGCGCTGCCAGAGGCTGCCGATCTGCTCGACCCAGCCGACCACATAGGTCTCCGTCGTCGGCACCGGGCAACCGGACAGCCGTACCAGCCCCGCCATCAGCTCGTAGGGCACCTGCGAGGTCGACGGGCGGTCCGCGAGGCGCTGCGCGAGGTTGCCCAGCCAGTCCCGCTCCCGGTCGCCCAGCACATGGAGAAGGACCGCGGGGGACGCCTGGGACCAGCGCATGTCGGCCGCGCCGATCCAGGCCGCCGTACCGGCCGCTCCGGTGTGGCAGGCCGCCCCGGCCGCGTGCAGCGTGGGATACGCCTTACGGGACGTGGAGTTCCAGGGCTCGGTGCGCAACTCCTTGCGCAGTTCCTTGAGCGCCGGCAGACAGAGCCGCCGCTCGGGGTCCGTCATCCCGTCGAGCAGCCCCGCGGCCTCACCCGTCCGCCCCGCCCGTACGGCCTTCAGCAACGCGTCGCTCACCGCCACCACCTCGTTCACCGCCACCACCCCGTTCCTCGATACCGCCCCACCCACCGGCCCGTTCACCGGAACCGCGTCACGCACCACCGACATCGCACCGCTCATCGCGCACCCCCGTCGACCAGAACCTCCGCCTGCCCGGACACCGCGCCGCGGTGGACCATCCGTACCGCCAGCGCGTGCTTGCACGGCCCGCGTCCGCCGCGGTACTTGGCCCACCACAGGCAGGTGCAGCTCAGCACTCCCGCGTCGTCGCGCACCCGGTGCGCGTGTCCGTCCTGCGCGGTCACCGTGCCGAGGGTGCCGTCCAGGACGACCGCGCCCGCGCTCACGAGATCCCGGGCGGCCCGCAGCCGGGGGTTGTGCCGCTCCACGCGCTCGGCGTCGTAGGGGAGTTCACGGTGGAAGTAGGCGGCCTCCGCCGTGTCGTAGCCCACGCGTCCCGAGGTGCCCAGCCGGACGAGGGCCGCCCGCACCCGCTCGACGGGCAGTCCCGAGGAGGCGGACAGATCACCGACGTCGATCCTGGGCTCCCAGGCCAGCAGCACCGAGATCAGCTCCGCGTCCTCGGCCGCCTCGTCGGTGGCCAGCGCGTCGAGCACCCCGCCCTCACCGGAGAAGCCGCGGGAGGCCTCGGGCGACAGTGTCAGCGTGAGCCGCATGCCGGGCAGCACGACCTCCCAGGCACTGGCCGCCGCGGCGGTTCCGGCGAGCGCCGGACCGTACACCCGCAGGGCCGACGCGTGGCGCAGGACCCTCTGGAGAGCGACCAGCCGCTCCGGGCCGGGGAGACAGACCGCTCCGGGCACCGGGCGGGTCGTCGGCCGCAGCACGCGCCCCGCGGGCACCACCCACTGCACACCCCGGGAGGAGCCGCGCGCACCGGAGCGGGGCAGCGAGCGCAGGAACCGCACGGCCTCGGCCGCGGGCAGTTCGGCACGCAGATCGAAACCGGCCGCCGTCACCTGCGCCTCGGCGAAGCCCCGCAGCCAGCGGTCCGGCAGGGGCACCTTCTTCTCCACGACCGGCCCGTCCAGGGTGGTCACGGCCATCTCGTCCGGACCGACACGCATGTGCAGCGGGTCGTCGGAGCCGATCCTCGACAGCGCGTCGCGCAGGGGGTTGTTGACGTCGACGTTCGTCGTGCCGTGTCCCACCTCGCCGCCGTCGAGACCCGCCGACAGCACGTCCAGCCGGGCGTACACCCCGCCGCAGCCGGAGAAGGACTCGAAACGCAGCCGGTCGCCGTTGCCCGTGACCACCGGGTCCAGGGACGACCGCAGCTGCTGCTGGTAGTAGCGCGCCCCCGCCACGTCGGCCACCGCGAGCAGCCCCGCCGACGCCACCTGAGGAGACGTCAGGAAGCCCGCGAAGAAACGGGGATGGTCCTCGACACCGCGGGGCGTCGTGCCCCGTGAGGTCTCAAGTCCCAGGCGCCGGCCGTCCGGTGCGGATTCCAGCGTGGAGGATCGGGTGTAGGCCACGGCCTGCAGAGATCGAGTCATGGAAAAACCGTAGAGGCGACCACTGACAATCGCTCTGACCTGCGAAGACGCGGGAATTTCCAGAGATCGGGGCAACCCGACGTGCCGCGTACCGGGGGATGACGCCGGTACGCGGCACGAGGCAGAAGATTACGGGAGCCGGAGCCCTTCACGTGACCCTGGTGAAACTACCGCCCCTCGGTGAACTACTGCCCCACGCGCCCCGGTTGCAGCACCTTCGTGAACAGCACGGCTCCGCCGGTCGCCCGCAGGCGGACCGTCAGCTCGCCGCTCTGCCCGTCGATGTCGACCTCGCCGAAGTACTGGGGCGACTCCATGGGCGAGACGTTCGCCCTGTCGGGTGCCTGGACGAAGACCCGGTCGGGACCGAACGTGCCGTCCAGCGCGTTCGCCTGGAAACCGCCCGCGGCGAGCGGACCGGACACGAACTCCCAGAACGGCGCGAAGTCCTTGAAGGCCGCGCGCGACGGGTCGTAGTGCTGCGCCGAGGTGTAGTGCACGTCCGCCGTCAGCCACACCGTGCCGGTGATCCGGCGGTGCTTGACGAACCGCAGCAGCTCCGCGATCTGCAGCTCACGGCCCAGCGGCGCGCCCGGGTCGCCCTGCGCGACGGCCTCGATGTCCGTCGCGCCGTCCGGTACGACCAGGCCGAGCGGCATGTCGGAGGCGATCACCTTCCACACCGCCCGCGAACGTGCCAGTTCCCGCTTCAGCCAGACCAGCTGCTCCGCGCCCAGGATGCCGACGGTGTCGTCGGGCTGCCGGTCGGGGGAGTTGGCGTTGCGGAACGTCCGCATGTCGAGCACGAAGACGTCCAGCAGCGGACCGTGGCGCACGACCCGGTGGATCCTGCCGTCCTCGCCCGTCGACGGCAGGGTGGAGATCGGGAAGTACTCGCTGAAGGCCTTGCGGGCGCGGGCGGCGAGCGTGTCGACGTCCTTCACCGTGTAGCGGGCGTCGGTGAGGATCTCGCCCGGGTACCAGTTGTTGAGGACCTCGTGGTCGTCCCACTGGGTGATCGTGGGGACCTGCGCGTTGAACCGGCGTACGTTCTCGTCGAGCAGCGAGTAGCGGAAGTTGCCGCGGTACTCGGCCAGGGTCTCCGCGACCTTGGACTTCTCCTCGGTGGTGACGTTCCGCCAGACCCGGCCGTCCGGGAGCGTCACGGACGACGACAGGGGACCGTCCGCGTAGATCGTGTCGCCGCTGCACAGGAAGAAGTCGGGGTTGCGGCGGCGCATCTCCTCGTACGCGTAGAGGCCGCCGATGTCCGGGTTGATGCCCCAGCCCTGGCCCACGATGTCGCCGGACCACAGGAAGCGGACGTCCTGGCGGCGCTTGGAGGGCGCGGTCCTGAAGGTGCCCGGTACGGGTTCGCCGGTGCGGCGGTGGTCGTCCGGGTCGGCCAGGGTCACCCGGTAGTGGATCTGCTCCCCGGACGGCAGGCCGCGCAGCGGGACCGTGCCCGTGAAGTCCGTGTCGGCGCCCAGGAGGGGGCCGCGCCATTTTCGCGACCTGTGGAAGGACTCCGTCGCGGAGGTCTCCACGATCATGCGGGCGGGGCGGTCCGAGCGGACCCACACCAGGCCGGAGTCCGTGGTCACATCTCCTGCCTGGACGCCCCAGCGCGCCTGGGGCCGCCCCGACAGCGCGAACGCCGGGGCCGCGCCGGCCGCGCCGAGGACGGAGGGCAGGGCGAGTGCCGCCGACGCGGCGAGCGAGCCGCGCAGGACGCTGCGGCGGCCGGGGAGCGGGCTCGGCGGGCTGGGTGACATGGGGCGCCTCCTGGGGCGGGTTCGGCGGGTGTGCATGGCTACACCTACTGGTGTGCCGCAGCGTTCGCGCAAACCACAAGTGAACAACGCGCATTGCTGGGCGGGGTGGTTTGGCGGGGGTGGGTTCGCCCCGTGGGGCAGGTGCGGGCAGGTGCGGCCCGGTGGGGGTCGCCCGCGCAGTTCCCCGCGCCCCCAAAGACAAAAGACTGCGCAGTTCCCCGCGCCCCTGAAGGGGCGCGGGGAACTGCGCGGGTCACCCCCACCGGACCCGCAGACGACGTCCGGACCGGTTCAAGCCCCCCGGCGGGTCGCCGTCGCCGTCGCCATCGCGCGGACGCCCTCCTGGATGCGGCTCGGGGAGAGATGCGCGTAGCCCAGGACGAGGCGGATCACGTCGTCCTGAGGCGGGACCCGCGTGTACGACGTCAGCGCGCGCACAGCGATCCCCGCCGCCTCCGTGGAGGCCAGAAAACGGCCCGCCGGCCCGTACCGCCCCGGAAGCGAGGCAATGGCGTGCAGCCCGGCAGCGATGCCGGAAACCTCCGTGCCGGGAAAGTGCTCCGCCAGCGCCGCGACGAGCGCGTCACGACGCACCCGGTACTCACGCCGGCAACGCCGCAACTGCCGGTCGTAGTCGCCGCGCTCCACGAACCGAGCGAGCAGCGCCTGGTCGATCACAGGGTTGCCGAGATCCATCGTGCGCTTGCGTTCGACGACCTCCTCGGCCGTCGACGCCGGTACCAGCAGCCACCCGAGCCGCAGCCCCGGCGCCAGCGACTTGCTGACGGAACCGGTGTACGCGACATGCTCCGGATCGAGCCCCTGGAGCGCGCCCACGGGTGCCCGGTCGTAACGGAAGTCCCCGTCGTAGTCGTCCTCGACGACGAGCCCGTCCACCGCGCGCGCCCAGTCGAGGAGTTCCGCGCGGCGCCGCGCGGAGTACGCGATCCCCGTCGGGAACTGGTGCGCGGGCGTCGTCACCACGGCCCGCACCCCCGACGTACGCAGCGCCGCGATGTCCAGCCCCTCCTCGTCCAGCGGCAGCGGTACGGCGTCGAGTCCGGCCGACGCGTACAGGGTCTCGTGCTCGGGGCTGCCGGGGTCCTCCACGCCCACGGCACGCACCCCGCGCGCGTGGAGCACGAATCCGAGCAGCGTCGTCGCCTGGGCCACCCCGGAGACGACGATCACCCGCTCCGGGTCCGCGACCACCCCCCGGCGCCGGGTCAGCAGTTCGGCGAGGGCGGTACGCAGCCGCGGCAGCCCGCGCGGATCCGGGTAGCCCAGCGTGTGGTGGGGCAGTTCGGCGAGCACGCCGCGCTGCGCGGCGGACCAGGCCGCACGCGGGAACAGCGACAGGTCGGGCGTGCCGGGCAGGAAGTCCGCGACGGCGCCGGGGGAGCGGGGCGCGAGGTCCCGTGCGCGGGGGAGGGCGGCCCGGGCGGCCCCGCCGACCCAGGTCCCGGCACCCCGGCCGCTGCGCAGGTAGCCCTCCGCGGTCAACTGCTCGTACGCCTCCGTGACCAGCCCCCGGGACACCCCGAGATCGGCGGCCAGTTCGCGGCTGGACGGCAGCCGGGTGCCCGGCGAAAGGCGGCCCGAGCGGACCGCCTCCCGCAGCGCGGCCTGCAGCGCGCGGCCACGCGCGCGTGCCGGTGCCGAGACGGCGGGCAGGAGCGTCTCCCAGGCACCGGACCGGCCCGCCGCCGGTGGCGTGTCCGGATTGGTCCCCGATGACGTCATGGAAGTGGACCTTAAAGCGGACCGCCGTCCTGCATAGCGTCCCTTCCATGAACGCCACCACCACGCGCGGGACCCTGCTCGCGGCCCTCGCCGCCGTCCTCGTCGGCGGCTCCTTCACCGCCAACAGCGTCCTCGGTCACTACCCGTACGCGGGCGGCCAGTTCGTGCGGTACGGCCTCGCCTGTCTGCTGCTCCTGCCGCTGGTCGGCCGGGGCGGCGCGGCACCCCTGCGTACGCTGACAACCCGCCAATGGGCACGGCTCGCGCTGCTCGCGGCCGTCGGCATGGTCGGCTTCAACCTCGCGGTCATCGCCGCGGAACACACCGCGGAACCCGCGATACCGGGTGTCTTCGTAGGCTGCGCCCCGATAGCAGTCGCCGTTCTCGTCCCTCTCCTGGAGGGCCGCCGGCCCCAGAGGATCGTCCTGTACGGGACGTTGCTCGTGGCCGGCGGCGCCTTCACGGTCCAGGGCTGGGGGCGTACCGACGGCACGGGAATCGCCTTCTCCCTGTGCGCGCTCGTCGGCGAGATCGGCTTCGCCGTGCTCGCCGTGCCCGTCCTGCGGCCGCTCGGACCGCGGCTGCTCTCCGCGACGGTGTGCGGACTCGCGGCGGCCGAGTCCGCGGTGGCCGGGATCGTCCTCGACGGCCGTGCCTGGCTGCGCACCCCGGACTCCACCGAGGCCGTCGCTCTGCTGTGGCAGGCGGCGGTCGTCACGGTCGTCGGCTTCGTCTGCTGGTACATGGCCATGCAGCGCATCGGCGCGGAGCGCGCGACGCTCTTCTCCGGCCTCATCCCGGTGGCCGCGGCCTGCACGGCCCCGCTCGTCGGAACGGGCTCCTACGGGCCGGCGCAGGCCGCGGGAAGCGCTCTGGTGGGAGCCGGTGTGGTCCTGGGATCAGGCGCGCTGCGCCGCGGGGGAGGACGTGCGGCGGCTGCCGTCCAGGAGGACACGCGCGACCAGCGCGGGATCGTCGTTCATCGGGACGTGCCCGCAGCCGGGCAGCCGCACGAGCCGGGCCCGGGGGATGATCCGCTTGGCGCGCACTCCCTGGCGGCGGACCAGGATGCGGTCCCGGGTGCCCCAGGCGACGGTCACGGGAAGGCCGGGGACGTCGTCCGTGAAGCGGACCGAGGTGCCCGCCCTGAGGGTCTCGGTGAATCCCCGGGCGTTGGCCAGCGCGAGGGTCTCGGCGACCACCGCCTCCGGTGAACGGCGGGCGGGGCGTGCGTAGATGCTGCTGGTCAGCACCGCCCGCCCGGCCGCCGACCGGGACAGCCGCTCGACCAGCGGGAGCGGCATGCCCCGCGCGGCCTGCCGCATCGCCTGCAGCAGACCGAACGCGTACCGCCGCTCGCCGGGCGACCAGAACCCGGCGGGCGACAGCGCGGTGACGGACCGTACGAGCTTCTCGCGGCCCAGTTCCAGGGCCAGCAGGCCGCCCAGGGAGTTGCCCGCCACATGCGGCCGGTCGAGCTCCAGGGTCTCGCACAGAGCGGCGAGCGCCGCGTTCATCGTCGCCAGGTCGTGGGTGAGCCCCTCGGGCAGCGCGGGGGACTCGCCGAAGCCGGGCAGGTCCACCGCGATCACGTCCCGTTCGGTCGCCAGGAGGTCGACGACCGGGTCCCACGCCTGCCGGTGATGGCCTATCCCGTGCAGCAGCAGTAGCGGTTCGCCGCTGCCCACACGCGTGTACGCGAGGGTCACGGACCGCGGGCCGTGCGCGGAGGGGACGCTGAAGGAGACCGTGGCGGGCATGGGCTTGCTCCTCGGACGTGACTCGCTGACTCGTCGACAGGGCATCGGCAGGCTCGGCACCGGCGGGCCGGGCATCGGACGACGCGGACCGGCCGACTCCTAGACAGCTTGTCAGCAATTACTACCCGCGGGTAGCCCCTTGTTGGCCCCGCCCTCATATCGTGTGGACACGGCCCGACACGGCGGGTTGGGATGGCCCTGTGGCTACCGACACCGTGACCGAGGTCTTCGAAGAGCACCGTCCCGTCCTGATGGGCGTCGCCTACCGCATGCTCGGCCGGGTGGCCGACGCGGAGGACGTCGTCCAGGAGGCGTGGTTGCGCTGGTCCGGGGCCGACCGCTCCGACGTCCGCGAACCGCGCGCCTATCTCGTACGGGTCACCACCCGGCTCGCCCTCGACCGGCTGCGCCAGACCCGGGCCCGTAACGAGGCCTATGTGGGGCCCTGGCTGCCCGAGCCGTACGTCACCGACTTCGGAGAAGCCGTCGCCGACACGGCCGAACGGGCCGTCCTCGCGGACACGGTCTCGCTGGCCGTCCTCGTCGTCCTGGAGTCCCTCTCGCCGCTGGAACGCGCGGTGTTCGTGCTCCGGGAGGCGTTCGGCTACCCGTACGCCGAGATCGCCGTCACGCTCGACCGCAGCGAGCCCGCGGTGCGGCAGCTCGCCGGACGGGCCCGCCGGCGCGTCGAGGAGCGCCGGCCGCGCTACGAGGTCGACCCCGTGGAGCGGCGCGACCTCACCGAGCGGTTCCTCGCGGCGGCCACGGAGGGAGATCTCGACGGACTGATGTCCCTCCTCGCCCCGGACGTGCGCCTGATCGGCGACAGCGGTGGGCTGGCCCCGGCGCCGGTGCGGGTCGTCGAGTCGGCCGACAAGGTGGGCCGCTTCCTCGGCGGAGTCATGCGGAAGGGCGTGTCCGACGCGACGTTCCGCTTCCTGGAGGTCAACGGCGGACCGGCGTTCCTGGTGCTGTCCGGCGGCAAGCCCGACAGCGTCTTCCAGCTTGACGTCGCCGACGGCCGCATCCAGTGCGTCTACATCGTCCGCAACCCGGAGAAGCTGCTGTCCCTCGCCGTCGACTGACGGCCGTCGGCACGCAGCGCCCTGCCCGGTCGTACGCCGAAGCCCCCGTCCAGGAGACGGGGGCTTTGCCGTTGTGTCACGTATGGGGCGTATCGCGAACGTCGTATGAACGCTCTGCGGCAACACGCCTGTGCGAGCTGTAACGGATCGAGGATTGGTCTTGACCAAGGGTGGGGGTCGCCATATGGTCGCTGGGATAGTGCAGGAACCTTTAATAAACAAGGGCGCTAAAAGCCGCCGGGACACGGCGATTGCGGAGGACACGGTGGGGACCACGCAGTTGGATACGGTGCCGGAGCCCAAGTACTGGCATCTGAAGACCGTGCTCAGCGAAGCACTGGACTCCGAGTTCTCGGTGGGTGAGATCCTCCCCAACGAGCGCGACCTGGCGGCCCGGTTCGGCGTCGCGAGGGCCACGCTCCGCCAGGCCCTCGAACAGCTGGAACTGGAAGGGCGCCTGCAGCGCCGCCGCGGTGTCGGCACGACCGTGGCACCGCCGCGCATGGGCGTGGCCGTCGCCTCCGAGCAGCACACCTGGCCCGGCGCCGCCGGTGACGCCTGGCAGCCCGCCGACTGCGTGACGGCGGCCCCGCCCCCGGCGGTGGCCCAGATCCTGGAGAGCGACCCCGAGGACCAGGTGCACATCGTGCGCCGCTCCCGCGTGACGCACGGCCAGCCCGTCGCCGCGGAGCTTCTCTACATCCCCGCCTCGTCGGTGCCCGACCTGTCCGGCATCGACGCCCCGTCGGGCACCGCACGCGCGCGTGCCGTCCTGCGGGAGCTCGCGCGCCTGGACCTGGAGGGCGAGGACCGCGCGGTGGAGCTGGGCTCGGCGCGTGCGGACGACGCCAAGGAACTGGACCGGCTCCCCGGAGCGCCCGTCCTCGTCGTCACGACCCGCTACTTCGCCGTGGGGCGCACGGCGGCCGTCTCCGTCGCCACCTACCGCGCCGACACCTGCCGGCTGACCTTCGGCGATTCCGGCGGCGTGGAGATCCACCACGACCCGGAGCGCCGGGCCTCCTGACCGGCGTCACCCGACGACGGCGGACGTCGACCGACAGCGACCCGGCCGATGTCCGACGGCGACACCCGCGCGCGTACGTCGCGTTCCGACTTCCGGAGCGCGACGTTCCGCTGTTCCGGCCACCGCGTTCAGCGGCGGGCCGTCACCGTGCTCTCCACCGCGAAGAGCTGCTCCTCCACATGGTCGAGAGCCAGGCGCAGCGCGCCCGTCGCCACGGCCGCCTCGCCCAGGAGTGACAGCGTCACCCGGGGTGGCCGCAGACAGTAGCGGGCCAGCTCCTTGCGCAGCGGCTCCAGCACGCCGTCGAGTCCCGCCGCCCAGCCGCCGATCACGACCAGCTCGGGATCGAGCGCCAGGACGAGCGCGGCGACGTCGTGCACCAGCCGCTGTATGAAGCGCTCGACGGCCGCCAGAGCCCGCTCGTCGCCCGCGCGCGCGTGCCCGAAGACCTCCGCCACCGCCTGCTCGTCGAGCGGGTGCAGCGGTTCGTCGGTCGTGGAGAGCAGCGTCTCCGGAGTGACCTCCCGGCCCAGCAGATGGAGCGCGCCGATCTCACCGGCCGCGCCCCCGAAGCCCCG
The DNA here is from genome assembly GCF_055584525.1 of Streptomyces sp. NPDC102514. Classification (NCBI taxonomy): domain Bacteria; kingdom Bacillati; phylum Actinomycetota; class Actinomycetes; order Kitasatosporales; family Streptomycetaceae; genus Streptomyces; species Streptomyces sp. NPDC102514. The sequence continues at coordinate 45,773 of NZ_JBVJLW010000017.1, forward strand.
GTGCAGCCGCCCGCCGATGAGGGAACCGGCCCCGGGGCTCAGCCCGGCCAGCACGAACACCATGTCGTCGGACTCGGTGGCGGCGCCCTTCCAGTGCTCGGCGACCGCCGCCGCGTTGGCGTCGTTCTCCACGATCACCGGGCACTTGAAGGAGCGGCGCAGCCGTTCGCCCAGCGCCAGCCCCGTCCACTCCGGCAGCGCCGTACAGAGGCGTACGGTGCCGTCGGCCTCGACGATGCCGGGCGAGGTCGCTCCGACGGCACGCAGGGAGCCGCGCGCGACCCCGGCACGGCGCAGCAGCTCCGCGACGGCCGTCCGCAGCCGTTCGAGCCGTTCGTCCGCCGACGCCGTCTCGCAGACGTCCTTGGCGAGCGAACCGAGCACCCGGCCGTCCAGGTCCGACAGGAGCACGGCGACCCGGTGCGGGCCGATCTCCAGGCCCAGCAGATGGCCCGCCTCCGCCCGGAAGCGGAACCGGCGCGCGGGCCGGCCCTGACGTCGTGCGGCGCTCTCGTCGGCCGCGGTCTCGACGACGAGCCCGCCGTCCATGAGCCCTTCGACGACGCCCTCGACGGTGGGCCGGGACAGCCCGGTCACCCGCGTGATCTCGGTGAGTGTCGCGAAGTCCGTGGCCCGCAGCGCGTGCAGCACCACCGCGGAGTTGATCCTCCGCAGCAGAGAGGGATCCCCGCCGGTCAACTGCCCCAACGTCCGTCCTCCCAGCTCGTGCGCGTGTTGGTTGGCCGGATCGTACTCGGCGCGGCGGGTCCCGGCGAGTGCCGGGGATCACCTGCTCGTTCCCGGCCCCCGCCACGGACCGGAATCAGCCGGGTGCCACGAACCCCGACTCGTATGCCGCGATCACCGCCTGGGTGCGATCCCGGGCCCCCAGTTTCGCCAGTACGGCGCTGACGTGGGACTTCACCGTCTCGGTGCCGACCGCCAGCCGCGCGGCGATCTCCGCGTTCGACAGGCCCCGGGTCATCAGCCGCAGCACGTCCGCCTCGCGCTCGGTCAGCGCCGCCCGTTTCAGCGCGGCCCGGGCCGCGGGATTCCCGTCGCCGTCCCCGTACTCGGCGGCCAACTGCCGTACGGAGGCCGGGAACAGCAGCGACTCACCCTCCGCGACCAGCCGCACGGCGTGCACGATCTCGGCCGGCCGGGCCCGCTTCAGCAGGAATCCGTCGGCACCCGCGCGCAGCGCCTCGTACACGTACTCGTCGTTCTCGAACGTCGTGATCACCAGGATCTTCGGCGGCCGGTCGACGGTCCGCAGCACCGCGCGCGTGGCCTCGATGCCGTCCATCAGCGGCATCCGGACGTCCATCGCGACGACGTCGGGCCGCAGCCGCCGCACCAGCGGAATCACCGCGGCCCCGTCCGCGGCCTCCCCGACGACCTCGATGTCGGGCTGCGCCTCCAGAACGGCACGCAGACCGGCCCGTACGAGGGGTTCGTCGTCGACGAGCAGAACGGTGACCGGCATCCGGCCAGCGTAGATCAGTGCAACGGCAGTTCTACGTGCACCTGCCAATCACCGTCGGCCGGGCCGGTCGCCGCCCGGCCGCCGAGCAGCGCGGCGCGCTCCCGGATGCCCCGCAAGCCGCTGCCCCGGACACCGCCGCCCGGGCCGCCCGGTATCTCGCCCTTCAGCGGATTGCGCACCTCCAGGGAGAGCGTCCGTTCCTCGACGGCGATCCGGACGCGGACGGGCACCGGGCCCGCGTGCCGCAGCACATTGGTGAGGCACTCCTGGAGGATGCGGTAGCCCTCGCGGGAGACCGGGCCGGGCACTGTCTCCAGGGGGCCCGTCAGCTCGGCGTCGATCTTCGCCCCGGAGGTGCGGGCGGACTCCAGGAGCCGGTCGGCCTCCCCCAGGGTCGGCCGGCCGCTCGCGGGCCTGCGTGACTCGCGCAGCACACCGAGCACCCGCTCCAGGTCCTCCAGCGCGGCCCGGCCGGTGTCCTCGATGGCGAGCAGCGCCCGGTCGGTGAACTCCGGGTCTCCCGCGGCCCGCGCGGCACCCGCCTGCACCACGGCCACCGTCAGCGCGTGACCGATCGAGTCGTGCAGCTCACGGGCGATGCGGGTGCGCTCAAGGAGTTGCTCGGTGCGCTCCTCCAGGGCGGCGACCCGCTCGGCCGCCGACGGCCCCAGGAGACGGCACGCGAGGACCGTGATCAGCTTCCCGAGGCCGATGAACGCTCCGTAGAAGGCGATCAGCGGCAGCGGCGCGAGCAGGGCGTACGCCCAGTGCGCCTGCGGCACCGGCAGGAACGGATTGTCGTCCGGTACGTAACCGGTCGAGATCCGGATCAGATCCACGGTGATCAGCGGCAGCCAGACGCTGACTCCCGCCGCCGCCCAGCCGAGCACCATGCGCGCCTGCAGCCACAGCACGGTCCGCAGCCGGTCCCGCCAAGTGGCCGACGGGACGACCGAGACGGCCGAGATCGCCGGGCCCTGGCCGTCCCGCATCAGCATGAACTGCGCCTGCACACCCTCGCCGCGCCGCACGGCCGGAATCAGCCCCAGCAGGGGCAGCACCACGGAGGGCGCCCACGGCGTCGCGGGGTGGATGAATATCCACACGCTGCTGACCAGCATGGGAACCCACAGATGGATGAAACGGGTATAGGTCGTCCAACGGGTCAGCGGGCGCAGCAGGCGGGCCATTGCGTCATCGTGCCAGCCGACACCGACAACGAGCCTCCCCCGAGCGGGGGACACGCCCTCCCCGGACGGGGGAGGCCCAACACCCCTCCCGACAGCCAGCCTTGGACCATGACCAGCATCGACGTCCAAGAACTCACCAAGGAGTACGGCACCACCCGCGCCGTGGACCGGCTGACCTTCCGTGTCGAGCCGGGCCGGGTCACCGGATTCCTCGGCCCCAACGGCGCGGGCAAGTCCACCACCATGCGGCTCGTGCTCGGCCTCGACCGGCCCACCTCCGGCACCGCCACCGTCGGCGGTCAGGCGTACGCGACGCTGGAGGAGCCGCTGCGCCACGTCGGCGCCCTGCTCGACGCGCAGGCCGCCCACGGTTCACGGACCGCACGGGACCATCTGCGGGCCCTCGCGGCGAGCAACCGCCTGCCCGAGACCCGCGTGGACGAGGTCCTGGCGGAGGCCGGCCTCGCCGCGGTCGCCCGCCGCCGCGTCAAGACGTACTCCCTGGGCATGCGGCAGCGCCTGGGCATCGCCGCGGCCCTCCTGGGCGACCCGCCGGTGGTCCTCCTCGACGAGCCGTCCAACGGGCTCGACCCCGAAGGCATCATCTGGATCAGGGAACTGCTGCGCCGGCTCGCCCGTGAGGGCCGCACCGTACTCGTCTCCAGCCACCTGATGCACGAGACCGCTTCCTTCGCCGACCACCTCGTCGTGCTCGGGCGCGGTCGGCTGCTCGCCGATCTGCCGATGCAGGAGTTCATCGACGCGCGCGTGGACCCCCGGGTACGGGTACGCACCACGGACGGCGCGGCCCTCCGCGACCTGCTCGCGCGGCACGGATACGAGGCCGCGCGCAGCCGAGGAGAAAGCGGGGGAGCAAGTGCAGGAGGCGGCGGGGGAGCCGTCAAGGGCGAGGGTGAGGGTGAGGGTGAGCGCTGGATCGTGCACCACGCGCGCGTGGACGACATCGGCCGCCTCGCCTCGGGCGCGGGCCTGCCCCTCCTCGAACTGACCGCGGAGGAAGGCACGCTGGAACAGGCCTACCTCGATCTGACCGCCACCGAGGCCGAGTTCGCCGCCCGGTCCGCCGCCCCGTCCCCGACTCAGCCGCAGGAGGCCTGACCGTGTCGTTCGCACCCGTACTCCACTCGGAGTGGCTCAAGATCCGCACCCTGCGGTCGCTCGTCGTGGGACTGGGCGCCGTCGTCCTCGTCACCGCGGCCTTCTCCGCGCTGGCCGGGGCCGACGGCTCCGGCGACGCGGACGTGGACTTCGACCCGCTGTTCACGGCGTTCTTCGGAGTCAACTTCGGACAGATCGCGGCGATCACCTTCGGCGCGCAGGCCGTGTCCTCCGAGTTCCAGGGAGGTGCCCTGCGGGTCTCGCTGACCGCCGTGCCCCGCCGGGGACGGTGGTTCGCGGCGAAGGTGGCGGCCGTCGGCCTCCCCGCCCTGGCCGTCGGCCTCCTCACCGGGTGCGTGACCCTCGCCGTGGGCAAGGCCGTCCTCGGTGACCGGGCCGACGGGCTGAGCTGGGGCGAAGGACTGCGCGCGGTCGCGGGCTGCGGGATCTATCTGGCCCTGATGGCGCTGTTCGCGGCCGGCCTGACCGCGTTGCTGCGCAGCGGCGTCACCGCGCTGAGCATCCTCATCCCCTTCCTCCTGCTGGTCTCCTTCGTGGTCGGCGACATGTCCGGGAACGCCGCCGACTTCCTGCCCGACCGGGCGGGACAGGTGGTCCTGCACGAGAGCTGGGACGGTTTGCTCGGGCCGTGGGCGGGGCTCGCGGTGACAGCGGTGTGGACGTCGGCCGCGCTCCTGGCCGGCTGGTGGAGTGTTCACCGCCGGGACGCGTGAGCCCAGGCAGCCGTTGTCACCTGACGGGCCGCCAAATGTCAGTGGTGACCGCTTTACTGGACTTCATGACCACTGAGCGACACCTCGCCACGATCGACGAGCTGTGCGTCCGCGACTTCCCCGCGGCGCACGGCTGGTCGGAGGTCGGCGCGGGGGGACCCGGCTACCACCTGGTGGTACTGGAGACGACGCACGGCTTCGGGACGGGCGACCCGTCCGGGCGGGAGGAGATCGCGGACCAGTTCACCGCCTACAGAGAGGGTGTCTCGCAGCGGCTGGGGGAGCGGTGGGGTGCGGCAGAGCCGAAGAGTCTGGTGGGGGTTTTCTTGCGCTCCGAGGATCCGGAGGAGCGAATACCTAAGCCGTGGGCGTACCTGAGTGCCTACGTGGGGTACGTGGATCTTTGGGAGGCCGACGGCACGGGGCGGTGGGTGGCCGTGGGGGTTGCCGAGCCGGTGGAAGGTTCGGAGTTCCAACTCCTGGTCCTGGTGACGGAGTTGGCTCCGCCCTGACCTGAGCGGACCTGACCGGACCGGACCAACGTGCCGGCTGCGCTGGGAGCGTGGCCTTTCGTCTGCGGCCCGGTGGGGGCTGGTCGCGCAGTTCCCCGCGCCCCTTCAGGGCGCCGGCTGCGCCGCCTCCCGCAAGCGTCCGTACTCCTCCGCCATCGTCGTCGCCGTCCAGTGGGCGTTCAGGCCGCTGGGGTTGGGGAGGGCCCATACGCGCGTGGTGCCGAACGTCCGCTCCTGCGGGCCGATCATCGCCTTGCGGTCGTCGAAGGCCGCCCGGTAGGCCGTGACGCCCACCACCGCGAGCCACCGTGGCCGCAGCCGTTCGACCTTGGCGGCGAGCAGCCGTCCGCCCTCCCGGTACTCGTCCGCGCTCAGCTCGTCGGCCCGGGCACTCGCCCGCGCCACCACATTGGTGATGCCGAGCCCGTACGACAGCAACTCGTCCTGCTCCGAGGGCTTCAGCTGCCGCGGCGTGAAGCCTGACAGGTGCAGGACGGGCCAGAAGCGGTTGCCGGGGCGTGCGAAGTGGTGGCCCGTCGCGGCCGTCATCAGCCCGGGGTTGATACCGCAGAACAGCACCTGGAGACCGTCCGCGACGACATCCGGCACGAGCCGGCCGCGGGCGGCCTCCAGTTCGGCGGGGGTGAACCGCGTCAGAGGATCGCCCCCGGCGTGTAGGCCGCGGCCTCCGGGTGCTGCTTCAGGATCTCCTCGACGCGCGCGACGACCGCGGCCACCTGGTCGGCGGCGGCGCCCGTGAAGGACAGCTTGTCGGCCATCAGCGCGTCGAGCTGCGCGCGGTCGAGCGGGATGCGCTCGTCCGCGGCGAGCTTGTCCAGCAGCTCGTTGCGCTCGGTGCCCTGCTCACGCATGGCGAGGGCGGAGGCGACGGCGTTCTCCTTGATGGCCTCGTGCGCGACCTCACGGCCGACACCCGCGCGCACCGCGCCCATCAGGACCTTCGTCGTCGCGAGGAACGGCAGGTAGCGGTCCAGCTCGCGCGCCACGACCGCCGGGAACGCCCCGAACTCGTCGAGGACGGTGAGGAACGTCTCCAGCAGGCCGTCCAGCGCGAAGAACGCGTCCGGCAGCGCGACCCGACGCACCACCGAGCAGGACACGTCGCCCTCGTTCCACTGGTCGCCCGCCAGCTCGCCCGTCATCGAGGCGTAGCCGCGCAGGATCACCATCAGGCCGTTGACGCGCTCGCAGGAGCGGGTGTTCATCTTGTGCGGCATCGCCGAGGAGCCGACCTGGCCCGGCTTGAAGCCCTCGGTCACCAGCTCGTGCCCGGCCATCAGCCGGATCGTCTTGGCGGTCGACGAGGGGGCCGCGGCGATCTGCACCAGCGCGGTCACGACCTCGTAGTCCAGCGAGCGCGGGTAGACCTGGCCCACCGACGTGAACGCCTGCGAGAAGCCGAGGTGCCCGGCGATCCGCTGCTCCAGGTCGGCGAGCTTCGCCGCGTCCCCGCCCAGCAGGTCGAGCATGTCCTGGGCCGTGCCCACCGGGCCCTTGATGCCGCGCAGGGGGTAACGGGCGAGCAGTTCCTCGACCCGGCCGTGCGCGACGAGCAGCTCGTCGGTGGCGGTCGCGAAACGCTTGCCGAGGGTGGTCGCCTGCGCTGCCACGTTGTGGGAGCGGCCCGCGACGACCAGCTCGCCGTACTCGCCCGCGAGCCTGCCCAGGCGCGCCAGGACGGCGACCGTGCGGTCGCGCACCAGCTCCAGGGAGAGCCGGATCTGCAGCTGCTCGACGTTCTCGGTGAGGTCGCGGGACGTCATGCCCTTGTGGACGTGCTCGTGCCCGGCGAGGTCGTTGAACTCCTCGATCCGCGCCTTCACGTCGTGCCGCGTGACCTTCTCGCGCTCGGCGATCGAGGCCAGGTCGACCTGGTCGAGGACCCGCTCGTAGTCGGCGAGCGCGGCGTCGGGCACCTCGATCCCGAGGTCCTTCTGGGCCCGCAGCACGGCGAGCCACAGCTGACGCTCCAGCCGCACCTTCTGCTCGGGGGACCACAGGGTGGCGAGCTCGGCCGAGGCATAGCGGCCGGCGAGGACGTTCGGGATACGGGGCTTTGCGGGCGCAGTCACGTGTACGGATTCTACTGGCGGTTCCTGCAGGCCGGCGCCACGGGCCCGTTCGTCGGAACCTACGAGACCTGCAAGACGGGGCCGGTGGCGGTCGCCTACTCCACCGACCCCTTGTACTCCTCGTACGGCAGCAGCTCCGGGCGCTTGGGCGCGCGGCCGTCGCCCGACGAGCGGCCGGTCAGCCTGCGGCCGATCCACGGCAGTAGGTACTGGCGGGCGAAACGCGCGTCGGCGGTCCTGCGGGCGACCCAGCCGGGCGGGGTGGCGGGCGGCATCGGGGTGCCCCACTCGGCGTCCTCCGCCGCGTGCCCGAGCGCCTGCCACACCGCTTCGGCGACCCGGCGGTGCCCCTCGCCCGTCAGATGCAGCCGGTCCACGTCCCACATGCGCGGGTCGCCCAGGGACTGCGCTCCGTAGAGGTCGACCACGAGCGCGCCATGGCGGGACGCGAGATCGTCGATGCAGACGAACAGCTCCTCCATACGGGGGCGGAACCGCTCCATGACCGGGCCCTGGCGGCCGGGGCTGCGCATCAGGACGAGCTGCTTGCAGGCCGGGGCCAGCCGTTCCACGGCCTCCTCCAGGAGCCCGCGGACGCGGCCCATGTCGACTTTGGGCCGCAGGGTGTCGTTGAGGCCGCCGACCAGCGTGATCACGTCGGGCTGCATCGCCACCGCGATGTCCACCTGCTCGGCGACGATCTGTCCGATGAGCTTGCCGCGCACCGCGAGGTTGGCGTAGCGGAAGCCGGGCGTCTGCGCGGCCATCCGGGCCGCGAGGAGATCCGCCCAGCCCCGGTACGTACCGTCGGGAAGGCGGTCCGACATGCCCTCGGTGAAGGAGTCGCCGACCGCGACAAGGCTGGTGAAGGTGGCATTCGTCTGCATGGCGGAAGAAATGATAGCGCGTGCACATACCCACCGGTCTGCCGTGCGCTCCGACCCCACCGCCCGACCCCACCGCCCGGCCACCCGCACCCGGATCCGCACCCGGACCCGTACCCGCCCATCCCCGGCACCGCCGCGTCACGCAGACTGGCCGAACAGCTCCCTCAGCACGTCCTCCATCGTCACCATCCCGGCCAGCCGCCCGTCCGCGCCGAGCACCGCCGCCAGATGCGTACGGCCGCGCCGCATCGCCGTCAGGACGTCGTCGAGCGGCGTGTTCTCCCGGACGCGGGCGATGGAGCGCATGTCCCGCACCTGGAACGGCAGGTCGCGCGGCATCGCGTCCAGGGCGTCCTTGACGTGGAGGTAGCCCACGATCCGCAGCCCGTCGTCCACGACGGGGAACCGGGAGAACCCCGACTCGGCGGACAGGGCCTCCAACCGCTCGGGAGTGACGCCCACGCGCGCGTAGACCACGCTTTCCCGCGGCAGCACCACGTCCCGCACCGGCCGCCGCCCCAGTTCCAGAGCGTCGTTCAGCCGCTCCTGGGCGCGGTCGTCGATGAGCCCCGCCTCACCGGAGTCCTTCACCAGGCGGGCCAGCTCGGTGTCGGAGAAGGTCGCGGACACCTCGTCCCGGATCTCGACGCGCAGCAGCTTCAGCAGCCAGTTGGCGAACGCGTTCACCGCGAAGATCACCGGCCGCAGCGCCCGGGACAGGCCGACCAGTGGCGGCCCGAGCAGCAGCGCCGTGCGCACCGGTTCGGCCAGCGCGATGTTCTTCGGCACCATCTCGCCGAGCAGCATGTGCAGATACGTGGCCACGGCGAGCGCGATCACGAACGAGATCGCGTGCCCCGTGCCGGTCGAGAGCCCCATCGCGTGGAAGACCGGCTCCAGCAGATGCGCGATGGCGGGTTCGGCGACCACACCCAGGACCAGCGTGCACAGCGTGATGCCGAGCTGCGCGGCGGCCATCAGCGCGGACACGTGCTCCAGGCCCCAGATCACCCCGCGCGCCCGCCGGTCCCCGGCCTCCGCGTACGGTTCGATCTGGCTGCGGCGTACGGAGATCAGCGCGAACTCGGCCGCCACGAAGAAGGCGTTCACGACCAGGGTCGCCAGGCCGATCAGCAGTTGTACGGCTGTCATCGTCGCCGCCCTCCTTCGGATCCGGCCTCTTCGGAGCGGGTGCCCCCGGCGGCCGGCGCGTGCATCAGCACCCGTGCGGCCCGCCGACCCGCCGCGTCCACGACGTCCAGCCGCCAGCCGGCGACCTCGACCGTGTCGCCCTCTACGGGAATGCGTCCCAGTTCCGTCGCCATGAGACCCGCGAGCGTCTCGTACGGTCCGTCGGGCGCGCGCAGTCCGACGCGGGCGAGCCGGTCGGTGCGTACGGACCCGTCGGCCGAGTACAGCGTGCGGCCCTCGTCGTCCGTGCCGGCCGGGGCGAGGTCGGGTGTCTCGTGCGGGTCGTGCTCGTCGCGCACCTCGCCGACGACCTCCTCGACGATGTCCTCCAGGGTGGCGACCCCGGCCGTGCCGCCGTACTCGTCGATGACGACGGCCATCGTGCGCCTGCCGGACAGTCGGTCGAGGAGCCGTTCGACGGTCAGTGTCTCCGGTACGAGCAGGGGCTCGCGCATCACCTGCGACACGGCCGTACGGGCCCTGCGGTCGGCGGGTACGCCGATGACGTCCTTGATGTGCGCGACCCCGACGACCGAGTCGAGGTTGCCGCGGTGGACGGGGAAGCGCGAGAGGCCGGTCGCCCGGGTCGCGTTCGCCACGTCCTCGCAGGTCGCCTGGACGTCCAGCGAGACGACCTGGACCCGCGGCGTCATGACGTTCTCCGCGGTGAGGTCGGCGAGGTTCAGCGTGCGTACGAACAGTTCGGCGGTGTCCGCCTCCAGGGCGCCCAGTTTCGCGGAGTGCCGGGCCAGGGCGACCAGCTCCTGCGGTCCGCGCGCGGAGGCCAGCTCCTCGGCGGGCTCGACACCGAAGCGGCGTACGACCCGGTTGGCGGTGTTGTTGAGGTGGGAGATGAAGGGCCGGAACAGCGCGCTGAACCAGCGCTGCGGTGTCGCCACCCGTTTGGCCACGGCGAGGGGCGAGGAGATCGCCCAGTTCTTGGGCACCAGCTCGCCGACGACCATCAGGAAGACCGTCGACAGGGCCGTACCGATCACCAGGGCGACCGACGAGGTCGCCGAACTCGGCACCCCGGCCGATTCGAGGGGCCCGGCGATCAGTTTCGCGACGGACGACTCGGCGAGCATGCCGACGACCAGGTTGGTGACGGTGATGCCGAGCTGGGCGCCGGAGAGCTGGAAGGTGAGGTTCTTGACGGCCCTGAGAGCGCCCGCCGCGCCGACCTCTCCGCGCTCGACGGCCCGTTCCAGCTGACTGCGTTCGACGGTGGTCAGGGAGAACTCGGCCGCGACGAAGGCGCCGCAGGCCAGCGAGAGCAGCACGGCGACGGCCAGGAGGAGCACTTCTGTCATCGGGTCACCTCCGTCCCATGATCGGGCAGGTGCGGAGGAAGCGCGCGATGTCGACGCGGTGGGACGCCGGTACGCCGGATGCCGCGGCGCCGGATGTCGGGGGACTCGCGCATGGGCGGACGCTCACACCTTTCCTGGGGGCGTGTCACTCGACCAGCGGCTTGACCCAGCGCCGCCAGTGCTCTTCCGGCGCATACCCCGCGGCGCGCCAGGCATGGTGCGCGGTTTCGTTGCGGGCCAGCACCATCGCGTCGCCGCGGCGCCCGCCGAGCCGTACGAACCGTTCCTCGGCCGCGGCCAGGAGCGCCGAGCCGATGCCCTGGCGGCGCCGGGCCGGGTCCACCGCGAGCCGGTACAGATGGCACCGCCAGCCGTCGAAACCGGCGATGACCGTGCCCACCAGCTCGCCGTCCCGCTCGGCGAGGATCAGCGCCTCGGGATCGCGGACGACCAGCCGCTCCACGCCGTCCCGGTCGTCGCTGATGCTGGTGCCCTCGGCGGCGGCGCGCCAGAAGGCGAGGACGGCGTCGAGGTCGTCGGGCACGGCGGCCCGTATCCGAAGATCACTCATGCCCCGATCCCATCACGGGCGCCGCACATGGACACCGAATTCCACGATCCGGACACATCCCTGGGCGGGGTGGCCCGCCCCGGGCCGGTCACTCGTGCGCGATGGCGGCCAGCACGTTCATGCGGGAGGCGCGCAGCGCCGGGAGCAGGGCCGCCACGATGCCCACGACGGCCGAGCCCACCACGACCGCGACCAGCGTGGTCCACGGGATCGCGAACGCCTTCATCCCCTGCAGGGCGAGGACCTGCTGCACGCACACGCCCCACACGAGGCCGAGCGCGAGCCCGAGGACCGCGCCGAACACGGCGATCACCACCGACTCCAGCCGGATCATCCGGCGCAGCTGCCGGCGGCCGAGGCCGATCGCGCGCAGCAGCCCGATCTCGCGGGTGCGCTCGACGACCGACAGGGCGAGGGTGTTGACCACGCCGAGCACCGCGATGACGATCGCGAGCCCCAGCAGCGCGTACACGAGGTAGAGCAGCACGGAGATCTGGTCGTGGATCAGCTTCTTGTAGTCCGCCAGGTCGCGTACCTGCACCTGCGGATACGGGTCGAGCGTCTTGTCGAGGTCGGCGCGCAGGGTGTCGTCGGAGGCGCCCGAGGCCGCGTTCACGTACAGCGCGGAGTCCTGGCCGCCCGGTACGAACCTCTCGACGGTGGCGAAGCCCATGAAGAGCCCGCCCTGTGTGCCGAAGCCCTCCGCGGCGTCCTGGTCGGTCAGCGCGGCGACCTTCAGCTCGGTCTTCCGCCCGGCGGGGAACTCGACGGGGATCGTGCTGCCGACCCGCACGTCGTGGTCCTCGGCGAAACCGGCGTCCATCGCGATGTTCCCGTCCGCGAGCGCCGCGGCCGTGTCCCCCTCGGCGTAGGTGATGCGGGCGACGTCGTCGAGGTCCGGGTCGTAGCCCGACGCGGTCGTCTCGACGCGCTTGCCGTCCGGCAGCCGGACGGCGACCGGCGCGAACCGCTGCCGTACGACGAGCCCCGCACCCTCCGTGGCCATCACCTTCTCGGTGATCTCCTGCGGGAACGGCATGAAGTTGGCGTTCTGCACCACGAAGTCGGCGCCCAGCGTCTTGTCGATCTGCTCGTCGAAGGACTTCGTCATGGACGCGCTCGCCACGGACATCCCGCCGACCAGGGCGAGGCCCACCATCAGGGCGGCGGCGGTCGCGCCCGTGCGCCGCGGGTTGCGCAGCGCGTTGCGCTGGCTCATCCGGCCGACCGAACCGAACACGGCGGGGAAGAACCCGCCGAGGACCCGGATCACCGGACGGACGAGCAGCGGCCCCGCGATCACCGTCGCGATGAGGGTGAGGACGACCCCGATGCCCAGCAGCGACGCGGCGGACGAGGTCTCCTTCGAGGTCGCGCAGCCCACGAGGGCGGCGGCGCCCAGCGCGCCGACGATCGCCCCCACGACGGCCCGTACCCGCAACGGCCGCCCCACACCGGCGATCTCGGCGTCCGCCAGCGCGGCCATCGGCGACACCGTGGCGGCCCGGCGGGCGGGCAGATACGCCGCGACGAAGGTGACGCCCACCCCGACGACGTACGCCGCCACGGGCGTCCCCCACCCGATGACCATCTCGGTGGTCTTCAGGTTCATGCCGAACACACTCATGAGCTTGATCAGCCCGTACGCGAGCCCGATGCCGGTGGCGAGGCCGAGCGTCGAGCCCACCAGGCCGAGCAGGATCGCCTCCGTGAGCACGGACCGGCGCACCTGCCGCCGGTCGGCGCCGAGCGCGCGCAACAGGCCCAGTTCGCGCGTGCGTTGAGCTATCAGCATGGAGAAGGTGTTGACGATCAGGAAGACCCCGACCAGCACCGCGATCCCCGCGAAGCCGAGCATCACGTACTTGATCACGTCGAGGAATCCGCCGAGTTGGGACGCGGCCGACTCGGCCTGCTCGTCGGCGGTCTCCAACTCGTAGGTCCCTGAGCCGAGTTCCGTGGCGATACGCCGCTTGAGCTGCGCGTCGGTCACTCCCTGGTCCGCGTCCACCTGGATGCTGGTGGCGACCCCGTCCCGGCCCAGCAGTTCGTCCGGCGCGACGGCCGGGTCGACGAAGACGAGTGCGGCGCCCGGGTTGGTGGTCTTGAAGGTCGCGATGCCGACGACCTCGACCTTGAACGAACCGGGCTGCGCGATCACGGTCAGCGGATCACCGATGTCCACGTGCTTCTTGTCGGCGGTGTCCGCGTCGAGAAGTGCCTCGCCGGGCCCGCGCGGAGCGTGCCCCGAGGTCAGCTTCACGGGGCTGCGGTCGGTGACGTACCAGTCGCCGGCGATCGTGGGCGCGCCCGTGGTCGGGCCCACCGACTCGTTGTCCTTGTCGACGACGGTGACGTTCTCCACGGAGACGTCCGGACGCGCGAGGGCGACCCCGTCGACCTTCGCGAGCCGGTCCACGAGGTTCGTGGGCACCGTCTCGACGGCCCCGGAGGGTATCTGGGACTCCAGATCCTCCTTCGGGCTCACGGTGACGTCGGCCGAGGTGGACGCGAAGAGCCGGTCGAAGGTCCGGCTGACGGTGTCCGAGAAGATCAGGCTGCCCGCGACGAACGCCACGGACAGGACGACGGCCAGCGCCGAGAGCAGCAGCCGGCCCTTGTGGGCGAGGAAACTCCGGAGTGTCGCCTTCAGCACGACGGCCTGCCTCAGTCCCTGTCGGGGGCGATGCCCTGGTCTGGAACGCTCTTGTGGTCGATGCCCTGCCCGCCCTGCCCGCCCTGCGAGCCCTGCCCGGGGACGCTCGTACGGTCGGATCCGGATGCGGGGTCGGACTCGTGCCCGGGGCCGGATTCGCGCTCGGGGCCGGACCCGCGCCCGAGGTCAGGACCGGGGCCGGAATCAGGGCCGGGGCCGGAGTCCCCCTCGGGCTCCGGCGCCCCGCGGCTCGTGTCGAACCTCTTCATGCGCTCCAGCACCGCGTCCGCCGTCGGCCGGGCCATCTCGTCCACGATCCGCCCGTCCCCGAGGAAGAGGACCAGGTCGGCGTGGCCCGCCGCGCCCGGATCATGGGTGACCATGACCACGGTCTGTCCCAGCTCGTCGACGGCGTCCCGCAGGAAGCCGAGCACCTCCAGGCCGGCGCGCGAGTCGAGGTTGCCGGTCGGCTCGTCCGCGAAGATCAGCTCGGGACGCGAGGCGAGCGCCCGGGCGCACGCCACCCGCTGCTGCTGACCGCCGGAGAGCTGTGCGGGCCGGTGCTTGAGGCGGTCGCGCAGACCGAGCTGGTCGATGACCTGGTTCAGCCACTTCTCGTCGGGCTTCTGGCCCGCGATGTCCATGGGCAGCGTGATGTTCTCCGCCGCGTTCAGGGTCGGGATCAGGTTGAACGACTGGAACATGAAGCCGATCCGGTCCCGCCGCAGCCGGGTCAGCTCGCGCTCCTTGAGCCCGGTGATCTCGGTGTCGCCCAGCCACACCTGTCCGGCCGAGACGGAGTCGAGCCCCGCCAGGCAGTGCATCAGCGTGGACTTCCCCGAGCCCGAGGGACCCATGACCGCCGTGAAACGGCCCCGCGCGATGTCCACGTCGACCGAGTCGAGGGCGAGCACGGCCGTCTCGCCCGATCCGTACGCCTTGGTCAGGCCTCGTGCGCGGGCCGCCGTCTCCTCGGGCCCCGTGCGCCCGAGGGCGTGCTCCGCAGCTGCTGTGGACAAGGCCGCCTCCCCGTGGTCGGACTCCGGTGTCCGCGGGCGAGCCTAGTGTGATGCGGGGCACACCCGGTATCCCCCCGAAGTGCCGGGTGTTCTCCGTCGCAGGTCGGTCACCTCAGGGTCCATGTAAGGGGCACCCTTAGGGGATGCCCGGGGGATCGACCCCTCTTGCCCTTGCTAGCGTTTCGGCGCTAGCTTCGAAGCATGGCTAAGACCCAGCTGAACGTGCGCGTGGACGAGGGCACCGCCCGGGCCGCGCGTGAACGCGCCCTGGCCCGCGGGATGAGCGTCAACCGCTACATCGAGGAACTGGTCAGACAGGACACCGGGGAAGCCGGCCACACCTTCGTCGAGGCCGCCGCCGACTTCATGAAGCAGTACGAGTCCGTCTTCGCCGAGGAGTTCGGTGCGGACCGGGGCGCGGACCGAGGCCGGGGCACGGACCGGGAAGGCCGTCGCTGAGCCCTTGAGCGAACCCAACGAACCGAACGAACCCAACGAACCCAACGAACCCGATGAGCCGTCCGAGCCCTTGAACGAACCACTGAACATCAGAGTCGACCTCGCCTGGCTCCTCATGGTCGCCGAGCACAAGACGCCGGGGGATCCGCAGGTCGTCGACTGGGGTGCCCTGGTCGCCGCGGTCGGCCGCCACGAGGCCGAGATCTTCGGCGTCCCCGTGTACGACAGCCCGCACGCCCGTGCCGCCGCACTGCTCCAGGTCCTGCTGCACGTCCCGGCGCTGGAGCGCTCCAACGCGATGTTCGCGATGGCCGTCGCGTACGCCTACCTCGTCGCCAGCGGCCTGAAGGTCGTCACCTCGCCCGAGCAGGTCCGCGACCTGGCCAGACTGGTCAAGACGGGCGAGGCGTCGGTGCAGGACATCGCGCGCGAGCTGCGCCAGTGGACCCTCTGAGCCCCACCGGCCGGCCGGCCCCGCCGCCGGAGCGGCTTGGCTTTGTGGGGTGGAGCGGCCTCAGGAGGCCGACGGGCGGCGAGCGGTGCCCAGCACGCAGTACGAACTGGGCGTGCGGGGCCCCTTCGCGGGCACCAACAGCCGCCGGTGAGGGCCGAGTTCGTACCCCGCGTCCCTGATCGCGCCGACCGGGTCCCGGCCCACATGGCAGCCGCCGAACAGCGGTGGCCACACCGTGCGGTCGAGGAGGCGCTGGCCGGCCGCCATCGCCCGGCCGCCGCCGCTGCCGTGCTCGAAGAAGCGCAGCTCACCGCCAGGGCGCAGTGCACGGTGGATCTCGGCCAGGGCCCGCGGCAGATCTCGTACGCTGCACAGCACCAGTGAGACCACGGCCCCGTCGAACGCCTCGCTCTTGACCGGCAGGGCCTCCGCGACCCCCGGCACCACGTCGACGGGCACCTCGGAACGGAGTGCCGCCGTCACGGCCAACTGCCGCAGCCTGCGCTCGGGTTCGATCGCGACGACCTCCGAGACCGTGCTCGGGTAGTGGGCGAAGTTCAGTCCGTTGCCCGCACCGATCTCGATGATCCGGCCGGAGAGACCGGCGAGCAGTTCCTCGCGGTGGACGCCGATCGCCGGCTCCGCCGCCACACTGAGCCGGGCGTAGAAGCGGGCGAACAGCGGATGGTGCACCGGAGTCGTGGACAGCGCGCCGGTCTGGGCGGTACTGGAGCCGCGCGATCGCATGAGGCCTCCCCCTGGGGCATGGACCTACCGCGATTGTCCCCCCGAAGGGCCCCGCTCACCCGTCCGCCGCCGCGCATGGCCGCCGCGGCCCGCCCCGCGGACGCCCGGCGCCCGCCCCGCGGCCCCGGTCGTGCGGGGCCACGGGACGGACTCGGACGTACGCGTGGGACGTCAGGCGATGAAGTCCCGCACCTGCTCGTAGACGCCGTAGTCGTTGTTCATGTCGGTGTGCGAGATGCATCCGACCTCTACATTGGTGGCGCCGCTGAGGATCGCGCTGGTGTCGGGGGTCAGGGCGTCGTCGCAGTTCGACCAGTAACTGGCGTAGGAGACACTGCCGGGTGTCTCGTCCCCCGAGTTGAGCGACGTCAGGAACGAACTGCCCGTGTACATCTCCGTGCACGACGTGTAGAGCCACGTGCACCAACCGGCGGTCGTGGTCCCGTGGTTGACGCCCGCCGTCGAGACGAAGTCGTCCACGTACGCCGTGCCGCCGAGATTCTTCAGGTAGTAGCGGGAGTTCAGCGCGCCCATGGAGTGGACGACCAGGTCGACCTTGGCCGCGCCCGTCTGGGTGCGCACGCTCTGGATCTTGGTGGCCAGCTGCTGGGCGGTCGTGACGTTCGACTGGCCCCAGTCGTACGACCAGGAGTAGAGCTCGGCACTCGTGTAGCCGTCGGCCTTGAAGTCGGCGACCCAGTCGTCCCAGCTGCTCGACGAACTGCTGAGTCCGTGGACGAAGACGACGGGGTTGTGGGTGGCGGCGTGGGCCGGGGAAGCGGGCAGGAACAAGAACATGAGCAGCGACGCGAGCGCGGCTGCGAAGACCGGGCCGGCCGTGCGAATGCGGCGGGTCATGACGCCTCCTGACGGGGGTGGGTTCGTCAGGAGTGTCCGGTGGGGTCTACGCGCGCCGCATCGGTGTAATCGCCGGTCTTTACGCACCACTTAACTCGCCAGTAACGTGAGTGCCGTGGTGACCTCGGTGAACCCCCCGCCTCTCCCGCACCCTTCGCCACCGCCCCTGATGAACGTCCCGCAACAACCGGACCACGCCTCGCGGCCCCCCACGCGAACACCGTTGTCCGAGGGCGTCCGGGTCAGGGTGCTGTGCGCCGCGCACGGTGATCCGCTCGCCGCGGCGGAACTCGCGGCCGTCCTAGGCGAGCGCCAACGCGCCGGTCTCGAACCGCTTCCGGCCGACCCCGTCGGTGCGCTGCCCGGCCTGCTGCGCTCGCGCCGCCCCGAGGTGCGCTCGCTCGCTCCGGCCACCCGGCGCCTGCTCCTGATCGCCGCCGCCGACCAGCACCCGTTCGCCACGCGCGCCTACCAACGGGCGGTCGCCGCCGCCCGGTTGGACACCGGCCCGCTCGACGACGCCGAGGCGGCCGGGCTCGCCCGCACGACCTCCGCCGGCGTCGTGTTCCGGGACCCCTGGACCCGTATCACGGCCTACGAGACCGCGTCCGCCGTCGACCGGCGCGAGACGCACCGCCTTCTCGCCCGGGTCCTGCGCGGCGAGGGCGAGGCGCCCCTGCGGTCCTGGCACCGGGCCGCCGCCGCGCTCGGCCCCAGCCGGCGCCTCGCGGCGGAACTGCGCACCTCGGCCCACGAGGCGCGCGCCGCCGGTGAACACTCCCTGGCCTGCGGGCTCCTCGAACGGGCGGCGGCCCTGACCCCGGACCCGCGCGAACGCCCACGCCTGCTGGCCCGCGCCGCCGCCGACGCCTGGCGCTCCGGCGACGGGGACCGGGCCCGCCGCCTGGCCGCCCACGGAGACGTCGACGTCGACGGCCTGAGCGGAGTGCTCGCTCTACGCGCGGAGAACGCCACGGAGGCGTTCGACGCGCTGCTCACGGCGGTGGAGCGGGGCGCGGCGCGCGGCGAGGAACGCGACGGGGTACGGGACGGGTCACGCGACGGGGCACGTGACGTCGACACCGCCGCGCACCTGGTGGCACGTGCCACCGAGGCCGCCGTCTACACCGGTGACCTGCGCCGTTGCCGGGAGGCCGCCGCCGTCGCCACCCGGCTCGGCATCGCCGTGCCCGGCACGCTCGGGGGACTGGCCGCGGCATTCGAGGGCCGGTACGAGGAGGCCCGCGACCTGCTCCGAGCGGCGGCCGGACGCCGCGGTCCCGGCGGCGACCCCACCGCGCTGATCCACTCCTCCATGGCCGCGCTGCTCCTCGGCGACCACACCCGCGCGGCGTCCGCGGCCGTCCGGGCCGCCGCCTCGGCCCGCGCCCTGGGCGAGCCCGCGACCGTTCCGCAGGCCATGGAGTTCCGGGCGTACGCCGAGTTCTGGACGGGACGCCCGCGATCCGCCGGGGCCGCCACACTGGAAGCCCTGCGGCAGGCGTACGCCACCGGGCAGGACAACGGGGCCTGTCACCTCCAGGCCGCCCTCGCCATGTTCGCGGCCGTCACCGGGGACGAGGAACTCTGCCGCGCCCGCGCCGAGGTGGCCCGCGCGCACGCCCTGGAGCACGGCCTCGGACTGCCCGCCGCGCTGGCCCTGTGGGCGCTCGCCTTCCTCGACCTCAGCACGGGCCGGTACGCGGCAGCCGCGTCCCGGCTGCGCGCGCTCGCCGGATTCGGCCCCGGGCACGGGCACCGGGCCGTCCGCCATCTCGCCACCCCGCACTACGTGGAGGCCGCCGTCCGCACCGGCGACACCCGGGTCGCGCGCAGCGCCCACGCCGACTACGACCGCTGGGCCCGGGTCGTGCGCAGCGCGGACGACCTCGCGCTGAGCGCCCGCTGCCGGGCCCTGCTGGCGACCGGGCACGAGGCCGCCGACCACTACCGGACGGCTCTCGACCTCCACGCGGGCGGCACCCGCGACTTCGAACGCGCCCGTACGGAGCTGTTGTTCGGCGGGGCGCTGCGGCGGCTGCGGCGGCGGACGGAGGCGCGGGACCGGCTGCACAGTGCGCTGGAGGCCTTCGAGTACTTCGGTGCGCCGCACTGCGCGGCCGAGGCGCGGGCGGAGTTGCGGGCGCTGGGTGCGCCGGTGCGGTCCTCGGCCGGTTCGCCCGGCATGGCCGGTCTGCTGACCGCGCAGCAGCTCACTGTGGCGCGGATGGCTGCGGAGGGGGCGACGAACCGGGAGATCGCCGCGCGGCTGCTGCTCAGTCCGCGGACGATCGACCATCACCTGCGCGGGGTGTTCAACCGCCTGGGCATACGATCCCGGATCGAACTGGTGAAACTCCTGACGCCGGAGGAGTAAGCACATCGACCGCGGGCCCGTTCCCCGGCTGCGGCTCCGGTGGGGGCCGTTAGCGCAGTTCCCCGCGCCCCTGAAAACCGTGTTCGTCTGCGGGCCGGTGGGGGTGGGCCCAAACGATTGCGCCGTTCCCCGCGCCCCTGGATGTGCGGGTTCGGTGGGGGTTGCTCGCGCAGTTCCCCGCGCCCCTCGGGGAGGGGCTGCGCCCCGTCCCGCCCAGGGGCGCGGGGAACGGCGCAGTCTTTTGTCTTTCGTCTTTAGGGGCGCGGGGAACTGCGCAGTCTTTTTGCTTTGAGCCGCACCCTGGACGCGGCGCCCAGCCCCGCTCCTTCAGGGGCGCGGGGAACTGCGCGAACGGCCCCCACCGGCCCGCACCCGCACACCGGGCCAAGCCCAACCAGCTCAGCCGGCCCCCACGCGCGCCGCCGCGAACCCGTCCGCGTCCCACGTCCCGCCCAGCCCCGGCGCCAGCCAACCCCCCACCGCCCCGCGGAACGCCGCAACAGGCCCCCGCCCGACCCCTTCAGGCAACGCGCCCAGCAACGGCGCATCCGCCACGACGGGAAGATCCAGGACGTTGCACCGCGACGCCAGATCCGGCTCGTCGGGCCAGCTGCCGATGACGACTCCGAGCAGTTCAACCCCGCGGGACCGAAGCTCCCGCGCGGTCAGCTCCGTCGTGTTGAGCGTCCCGAGCCCGGCGGACGCGACCACCACCACGGGCGCCCCCAACAGCCGCGCCGCATCCGCGAGCGTCCCGCCCTCGTCGTCGAACCGTACGAGCAGCCCGCCCGCGCCCTCCACCAGCACGAGGTCGTGCTCGGTGGCCAATTTGGCCGCGGCCTCCGCCACCTGTTCGGGCCGCACCGGCGCGAGACCGGCCCGCCGGGCGGCCGTGGCGGGCGCCAACGGCTCGGGATAGCGGGCGAGTTCGACGGCCGTGACCGCACCGGCGAGCCGCGCCACCTCCTCGGCATCGCCGGGCTCACCCGGCAGCACACCCGTCTGCGCGGGCTTGAGCACGGCCACCGACCGCCCGGCAGCGACGGCCGCCGCGGCCACCGCGGCCGTGGTGACGGTCTTCCCGACCTCCGTGCCCGTGCCCGTGATCACCAGTACGGTCATCTCAACCCTCCTGTGCCGCCGCGCACACGGCCGCCGTGATCCGCGCCAGATCGGCGTCCCCGGTGACGAACGGCGGCATCGTGTAGACGAGGTCCCGGAACGGGCGCAGCCACACACCCTCGCGGACCGCCGCCCGGGTCGCCGCCGCCATGTCGATCTCGTGGTCCAGCTGGACGACCCCGATGGCGCCGAGGACGCGTACGTCCCGGACACCGGGCAGTTCCGCCGCCGGTGCCAGCCCGTCCCGCAGGCCCGTCTCGATCCGTTTGACCTCGGTCTGCCAGTCCTGGCCGAGGAGGAGGTCGATCGAGGCGCAGGCCACGGCGGCGGCGAGGGGGTTGCCCATGAACGTCGGGCCGTGGGCGAGGACCGGTACCTCGCCCCGCGAGATGCCCTCCGCGACCCGCGGAGTGCACAGCGTCGCCGCCATCGTCAGATACCCGCCGGTCAGCGCCTTGCCGACGCACATCACGTCCGGCGTCACGCCCGCGTGTTCCGCCGCGAACAACGCCCCGGTACGCCCGAAGCCCGTCGCGATCTCGTCGAACACGAGCAGCACGTCGTGCGCGTCGCACGCCTCGCGCAGCACCCGCAGATACGCGGGGGAGTGGAACCGCATCCCGCCCGCGCCCTGCACCACCGGCTCCACGATGACCGCCGCCAGTTCGTCCGCGTGCCGCTCGATCAGCGCACGCAGATGATCGGCGTACGCCTCCTCGTACGCCACCGGGGGCGCGTCGGCGAAGACCTGGCGCTGGAGCACGCCCTGCCACAGCTCGTGCATCCCGCCCTCGGGGTCGCACACCGACATCGGCTGCCAGGTGTCGCCGTGATAGCCGCCGCGCCAGGTCAGCAGGCGCTGCTTGCCCGGACGGCCGAGCGAACGCCAGTGCTGGAGGCACATCTTGACGGCGACCTCGACGGACACCGAGCCGGAGTCGGCCAGGAAGACGTGGTCGAGCCCTTCCGGTGACATGTCGACAAGACGCTTCGCCAGTCGCACGGCGGGCTCGTGCGTGAGCCCGCCGAACATCACATGGCTCATTCGGCCGAGCTGGTCGCGCGCCGCCTCGTTGAGGGCCGGGTGGTTGTAGCCGTGGATCGCGGACCACCAGGACGACATGCCGTCGATCAGCTCGTCACCGTCACCGCTACTGTCACCGCCACCGGCCAGGCGCAGCCGCACCCCGCTCGCCGACTCCACGACGAGCGGTTCCTGCCGGCCCGGCATCGGCCCGTACGGATGCCACACGTGCCGCCGGTCGAGTTCGAGCAGCTCACGGACCCGATCGGCGGCCACGGCGGGGTCGGGCGGGGGCAGATCAGGCATTGGGCGCGAGATCCGTTCCGGCGCCCCGACGGCGTACCGAGACCAGGTCCGTACGTGCCTCGGAGCCCCGCGCGGCCTCCTGGACCAGCTCCTCGGGAGCCTCCTCCTGAGCGGTCGGGCCGCAGGGGCCGCAGCCGCCGCCCCCGTGCGAGCCGCACCCCGCGTCCGCGTGCGAGCCGCATCCGGCGTGCGCGGTGACCCGGTGCTCCGGGAGCGTCACCTCGCCCGTGCCCTCCACCTCGAAACCGGCGTCCGCGATCATGTCCAGGTCCGCCTGGCCCGCCTGGCCCTCACTGGTGAGGTAGTCGCCGAGGAAGATCGAGTTGGCGAGGTGCAGGGCGAGGGGCTGCATCGTACGGAGATGGACCTCGCGGCCGCCCGCGATCCGCACCTCGACGTCCGGGCAGACGAACCGGACCATCGCGAGGATGCGCAGACACCGCTGCGGGGTGAGGTTCCACTCCTTGGCGAGCGGGGTGCCCTCGAAGGGGATCAGGAAGTTGACCGGGACCGAGTCCGGGTCGAGGGCCCGCAGCGCGTAGACGACGTCGACGAGGTCCTCGTCGCTCTCGCCCATGCCCGCGATCAGACCGGAGCAGGCGGACAGACCGGCCGCGTGCGCCTTCTGGACCGTGTCCACCCGGTCGGCGTACGTGTGGGTGGTGGTGATGTCCCCGTACGTCCCCTCGGACGTGTTCAGGTTGTGGTTGTAGGCGTCCGCCCCCGCGTCGCGCAGCCGCTCGGCCTGGCCGTCCGAGAGGAGCCCGAGGCACGCGCACACCTCGACGCCCTCGTTCTGGTCCTTGATCGCCTTGATGGTGTCCGAGACCCGGTCGACGTCACGGTCGGTGGGACCGCGTCCGCTCGCGACCAGGCACACCCGCTTGGCGCCGCCCGCGAGCCCGGCCGCCGCGGCCTCGGAGGCCTGGTCGGGCTTGAGCCAGGTGTACTTCAGGATCTCGGCCTTCGAGCCGAGCCGCTGCGAGCAGTAGGAGCAGTCCTCGGGACACAGACCCGATTTGAGGTTGACGAGGTAGTTCAGCTTCACCCGTCGGCCGAACCACTGGCGGCGTACCTTGCCGGCCGCGGCCACCACATCGAGGAGTTCGTCGTCGGAGGTGGCCAGCACGGCCAGTGCCTCGTCGCGGGTCGGCAGCTCGCGCCGAAGCCCCTTGTCCAGCAGCGTGTTCAGCAGGTCCATGAGATCCGATCCTGGCCTATCCGACCGCGCCGGGCCAAGGAGGAACCAGACAACAGAGAGCGGTCGACGTGTGGGCATTGCCACACCATGGGTGGCTGGCCGTCCGGCTAGGGTCTGTGCGTTGCCTACAAAAGGCGGCTGTGCGTGGTCTGCACAAGGCAGTGGGGACGGCCGGGCGGAAAGTCGTGTGTCGGGGCCCCATGGGACACCCGCACCCACCCCTACCTCATGGCCGGAGGACACATGGCCCGATCGCCGTTCGAGTGGATCGACGAGCAGGCGAGGGCGCGCTCCCGGGCCGGACTCGTCCGTACGCTGCGTCCGCGCCCCGCCGACTCCCCGCTCCTCGACCTCGCCGGGAACGACTATCTGGGCCTGGCCCGGCACCCCGAGGTCACGGAGGGCGCCGCGCGGGCCGCCCGGACCTGGGGCGGCGGCGCCACCGGCTCCCGGCTCGTCAGCGGCTCCACGGAACTGCACGCGGAACTCGAACGCGAACTGGCCGAGTTCTGCGGCTTCGAGTCCGCCCTCGTCTTCTCCTCCGGCTACGCGGCCAACCTCGCCGCCGTCACCGCGCTGGCGCCGCACGGCTCGCTCATCGTCTCCGACGCGGGCAACCACGCCTCGCTGATCGACGGCTGCCGGCTCGCGCGCGGCACCACGCAGGTCGTCGCCCACGCCGATCCGGACGCCGTCCGCAAGGCGCTGGACACGCGGACCGGGCCCGCGATCGTCGTCTCCGACACGGTCTTCTCGGTGGACGGCGACGCGGCCCCGCTGACGGCACTGGCCGCGGCCTGCCGGGACGCGGGGGAAGCGGGGGAGGCGGGGGAGTCCGGCAGGCCGGGCGCGGCGCTGGTGCTGGACGACGCGCACGGTCTCGGTGTCATCGGCGACGGCGGGCGGGGTGCCGCGTGGGCGGCGGGACTCGCGGGCGCGCCCGACGTCGTCACCACCGTCACCCTGTCGAAGTCGCTCGGCAGCCAGGGCGGCGCCGTCCTCGGACCGGCCCACGTCATCGACCATCTGGTGAACGCGGCCCGCACGTTCATCTTCGACACGGGCCTGGCCCCCGCGGCGGCGGGCGCGGCCCTGGCGGCCCTGCGGCTGCTGCGCGGGGAACCGGAACGGGCCGCACGCGCGCGTGCGGTGGCCACCGCTCTCTACGAGCGCCTGACGGCCGGGGGTCTCGAGGCCGTACGGCCCGACGCCGCGGTCGTCTCCGTGCGCGCGCCCTCCCCGGAGCAGGCGTTGCGCTGGGCCGCGGAGTGCCGTGCGGCGGGTCTGGCCGTCGGCTGCTTCCGTCCCCCGTCGGTGCCGGACGGCATCTCACGGCTGCGGCTCACGGCCCGCGCGGATCTCACCGACCGGCAGGTCGAGCGGGCCGTCGGCGTGATCATCGAAGCGCGCCGATAAAGCCTTCCCAGGCCGCGGGCGCGAAGAGGAGGGCGGGCCCCGACGCGTTCTTGGAGTCGCGCACCGCGAGCAGTCCGGCCCACGGGCCGGAGTCCGGCCGGGCGGTCTCGACGCAGTTGTTCATTCCCGTGCTGCGGCTGCTGCGCCGCCACCGCACACCGTGCAGATGAGCGCTGGGGTGGGTGCTGGAAGGTACGTACCGAGGCGTGGCGGGCATGGTGCCTCCTTATGCGCCGTCAGCTACACCGGCGATGAAATCCAACGTGTCCTCGGGCGAAAGGGCCTGGCCCTGAAGGGAGGTGAAGGCCTCCTCGTACGACTGGAGGTCCTCTCTCTGTTCGAGATAAAGGCTACTCGTCAAGTGGTCGAGAACAACCACATCCAGATCAGATCTGTTCGTAAACGAAAAAATAACAAAGGGACCTGTGACTCCGATGTGAGCCCCAACTCCGAAGGGCAGCACCTGAATTCGCACGTGAGGGAGGTGCGCGGCCTCCCGCAGCCGGTCCAACTGCCGTGCCATGACCTCCGGTCCACCGACGGTCCGCCGCAACACCGACTCGTCCAGGACGGCACTCAGTCGGAGCGGTTTGTTCGAACGCAGCACCTCCTGGCGCGCGAGGCGCACCTTCACCAGCATCTCGACCAGAGCGTCGATCTTGCCGTCGGGTACCCCGTCCAGGGCGGCCCGTGTCACCGCGCGGGCGTACTCCGGTGTCTGCAGGAGGCCCGGCACCACGGAGTTCTCCAGCGTGCGCATCGCGCCCGCCTGCGCCTCAAGGCTGATGAAATCGCTGTACGTCGACGGCAGAAGGCCCCGGTAGGCGTGCCACCAGTGGTGCCGGCCGTCGCCGTCCGCGCCCGCCAGCACGACGAGCAACTCGTGCAGCTCCGGGTCCCGGACGTCGTACGCGTCGAGGAGTCGCCGCACGTCGGCGGGCTTGACCCCGCTGCGGCCGGTCTCGATCCGGCTCACCTTCGACTGGTGCCAGCCCACGAGGCGCGCAGCCTCGCCGCTCGTGAGGCCCGCGCGGGCGCGCAGGGCCCGCAGTTCGGCGCCGAGCTTACGTCGGCGCACCGCGGGGCCGTACTGCATGGCCGTCTCCTTCCGACCGTCGCGCAAGCGCTGCAGCGCCCGGCGTCACGCCGACGGTAGAGGACAAACCAGTTGCCCGCCCAAATACGGTCGACGGTCGCAGAGTTCACCGCTTCGAGCGACAGATATATGCATATCTTGGTGGATCGGCACCACGAACGCCGAGGTAGTGGCACTCTGGCGCAAGCACCAGTCCGGGACCGTCTCGAAGTCATCCGCTTCGGTCGGACCCCGGTCCCGTGGGAAAGGGACGACGTCGCATGGCAGACCACCAGGAAGCATCCGTCACTCTGCCGAGCGATCCCGCTTCGGTCTCCGTCGCCCGTACGTATGTCACCGACGTGCTGGCCGAATGGGGACTGCCGTCCGACTCGGAGACCGCCGACACCGTTCGGCTCATCGTCTCCGAACTCACCACGAACGCGGTACAGCACACCTTCGGACTGTCACCCACCTTCACGGTGGACATCGAACTCGACCGTGACGAACAACTGCGCATCGGTGTGACCGACAGCCACCCGCGCTTCCCGAAACGGCTGCCCGCCGCCGTCCAGCAGGACAACGGCCGGGGCATGGTGATCATCCGCTGGCTGACGGCGGAATCCGGTGGCAAGCTCTCGGTCCGCGCCACCAGCGAGGGCGGCAAGACCGTGTCGATCATGCTCCCCTGGACGGCCCCGGCGCAGCCGGTCCGGGCCGAGTAGGGCCCGCCCCGAAGAAGCGCGGGGAACCGCGCGCCCGGCCACGACGAGCCCGCGGACAACCCACACAGCACGAAGCACAACGCACCGGACGTCCGGCGGAACGCCTAGGACCTGTCCGGTCGATCACGGCGAAGGGAAGCTGCGGTGCCTTGTGGGCGCCGGTGAGCGGGGTGTGGTGCGTGCAGCTGCAAGGCGGAGGAGGGCGTCGACGCGGAGCGTCGGCAACCGACGACAACGCCGCAGATGTGCGTGCCACACCCCGCGTCTTCGCCGTGATCGACCGGACAGGTCCTAGACGTCCGGATTCTTGTCCGCGGCCCGCTTCAGCAGATACGGCAGGACCTCCCACAGCCCCACGCACAGGAGCAGAGTGGTCGCCCCGGCCACGATCCCCTCGGTGCGGTCCACCGCCACGTCCACGACGAGCAGCACGGAACCGGTGAGAGCGAGCGCGAGCACGGCCAGACCGATCTGCGCGAGCCGGGACGAGGCGTCGACGACCTGAGGCTTCGCGCCCTGCTGGAACAGCCGGCGGTGCAGGGCGGCGGGGGTGGTGAAGAGCGCGGCCGCCAGGACCGAGAGCAGCAGGGTGACGACGTACGTGGTGCGCTGCACGGTGTCGAGGGACGGGAACCGCGGGGTGAAGGCGAGCGTCAGCAGGAAGGCGAAGAGGATCTGGACGCCCGTCTGGGTGACCCGGAGCTCCTGGAGGAGTTCGAGGAAATTCCGGTCGGCGCGCTCAAGGCGGGTCTCGTCGCGCTCCTCGTGGTGGTGCGGATCGTCCATGAGTGAACGAGTAACCATTCAGCGCCCGAATTCACGCCTGAGGCCCCAGGTCCCTCACGGGCGTCGAGCGGGTCTCCCACGGGTGTGATGCCCGGAATCCTCACGGGCGGCGGGCCGGGCCCCTCGCGGGCCGTCGGGCCGGGTCCCTCACGGGGTGGCCGTGGCGATCCGAGCGCCAGGGCCACCCCGTGGGCGGATCACCTGACCCGGCCGTACCAGACGCTCTTGGTCCAGATCTTCTGGAGCTTCACCACGTCCCCGGTCTTCGGGGAGTGCCAGATCCGTCCCTTCCCGGCGTAGATGCCCACGTGGTAGACGTTCCGGCCCGAGTGGAAGAAGACCAGGTCCCCCTGCTTGCGGTTCGAGGAGGAGACGTGGTTCGTCTTGTTGTACTGGGCCGCAGCCGTGCGGGGCAGCTTCTTGCCCGCCTTCTTGAACGAGTACAGCGTGAGGCCGGAGCAGTCGAAGCGCTTGGGCCCCGTGGCCCCGTACTTGTACGGGGAACCCTTCTTGGAGGCCGCCACCTTGAGTGCCTTCGTCGCGGGGGTGGCCGCTTCCGCGTCGGACGCGAAGCCAGGGGCCACTATGCCGCCGCCTACGGCGGCGATGGTGAGAACCGATGCGGTACCGGCCCTGCTGAACAGCGACGGGACACGATTGAGCGCAGTCATGCGCAACCCTTCGTCAGCCGCCTGTGAAGGATGACCTGTCGGATTCGGGCTGGCGAAGTTGCCCGGCCGCGGCTGCGGCTTCACCCCAAGGGCCACTCGGATCTCTCCGGCGGCCCGTCATGCTCGGGTCCTCCACTCCTGCCGATGCACTTCTGTCGACCGGTCATCCGGGCAGCGGCAGGACTCGGCGTCCGCCCGGACCGCCCCGCCGCTTCTGGCGGGGGCTTGTCGTCGCAGGGATCTTGACGCACTGATGTCCCAAAAGCCGAGCGGAATCGGCGATTTGTGGGCTTACTCACCACTCACCCGTTCGGGTGGACAGCCCTTTCTACGGGTGGGCGTCGAGGGCCTCAAGGACCCCCGCACCAGCACCGGAATGGTTGATTCCGCCTCGGACGTACGCGCGTTGCGCAACTCCCGGGGGCCTGTGGGAGCAGCCTCGACTACGCCAACCGGGGGTACGCCTTCTGGTCCGTTTCAACTCCGGTGCGGACGCCTCGTCAAGTGCCTGCGTGAGGCCGGACCGGTGGGTGTACGTCAGGTGTCGGAGCCGGGCGGCAGGGCGACCCGGCCCGCTCTGCGCTCACCGTCGAGGACGCGCAGGGCCCGCGCCAGGGTTGCGGCGTGCAACTCGTTCTCGCCCCGCTGGTGCATCAGGGTCAGCGCGTCGCGCAGCGCGGTCGCCCTGCCGACCAGGGCCTGGGCCGCGCGCAGTCCGCGGTACGTGTCGCCGGAGTGCGCCGGGTTGATCCGGCCGAGCAGGTCGACCACCTCCAGATAGCGGTCGATCAGCTCGGCCTCGGCCCGCGTCAGGGCCGGCAGCGGGGGCAACTCGGGCGGAAGCATCGGCGGATCACCCCACGCCGGGTGTGTCGGACGTGCCTGATGCGTCGTCGGACGCGCCGAGGGCCGCCGTGCGGCTGGGGACGATCCGGTCGACCAGCCCGTACTCCAGGGCCTGGCGGGCGTCGAGGATCCTGTCCCGCTCGATGTCCGCGCCGATCCGCTCCCGGCTCTGCCCCGTGTGCCGGGCGAGCATGTCCTCCATCCGGGCGCGGGTGCGCAGCAGTTCGTCCGCCTGGATGGCCAGGTCGGACGCCTGACCCTGGACCGGCTCGGACAGGTACGGCTGACGGATCAGCACGCGGGCGCCCGGCAGCGCGTACCGCTTGCCCGGTGTGCCCGCGGCCAGCAGCACCGCGGCGGCCGACGCGGCCTGCCCGAGGCAGATGGTCTCCACCTCGCAGCTGACGTACCGCATCGTGTCGTAGACGGCCGCCATCGCACTGAAGGAGCCGCCGGGGGAGTTGATGCAGAGCGAGATGTCCCGGTCGGGTGCCTGGTACTCCAGGTGCATGAACTGCGCCATCACGTCGTTCGCGGACGTGTCGTCGATCGGCGTCCCGAGAAACACGATCCGCTCTTCGAGGAGCTTGGAGTACGGGTCCATGGTCCGCGTCCCCGAGCTGGTGCGCTCGGTGAACTCGGGCAGGACGTGGCGGGCGGACGGTCGGCTTGCTGGGCGGGTCACGGCACGCGCCTCCTCCGGGAGAGGTTCTGTAAAAAATGTACAGGACGTACATGACGTTATGATGGGAGCATGGCCTACGAGATTCCGGTGACGCAAGCCAGGGCTGAACTCGCCGACCTGATCAACCGCGTGGTTTACGGCGCGGAACGCGTCGTCGTGACGCGGCACGGAAAGCCGCTCGTCGCGCTGGTCTCCGCGGCCGACCTGGAACGACTTGAGAAGCTCGACGCGGTGGGGGACGAGCAGGTGATCAGCTCGGTGTCCGGGCTCCACGAGGTCGCGTCCGCGCCCGGCACGGGTGAACGCCAGCGGTTCGGGATCGCGGCGGAGCATCGGGGGCCGGGGGGTTCGTAGGCACGTTGCGGTTCGCGGGCCTGGTGGGGGTCGGTCGCGCAGGTTTGTTGCCGTCTGCGAGTCCGGTGGGGGCTGGTCGCGCAGTTCCCCGCGCCCCTGAGGCGGGTGAGCGCGCAGGTTTGTTGCCGTCTGCGGGTCCGGTGGGGGTTGACCGCGCAGTTCCCCGCGCCCCTGGGGTGGGTGAGGGTGCAGGTTTGTTGCCGTCTGCGGGTCCGGTGGGGGTTGACCGCGCAGTTCCCCGCGCCCCTGAGGTGGGTCGCGGTGGCGGCGGATGTCCAGTCCCCCGGGCCACCTTCGGCCGACGGGCCCGTAACTCCGCCGCCCACCTGACACGCTGCCCGGCCCCCACTCACCCAGGGGCGCGGGGAACTGCGCGACAAGCCCCCACTGCCCCGCACCTGACGGCGAACCCCATCCACCCCAGGGGCGCGGGGAACTGCGCGACAAGCCCCCACCGGGCCCGCACCTGACGACGAACCCCGCCCGCCCCAGGGGCGCGAGGAACTGCGCACCCAGGGGTGAAAAGGACCGTGCACCCCCGTCCGCTACTGCGGGAGTGCACGGTCCGTTTGTGGGGTGGGGCGCTCAGGGCGTGAGGCGCGCGGCGCCGCGCTTGAGCGTGCTGCCCAGCAACACCGCCCCCACCCCCACCACGGCCCACCAAACCAACGTCAGCGCCGGCCCAGCCGCCGCCCCGTCGAAGAAGGAGACCGAGCGCAGCAGCGACGCCCCGGCCCCCGGCGGCAGCCACTGGCCGATCACGCCGACCGGCGCCGGCAGCATCTCGGGCGCCGAGCTCGCGCCGGAGAACGGATTGCCGAGCATCATCACCACGAACGCCCCGAGCCCTATCCCCGGCGTGCCGATCAGCGCGGCGAGTCCCGCGACCGCGGCGCTCACGGCCAGCGTCGAGAGCGCCAGCGCCCCCGCCTCGGACCACCAGTTCCCGGTGAAGGCGCCGAGCCAGCTGCCCGCGATGAACGCGGCCACCGTACCGACCACCGCCGCCGCCCCGACCAGCGCGACGACCGCCCGCCACCCGCGCAGACCCAGCAGGGTCACGACCGCTCCCGCGGCGATTCCGGCCAGCGTCATGGGGAGCACGCTCGACGTCAGGACCGAGCCGCGCGGGTCGTCCGCGGAGGCCGGTACGACGTCGACGGTCTCCATCGGGGCGCCGTCCGCCGGTTGGGCCACGGCCTGCTGGAGCGACTGCGCGACGAGCGGGCTCGCCGCCGAGGCGGTGAGCAGCTTGGGGCCCTGCTCGGTGACGACGACCGCGCCGTATACGGTCCGGTCCTCGATGGCGTCCCGGGCGGCGGCCTCGTCCGCGTAGCGGTGGATCTCGAACGCGCCCTCGTGGGCCGCGAGTTGCTTCTCCATCTGGGCGGTCGCGGTCGCCGGACCCGCCACGCCCAGCGGCAGATCGTGGGGGGCCATGCGGGCCGCGGGCCAGGCGAAGGCCCACAGGGCGAGGGCCGCCAGGACCGGGACCAGCAGGACGACCGCTGCGATGTTGCGGCGGTGCGACGGCTGTTGGGAGGGCTGCTGCGCCGACGCGGCCGGCGTGGGTGCGGACGTGGTCGCAGGCGCGGGCGCGGGCGTAGCGGACGTGGCGGACATGCTTCTTTCCTCGATTCGGATGAGGGGCGCTAAAAAGAAGGATCGTTCGTTTTAGCTGTGCGCCCACTGTCTCGCCGGTGCCCGGGCTTGTCAAGAAGGAATGTTCGTTTTAGTTTGCGGATATGGCTCGCGTATCCCAGGAACACCTCGACGCCCGTCGCCGCCAGATCCTCGACGGCGCGGCCCGCTGCTTCGCCCGCAACGGGTTCCACGCCACGTCGATGCAGGACGTGCTGAAGGAGGTGAACCTCTCGGCGGGGGCCGTCTACCGCTACTTCAGCGGGAAGGACGAGCTGATCGCCGCGATCGTCACCGAGGTCCTCGGGGCCATCCGGGAGGCCTTCGAGGACGCGGCCCGGCACGCGCCGCCGCCGATGCCCGACGTGCTGGTGGGGCGGGTCATGACCCAGGTGCTCGGGCTGGGCGGTCCGGGCAAGCACGGGCTGACCTGGGAGGGGGAGGCGTCCTTCCCCCGGCTGATGGTGCAGGTCTGGACGGAGACCCTCCGTGACGGTGAGCTGTCGGCGCTGTTGCGGGAGGGGTTCGGATCGGTGCGGGACGCCTGGGTGAAGGTCGTGGAGGGGTATCAGGAGGCGGGGGTGATGCGGGCGGACGTTCCCGCGGAGCATGTTGCTCGGACGCTGATTGCCGCGGCGCAGGGGTTCGCTGCGCAGCAGGCGCTGTTCGGGACCGCGCCTGCGGAGGTGTTGCAGGACGGGTTGCGGGCGTTGATGAGTGTGCGGGTGCCGGGGCAGTGACCGTTTGCGCCGTTCCCCGCGCCCCTTCCGGAGCGTGGCGGTTAACGTGATTGAAACTCTGTCGAACTAGCCTGCAGCACCACGTCACCAGGGGTTTTCGTGGGTCGCGGTCACGGTGGGTTCGTACTGCGGTCGGATCCGGCATGGTGGCTGCGGCAGCCGGACCCCGCACGGTCCGGCGCGAGGACTGTGAGGTGGAAAGCCGTGCAACTGACGCCGCACGAGCAGGAGAGGCTGCTCATCCATGTGGCCGCCGACGTGGCCGAGAAGCGCCGGGCCCGGGGGTTGAAGCTGAACCATCCCGAGTCCGTCGCGCTGATCACCTCGCACATCCTCGAAGGAGCCAGGGACGGCCGCACGGTCGCCGAAGTCATGGCCTCCGGACGCAAGATCCTCACCCGTGAGGACGTCATGGAGGGCATCCCCGAGATGATCCACGACGTACAGGTCGAGGCGACCTTCCCCGACGGCACCAAGCTCGTCACCGTCCACGACCCGATCGTCTGACGGGGGAGCGGCAGCCATGATTCCCGGAGAGATTCTGTTCGCCGACGGGCCGGTCGCCTTCAACGAAGGCCTCGCCGTCACCCGGCTCACCGTCCTCAACGCCGCCGACCGGCCCGTCCAGGTCGGTTCCCACTACCACTTCGCCGAGGCCAACCCCGGTCTCGACTTCGACCGGGCCGACGCACACGGCAAGCGGCTCAACGTCGCCGCGGGCACCGCCGTGCGCTTCGAGCCCGGCATCCCCGTCGAGGTGGAACTCGTGCCGATCGCCGGCGCCCGTGTCGTGCCGGGGCTGCGCGGCGAGACCGGAGGACCCCTCGATGCCTGAGATCTCGCGTGCCGCCTACTCCGACCTGTTCGGGCCCACCACGGGCGACCGGATCCGGCTCGCCGACACCGACCTCCTGATCGAGATCGAGGAGGACCGCTCCGGCGGGCCCGGACGCGCGGGCGACGAGGCCGTGTTCGGCGGCGGCAAGGTCATCCGGGAGTCCATGGGGCAGGCGCGGGCGACACGCGCCGAAGGCACCCCGGACACGGTCGTCACGGGTGCGGTGATCGTCGACCACTGGGGGATCATCAAGGCCGACGTGGGCATCCGCGACGGCCGGATCACCGGCATCGGCAAGGCGGGCAACCCCGACACCATGGACGGGGTGCACCCGGACCTGGTCATCGGCCCGGAGACCGAGATCATCGCGGGCAACGGACGCATCCTGACGGCCGGTGCCATCGACGCCCATGTGCATCTGATCTGCCCGCAGATCGCCGACGAGGCGCTGGCCTCCGGGATCACGACCCTCGTCGGCGGCGGCACCGGCCCCGCCGAGGGGTCCAAGGCCACCACCGTCACCCCCGGCCCCTGGCACCTCGCCCGGATGCTGGAGGCGATGGAGCAGTACCCCCTCAACTTCGGGCTGCTGGGCAAGGGCAACACCGTCTCCGAAGAGGCGATGCTGTCCCAGCTGCGCGGTGGCGCGCTCGGCCTCAAGCTCCACGAGGACTGGGGTTCCACGCCCGCCGTCATCGACGCCGCGCTCACCGTCGCGGACCGCACCGGCGCGCAGATCGCCATCCACACGGACACCCTCAACGAGGCCGGGTTCGTGGCCGACACGCTCGCCGCCATCGCGGGGCGCACGATCCACGCGTACCACACGGAGGGTGCGGGAGGCGGGCACGCGCCGGACATCATGACCGTGGTCTCCGAGGCGCACGTGCTGCCCAGTTCGACCAACCCGACCCGGCCCTACACCGTCAACACCGCCGAGGAACACCTCGACATGCTGATGGTCTGCCACCACCTGAACGCCGCCGTGCCGGAGGACCTGGCGTTCGCGGAGTCCCGTATCCGGCCCACCACGATCGGCGCCGAGGACATCCTGCACGACCTCGGCGCGATCTCGATCATCTCCTCCGACGCCCAGGCCATGGGGCGCGTCGGCGAGGTCATCATGCGGACCTGGCAGACCGCGCACGTCATGAAGCGGCGCCGGGGCGCGCTGCCGGGGGACGGGCGTGCGGACAACCACCGTGTACGTCGCTATGTCGCCAAATACACGATCAACCCGGCCGTCGCCCAGGGCCTCGCCCGCGAGATCGGCTCCGTCGAGACCGGCAAGCTCGCCGACCTCGTGCTGTGGGAGCCCGCGTTCTTCGGGGTCAAGCCGCATCTCGTCGTCAAGGGCGGGCAGATCGCGTACGCGCAGATGGGCGACGCCAACGCGTCCATCCCCACGCCCCAGCCGATCCTGCCGCGGCCCATGTTCGGCGCGATCGGCCGGGCGCCCGCGTCCAACTCGTTCAACTTCGTGGCACCGATCGCCATCGAGGACGGGCTGCCCGAGCGGCTCGGGCTCGGGAAGCGGTTCGTGCCGATCGAGTCGACGCGCGGGGTGACCAAGGCGGACATGCGCGAGAACGACGCCCGGCCGCAGGTACGGGTCGATCCCGACAGCTTCGCCGTCACCATCGACGGGGAACTGGTGGAGGCGACCCCTGCGGCCGAACTGCCCATGGCCCAGCGGTATTTCCTGTTCTGAGCCGGCGTCGGGGGCTGCGTCGGCCCCCGGTACCGGTTCCGGCCCGTCAACGGCTCAGCGTTTCGAGGTTCGTCATGTCGCGTGCTGCTTTGCTCGTACTGGCCGACGGCCGGTTTCCCGCCGGAGGGCATGCCCACTCCGGCGGGGCCGAGGCCGCGGTCAAGGCCGGCCGGATCACCGGGGCGGCGGACCTGGCGGAGTTCTGCCGCGGGCGGTTGCACACGGCCGGGCTGGTGTCCGCCTCGCTCGCCGCCGCCGCGGCGCTCGGGCTCGATCCGGTGGAACTCGACGGGGCCGCGGACGCTCGTACGCCGTCGCCCGCGTTGAGGGTCGCCGCGCGCAAGCTCGGACGGCAGCTGATGCGGGCCGGGCGGGCGACCTGGCCGTCCGCCGAACTGGACGCGCTGGCCGGGCGGTTTCCCAAGGGCGCCCACCAGCCCGTCGTGCTCGGGGTGGTCGCGCGGGCCGCCGGGCTGGAACCGGAGGACGCCGCGTACTGCTCCTTGTACGAGTGTGTCAGTGGGCCGGCGAGCGCGGTGGTGCGGCTGCTGAGCCTTGATCCGTTCGATGCGACAGGGGTGTTGGCGGGGTTGGCGCCCGAACTCGATGTCGTGGCGGGGCGGGCGGTCGAGGCCGGGCGGTGTGCGGTCGAAGGTGGGGTGGGGGTGTTGCCGGCGGGGGGCGCTCCGCTGTTGGAGATCGGGGCGGAGGCGCATGCCGCTTGGGCTGTGCGGTTGTTCGCGTCCTAGGGGGTTCGCCCCCGCCGCCCCTACCCGTTCCCGTCCACGTATGGGGGCTTCGCCCCCTCGCCCCCCTTATCGCGCTTCGCGCTCGTCCTCAAACGCCGGACGGGCTGAGGGGGCGCGGGCGGGCCGAAAGAAACACACGGAGTTGGAGTCGTAGTCATGCATCTTGATCAGCGTCACACCCACGACGGGCCCGCCGCCGTCAGCGCCGATGCTCATC
Source organism: Streptomyces sp. NPDC102514 (assembly GCF_055584525.1). Classification (NCBI taxonomy): domain Bacteria; kingdom Bacillati; phylum Actinomycetota; class Actinomycetes; order Kitasatosporales; family Streptomycetaceae; genus Streptomyces; species Streptomyces sp. NPDC102514. The sequence goes on from NZ_JBVJLW010000017.1 coordinate 81,546, forward strand.
GGGCCGATGGGCGGCGGCGGGCTCTGCGGGTGGGGCTCGGAGGGCCCGTGGGGTCCGGGAAGACCGCCACCGTGGCCGCGTTGTGCCGGGCCCTGCGGGACGAGTGGTCCCTGGCCGTCGTCACGAACGACATCTATACGCGGGAGGACGCCGAGTTCCTGTTGCGGGAAGCGGTGCTGCCGCCCGAGCGGATCACCGCCGTCGAGACCGGGGCCTGCCCGCACACGGCGATCCGCGACGACATCTCCGCGAACCTCGAAGCGGTCGAGGATCTGGAGGACGAGGTCGGGCCGCTGGAACTGATCCTCGTCGAGTCGGGGGGCGACAATCTGACGGCGACCTTCTCCAAGGGGCTCGTCGACGCGCAGATCTTCGTCATCGATGTCGCGGGCGGGGACGACATCCCGCGCAAGGGCGGGCCCGGGGTCACCACCGCCGACCTGCTCGTGGTGAACAAGACCGATCTCGCCCCGTACGTCGGGTCGGATCTCGGGCGGATGGCCGCCGACGCGAAGGCCCAGCGGGGCGAACTGCCCGTCGTCTTCCAGTCGCTGCGCGCCGAGGACGGGGTCAAGGACGTCGCCGCCTGGGTGCGGGCGCAGCTCGCCGCGTGGGCGGCGTGACGTCCGCGGTGCCGGGGGCTCCAGGAGTGTCCGGGGCGTCCGGGGTGCGGGCCGCCGCGCGGATCGGGGCCCGGCCGGACGGGCGGGGCGGGACCGCGCTGCCCACCCTGGAGAGCGGGGGCCCGCTCGCCCTGCGGCGGACGCGGGCGAGCGGTTCCGAGGCCCGCGTCCTGCTGGTCGGCGCGATGAGCGGGCCGCTGGGCGGAGACCACTTCACCGTGACGGCGGAGGTGGCCGAGGGGGCACGCCTGCACGTCGGGTCGGCCGCCGCCACCATCGCCCTGCCCGGGCAGGCCAAGGGGGAAGCGCGTTACGACGTACGCCTGACAGTGGCGGACGGGGGTGAACTGTGCTGGCTGCCCGAGCAGTTGATCTCCGCCGAGGGGAGCGATCTGCGCGTCGCCACCCGTGTCGAACTTGCGGCCGGGGCGCGGCTGACCCTGCGCGAGGAGCAGGTGCTCGGGCGGGTCGGTGAGGAGCCCGGGCGGCTCAGCAGTCGGCTCACCGTCCTGCTCGCCGGACGGCCGCTGTACGACCAGGAGCTCTCCTGCGGGCCCGGGGCGCCCGGTGGATGGGACGGGCCGGCTGTCCTGGGTGGGCATCGTGCGCTCGGCCAGCTTCTCGTCGTACGGCCGGAGTACGTAACGCGGCCGGTCGCGCCGCGGTTGCTGGGGGAGTACGCCGCGCTCACCCCGCTCGCCGGGCCGGGCGCCCTGGTGACCGCCGTCGCCGCCGACGCGCTCCAACTGCGCCGCACCCTCGACGAGGCCCTGCGCCTACTGGGCCGAAGCGCGAGCTGAAGCACGGGATGAAGCACCCTCGAAACGGGCGTCACCGCTCAACGGACAGAGATGTTCCGGTTATCGGATTGGCAAAAAAGACACATCGCCCCTGTTCTCAGGTACCTCACAGCCGAAAGGATCCCCCGTACTGACCACGACGACAGTAGGGGGAGAACTCTCTTGAGAGGTATGAGAAAGGTGACGGCGTTCGGCTCGGCCGGAGCGCTCGTCACCGCGACACTCATAGCCGGCGCCGTCGCGGCTCCGACGGCCAACGCGGAATCCCGCCACGGTCAGAACAGCCACGTCAGCCAGACGCGCGGCGCCGAGATCGCCGCCGCCCGCGCCGCGAAGGCCGGCATCGACTGGCAGGACTGTCCGGCGGACTGGGGCATCGCGAAGCCCATCCAGTGCGGCTGGGTCACCGTGCCGCTCGACTACGCGAAGCCCAACGGCAAGAAGATCAAGCTCGCCCTCGACCGCATCGGCAACACGGGCACCAAGGCGGAGCGCCAGGGCGCCCTCGTCTACAACCCGGGCGGCCCCGGCGGCTCCGGACTGCGCTTCCCGACCCGCGTCACCAACAAGAACCCGCTGTGGGTGAACACCTCGAAGGCGTACGACTTCGTGGGCTTCGACCCGCGCGGAGTCGGCCACTCGGCGCCCATCTCCTGCATCGACCCGCAGGAGTTCGTGAAGGCGCCCAAGATGGACCCGGTGCCGGACTCCGAGGCCGACAAGCGCGTCCAGCGCAAGCTCGCCGCCGAGTACGCGGACGGCTGCGCCGAGCGCAGCGGCGACATGCTGCCGCAGATGACGACCCCGAACACCGTCCGCGACCTGGACGTCATCCGGGCCGCGCTCGGCGAGAAGAAGCTCAACTTCCTGGGCGTCTCGTACGGCACGTACATCGCCGCCGTCTACGGCACGCTCTACCCGAACCACGTGCGCCGCATGATCGCGGACAGCGTCGTCAACCCGTCGCGCGAGAAGATCTGGTACGAGGCCAACCTCGACCAGGACGTCGCCTTCGAGATGCGCTGGAAGGACTGGCAGGACTGGGTCGCCAAGAACGACGCCGCCTTCCACCTCGGCGACACCCGCGCCAAGGTCCAGGACCAGTGGCTGAAGCTGCGCGCCACCGCCAAGAAGAACCCCATCGGCGGGGTCGTCGGCCCGGCCGAGCTCATCGGCTTCTTCCAGAGCGCGCCCTACTACGACTCGTCGTGGGTGCCGGTCGCGACCGTCTTCAGCAAGTACGTCGCCGGTGACACCCAGGCGCTCGTCGACGCCGCCGCGCCGGACCTGACCGACACCGCGGGCAACATCTCCTCGGAGAACGGCAACGCCGTCTACACGGCCGTCGAGTGCACCGACGCCAAGTGGCCCACCAGCTGGAAGAAGTGGGACCGCGACAACAGCGAGCTGCACAAGAACTACCCGTTCATGACGTGGGCCAACGCCTGGCTGAACCTGCCGTGCGCGACCTGGCCCGCCAAGCAGCAGACCCCGCCGACCGTGAAGACCGGCAAGGGCCTGCCGCCCGTCCTGATCGTGCAGTCCACGCGTGACGCCGCCACTCCGTACGAAGGCGCCGTCGAACTGCACAAGCGGTTCAAGGGCTCCCGCCTGATCACCGAGAAGGACGCGGGCTCGCACGGTGTGACGGGGCTGGTCAACCCGTGCATCAACGAGAAGGTGGACACCTACCTGCTCACCGGCAAGGTCGGCGCGGCCGACGTGACGTGCACCCCGCACGCCACGCCCAAGCCGTAGCAGCCGGCAACGACAGAAAGAGGGGGGCGGCCGTCGAACGGCCGCCCCCCTCCCATGTCCTGAGCCCCGGGCGTCAACGCTGCGGCAGGCGAGGGAACTTGCGGGACTTCGCCTTCTCGGCGGCCTCCTCGGCCTTCACATCGGCCGCGTACCGGTCCACGTACTCCTGCTCGGAGAGGGTGAGGATCGCGTACATGATCTCGTCGGTGATGGCGCGCAGGATGGCCTTCTCGTTCTCCATGCCCGCGTAGCGGGAGAAGTCGAGGGGTTCCCCGAAGCGGATCGCCACCGGGTGGATCTTGGGGATCTTCCGGCCGGGGGGCTGGGCCTCGAAGGTGCCGATCATCGCGCACGGGATGACGGGGGCCTGGGCCCTGAGCGCCATCACCGCGACGCCGACCTTGCCCTTGTAGAGGCGGCCGTCGTGCGAGCGGGTCCCCTCCGGGTAGATGCCGAGCAGTTCGTCCTTGGTCAGGACGCCGAGCCCTTCACGGATCGCCGCCTTGCCCGCCTCCTTGCCGGAGCGGTCCACCGGGATCTGCCCGGCGCTGCGGAAGAAGAACGCCGTCAGCCGGCCCTTGAGGCCGGGGCCCGTGAAGTACTCGGCCTTGGCGAGGAACGTGATGCGCCGCTTGAGGATCGCGGGCATCAGGAAGTGGTCCGAGAACGACAGGTGATTGCCCGCGACGATGGCCGCCCCCGTCGCCGGTACGTGCTCCAGGCCCTCGATCCGGGGCCGGAAGACCAGCCGCAACAGCGGTCCCAGAATCACGTACTTGAGAACGTAATAGAACAACGGGTCGCTCCTCGCTTCGCCGGATCGACCGGACAGGTCCTGGCTGGTCAAACAGGTGTGCTGCGGGACGCCAGTGTAAGTGCAGGCCTGGGCCCCTGTAACCGTCCCCGGTCGGACTCATGCTGGACCGGTGCGCCCGTGCCGCACCACCCGCCGACGCGGCCGGTGGCTCGTTCCCGACGGGGCACCACGACCCTGTGCCCTCAGCGGCGGCCCGCCCGCCGGACGGCCCCCGAGGTCGCGTCGTCCCATGAGCCGACCACCGTGGTCAGGTCGTCCAGCAGCCGCTCGGTGTCCGCGGTCAGACCGCCGAGCGCGGGCGTGGCCCCCTGACGGCCGTCCGCGAGGACCGAGGCCAGCCGGCCGTGGGCCGCCACGGCTGCCCCGAGCGCCGCATGGGCCCGGTCCTGCTCGCCGGCCGTCGTGCCGTCCCGGCAGTCGAGGACGTCACCGGCCGCCCGCAGGAGCGGCGACAGGATGCCCGGCACGCCGAGTGCGGACTCCGGGGGCGAGACCGCCTCGGACAGCGAACGCGTGATCGCCCTGATGTGCTCGGTGATCCGGTCCCAGGTGAAGTCCCACTCGACGGGCGGCGGTGCGGCGGCCGAACGGCGCAGCCTGCGACCGGGGTTGAAGCGGTGGCTCTCGTCCGACCACCGGCGCGCGGTCCGCAGCTCCGTCACCACGTCGGCGAGCCGCACCGCGCTGTCGTACCAGCCGCGGGCCCGCTCCTTGTCGTACGACGTCTCGATGCCGTCGGCGACCTCGTGCAGCAAGTGGGCGCAGTCCCGCGGCAGTCGGGCGCGCAGATGGTGGACGCGGCCGGAGTGGACCGGCGGCAGGACACTCGCGTTCACGGCGATTCCGATGGCCGCGCCGAGCAGGGTCTCCAACAGCCGGTGCAGGATGTCGAAGCCGCTGTAGGAGCCGTAGGCGAGGACGAACAGCGCGGCCGTCGGAGCGTAGAGCCCCTGGCTGCCGAGCCGCGCGTAGGTGCCGAGCAGCACGGTGAGCGGCAGGGCCAGCGCCATCGCGGCCATCGTGTCGTGGGTCAGCGCGAGGGCGCCGGTGGCGAGCAGCGTGCCGGTGACGACCACCACGACCTGCTGCAGGGCGGTCAGCAGCGAGCGGTAGACGGTGCTCTGCACCAGGAACAGCGCGGTCCACGGTGCCAGGAGCGCCATCGGCGCGTTCCACCACCAGCCGGCGAGGGCCCAGGCCAGCAGGGCGGCGCCCGCCGCCTTGAGGGACTGGACCGCCGTGTCGCGCTCGGGCCCGGACTCGGCGAGGCATGTGCGCACCGAACGCCCCACGGCGGCGGCCTCCCTGGTGAGGGCGTTCCACACGTGACGTTCCCCTAACTTTCACCGCGTCCTCGGCGCCGCCCCGTCGAAAGGTCGCGGGCGCGCCCGCCCCAAGTACCCCGGACCGGGAAACGGTCACTCTTCCCGCGGACGGAGTGCCGGACGGAGCGCCGGTCAGCCTGCCGCCCGGAGTGCCGACCGGAGTGTCGGAATGCGGAGAAAGGGGACTCGGGCGGTGGAAGTGGACCACGATCACTATCGCTGGAGGAGTCGCACCATGCGCGCACTGACGTGGCAGGGGAAGCGGGACGTCCGCGTGGAGACCGTCCCGGATCCGCGCATCGAGAAGCCCGACGACATCGTCGTCAGGATCACCTCCACCGGCCTCTGCGGTTCCGACCTCCACCTGTACGAGCTCTTCGGGCCCTTCATCGATCCCGGCGACATCCTCGGCCACGAGCCGATGGGCATCGTGGAGGAGGTCGGCCCTGACGTCACCGCCTTCGCCCCCGGCGACCGGGTGGTGATCCCCTTCAACGTCTCCTGCCGTGACTGCTACATGTGCGACCAGGGGCTCCAGTCGCAGTGCGAGACGACCCAGGTCCGCGAGCGCGGCAGCGGTGCCTCCCTGTTCGGCTACACCAAGCTGTACGGGCAGGTGCCGGGCGGGCAGGCGGAGTTCCTGCGGGTGCCGTTCGGCAACAAGCTGCCCATCAAGGTGCCCGAGGGGCCGCCCGACGACCGGTTCGTCTACCTGTCGGACGTCCTGCCCACGGCCTGGCAGGCGGTGGAGTACGCGGCGATCCCCCCGGGCGGCAGCGTCACCGTGCTGGGGCTCGGGCCCATCGGGGACATGGCCACCCGGATCGCCCAGCAGCGCGGCGCGGGCCTGGTCATCGGCGTCGACCTGGTCAAGGAGCGGCTCACCCGGGCCAGTGCCCACGGGGTCACGTGCTTCGACGCCCGTATGGACGGCAAGGACTTGACGGCCGCCGTCCGGGACCTCACCGGCGGGCGCGGCACCGACGCGGTCATCGACGCCGTCGGCATGGAGGCGCACGGTACGCCGTTCGCCAAGGCGGCCCAGTGGGTCACCGGGCTGCTGCCCGACGCGGTGGCGCAGCCGATGATGGAGAAGGCGGGCATCGACCGGCTGGGCGCGCTGTACGCCGGCATCGAACTCGTGCGCCGTGGCGGCACGCTGTCCATCTCCGGGGTCTACGGCGGCGCTGTCAGCCCCATGCCGCTGCTGACCATGTTCGACAAGCAGATCCAGGTGCGGATGGGGCAGGCGAACGTGTGGCGCTGGGTGGACGACATCCTGCCGTTGCTGACGGACGAGGATCCGCTGGGCGTGGATACGTTCAAGACGCATTCCATGCCGTTGGAGGATGCGCCGAAGGCGTATGCGATGTTCCAGGCGAAGGAGGACGGAATGGTCAAGACCCTCCTGAAACCGTGACCGGCCCCGGCAGGGGCGCGGGGAACTGCGCGAACGGCCCCCACCGGGCCGCACCCGACATACGACACGCGGTACCCATCCGTGGGGGCGGGATCGGTCGTGCGTCGGGTGCGGCCCCGGTGGGGGCTTGTCGCGCAGTTCCCCGCGCCCCTAAAGGCGGAAAGACTGCGCCGTTCCCCGCGCCCCTAAAGGCGAAAGGATTGCGCAGTTCCCCGCGCCCCTAGGGAGCCTGCGGCTCAGGCACCTTTCTGGAGGACCCTTTCCAAGGTGCCGAGCGCCATCCGCAGGTCCTCGTCCGTGATCGTCAGGGGCGGCGCCAGCCGGATCGTGGAGCCGTGGGTGTCCTTCACCAGAATTCCCTCGCGCATCAGCGACTCGCTGATCTCGCGGCCCGTCCCGATGGCGGGGTCGATGTCCACGCCCGCCCACAGCCCCCGCGCCCGGAACCCCCGGACCCCCTTGCCCACGAGGGCGGACAGGCCGTCCCGCAGGAGCACGCCCGCCTCGTCCGCGCGGCGCTGGAACTCGCCCGTCTCCAGTAGTTCCACCACGGCGGAGCCGACCGCCGCGGCCAGCGGGTTGCCGCCGAACGTCGAGCCGTGTTCGCCCGGCCGCAGTACCTCCAGCACCTCGCGCCGCGCGACGACCGCGGAGACCGGCACGATGCCGCCGCCGAGCGCCTTGCCGAGGAGCACGACGTCCGGGACGACGTCCTCGTGCTCGACGGCCAGCGTGCGGCCCGTGCGGCCGAGGCCGGACTGGATCTCGTCGGCGATGAAGAGGCATCCCGTCCGGGCGGTGAGTTCGCGGACCCCCCGCAGATAGCCGTCGTCCGGGATGACGACTCCCGCCTCGCCCTGGATCGGCTCGATCAGCACGGCCGCGGTCGTCTCGTCGATCGCCGCTTCGAGCGCGGCGAGGTCGTTGTACGGGACCACCCGGAACCCCGGTGTGAAGGGGCCGAACCCCGCGCGGGCCGACTCGTCGGTGGAGAAGCTGACGATGGTCGTCGTACGGCCGTGGAAGTTGTCGGCGGCCACGATGATCGTCGCCCGGTCGGCGGGGACGCCCTTGACCTCGTACGCCCACTTGCGGGCCACCTTGACGGCGCTCTCCACGGCCTCGGCGCCCGTGTTCATCGGCAGCACCATGTCCAGGCCGGTGAGCGCGGCCAGCGACTCGGCGAACGCGGCCAGCCGGTCGTTGTGGAAGGCGCGCGAGGTCAGCGTCAGCCGGTCGAGCTGGCGGTGCGCGGCCTCGATCAGGGCCGGGTGGCGGTGCCCGAAGTTGAGCGCCGAGTAACCGGCCAGCATGTCGAGATAGCGGCGGCCCTCGACATCCTCGACCCAGGCCCCCTCGGCGCGGGCGACGACCACGGGCAGCGGGTGGTAGTTGTGCGCGAGGAGGGGCTCCTCGGCGCGGATCAGCTCGGCGGACGAGCGCAGGGCACGGCTGGGCGCGACAGTCATGAGCGGATCTCCTGGGTGCAGCACTTGATGCCGCCGCCGGCCTTCTGGAACTCCGACAGATCGACGGGGACGGGGACGTAGCCGTGGCGGTCGAGTTCGCCCGCCAGGGCCTCCGCGCGCGGCGCGATGAAGACGTGGCGGCCGTCCGAGACGGAGTTCAGCCCGAACACCATCGCGTCCTCACGGGTGGCGATCACCGCGTCCGGGAAGAGCAGGCGGAGTACTTCACGGCTGCCCGCGGAGAAGGCTTCCGGGTAGTACGCGATGTTCGCCTCGGGGCCGTCGTCGAGCACGAACAGCGCGGTGTCGAGGTGGTAGAAGCGGGGGTCCACCAGCGTGAGGCTGACCGTGGGGACGCCGAAGTACTCCTGCACCTCGTGATGGGCGGACCGTGCCGTACGGAACCCGGTGCCGGCCAGCAGATGGCGGCCGGCGAACACCAGGTCGCCCTCGCCCTCGCACACCGACTCGGGCTTCTGGACGTCGAAGCCCGCACTCTTGAACCACGTCTCGTACGCGCTCGACTCCGGGCGGCGCTGCGGCGCGTGGAAGAGCGAGCCGAAGACCCGGCCGGCGACGACCAGCGCCGAGTTCGCTGCGAAGACCATGTCCGGCAGACCGGCTACCGGCTCCACGCTGTCGACGGTGTGGCCGTGGGCGCGGTAGGCGGAGATCAGCTCCGCCCACTGGCCCCGGGCCAGCTCGACGTCGACCTGTGTGTCCTCATGCATCCAGGGATTGATGGCGTACTGCACGGCGAAGTGTCTGGGTTCGCAGACCAGAAACCGCCTGGGGCGCGGCACACGACTCATGGGCACAGAGGGGTTCCTCCGCTTTCCTGAGGTGTCGGGTGGGATGCCTCAACGGTAGAAAGCGGGGGAGTGGTGCGACAAGAATCGAGGATTGCGCACTGCCGAAGAAATGCTGCGTCTTGAGGCCGTTCGACGCACGATCAGTGCGTGATTCACCCGAACGGGTGGAGGAACGCCGGGTTCAGGCCTCCGGAGCCGGCTGGTTCGCCCCCGCCTCGGGGCTCTCCGGCAGCAGATGCGACAGCACCATGAAGCTGACCGTCTTGCGGATGAACGGCTCCACCCGGATCCGCTCCAGCACCTCCTCGAAGTGCTCCACGTCCCGGGCCCGTACATGCAGCAGCGCGTCCGCCCCGCCGGTCACCGTCATCGCGGCCGTGATCTCCGGATGGTTGCGCACCACCTCCGCGAGCCGCCGCGGCGGCGCCGCGCCCTCGCAGTACACCTCCACATACGCCTCGGTACGCCACCCCAGCGCCGCCGGTTTCACCGTCGCCGTGAAGCCCGTGATCACGCCCGTCTCACGTAACCGGTCGGCCCGGCGCTTGACCGCGGTGGCGGACAGCCCGATCGCCGCGCCGATCTCCGCGAAACTCGTGCGGGCGTTCGCCATCAGAGCCGTGACGATCTTCCGGTCGAGATCGTCGAAAGGCGCGGACATGGGTCTCATGCGGGCACTGTATCCAGGGACGATCCGGCCACGACGACCTTGCCCGCCGCATGTGCAGGCGCGCGGATTGCTCCTACACTCCGGGTTCATGCTGCGCGCCCTCGCCGTCGACGACGAACCGCCCTCCCTCGAAGAGCTGCTCTATCTGCTGGACGCCGATCCACGGGTGAGCAGCGTCGAGGGCGCGAGCGACGCCACGGCGGCGCTGCGGCGGATCAACCGGGCCCTGGACAGCGGCCCGGACGGCGACGAGGGCATCGACGTCGTCTTCCTCGACATCCACATGCCCGGCCTCGACGGACTCGACATGGCACGACTGCTCGCCGGGTTCGCCAAGCCGCCGCTCGTCGTGTTCGTCACCGCCCACGAGGGGTTCGCCGTCCAGGCCTTCGACCTCAAGGCCGTCGACTACGTCCTGAAGCCGGTCCGCAGGGAACGCCTCGCCGAGGCCGTGCGCCGGGCCGTCGAGCAGATGGACGCGGCCCCGCTGATCCCCGTGCACGAGCCCGACCCGGACCACATATCCGTCGAGCTGGGCGGGGTCACCCGGTTCGTCGCCGTCGAGGACATCACCCATGTCGAGGCCCACGGCGACTACGCGCGGCTGCACACCGACCAGGGCAGCCACCTCGTCCGCATCCCCCTGTCCACCCTGGAGGAGCGCTGGCGTTCGCGCGGTTTCGTCCGTATCCACCGCCGTCATCTCGTCGCTCTCGGTCACATCAGCGAACTCCGCCTGGACGCGGGTACGGTGAGCGTCCTGGTCGATACGGTCGAACTCCAGGTCAGCCGCCGCCACGCACGGGAACTGCGGGACCTGCTGATGCGCCGGACCGCGAGCTGAGGAGGCGGAGTTGCCCCACGACCCCACCGACCGGCGTGTCCCCTCCGACCGGCGCGTGCCCTCCGACCGCCGGGTCGTCGTCACCGGCCCGCCGCGCCGTACGCGCCCGCTGAGCCGCTCCCGGCCGCGGACCGAGATCGACGAGCAGACCACGCTCGGCCACACCTACGTCCGCTCCCTGATGCGCAGCCAACTGCGGGCAGCGCTCACCGTCTTCGCCGTGCTCATCCTGTTCGTGGGCCCGCTGCCGCTGGTGTTCACCGTGCTGGGGGACAGTTCGAGTCTCGAGTGGATCGTGCTCGGCTTCTGCGTCTATCCGCCGCTGGTGCTGCTCGCCGGCTGGTACGTGCGCCGCGCCGACCGCAACGAGAAGGACTTCGTCCGTCTCGTGGAGGACCGCTGAGCCCGTGAACGAGAAGAGCCCGTGAACGAGAACTACGCCGTTCCGGCGGTCGCCCTCGTGGTCGTCGCGACCGTCTTCGTCGGCGCCTTCGGACTGCGCATATCCCGCACCACCTCCGACTTCTACGTGGCCTCGCGCACGGTCGGCCCCCGCCTGAACGCGGCCGCCATCAGCGGCGAGTACCTCTCCGCCGCCTCCTTCCTCGGCATCGCGGGCCTCGTCCTCGTCCAGGGCCCGGACATGCTCTGGTACCCGGTCGGCTACACCGCCGGCTACCTCGTCCTGCTCATCTTCGTCGCGGCCCCGCTGCGCCGCTCCGGCGCGTACACCCTGCCGGACTTCGCCGAGGCGCGGCTCGCCTCGCAGGGCATGCGGCGGCTGGCCGGAGCCTTCGTCGTCGGCGTCGGCTGGCTGTACCTCCTGCCCCAGCTCCAGGGCGCGGGACTGACCCTGAACGTGCTCACCGGGGCGTCCAAGTCCCTCGGCGGGGTCATCGTCGCGGTCGTCGTGGTGGCGACCGTCGCCGCGGGCGGTATGCGCAGCATCACCTTCGTCCAGGCCTTCCAGTACTGGCTCAAGCTCACCGCCCTGCTCGTCCCCGCGCTCTTCCTCGTCCTCGCCTGGCAGGACGACGGGGCGCCGCGCCACGCCTTCGACGAACCGGCCACGTTCCGCGAACACCGGGTCGTACGCATCGACGCCGGACTCGACCTGAAGCTCGCCGGGCCGCTGACCGTCACCGCGGACGGCACGGTCGACGGCGTGCGGTACGAGGAGCGGCAGGTCAGGCTGCCCGCGGGCGTCCACCGCATCGAGCGGGGCACCCGGCTGTCCTTCAGCAAGGGCGACCCCGTCCCGGTTGCCGACCGCGGCGACAACGGCGGCATGTCCACCTCGCTCGCCGCGGGCCGCGAGGAACGGCCGCTGTACGCCACGTACGGGCTGATCCTCGCCACCTTCCTCGGCACCATGGGGCTGCCGCACGTCGTCGTGCGCTTCTACACCAGCCCGCACGGCGTGGCCGCCCGCCGCACCACCGTCGCCGTGCTCGCGCTGATCGGCTTCTTCTACCTCCTCCCACCGCTCTACGGAGCGCTGGGCCGCCTGTACGCCCCCGAGCTGACCCTGACAGGGGACGCCGACGCCGCCGTGCTGCTGCTGCCCGACCGGGTCGTCGGCGGGCTCGGCGGGGACCTGCTCGGCGCGCTGGTGGCAGGCGGGGCCTTCGCCGCGTTCCTGTCCACCGCGTCCGGTCTGACCATGGCCGTGGCGGGCGTGCTCACCCAGGACGTGCTGCCCTCCCGCGGGGTACGACACTTCCGGCTCGGCACGGTCCTGTCCATGATCGTGCCGCTCGCGGCGAGCATGCTCGTGGGCGGACTGCCGGTCGCCGACGCCGTGGGACTCGCCTTCGCGGTGTCCGCCTCGTCGTTCTGCCCGCTGCTCGTCCTCGGCATCTGGTGGCACCGGCTCACCCCGCCCGGCGCGGCGGCCGGGATGCTCGTCGGCGGCGGCTCGGCGCTCCTCGCGGTAGCCGCCACCATGGCCGGCTTCCCCGGGACGGGCTCCCTGCACGCGCTCCTCGCCTGGCCGGCGCTGTGGTCGGTGCCGCTGGGCTTCCTCACCATGGTCCTGGTGTCGCTGGCGACGCCCCGGCGCGTACCGGCCGGAACGGCGGCCATCCTCGCCCGCTTCCATCTGCCGGAGGAACTCGCCGGAGGACAGGTCCGCACGGAGGCCAAGGGGAGCACGGACATCAAGGAGATCAAGGCGTGAGCGGATTCCTGGCGGGCCTCTGCGTGGCCGTGCTGCCGCTGCTGGCGGCCGGATTCTGGTTCGGCCGGCGCACCGCGCAGTCGCCGAGCCCCGGCGGCCTCGGCACCCCCGTCGAGCACGCCACCTTCGAGACCCTGCACACCGCCTCCCTCGCCGCGCCCCCGCTGCGCGCGGGCCTCACCGGGGAGACGGCCCGCAAGTCCGCGCGACGACTGCGCACCCTGCTCGGCACGGACGCGCTCTGCCTCACCGACCAGGAGACCGTGCTGGCGTGGGAGGGCGCGGGCGAGCACCACCGGGAACAGATCATGGAGCGGATCGGCGGCCCGCTGGAGACCGGCCGCGGGGAGGCCTTCCGCCTCGTCTGCGACGAGCCCTACTGCCCGCTGCGGTGGGCCGTCGTCGCCCCCCTCACCGTCGACGACCGGGTGTACGGGGCACTCGTCGCCTGCGCGCCCCGCGAGTCCGCCGTGCTCGTACGGGCCACCGGGGAGGTCGCCCGCTGGGTGTCGGTCCAGCTGGAACTCGCCGACCTCGACCAGTCCCGTACCCGGCTGATCGAGGCCGAGATCAAGGCGCTGCGGGCCCAGATATCCCCGCACTTCATCTTCAACTCGCTCGCGGTGATCGCCTCGTTCGTCCGCACCGACCCCGAGCGGGCCCGCGAACTGCTCCTGGAATTCGCCGACTTCACCCGCTACTCGTTCCGCAGGCACGGCGACTTCACCACCCTCGCCGACGAGCTGCACGCCATCGACCACTACTTGGCGCTGGTCCGGGCGCGCTTCGGCGAGCGGCTCTCGGTCACCCTGCAGATCGCGCCGGAGGTGCTGCCGGTGACCCTGCCCTTCCTCTGTCTGCAGCCGCTCGTCGAGAACGCCGTCAAGCACGGTCTGGAGGGCGGCACGGTCAAGGTCGACAAGAGCCGTATCAGCATCACCGCGCAGGACGCCGGCGCCGAGGCGCTCGTCGTCATCGAGGACGACGGCCCGGGCATGGACCCCGGCCGGCTGCGCCGCATCCTGGCGGGGGAGACCGACCCCTCGGACGGCATCGGCCTGTCGAACGTCGACGACCGGCTGCGGCAGGTCTACGGCGACGACTACGGCCTCGTCATCGAGACCGCTCCGGGCGCGGGCATGAAGATCACCGCCCGGTTGCCGAAGTACCAGCCGGGCGTGCACTCGGCGGGCCGGCTGACCCGCGAATGAGCCGTTCCCGACCGGATCCCGCGCGGACGAATCCCCCGGGAGAGAGCCGTGGGGCCTCCCGGGGAACCGGTCGCGCGGTACCTCAGGTGGGCCGGGAGGCCACCATCGCCAGGGTGATCAGACCGAGCACCACCCAGCCGAACCACAGCCAGCCGCTGCTGCCGAGCGCCACCGTGTAGGCCGTGACCATCACCAGGCCGCCTACGGTGAGCACTCCCATGGTCTTCGTGGAACCGGGCATCGCAACACCCTCCTCATGGTTCGTCCTTCTCCATGGTGCCCCCGTCCCTGCGAATTGCAGTGCAGACGACGAAATGAGTGCCGGAGGCCCAGGCGCTGTTGCCCACCCAGGACGAGCCCGTATAGACGTTCGGGTCATAGCCGTAGTCGTTGGGCGGCACCTCCTCCTGGCAGACCGCGGTCGCCCGCCCCTTGGCCTGTGCGAGGGTCGTGTCCGGGCTCATCCGGTGGAAGTCGAGTACCTGCTCCCTGTGCGGGCCCCGGCACGAGACGAGTTCGGCGACGTTGTCGTTGACCCGGTTCAGGCAGTCCCGCTTCTGCATGGTGGCCGTGTCCCTGAACCGCATACCGGTGGGGCGACGGTTCCCGATCGGCCCGAACAGCGGTTTGCCGCGCGCGTCGAGCACCAGACAGGCCACGCGGTGGTCAGCCCTCTCGAAGCCCTCCGAGGTCGGCACGGCGGCGTACGAGCGGACGTCCGCGAGCTTCTTGCGGGTCTCCTCGGTGCGCTGCTCGCACCGGGTGGCGCCGGCCGAGCGGGCGTCCTGCGCGGACGCCGCCTCGAACACGGCCATCACCTGCCCGTACGTCTCCTCGCTGAGGCATTTCACGACCCGCAGTTCCGGGTCCCCGATGAAGGGGGTGCTCGTCCACCGCGTGGCGACGCAGTTCCCGTCGACGAGCGGCTTCGACAGCCCGATCGCGTCCCCGTACGGCTTGGCGTCACCGTCCCCCGGCAGGTTCGCCATGGCGTACCAGGCCCCGCCGCCCGCCAGGGCCAGCCCCAGCGCGGTCGCCAGTACGGCCGTCCGGGCGCGGTTGCGTGGCCGGCGGCGCCGCCCGGGGGCCGCCGGGGGAGGGCCGAAGCCCTGCCCACCGGACCACGGACCCTGCTGCCCCGAGGGCCAGGCGTGGGGGGCCTCCTGGCGGGGAGGCAGCGAGGACGACTGCTGCGCGGCGGACGGCGCGTACCACTGCGGGCCGTCTCCGTGGCTCTGCGAGGGCTGGGGCCCGGGGGGAGTGCGGGGTGCGGCCGTATGGGTGATCCCGCCCGCCCACGGAGGCTCCGAGCCGGGGTCGAGCTGGGTCCGTGGATGCGGCTGGGGCGTCAGGATCGCGGACAGCGCGGCCTCGGTCTCCTCCGCGGTGATCCGGCGGACCGGGTCCTTGGTGAGCATCGCCGCCAGCAGCGGCTCCAGGGCGCCCGCGTGCAGCACGGGCCGCGGCTCCTCCAGGACCACGGCGGTGAGCGCCGCGAGACCCGACTCACGGTCGAAGGGCCCGTACCCCTCGACGGCGTAGTAGAGCGTGCAGCCCAGCGAGAACAGGTCCGCGGCGGCGGTGGGCGGCCCGCCCTGGGCCCGCTCGGGCGCCAGATAGCCGGCGGTGCCCACCAGCGCGGAGGTCAGCGTCCACCGGGTCTCGTCGCCGTCGGGCTGCACGGAGATGCCGTAGTCGGTGAGCAGGACACGGGCGTACGGCGATCCCGTGCGGTCCGGGGCCAGCAGGATGTTGGCGGGCTTCACGTCCCGGTGCATGACCCCGCGCTCGTGCCCGGCCGTCAGCGCGTCCAGCACGGCGAGCCCGATCCGCGCGCACTCGGCGGGGGCCACGGCCCCGCGCCGGTCGACCAGGGCGCTCAGGTCCAGCGCCCCGGCCACGTACTCCATCACGATCCAGGGCAGGCCCTCGTGCTCCAGGACGTCGTGCACGGTCACGACGTGCGGGTGGCCGCGCAGACCCGCCGCGTGCCGGGCCTCGGCACGGGCCCTGGCCACCCGGGCCGAGCGGTCGTGGTCCGCCTCGCCCGGGTCGCGGAACACGATCTCCTTGAGCGCGACCTCGCAGGCCAGCCGCTGGTCGTACGCGAGCCAGACATGGCCCATGCCGCCACTGCCCAGCCGGTTCAGCAGGAGGTAGCGGCCGGCGATGACCCGGCCGACTCCCGACTGCGGTGATCCTGATGCCATCCGGTCACTCCCGGGGTTCTGCTCCTGGTGGGCCTACGCCGGGCCCTGGGCCGCCTCGCCGGAGCCCGCCCCACCGGACGGGGCGGGTCCGCTCGACTCCGGCTCGCTCGCCGGTTCGCTGAGCGTGGGCTCCGTGGAGGTGGGGCCGGTGGACGGAGGGTCCGCGGACGTGGGACCGACCGTGGGCGGCGTACTGGTCACGGTCGGGGCCGAGGTCGACGAGGGCGGCGGCGGTGGCTCCCCGACCGGCGTGGACCGGGTCACGGAGGGTGTGCCGCCCGCGGGTGAGGACGCCGTCCCGCCACCGGGCGTCGACCGGGACTCGGACGGTGTCCCGCCGCCGGGCGACGTCGAACCCGTCCCCGACGACGTCCCGCCACCGGGCTCGGACTCCTTGCCCGACGGGGTCCCCTTGCCGGGAGCCGACCCGGTGCCCTCGCCCGACGGCGAGGCCGACCGGTCCGGCGGCGACTTCGGCCCGTCCGACTCGGTCGGTGACGCCGGGACGGGCGCTCCGTCGGAGTCCGCGTCCACACTCAGCGCCACGGCCTCGCCGAACGCCAGCGGCGTCCCGGGCCCGGGCGTCGAGCCGGTCACCGCCGCGTCACCCGGTGGGAGTTCGTCCCCGTCGTACGACACCGCCAGCCCCAGCCGGGCCAGCTCCTGACCGGCTTGATCGAAGGTCATGCCCACCACGGCGGGCACCTCGTGCTCCCGCGTCGCGTCGAACGTGCTGTCCTCCTCGCCCGTGGTGCCGACGGGCCGGTTGATGGCCGTGCCGGGATCGTCCACATCGAGGAGGGCGATCCGCTTCAGCGGCTGCGGCGAGGGCTTGACGGTCACCACGTCGGACTTCTCGTAGCCCGCCCATTTCTTGTTGCCGTCCGCGAACGTGACCGAGATCTTCTCGGGATCCTTGTCGAAGGCCTTCAGCGGATTTCCGCAGGAGCACTTCACGGCGGGAAGTCCCTGGTCGTTCACCAGAACCGCGACCCCCGCCTCGAGCAGCGAGTCGTAGGGGACCGCTTTGCCTTTCTTGTAGTCATGGTTCTTCACGAGGGTGTCGTGACGCAGCAGGACCGGTGTGAGGTCATCTAGGTACTCCTCGATCCGATCAGGGGTAATGCCCACGATCCGCGCCCATTCCCGGGCTTTTTGTCGATTCTCGGGATCGGTGAGGAAATCCTTGAGCCGCTCGATGTCACACACCTGCTGGTCGCGTGTTCCCCCGTACAGACCAGGGGTGTTGCCCTGCTGCAGACCACTGTGCGCCTCCTGCGGCGCGAGTCCCTTGCGGTCCTTGCCCAGCGATCCGTCCTCTTCGAAGAAAGGTGCGAGTGACGGTATTCCGGCTGCGACCGCCCGGACCGCGAACAGCCGCTGTTCGGTGCATCCGCTGAGGATCAGCACAGCGGCCAGGAGCACGGCGATCCTTCGGACCACCGTTTTCCCGGTGCTCAGCAAGCATGCGTGAATTGTCATGACCGCTCCCCCCGGCTGCGGTTCCCCCGAACCCTGCAGAACGGAAGCAGGGCGTCACGCGCCATGCTACTGAATGGAAAAGCCTTTCAGTCAAGGGGAATTGGCAAAGTGCGCGGAGTGGCCGAAAGGCAGAAAGAGGTGGGAACGAACTCAGTGACCGCGTGCGTCCAGCGAGGCCAGATAGGCGTTGTACGCCTCAAGTTCCTTGTCGCCGTCACGGTCCGCGGCCCGGTCCGAACGCCGCGCCTGCCGCTGCTCGGAGCGGTACCACTGGAAGAGCAGGGCCAGCAGCACGAGCACGGACGGGATCTCGCTGAACGCCCAGGCGATGCCGCCCGCCGCGGTCTGGTCGGAGAGCGCGTCGATGCCCAGCGAGGCCGCCGGGTTCTTGTACGTCTCCACCATCGGCTCGGACGCCATCATCAACGCGATACCGAAGAACGCGTGGAACGGCATCCCGGCGAACAGCTCCAGCATCCGCATCAGATAGCCCGGCCGGTGCGGGCCGGGGTCGACGCCCATGATCGGCCAGAAGAACACCAGGCCGACGGCGAGGAAGTGGCACATCATCGCGACGTGCCCGGTCTTCGACCCCATCAGGAAGTCGAAGATCGGCGAGAAGTACAGCGCGTACAGGCTGGCGATGAACAGCGGGATCGTGAACGCGGGATGCGTGACGACCCGCATGAACCTGCTGTGCAGCAGCATCAGGAGCAGCTCGCGCGGCCCCGTGCGGCCGCGACCCGCGGTCGGCAGCGCGCGCAGCGCGAGGGTGATGGGCGCGCCGAGCAGGATCAGGATCGGCGACAGCATGCTGATCACCATGTGCTGCACCATGTGCACGCTGAACATGACCATGCCGTAGTCGTTCAGCCCGGTGCACAGGACGAGCATGACGGTCAGGACACCGACGACGAACGCCACGGTCCGCCCGACCGGCCACGCGTCACCGCGCCGGACCAGCCGCGTCACACCCCACCCGTACAGCGCGAGCCCCACGAGGCAGGCGACGAGGAAGAACGGGTCCGGGGACCATTCGAGCCCCCGCCCCAGCGTGAACGGCGGCAGATCCATGGACGTGCCGTGCCCGCTGTGATCCATCCGCCGGCTCCTGTTTCGTACGGGTTGCGCGCTGTCTGTCCCCCACAGACTAGAACCGCCCCCGGTCGGGCCTACGACCGGGGGCGGGTTCGTTTTCAGGGGCGCGGGGCTGTGTCGATATGCGGCTCCGCCGCGTGGGCGCGCTCAGCTACGTGCGACCCGCAGCCTACGAACCACCCGCGCCCCCCGCAGCTCTCCCGGCTGCGCGTCAGAGCACGGTCTCCGCTTCCGCGTACCGCGAATCCGGCACGGTCTTCAGCGTCTCGACGGCCTCCGCGAGCGACACCATCACGATGTCGGTGCCGCGCAGAGCGGTCATGTGCCCGAACTCACCCCGGTGCACGGCCTCCACCGCATGCCACCCGAACCGCGTGGCGAGCACCCGGTCGTACGCGGTCGGCGTCCCCCCGCGCTGGACGTGCCCGAGGATCACCGGCCGGGCCTCCTTGCCGAGGCGCTCCTCCAGCTCGATGGAGAGCTGCCGGGCGATGCCCGCGAACCGCTCGTGCCCGTAGACGTCCTTGCGGCCCTCGTCGTAGGTCATCGTGCCCTCGCGGGGCTTCGCACCCTCCGCGGCGACGACGATGGCGAACTTCTTGCCCATGGAGAAGCGTTCACCGACCTTGGCGGCCAACTCCGCGATGTCGAAGGGCCGTTCCGGCACGACGATCGCGTGGGCGCCCGCGGCCATCCCGGAGTGCAGCGCGATCCAGCCGGTGTTGCGGCCCATGACCTCGACGATCAGGACGCGCTGATGGGACTCGGCGGTGGTCTTCAGCCTGTCCAGGGCCTCGGTCGCGACCCCCACGGCCGTGTCGAAGCCGAAGGTGACGTCCGTGACGGCGATGTCGTTGTCGATGGTCTTCGGCACGCCGACGATCGGCAGTCCGCTGTCCGACAGGAGGCGGGCGGCCTTGAGCGTGCCCTCGCCGCCGATCGGGATGATCGCGTCGAGCCCCAGCTCCTCGACATGGCCCCTGGCCCGCTCCACACCGTCGCGCAGATGCGCGGGCTGGACCCGGGAGGAACCGAGGATCGTGCCGCCGCGAGCCAGGATGCCGCTCACCGCGTCGAGGTCGAGCTTGAGGTAGTCGCCTTCCAGCAGGCCCTTCCAGCCGTCCCGGAAGCCGATGACCTCGTCGCCGTGGTCGACGACGGCGCGGTGTACGACGGACCGGATGACGGCGTTCAGACCGGGGCAGTCGCCACCGGACGTGAGGACACCAATACGCATAGTCCGGAATACCTTCTCAACGTGGACCGGGAACCGGACCACGCTGTCCGGCAGGACGCCGCCACCCTACCGGCGGCAGGGGGCGGCTCCGCACTGTGCGTCCGCCTGCTGGACGTGCCCGCTCACCTGTGCGGGCACGTCACCGGATGGGCTGCCCCGGCGGGCTCAGGCAGGCTGCTGAGCAGCCGAGATGCGCTCGGAGCGCAGCGCCTCGTACCACCGGTCGTCGATCGGCGGCAGCGCGTTCACATCGAGCGCCAGCTTGAGCAGCAGATCCGCGATCAGCGGGTTACGGGCGAGCACGGGCCCGTGCATGTACGTCCCGAAGACCGTGTCGTTGTACGCGCCCTCCGTGCCGTCGCCCGTCCCGTTGCCCTTGCCCAGGCGCACGTTCGCGAAGGGGCGGGCGGTGGGACCCAGGTGCGTGATGCCCTGGTGGTTCTCGAAGCCGGTCAGCGGCGGCAGACCGAGGCGCGCGTCGATGTCGCCCAGCACGTCACCGACGCACCGCTCGCCCTCGCCGCGGGTGGAGTGCACGTCGAGCAGGCCGAGGCCCGGCTCGCGCTGGCCCAGGTCGTTGATGAACTCGTGGCCGAGGATCTGGTAGCCCGCGCACACCGAGAACACGATCGCGCCGTTGCCCACCGCGCGGTGCAGACCGCCGTCGCGGCGCAGCCGCTCGGCCGCCAGCCGCTGCGGCCGGTCCTCGCCGCCACCGATGAGGTAGATGTCGCCGGAGGTGGGGATCGGCTGGTCGCTGCGTACGTCGAGACGGGCCACGTCCAGCCCGCGCTGGCGGGCCCGGCGCTCGACGACGAGCGCGTTGCCCTGGTCGCCGTACGTGCTCAGCAGGTCCGGGTAGATCCACACCAGCCGAAGGCTGTTGTCACTCATTCTCTTCGTCCTCCGGGGTTCAGTTGCCGACACGACGCCGCAGATCCTGGAAAGCGGTGTAGTTCGCGATGACCTCGATACGGCCGGGCGGCGCCTGCTGCACGGCCTGGTCGAGGTTCTCGCAGACCTGGAACTGCTGGTTCGCGACCTCCAGACGAACGGCGAGGTCCAGCTTGCGGTCGCCCAGAACGAAGATCGGGTGACCGGTGAGCCGGGTGTAGTCGACGTCCCACAGCCAGGAGGTGTCGGTGCCGTCGGCGCCGCGCGCGTTCACCGACAGGATCACCGGGGTCGGCGGCGGGTCGATCAGGGAGAACGTCTCCAGCCAGCCCGCCGGGTTCTTGGCGAGCAGCAGGCGCAGGTCGCGCTGCATGAACTGCACGACGTCGTAGCGTCCGGCCACGGCCTGCACCTGGTACATGCGTTCCAGGGCGACCTGCGGCGGTACGCCGAAGACGGCGGCGACGGCGGCCGACGAGGCGGCGTTCGCCTTGTTGGCGCGGCCCGGCAGCTGGAGGTGGATCGGCCAGGCCGAACCGTGCGGGTCCAGGACGTGGTCCCCGGAGAGCGCCCAGCTGGGCGTGGGACGGCGGAAACCGCAGTCGCCGCAGAACCAGTCGTCGCCAGGACGCTGCATCACGCCGCCGCACGACGGGCAGGACCAGGCGTCGTCCTTCCACATCTGACCGGCGGCCACCCACACCACGTTCGGCGAGGAGGACGCGGCCCAGACGACCAGCGGGTCGTCGGCGTTGGCGACGACGACCGCCTTGGAGCCGGCCAGGCCCTCGCGCCAGTGCTCGGCCATCATGCGGGTCTCGGCCGCGCGGTCGAGCTGGTCGCGCGACAGGTTGAGCAGGGCGATGCACTTGGGATCCGTGTCCCGCGCCACCCCGGACAGATACTTCTCGTCGACCTCGATGACGGCGAACCGTGAGTCGGAACCGCCTGCCAGCGCCGAGGTGATGCCCGCGGGCATGTTCGCGCCCAGCGCGTTCGAGACGACGGGACCCGCCGCCCGCAGCGCCTCGGCGATCAGCCTCGTCGTGGTGGTCTTGCCGTTCGTCGCCGACACCAGGATCACGTCCAGGTGCTGAGCGAGCCTCGCCAGCAGGTCGGGGTCGAGTTTGAGCGCGACCCGGCCGCCGATCACCGATCCGCTGCCACGGCCCGCGGCACGTGATGCCGCCGCGACCGCTTTGCCCGCTGTCACGGCGAGCTTGGCCCGCGGCGACAGCGGGTCCGAGTTGCCTGCCATCAGTTCCCGATCCTCCTTGCGTACGGCGCCGCGCACTGCCCCCGGCAACGTCTGGCCCTCAGCCTATCGAGATCCACTCGCAGGCCCGAACCGCGGCACCACTCCGACGCCCGCGCGCCAGTGAGGACCGTACCCTTGCCGCCATGCGACACGGCTCGATCCCCGGCGCCCGAGGGCGCGTCCTTCCTCTGTCTTTGCTCGGCGACCCCGTGTTGCACACACGGTGTGAAGAAGTTGAGGAGTTCGGTCCCCAACTGGCCCGGCTCGTCGAGGACATGTTCGCGACGATGTACGCGGCCGAGGGGGTGGGGCTCGCCGCCAACCAGGTCGGGGAGTCGTTGCGGGTCTTCGTATACGACTGTCCCGATGACGACGACGTGCGGCATGTGGGGCATGTGGTGAACCCGCGGCTGGTCGAGGCGGACGGGGTGGTGCTGCGGGGGCCCGAGGGGTGTCTGTCGCTGCCGGGGCTCGAGGCGGGTACCGAGCGGTACGACCATGCCGTGGTGGAGGGGGTGTCCCTGGACGGGGCACCGGTGCGGGTGCACGGGAGTGGGTGGTTCGCTCGGTGCCTTCAGCATGAGTGCGATCACCTTGACGGTGGGTTGTATGTGGATCGGGTCACGGGGTGGCGACGGCGGAAGGTGCTTTGGCAAGCGGGGCGGGCTTCTTGGGGGAGTTGAGGGTTCGTTGTCGGGTGCGGGTCCGTCGTGGCTGGTCTCGCCCCGCGGCGGAGCCGCATATCGATACGGCCCCGCGCCCCTGAAGGGCAAAAGCCTGGGCCGAGCCCCGCTTTTCAGGGGCGCGGGGAACTGCGCGGGCAACCCCCACCGTCCCGCACCCCTGAACGGCCCGCGGCCCCCGAGAAATGAACGTCGGTCAGAAACCCGGGCCGCCCGCCTTGTCGCCTGCCGCTGCCAGGCGGCCCCAGAGGAGGTCGGCGAGGGCCTGGACCAGTTCGGCGCGGGCGCACGGGCGTTCGCCGAGCCACCAGTCACCGGCCGCGTGCATCATGCCGACGATGCCGTGGCCCCAGACGCGGGCCAACTGCTGGCTGTTCGGGCCGAGATCGACGCGCTCCTCGATGACGTCGGCCAACTCCTCGCCCATGCGGCGCAGGAGGGGGAACGAGTACGCGCCCATGTCGAAGCCCTGGTCGTTCTGCGGGCCGCCCTCGGAGGGGTGCATGAGGAAGCGGTACACCTGGGGGCGGGCCTCGATCGCCGCGAGGTAGGTGTCGAGCGTGGCCTCCACGCGCTCCCGGCGTTCGGCGGGTGCGTCGAGCGCGGCGCGCAGCGCTCCGAGGAGGGCGTCCGTGTGACGCTTGGCGAGGGCCGCGTAGAGTCCGCCCTTGTCGCCGAAGTGGCGGTAAAGAATCGGCTTGGTGATGCCCGCCTCCGCCGCGATGGCGTTCATGGAGGCGCCCGGGCCGTCGCGGAGCACCACCCGGTCGGCGGCCTCCAACAGCTCGCGCCGTCGGCGGTCGGCGGACCTCTGCTGATCGGTCCGCTGCGTGGTGTCCATGATCTCTCCCCACCCGTGCTGATTCGGTGACGCCTGCGCAACGTAACACCATGCGCAGGCCCCACCTCGAACGGGCTGCCGACCTGGAACGGGGAGTTGACTTTTACTACCGACCAGTAACAGGCTACCGTTACCGCAAGTAACACGTGAGTGCAGCGCTGGAGGGGACATGGCCGAGTTCACCATGGAGCTCAACGACGAACAGAAGGAGGTGCGGGACTGGATCCACGGCTTCGCCGCCGACGTGATCCGCCCCGCGGCCGCCGAATGGGACGAGCGGGAAGAGACTCCCTGGCCGGTCATCCAGGAGGCCGCGAAGGTCGGCATCTACTCCCTGGACTTCTACGCCCAGCAGTACTTCGACCCCACCGGCCTCGGCATCCCCATGGCCATGGAGGAACTGTTCTGGGGCGACGCCGGCATCGCCCTGTCGATCGTCGGCACCGGCCTCGCCGCGGTGGGCGTCCTCGCCAACGGCACCGAGGAGCAGATCGGCACCTGGATCCCCCAGATGTACGGCGACGCCAACGACGTCAAGGTCGCCGCCTTCTGCTCCTCCGAGCCCGACGCCGGCTCCGACGTCGCCTCGATGCGAACGCGGGCCGTGTACGACGAGGCCAAGGACGAGTGGGTCCTCAACGGTACGAAGACCTGGGCGACCAACGGCGGCATCGCCAACGTGCACGTGGTCGTCGCCGTCGTGGACTCCGAGCTGGGCTCCAAGGGCCACGCGTCCTTCATCGTCCCGCTGGGCACGCCCGGTCTGTCACAGGGACAGAAGTTCAAGAAGCACGGCATCCGCGCCTCGCACACCGCCGAGGTCGTCCTGGAGAACGTCCGGGTGCCCGGCTCCTGCCTGCTCGGTGGCAAGGAGAAGCTCGACGAGCGCCTCGCCCGGGCCCGTGAGCGGGCGAAGGCGGGGGGCGGCGAGCGCCTGAAGAACGCGGCGATGGCCACGTTCGAGGCCTCCCGCCCGGCGGTCGGCGCCATGGCGGTCGGCACCGCGCGGGCCGCATACGAGGTGGCCCTCGACTACGCGAAGACGCGCGAGCAGTTCGGGCGGCCGATCATCGACAACCAGGGCGTGGCCTTCCAGCTCGCCGACATGCGTACGTCGATCGACGCGGCGCGGCTGCTGGTGTGGCGGGCGTCCTGGATGGCGGTGAGCGGGAAGCAGTTCACGTCCGCCGAGGGGTCGATGTCGAAGCTCTTCGCCAGCGAGACGGCGAAGAAGGTGACCGGGCAGGCGATCCAGATCCTCGGCGGGAACGGGTACACGCGGGAGTATCCGGTCGAGCGGATGCACCGGGATGCGGCGATCTACACGATCTTCGAGGGCACGAGTGAGATTCAGCGGCTGGTGATCGCCCGCACGCTGTCCGGCATGCCGATCCGATAGCGCGTCCGCGGCGCCGTCGTGGCTGGCCGCGCAGTTCCCCGCGCCCCTAGATACCTAGGGGCGCGGGGAACTGCGCGGGCGACCCCCACCGGCCCGCACCGTGCCGGCGAGCGGACGCTACCCGTGGCGCAACGGCGTCAGTTGCTCGATGTCGTACTTCGACCGCAGCTCGGCGATCGCCGCCGCGTCCGGCGAACCCCCCGCGTCGAGGATCCGCAGAAGCTCATCGAAGTACCGTTCGTGATCCGGCGGCGGCGACGCCTGGAAGAACATCTTCGCCGGACCGTCCGTCGGGTTCGCGAACGCGTGCGGACAACCCGGCGGTACGGCGATCACCGTCCCCGGCGTCGCCCGCACCACCCGGTTCCCGGAACCCGACTGCCACCGCTGCCAGTTGTCCCGCGTCCGCACCAACGGCTCGAAGGCGAGCACGTCCAGCTCGCCTTCGAGGACGTAGAACAGCTCCTCGCTGCGTGCGTGGACGTGCGCGCCGACGTCGAAGCCGGGCGGCACGACCACCTCGAAGCTGGACGCCGCCCGGGAGTGCGTACCCGTCACCTTGAAGGTCACGTGCTGGGCCGGCGTCCGTACCGTACGGCCGTGCCCCGGTGGCACCAGCAGACCCTCGGGCGGCGTGAGCGCGGTCACCAGGTGACGGGCAGAGCCTCGGGCCCGCGGATCAGCGCGCCGCGCCGCCACGGCACCTCGTCCGCCGAGACGGACAGCCGCAGCGTCGGAATCCGGTCGAGGAGCGTGTTCACCATCAGCTCCGACTCCAGGCGGGCGAGCATGCCGCCCACGCAGTAGTGCGGACCGTGCCCGAACGCCACATGCGGGTTGGCGGCGCGGTCGAAGTCGATCCGGTCGGGGTCGGGGAAGACGTCCGGGTCCCGGTTGGCGGCCAGGTAGGACACGTAGATCGCGTCGTCCTTCCTGATCCGTACGCCGTGCAGGACGACGTCCTCCGTGGCGATCCGGGAGAGCCCCACGGCGTTGCGGTGCGGGATGTACCGCAGCAGTTCGTCGAGGGCCTGCGGGCGCAGCGACGGCTCGTCGCGCAGCCGGTCGAACAGCGCCGGCCTGGTCATGAGGATGTACAGCATCTGGCCGGTGTTGTTGGTGACGGCCTCGCCGCCGATCTGGATCGGCCCCGCGAGCGCCACCGCCTCCTCCTCGGTGATGTCGCCCCGGCCGACCGCCGCGCCGAGCAGCGAGGTGACGTCCTCGCCGGTCGCGCCGCGGCGTTCGGCGATGAGCTTGGCGAAGTACACCTCCATGTCCCGCTTGGCCCGCTCGCTGGCCTGGGCGCCTTGGCTGGAGGAGAGGATCGACTGCGTCCAGGTGTGCAGCGTCTGCCGGTCCTCGGCCGGGACCCCCATCAGCTCGCAGATGACGGTCATGGGGAAGGGGGCCAGGACCCGGTCGATCAGATCGGCCGGGGGACCGTCCCGGAGCATGTCGTCGACCATGGTGTCCAGGGTCTGACGGGCGTTCTCCCGCAGGCGCTCGACGCCGCGCGAGGTGAACGCCGCGTTCACCGCCCTGCGCAGCCGGGCGTGGTCGGGCTTGTCGACGAAGCTCATCGCGCCCGCCGCCGGGATGAAGTGCGGTGCCAGCCGGGTGACCTGCCGGCCGAGCACCTTCGCCCGGCTGAACCGGGGGTCGTTCGTCACCAGCCGTACGTCGTCGTAGCGCGTGACCAGCCAGGCCCAGCCCTCGCCGTTGGGCAGCTGGATCCGGTTGATGGGTCCCTCGCGCATCAGCTCGGACAGGACGGGGTCGAAGTCGACCCCGGTCAGGTCCAGGGCGGGCCAGTGCCGTACCGGGGGCGCTGCCGCGGTCTCTTGGTCCAGGGTCAGGTCAGAGGTCATGTCACGCCGTCATTTCGCTCGTGCGGTGCCAGCGGCCCAGCGCCATCTCGGCGGTGATCCCCGGCCCGAAGCCGGCGAGCAGTCCGCGCGCCTTGTGATGGGAGCCCCCCTCGTCGAACAGCCTGCGCAGTGCGTCCAGGACGACGGCGCTGGCGATGTTCCCGTACTCGGTGAGCGTCGCCCGGCTGAACCGGAAGGCCTCCGGTGCCACTTGGAGGAACTTGCTGAGGTCGTCGAGGATCCGCGGACCCCCGGCGTGGATGATGTAGAAGTCCAGGTCGGAGGCGTCCCAGCCGTGCAGCCCTGCCAGGTTGTGCAGGGCGGGGGCGAGCGGTTCCATGGTGGCCGGCACCCGCTTGTCCAGCAGGAAGTGGAAGCCGGTGGCCCGTACGTCGTACATGATCCAGTCCTCGGTCTTGGGGATCAGGTACGAGCCGTTGCGCTCCAGCAGGATGCCCTCGCCGCCCTGTCCGCGGACCACCGCGGCGGCGATCCCGTCGCCGAACAGGCCGTTGCACAGCAGCGAGCCGACGCCCAGGTCGGTGGGCTGGTAGCACAGCGAGCAGAACTCGCAGGCCACGATGAGCGCGTTGGCCTCGGGGTAGGCCGTGCAGAAGTCGTGCGCCCGGTTGATCGCGGCGCCCCCGGCGGCGCAGCCGAGCTGCGCAATGGGTATCTGGCGGGTGTCGCTGCTGAACCCCATGGCGTTGATCAGCCAGGCCGTCATCGACGGCATCATGAAGCCCGTGCACGAGACGTAGATGATCACGTCGATGTCGGTGGCCAGGACCTCCGCGTCGTCGAGCGCGCGCTGCACGACGGCCGGCACACGGGCCTTCGCCTCGGCCGTGTACACCTTGTTGCGTTCCTCGAAGCCGGGGTGCTTCAGGGTCTCCTCGATGGGCTGCACGATGTGCCGGGTGCGTACACCGGTGTTCTCGATCAGCCGCAGCGCGAGCGGCAGTTGGGGGTGATCGGGGTGGCGGGAGCGCGCCAGCTCAAGCGTCTCCTCCATCGTGATCACGTATTCCGGAACAGAGACCGCGGGTCTGCACAAAGTCGCCATGTGCCTGCGCCTTCTCTCGCCCGCCGGGAACTCCCTCTCCCGGACGGAAGGGTGGTCCCACCACGATCACCCGAGAAGTCCCGTTTATCGCGCCGGACTACTCCAGACCGGGGACAAGCCCCCTGGGTAGAGCCCCGTAAGGGGCGCGGGGAACGGCGCAATCTTTTGTCTTTGGCTTTCAGGGGCGCGGGGAACTGCGCGCCCAGCCCCCACGCACCCGCAGCATGCGGACGACCTCAGAACGCCCCCTCAGCCGGAGGCACCGGCACCCCCACTGCTGTGCGCAATGCACGCCACATCAATGCGGTCGGCAAGCTTGGCCAGCTCAATGGTCAGCGCGGCCACCGTGTCCTCGTCGAGCCCGTGCTCACCGGCCTCGACGAGATGCAGCCACCGCCCCCCCATCGTGCGCAGCAGCTTGCTCACATCGGCGGCAGCCACCTGCAGGGTCCCGCGGTCGTCGACGATCAGGGGCAGGGTCACTTCGCGGTTCACACCGGGAATCGTAGCCGCGGAAGGCTCACGCTCCGTGCCATACGGTGGTGATGTTGCAGAACTCTCGGATTCCGTGACCCGACAGCTCACGCCCGTAGCCGGACCGTTTGACCCCGCCGAACGGGAACGCCGGGTGGGACGCGGTCATCCCGTTGAAGAAGACCCCGCCGGCCTCCAGATCCCGTACGAAACGGTCGGTCTCGGCCTCGTCGCGGGTCCAGACGTTGGAACTCAGCCCGAACGGCGTGTCGTTGGCGATGGCCACCGCCTCGTCGAGGTCGGCGGCACGGTAGAGCGTGGCGACCGGGCCGAACGCCTCCTCGTGGTGGATGCGCATCTCGGGCGTGATGTCGGCGAGGACGGTCGGCGGGTAGTACCAGCCGTCCCCGTCGGGCCGCTCACCGCCGCACAGCACGGTCGCGCCGCCCTCGACGGCGTCGTCGACGAGTTCCGTCAGGTCGTCGCGGCCCTGCTCGGTGGCGATCGGGCCGACGTCCGAGCCCTCGTCCAGGGGGTCGCCCACCGTGAGGGCCTTCATGGCCTCGGTGAAGCGTTCGGCGAAGGCGTCGAAGACGTCCGTGTGGACGATGAACCGCTTGGCGGCGATGCAGGACTGGCCGTTGTTCTGCACCCGGGCCGTCACCGCCGTCTTCGCGGCCTTGTCGAGGTCCGCCGACGGCATGACCACGTACGGGTCGCTGCCGCCCAGCTCCAGGACGGTCTTCTTGACCTCGTCCCCGGCGACCGAGGCGACCGCGCGGCCCGCCGGTTCGCTGCCGGTCAGGGTGGCCGCCTTGATCCGCGGGTCGCGCAGGATGTCCTCGATGGCGCCCGAGCCGACGAGCAGCGTCTGGAAACAGCCCTCCGCGAAGCCCGCACGGCGGAACAGGTCCTCCAGGTAGAGGGCGGTCTGCGGGACGTTCGAGGCGTGCTTGAGCAGTCCGACGTTGCCCGCCATCAGCGCGGGCGCGGCGAAGCGGATCACCTGCCAGAGCGGGAAGTTCCACGGCATGACGGCGAGGACCGGGCCGAGGGGGCGGTAGCGCACGAGGACGCGGGAGGCGCCGGAGTCCTCCGCGTCGTTCTTCGCGCCCTCCTCGTCGGCGAGGAGTTCCTCGGCGTGGTCGGCGTACCAGCGCATCGCCTTCGCGCACTTCGCCGCTTCGGCGCGGGCCTGCTTGACGGGCTTGCCCATCTCGGTGGTCATCGTCCGCCCGATGTCCGGTGCGTCGGCCTCCAGAAGGTCGGCCGCGCGGTGCATGAGCCGGGCGCGCTCCTCGAACGACGTGGTGCGGTGCGTCTTGAACGCGGCCTCCGCGGCGGCGAGGCGGTGTTCGATCTCGCTCTCGCCGAGGGCGTCGTAGGTTTTCAGAGTTTCGCCGGTTGCCGGGTTCACTGTTGCGATGGGCATTGCTCTTGCCTCCTGGTGCTGTGTGTCGGGTGCGGGTCCGTCGTGGCTGGTCGCGCCCCGCGGCGGAGCCGCATGTCGATGCAGGCCCGCGTCCCTTTCGGGGTGCCCCCCAGGGGACGCGTGCCCCTCTCGTCAGCGCATATGTGCTTCCAGGCGGTTCAGGAACTCCGTCTGGGCCTTGATCAGGACCGCTCTGGCGCGGGTCAGGTCCAGCCACTCCACGCGGTCCAGTTCCGGGAACTCCTGGACGTGGCCCGAGCCGCGCGGCCACTCCATCGAGAAGGTGCCGGGGACCATGGCCGCCGGGTCGAGGTCCGCCTCGACGGCCCAGGCCGTGACGATCTTGCCGTTCGTCTGGGTGACCTCGCCGAGGGGGACGGGCTCGCCGTCGGGCGGGGGCAGGCCCAGTTCCTCCTGGAACTCGCGGCGGGCGGCGTCCCAGGCCGGTTCGCCTGGCTCGTACTCGCCCTTCGGCACGGACCAGGCCCCGGCGTCGCGCCGCGCGAAGAACGGACCGCCCATGTGGCCCAGCAGCACCTCGGTACCGTGCCCGGTGCGGCGGAACAGGAGCAGGCCCGCGCTGCGTTTCGCGGCGGCGGCCGGGGTCATGCGGCCACCCCCGGGTGCGCGGCGAGCACCGTTTCGACGGTGTCCGCGTCCGCGGGTGTCTTGTCCTCGCGGTAGCGCACGACCCGGGCGAACCGCAGGGCGACGCCCGCCGGATAGCGGGTGGAGCGCTGCAGACCGTCGTACGCGATCTCCACGACCAGTTCCGGGCGGACGGTCACCACGTAGCCGCTCTCCTCGACGGGGGCGACGGCGAGTTCCTGGAGGCGCTCGGTCTGCCAGGCCAGCATCACGTCGGTGAGGCCCTTGAACGTCTTGCCCAGCATGGCGAACGTGCCGTCCGGTCTGCGGGCGCCCAGATGCAGGTTGGAGAGCTTGCCGGTGCGCCGCCCGCTGCCCCACTCGGCGGCCAGCACGACCAGGTCGAGGGTGTGGACGGGCTTGACCTTCAGCCAGGAGGCTCCGCGCCGGCCCGCGCTGTAGGGGGCGTCCAGGGACTTGAGGACGACGCCCTCGTGGCCGCGTGCGAGCGTGTCGGCGCCGAACCGTTCGGCGGCGGCCCGGGCCGGCTCGTCCGTGGGATCCGGGACGAGGAGACGGCGTACGCGCATCGGCTCGGGGACCAGCCGGGCCAGCTCCGCGTGGCGGTCGGCGAACGGCAGGTCCAGCAGGTCCTGGCCGTCCACCGACAGGGCGTCGAAGAAGACGGGGGAGACGGGCACGGCCTCGGCGGCGGTCGCCACGTCCACCCGGGAGCCCACGCGGCCCGCGGTCTCCTGGAAGGGCCGGGGCCGTCCGTCGTCGTCGAGCGCGATGACCTCGCCGTCGAGGATGAAGCGGTCGACCTTCAACTCCCGTGCGGCGTGCGTGATCTCGGGCAGCCGGTCGGTGATGTCGTCGAGGGTGCGCGTGTAGACGCGTACCTCGTCGCCGTCGCGGTGCACCTGGACGCGGATGCCGTCGAGTTTCTCCTCCACCACGCAGGCGCCGAGCTTGTCGAGCGCTTCTGAGACGGAGGGGGCGCTGTGCGCCAGCATCGGCAGGACGGGCCGGCCGACGGTGAGGCTGAATTCCTCCAGTGCCTCGGGTCCGTCGGCCAGCAGCCGCTCGGCCACGGTCTGCAGCGAACCCGCCAGCATCACGGCCCTGCGTACGTCCGCGGAGGGCGCGTCCGTCGCCCGGGCGAGCCCTTCGACCGCGACGGCGTCGAGGGCGCCCTGCCGCACCTCGCCGCCGATCAGCGCGCGCAGGAACTTCTGCTCCGGCTCGGTGGCCGCGCCCATCAACTCCCCGACGAGCCGCGCCCGTTCCGCCTGCGAGCCGGTGCCGGAGACGGCGCCGAGAGCGGTCAGGCGGCTGTCCACGTCCCGCACGGTCAGGCTCGTCTCCCCGGCCGGCGGGACGGACGCGCCGAGGAGTTTCCAGCCGACACCGAGCCGCCCCTGGGGCAGGCGGCCCGCCAGATACGGGATGACGATCGGCACGTCGTCCGCCTCCGCGTCCCGGAACAGCTCCGCGAGCAGAGCGACCTTCCGGGACCGCGCCGAGGTGGCGGCGACCTCCTGGGACACGTTGGCGAGCCGGGACAGCAGCATGAAGTCATCGTGCTACGGAGATGCCCGGACTACACCTGGGCGGACGGACACCCGGGCCCGGCCGGGTCCGCACCGCCCGGCCCGGACGGTCACGTCACCGCACCCGCACCGCCGCGTCCAGGTCCGCGAACAGCAGTTCTCCGTTGATCGTGGCTCCGGCGCGGTAGCCGCCGCTCGCCGCGTTCACGACCTGTTCGCCGAAGCCGATCGCGTTGCCCGCCGCCCAGACGCCCGGCACGCTGGTCAGGCCCGTCGGGTCGACGGCGGCGTACGAGCCGAACGGGGTCTCCTGGAGGTCGGCGCCCAGCTGTTCCAGCAGGCCGGTGCGGGGGACCGGCCTGGGCGCGACGAACAGCACGGAGCGCTCGTGGGCCGTGCCGTCCGCCAGCCGGACCGCGGTCAGCCGGTCGTCGACGACGTCGAGTCCCGCGACCTCGCCCGGCACCACGGCGACCCCGGCCGCCGCGAGCCTGCGCAGATCCTCGTCCGCCAGCTCCTCCTCCGCGACCGTGTGCAGGAACAGGGTCACGTCCTTGGACCACTGGGAGACCATCAGCGCCTGGTGTACGCCCATCGGGGTCGTCGCCAGCACGCCGAAGGCCTGGTCCCGCACCTCCCAGCCGTGGCAGTACGGACAGTGCAGGACGTCCCGGCCGAAGCGCTCGGCGACCCCCGGCACGGACGGCAGCTCGTCCGCGAGGCCGGTGGCGACGACCAGCCGGCGCCCGTGCACCCTGCGCCCTCCGCCGAGCGTCACGTCGAACCCGCGGTCCGCGTCCCGCGCCACGTCCACCGCGAGATCCCGGACGAGCTCGACGCCGTACCGGGCGATCTCCTCGCGCCCCGCGGCCAGGAACCCGGCCGGTGACATGCCGTCCCGGGTCAGATAGCCCTGCATGTGGGCGGCGGGCGCGTTGCGCGGCTCGCCCCCGTCGATCACGAGGACACTCCGGCGTGCGCGCCCCAGGACGAGCGCCGCGGACAGTCCCGCCGCGCCCCCGCCGACGACGACCACTTCATACGTATCGGTCACGGTGACCACCTCCACCCAGAAGGTCGCCCCACGGCACCCGTATTGACAAATGGCTTTGCCGAAACTGCAATAAGGGCATGAGTGACCACAAGGACCACGAAGAGCCCGGGGAGCAGGGCGACCGTGACACGGAGGGCGTCCTCGCGGAGGTCGGGCCCCGGCTGCGCCGCGTCCGCAAGGAGCGCGGCGCCACCCTCGCGGGCCTGTCCACCGCCACCGGCATCTCCGTGAGCACCCTCTCCCGCCTGGAGTCCGGCCTGCGCAAACCCAGCCTGGAACTGCTGCTGCCCATCGCCCGGGCCCACCAGGTGCCCCTCGACGAACTCGTGGGGGCGCCCCAGGTCGGCGACCCGCGCGTCCGGGCGGCCAAGCCGATCGTCATGCACGGCCGGACGCACTGGCCGCTCACCCGCCAGCCGGGTGGCCTGCAGGCCTACAAGGTGCTGGAGCCGAAGCGCAAGGACGAGCCGGAGCCGCGTACGCACGAGGGCTACGAGTGGCTGTACGTGCTCTCCGGGCGGCTGCGCCTGGTGCTCGGCGAGCACGACGTCGTACTCGGCGCGGGGGAGGCGGCCGAGTTCGACACCCGCGTGCCGCACTGGTTCGGGTCGACGGGGGAGGGGCCGGTGGAGTTCCTGAGCCTCTTCGGCCGGCAGGGGGAGCGGATGCACGTCCGGGCCCGCCCGAAACGCGGTGGCGGCGGGCAGGCCGGCTGACGTCGGTTGCGCCGTTCCCCGCGCCCCTTGGGGGTTAGAGGTGCCGTGGGTCTGAGGGTGTGGGGCCGGCTGGTGTGGGCGTGCGCCGTGCCCGTTCCCCGGACCCCTGGAACCCGCGGCCCCTGACTGTTCCCTGCACGGCAAGCGACCGCTTAGTATGCAGTTGACCCCGAGGCGCGAACAGAACAGACCCAGTCCCGTGGAGGCCCCGCATGCAGGCATGGCAAGTGCACGAGAACGGTGAGCCCGGCGAGGTGATGCGGCTCGCGGAGGTGGAGCGGCCCGTCCCCGGCGACGGCCAGGTCCTGCTCAAGGTGCGCGCGGCGAACATCAACTTCCCGGACGTCCTGATGTGCCGCGGGCAGTACCAGGTCAGGCCGCCGATGCCGTACACGCCAGGGGTGGAGATCTGCGGCGAGACCGAGGACGGCCGACGGGTCGTCGCCAACCCCGCGCTGCCGTACGGCGGCTTCGCCGAGTACGCCGTCGCGGACGCCGCGGCCCTGCTGCCCGCGCCCGGGGCGCTGGACGACGCCGAGGCCGCCGCCCTGCACATCGGCTACCAGACCGGCTGGTTCGGCCTGCACCGGCGGGCCCGCCTGGAGGCCGGCGAGACGCTGCTCGTCCACGCTGCCGCAGGAGGGGTCGGCAGCGCGGCGGTGCAGCTCGGGAAGGCGGCGGGGGCGACCGTCATCGGTGTCGTGGGCGGCGCCGACAAGGCCGCCGTCGCCCGCGAGCTGGGCTGCGACGTCGTCGTGGACCGGCGCGCCGAGGACGTCGTCGCCGCCGTCAAGGCGGCCACCGGTGGCCGGGGCGCCGACGTCGTCTACGACCCTGTCGGCGGGGACGCCTACACGCAGTCCGCCAAGCTCGTCGCCTTCGAGGGCCGGATCGTGGTCGTCGGCTTCGCGAGCGGCACGATCCCCAGCCCGGGGCTCAACCACGCACTCGTGAAGAACTACTCGATCATGGGCCTGCACTGGGGCCTCTACAACACCAAGGACCCGAAGCTGGTCCTGCGCTGCCACGAGCAGCTCGCCGAGCTGGCCGCCCGCGGGGCGATCAGGCCGCTCGTCAGCGAGCGCGTGCCGCTGGCCGGTGCCGCCGACGCCGTCCAGCGGGTCGCCGACGGTGTCACCACGGGCCGGGTCACCGTGCTCCCCGCCCTCGGTGCCGTCGCCGAGGGCACGAGCGAGAACGGGGCCGTGGCATGACCGACACCGTGAGCGGGGCGGTGGACGCCGCCGAACTGCGCCGCCGCACGCAGGAGTTGCTGGCCGCCCACCCGGTCGACCGTACGGACCGGGTGGACTTCCTCAAGGCCCGTTTCGACGCCGGACTCGCCTGGGTGCACTATCCGGAGGGTCTCGGCGGCCTCGGCGCGCCGCGCTCCCTCCAGGCCGTCGTGGACACCGAGTTGGAGGCCGCGGGGGCTCCCGACAACGACCCGCGGCGCATCGGCATCGGCCTCGGCATGGCCGCGCCGACGGTCCTCGGCTACGGCACCGAGGAGCAGAAGAACCGCTTCCTGCGGCCCCTGTGGGTCGGCGAGGAGGTCTGGTGCCAGCTGTTCAGCGAGCCGGGCGCGGGTTCCGACCTGGCGGCCCTCGGCACGCGCGCCGTGAAGGACGGCGACGAGTGGGTGGTCAACGGCCAGAAGGTGTGGACGTCCAGCGCCCACCTCGCCCGCTGGGCCATCCTCATCGCCCGGACCGACCCGGACGCGCCCAAGCACCGCGGCATCACCTACTTCGTCTGCGACATGACCGACCCCGGTGTCGAGGTGCGGCCACTGCGCCAGATCACCGGCGAGGCCGAGTTCAACGAGGTGTTCCTCACCGACGTCCGCATCCCCGACGCACACCGCCTCGGCGAGGTCGGCGACGGCTGGCGGGTCGCGCAGACCACGCTCATGAACGAGCGGGTCTCCATCGGCGGCATGCGCATCCCGCGCGAGGGCGGCATGATCGGCCCGGTCTCCAGGACCTGGCGCGAACGCCCCGACCTGCGCACCCATGACCTGCACCAGCGCCTGCTGAAACTGTGGGTCGAGGCCGAGGTGGCCCGGCTCACCGGTGAACGCCTGCGCCAGCAGATGGTCGCGGGACAGCCCGGCCCCGAGGGCTCCGGCATGAAACTCGCGTTCGCCCGCCTCAACCAGGAGATCAGCGGCCTGGAAGTCGAACTCCTCGGCGAGGAAGGCCTGCTGTACGAGGACTGGACGATGCGCCGGCCCGACAAGGTCGACTTCACCGGCCGTGACGCCGGCTACCGCTACCTCCGCTCCAAGGGCAACAGCATCGAGGGCGGGACCAGCGAGGTCCTGCTGAACATCGTCGCCGAACGCGTGCTGGGGCTGCCCTCCGAGCCGCGTACCGACAAGGACGTCGCCTGGAAGGATCTGTCCCGATGACAGCGCAGACAACGCAGCGCGCACAGCCCGACCTGCTGTACTCGGAGGAGGAAGAGGCGCTGCGCGCCGCCGTCCGCGACCTGCTCGCCGACCACTGCGACCCGGCGGACGTCATCGCCCGTACGGAGTCCGGTGCGCCGCACGACCGCGAGGCGTGGAAGGCCCTCGCCGAGGGCATGGGCCTCGCGGGCCTGCTGGTGCCCGAGGCGCTGGGCGGCCAGGGTGCCACGCACCGCGAAGCCGCCGTCGTCCTGGAGGAGTTGGGCCGCGCGGTCGCTCCCGTGCCGTATCTGACGAGTGCGGTCGTCGCCACCGAGGCGCTGCTGGCGTGCGACGCCGACGACCTCCTCACTGAGCTGGCGTCCGGCCGCCGCATCGGTCTCCTCGCCGTCGCCCTGAACATCGCTCCCGGCGGCGCCCACCGGGCCGTACGGGTCGAAGGCGGCCTCCTGCGCGGGGAGTTGACCGGTATCGCGGACGCGGTCGCCGCCGACGTGCTGCTCGTCCCCGCCGAGGACGGCGGCCTGTACGCGGTCGACGCGGACGCCGTGACCGTCACCCCGCAGGTGTCCCTGGACCTGACCCGGCCGGTCGCGACGGTCGTCCTCGACGGAGCGGAGGCGCGCCGGATCGGCGACGCCGCCCCCGCCGTACGACGGGCCCTGCGGGCCGGTGCCGGACTGCTCGCCTCCGAGCAACTGGGCCTGGCGGAGTGGTCGTTGACGGAGACGGTCCGCTATCTGAAGGAGCGCAAGCAGTTCAACCGGCCGGTCGGCGGCTTCCAGGCGCTCAAGCACCGGCTCGCCCAGCTCTGGCTGGAGACCGTCCACACGCGCGCCGCGGCACGCAACGCGGCCGACGCGCTGGCCGACGGGAGCGGGGACAGCACGGAGGTGGACGTGGCGGTGGCCCTCGCCCAGGCGTACGCGGCGCCCGTCGCCGTCCATGCCGCCGAGGAGGCGCTCCAGTTGCACGCCGGTATCGGCATGACCTGGGAGCATCCGGTGCACCTCTGTCTGAAGAGGGCCAAGGCCGACTCGATCGCGTACGGCACGGCGGGCAGCCACCGGGAGGCACTGGCCGAGCTGGTGGACCTCCAGGCTCCCTGATCGACCCGCCGACCCGCCGACCCGCCGACCCGCCGATTCACCGATTCGCCGACTCACCTGCACGCAGTGCGCGAAGGCCCGTTTCTGCCCCCTGGGGACGCCCCTGGGGACGGGAGCGGGCCTTCGTGTGCAGGTGCCGGCCGGTGAAGTGAACGCACCACGGCAGTCCGGCCAACTCCCCGCACGGCTCTGCTCCTTGGGCATGTCCACGCCGCATACTCTCCCCAGTCCCGATTTCGTCGGCCCGGGGCGCCCGTGGCCCCGAACGGCATTCCCAGGGAGGCAGACATGGCCCTCACCACCCGTCGCAGAGCCCTCACCACCCTCGCCGCCGGACTGGCGGGCGGTATCGCCCTGCCCGCGTACGCACAGGCGAGCGAGGACAGGCACCGCCCGCGCCCGCTGTGGCGTGCCCACGCCCACAACGACTATCTCCACCCCCGGCCCCTGTTCGACGCGCTCGACCACCGCTTCGGCAGCGTCGAGGCCGACATCTACCTCGTCGACGGCCAACTCCTCGTCGCCCACGACCCGGTGGAGCTGGACCCGGCCCGCACCCTGGAATCCCTCTACCTGAAGCCCCTCGCCGCCCGCGTGAAGGCCAACGGCGGCTCGGTGTACCGGGGGTACCGCAAACCCCTCCAGCTGCTCATCGACATCAAGACCGAGGGTTCGGCCACGTACCTCGAACTGGACCGCCGACTGCGCCGCCACCGGCACCTGTTCACGACGTACGCCCATGGCCGTGTCCACCCCGGCGCGGTGACCGCCGTGATCTCCGGCGACCGGGCCGCCCGGGTGCTCATGGAGGCGCAGACCGTACGGCACGCCTTCTACGACGGCCGCCTCCTCGACCTGCTGGCCCCCGTCCCGGCCCCGGCCTCCTTCATCCCGCTGATCAGCGACAACTGGACGCTCAACTTCACCTGGCAGGGCGTCGGCACGTTCCCCGAGGCCGAGCGGCAGAAGCTGCGCGGGATCATCCTGGCCGCGCACTCCCGGGGGCAGAAGGTCCGCTTCTGGGCCACCCCGGACCTGGCGGGCCCCGCCCGTGACGCGGTCTGGAGCGAACTGCTCGCCGCGGACGCCGACTACTTCAACACCGACGACCTCGCGGGCCTGGAAGCCTTCCTGGACGCCCACCGGCGGGCGTAACCAGGCCGCGGGTCCGGCCCGGCGCCGTCACACGCAGTCAACACACGTTCGGCGGACACGTCAGCCGCACGGACGAACCCCCCGCTACGCCACACTTGCGGCCGAAAGCCGCGATGTGGCGTGGCGTGGCGGAGGAGGTTGACGGTGGCTATTTCCATCTCTGTGGTGCTGCTGCTCGTGATTCTGACGGTGGTCTTCCTGCGCAACGGCGCGCTGAAGCTCTCGCACGCGGTGGTCTGCGTCCTGCTCGGCTTCTATCTCGCGAGCACCAGCATGGCGCCGACCATCCACGACGGGATGACGGCGACCGCCGACATCGTCAGCAGCCTCAGGCCCTAGCGGGCCTCAGGCCCTAGCGAGCCTGAGGCTCCAGTGAGCCTGAGGCCCTGGTGGACCTCAGGCTCCTCTGACGGACGTCAAGCCTTGGAGAACACGCCGATCCCGTTGGGCACCGGGCGTTCGGCCCCGCCGCTGGGGTGGTTGCGCACGGTCGCGGTGGTCGAGCCGGGCTCCCGGGCGGCCAGCGTGGTGGAACCGCCCCCGTCCAGACTGAACGCGTCCACCGAACCCAACTCCTTCATCTCGGCGGCGACTTCCGCGATGGTGAGCCCGCTGCGGAACTCCGCCGCCCCGTCGAGCGCCAGCAACAGCAGCCGCTTCCCGCCGTCGGAGACGCCCGCAGCGGTCCGTACCGCCGCCGTCACGTCGTCGAGCCCCGCGAGCGGCTGCCCGCCCCGCAGAACCGGATACCCGCCGATCGCGAAGCGGTACGGGGTCTTCGACGCAGCCGCCACCAGCCGGTGCCGCACCCCGACCTGCTCGCCCACGGACAGCTTGCGCAACTGCTGGGCCCCCGCCTCCCGGCCGACCAGGATCGTGGTGTCCGAAGCGATGGTTCCGCTGCCGGGGGTGTCGGCCGATGACACGACCCGGCCGTCCTGGACGGTCACCTCGTAGGTGTCCGTGCTGCAGGGCGCGGCCCGGTCGGTGTCCGTCCCGCAGGTGGCCCGCAGCCGGGAGACCTGACCCCAGTCCGAGGTGAACGCGCCGACGGAGCCCACGGGCAGCGCGTACTGGTTCAGCCCGCCGAGCGGCAGCGTCGCCCCGGCGGTCTCGACCGAACCGTCGAGCGCCAGGCTGTCGAGGCGGGCCCTGCGGTCCGTGCCGACGCCGAGCACGTCCCTGGTGGTCGTGCCGGGCGGCAGGGCGGGACCGAAACGCTGGCCGTTCGGGACCGCCGCCTTGAAGGTGTGCCCGTTCGCGATCGCCGGGCCGACGGACGCGCCGGTCGCCTCCACCCCCGGATGCTGGGTCTCGGTGATGTTGAAGAAGTCCCCGTTGACCCCCGCGACGGCGCCCTGGGCGTCGGCCAGCCGGGAGACCGTCGCGCGGGCCGCGACCACGCCCGGGTGCAGCAGATCGACGCTCACCGCTGGGTTGGCGAGATCCACGCTGAGGACATGCGCGTGCGTCACGCCCTTGGCGGCCGGGATGTCGAACTCCGTATAGCGCACACCCGGCGCGATCCGGCTGAAGACCGGTGCGCCGCCGGTCGGCGCGCTGCTGGCCGGTGCCGCCCCGGCGAGGGCGGCGCCGGTCAGCGCGCTCCATGCGGCGAAGACCGTCAGTGCGGTTCTGAGTCGTCCGGTGCGTGGTGTCATCGGTGTCACGGTGCCCCTGCTCTCTCCGCTGTCTCCTCAAATGACGCAGGACACAGGGGAGTTCAGCACAGAGAGGGTGCCATGACGATGACTACGTGCCGACGAGGCGCGAACGCGTCAGGAAACGTACCCCTTCGGGTGCCTCCAGGGAGAAGCCGCTGCCCCGGCCCGGCACGACGTCCACGATCAGTCTGGTGTGACTCCATACCTCGTGCTGGCTCCGCGACATCCAGAACGTGACCGGTTCGTCGACGCCCTCGACGGCCAGGGAGGCGAGCAGGACGTCGGAGTCGCCGGTCCTGAACTCGCCCTCCGGGTAGCACATGGGCGCGCTGCCGTCGCAGCAGCCGCCCGACTGATGGAACATCAGTGGACCGTGCGCGTCCCGCAGTCTGCGCAGCAGATCGGCTGCGGCGGGGGTGAGTTCCACGCGTGGGGCGGAGTCGGGGTCGGTCGTCGAGGACACCGGGCATCACTCCTCATCACTTCGGAGGTACTGCCGCGGACCCTACATCCGGCTGCGGGCCAGCGGGGGTGGGAAGGGTTGCGTCTTCGGCTGCGGGCCGGTGGGGGTGGGCCGCGCAGTTCCCCGCGCCCCTGAGAGGCGGGGCTGCGCCCCGGCCTCCCTGGCGGCGCGGAGGGGGTGCGTCTTCGGCTGCGGGCCGGTGGGGGTCGATCGCGCAGTTCCCCGCGCCCCTGAGAGGCGGGGCTGCGCCCCGGCCTTGCCACTGGTGATTTTGGCTGCGGGCCGGTGGGGGCTGGTCGCGCAGTTCCCCGCGCCCCTGACGGGCGCCGGGGTGCAGGCCGTTCCCGCGGCCCGCGCGTCCCTGAGAGGGTCGGGGCGCAGCCCCGCCCTCGAGGGGCGCGGGGAACTGCGCGGCCCACCCCCACCGGGCCGCAGCCGACGAACCACCCGTTCACGCCCGCGCACCAGCACCCGCCTCAAGAGGGAAGTGGCACAGCGCGGTGTGGGAGCCCCGCTCGACCACCGGCGGTGCCTCCGAGCCGCACAGATCCTCCGCCCGCGGACACCGCGTGCGGAACCCGCACCCCGACGGGATGTCGAAGGGCGAGGGAATCTCCCCCTTGAGCTGGATCTCCCGGTCCCCGGACGCGCCGGATGCGTCCAGAACTGGCGCGGCCGACATCAGCGCACCGGTGTACGGATGCCGAGGACGCTCGAAGACGTCCTCGGTGGCGCCGTGTTCGACGACCTTGCCCAGGTACATCACGGTCACCCGGTCGGAGATGTACCGCACCACGGACAGGTCGTGGGAGATGAACACATAGGCCACGCCGAGGCGTTCCCGGAGTTCCGACAGGACGTTCAGGACCTGGGCCTGCACCGACAGGTCCAGCGCGGAGACCGGCTCGTCGCAGACGATGAGGTCGGGGTCCAGAGCCAGCGCGCGGGCGATGCCGATGCGCTGGCGCTGCCCGCCGGAGAACTCGTTCGGGTAGCGGTGGGCGTCGCTGTCGCGCAGCCCGACCAGGGAGAGGAGTTCGCGGACGCGCTTCTCCCGGGCCTTCGCGTCCGGTACGACGTCCCGGTGGGTGCGCCAGGGCTCACCGATCAGGTCGGCGGCCGACATCCGCGCGTTGAGCGAGGCGAAGGGGTCCTGGAAGACCATCTGGACGCGGCGGCGCCAGGCCAGCAGGTCCTTGCCGCGCAGGGCGAACGGGTCGGTGCCGTCGAACCGTACGGTGCCCGCGTCGGGCCGTTCCAGGCCGAGCAGCACCCGGGCGAGGGTGGACTTCCCGCAGCCCGACTCGCCGACGAGCCCGAGGGTCTCGCCCCTGCCGAGCCGGATGTCCACCCCGTCCAGGGCGGTCAGCCGGCGGCGGCCGTGACCGAAGGTCTTGGTGACACCGCTGACCTCCAGCAGGGGCGCAGGCTCCTCCGGTGCGCCGGCGGGGTGGCCCTCGACGAGGGTGGTGGCGCGGGTTGCGGACGTGCGGCTCTCAGGCACGGGACGTTCAGGCACGGTCGAGCTCCTCGGAGAAGTGGCAGGCGGCCGTGCGGCCCTCGCCCGACGTACGCAGGACCGGCCGTTCCCGGACGCAGCGCTCGCGCACCAGCGGACAGCGGTCCTGGAAGACGCAGCCGGCCGGCACCGCGCTCAGTTCGGGCGGGCTGCCGGGTACGGCGGGCAGCGGACGCCCGCGCACGGCGTGTTCCGGCACCGAGTCGAGCAGTCCCCGGGTGTAGGGGTGGCGTGGGGCGGCGAAGACCTCGCGCACCGGGCCGTTCTCGACGACCGTGCCCGCGTACATGACGACCACGTCGTCCGCGCGCTGGGCGACCACGGCCAGGTCGTGCGTGATCAGGACGAGGGCCATCTCCCGCTCGTCCTGGAGGTCCCGCAGCAGCCGCATGATCTGCGCCTGCACGGTCACGTCGAGCGCGGTGGTGGGTTCGTCGGCGATCAGGACGTCGGGGGCGAGGGCGACGGCCATCGCGATCAGCAGCCGCTGCCGCATACCGCCGGAGAACTGGTGCGGATAGGAACGGGCCCGCTGCCGGGGCTCGGGGATGCCCACCCGGGTCATCAGCTCGACGGCCTTCTCGTGCGCCTCGCGCCGGGAGAGTCCGCGGTGGATGCGGAACGGCTCACCGATCTGCCGGCCGACCGGCTGGACCGGGTTGAGGGCGGTCAGGGCGTCCTGGAACACGATCGACAGCACGGGACCGGCGAGTTTCCGGCGTTCCGCCGGGCTCATCCGGAGCGTGTCGCTGCCCCTGACCCGGACGGCACCGCCGGTCACCTCGGCGGCGGGGTCCAGCAGCCCCACGACGGACAGTGCGGTCATCGACTTGCCGCAGCCCGACTCGCCGAGGAGGGCGAGGGTACGGCCGCGGCGGACGCTGAAACTGACGCCGTCGACGGCCCGTACCCGCCCGGCGGGTGTGCTCAGGTCGACGCGGAGCCCTTCGACGTCGAGGGCGGGGGTGCTGTCGGGGAGATCGGCGGCGGACGGCGAGGGCGCGGCGGTGGTCGTCACGGGATCAGCTCCGGGGGTACGGCGGCGGAGGCACCGCGGCGCTTGGTGGGCAGCGTCAGTCGCCAGCGCTGGGCGGGGTCGGTGGCCATGCGGACCCAGGCGGCGAGCACCGTGGCGGACACGGTCGTGAACACGATGGCGAGCCCCGGGAGCACGGTGATCCACCAGGCGGTCTGGAGGTACTGCCGGCCCTGGGCGACCATCAGGCCCCAGCTGACGTCCGGCGGCTGGATGCCGATGCCCAGGAAGCTGAGCGAGGACTCGGTGAGCATGACGAAGCAGAAGTCGAGCGTGGCGACCGTCAGCAGGGTCGGCAGGGCGATCGGCAGGATGTGCCGGTGGATGATGTGCCGGCTCGGTGTGCCGAAGGTACGGGCGGCGTCCACGAACAGGCGGCTGCGCAGTTCGGCGGCCTCCGCCCGCGCGGTGCGCAGATAGACCGGGATGCGGGCCACCGCGAGGATCAGCACGATGTTCAGCGCGCTCGGCGAGAACACGTACAGCACGACCACGGCGATCAGCAGGGAGGGGAAACTGAGGATCACGTCGGCGACGCGCAGGGCGAGGCTCTCGCGGCGGCCTCCGTGGTAACCGGCCCACAGGCCGA
This sequence comes from Streptomyces sp. NPDC102514, assembly GCF_055584525.1. Lineage (NCBI taxonomy): Bacteria > Bacillati > Actinomycetota > Actinomycetes > Kitasatosporales > Streptomycetaceae > Streptomyces > Streptomyces sp. NPDC102514. Next base: position 125,278 of record NZ_JBVJLW010000017.1, read on the forward strand.
GCGCCGAGCCGATCAGCAGCGAGCACAGCACGGCGGGGACGGCCACGGACAGGGTCGTCGCGGCGGCGTCGACCAGCCGGGCCAGCACGCTGCGCCCGAGGACGTCGGTGCCGAACAGTCCGTACACCCCGTCGCCCAGGGACGGGGGCCGCAGGGAGGCGTCCAGGTCCTGCCGCTGCGCGCGGTCGCCGATGACGAGGCGCCCGAACAGCGCCACGAGGACGACCAGCGAGAGGACGACGGCGGCGACGGCCGCCGCACGGTCGCGGCCCAGCATCCGCCACCAGTTCGCCCGGCGGGGCGCGGATCTGCCGTCGGTCGAGGTCTCGGCCGCAGCGGTGGTCGCGGTGTCGGCGGTGGTGGTGTCCGGGGTGTCGGCCGCGGTGGTGTCCGCAGCGGTGCCCACGGCTGTGTCCGTGTCCGCCGTCGTGGGTTCTTCTCGGGGCATGGTGCTTCCTTCGCTCACGCCGGCACCGCCAGTCGCACACGGGGGTCGGTCAGCGCGTGACAGACGTCGACCAGGATGTTGAGCGCGAAGATCGTCACCGCGGTGAGGAGTACAGCCGCCTGGAGGACCGCGAAGTCGCGCTGGAGGATGGAGTCGATCATGAGTTTGCCGATGCCCGGCCAGCCGAAGATCGTCTCGACGATCACCGCGCCGTTGACCAGGCCCACCGCGAGGTCGCCGGCCACGGTCAGCACCGGCGTCACCGCGTTGCGCAGGGCGTGGCCGAAGATCACCCGCTGAGGTGTGGCGCCCTTGCTGCGGGCGATCTTGACGTAGGGGGCGGAGAGCGCGGTGACCATGCTGCCGCGCACGACCTGGACGAGTACGCCGAAGGGCCGGATCAGCAGGGTGGCGACGGGCAGGACCCAGATCTCGGGTCCGCCGAGCGTGCCGGAGGTCGGCAGCCAGCCGAGGCTCACTCCGAAGACGAGCACGCCCATGATGGCGAACCAGAAGTCGGGGATGCTGGCGGCCGTCATCGACAGCAGGCTGGCGATCCGGTCGACGAGCGAGTTGGGGCGGTAGGCGGCCAGGCTGCCGACCAGCAGCGCTCCGGTGATCGCGAGCAGCATGGTCACCCCGGCGAGCTGGAGGGTGACCGGGAAGGCGTCGAGCACCATCTCGGTCGCCGGCTGCCCGGTCCGCAGCGAGGTGCCGAAGTCCAGGTGGGCCGCGTCGACGAGGTAGTTCCACAGTTGCGCGGGGATCGACAGGTCGAAGCCCTGGGCGGCGGAGAACTCGGCGCGCTGCTCGGCGGTGGCGCTCAGGGGCAGGTAGAGGTCGACCGGATTGCCGGTCATCCGGGCCAGGAAGAAGACGCCCAGCACCACGCAGAACAGCGGGACGGCACTGGAGATCATGCGTTTGCGCAGGAAGGGGATCATGTCAGTCCTTCGCCCCCTCGGCGGGACCGACCTCGGCCAGCCGCATTTCGTCGCCGGTGGCGGAGTTCGGTTCGTACCGGATCGACGGTGACAGCCCGAGCAGTCCGCTCATGTGGGCGATGTGGGTGTACTGGACGACGGTGTCGTTCTGGTCGGCGAGCAGTTCGGCGAAGGCATGCTGGCGCTTGTCGCCGGACAGCAGGCCCGCGTCGGCGATGCGCCGGTCGAGTTCCTTGCTTCCGAAGGTGGACTGCGGGCCGTCGCTGAGCAGGTACTGGCTGGCGGTGAAGGCCGCGTCACCGGCCTGGTTGCCGTGCATGATCAGCAGGGCGATGGGGCCGACGTTCTTCGGCAGCGGCCTGAGCTGGTACTGGAGCTGGGTGGCGGTGTCGGCCATGCGCACCTTGACGTTCAGCCCGATCTCGTTCATCTGGTACTGCAGCGCCTCCGCGGTCTCCGAGACCCCGGAGAACATGCCGTTGCGGGCGACCAGGGTGATGGTGCGGCCGGTGGGTACGCCGTCGGCCTTCGCCTCCTTCACCAGGGTGCGGGCCTCGTCCACGTTCTGGCGGGTCGGCTCGATCGCGTCGCTGTGGCCGACCACTCCGGGCGGTACGAGCTGGCCCGCGGGTTCGGCCAGTCCGCCGAGCAGGGCGTCGATGATGCCCTGGCGGTCGACGGCCAGGTCGATCGCCCGGCGCACCCGCAGATCGTCGAGCGGCGCCTCGCGGCCGTCCAGCCGCAGCGCGGTCGTCTCGTTGTTGGGATAGGAGGCGGTCGTGTCCTTCTCCGCCTCCATCGAGTCGAGCGCGACGGCGATCTCCGCCTCGTCCTTGTCGATCATTGCGGCCCGGACACTCGCGTCGCTGCGCCAGACGTAACGGGCCCGGGGAAACGCGGGAGCCTTGCCCCAGTAGTCGTCGTAGCGGCTGAGGGAGATCGCGGTACCGGCCTGCCACGAGCGCACGGCGTACGGGCCGGTCCCGATCGGGACGCGCACCTTGGCCCTGGTGCCGGTGGAGCGCGGCACGATCTCCACGAAACTCAGGCGCAGCGGCAGGATCGGGTCGGGCTCGGGCGTGGTGACGGTCAGCCGGTTGTCGTCGACCGCCTTCACCTTCAGGTCGTCGTCGCCGAAGACATAGCCCTCGACATTGCAGGCGAGGTCGGAGTTGACCGCCCGGTCGATGGAGAAGGCGGCGTCCTTCGCGGTGAACGGCTCACCGTTCTGGAAGGTCACCCCGCCGCGGGTGTCGAAGGACCAGGTGCGCGGGCCGGTCTGCTTCCAGCCGGTCGCGAGCAGCGGACGCAGTTCGCCGGAGTCGGGATCGCGTTCGACGAGCGGCTCGGTGATGTTGGACCGGACGACGACGCCGGTACTGGTCAGTGAGGCCTCGCAGGGCTCCAGCGTCGGTGGTTCCTGGGTGAGCACCACGCGCAGGGTGCGGCCGTCGGCCTGTCCGGCGTCGCCGCCGGCGCTGTTGGCCACGGCACAGCCACTGGACACCAGCACCGTGCCCGCCAGCAGCAGGGCGGTCGTCGGGCGGGGCCGCCGTCGGCCGGGCGGAAGGGAGGAAACGGGGGACTTCATCGTCGGCGTATCTCCGGGGGAGTGCTGATGTGTCACGTTCCGAGTTCGGGCCGACCTCCTGAGCTGTTTACACTTACGTACTCGGTCCGCATCTGTGAACGCCGAAGCTAAACCGGTGCCGTGGCAGCGTCAAGGGATGCGCGTCGACGGATCTGTGACCGTCACCGCCCGCTGCCGGGCGACCACCGTCCGGCCCGACCGCCCCGGTGTCCCGGACACCGCACGTCACCGAACCTTCTGCCCTGACGGGAGTACCACCATGTCCCACCCCGCCACCCCCGACGGCCTGGCCGCTCCGGCCGCCCCCGGCACCGTCCTCCAGGTGTCCCCGCTGCTCCCCGCCCTGGAGAAGGCGCTGGCCGAGCGGCACCGCACCGTGCGGCTGCACGAGCTGCCCGACCCCGCGGCCTACCTGCGCGAGGAGGCCGGTGACGTGGTGGCCGCGGTGACCAGCGCGCGGTTCGGCGTCGGCAACTCCCTGATGGACGCGCTGCCGCGGCTGGGCGCGATCGTCCACTTCGGCGTCGGCTACGAGACCACGGACGTGGCCCACGCCCGGGCGCGCGGCATCGACGTCAGCAACACCCCCGACGTGCTCAATGACTGCGTGGCGGACCTCGCGGTCGGCGGTCTGATCGACGTCATGCGCGAACTGTCGGCCGCCGACCGGTACGTACGGGCCGGCAGGTGGGGTGCGGCGCCCTACCCGCTGACCTCCCGGGTGAGCGGCAAGCGTGTGGGCATCCTCGGGCTCGGCCGGATCGGCCGGGCCGTCGCGCGCCGCCTCGAAGGCTTCGGCACGGACATCGCGTACTGCTCGCGGACCCCGGTGGTCGACGTCCCCTACCGCCACGTCCCGACCGCGCGGGAGCTGGCCGCCGGGTGCGACGCGGTCGTCGTCACCGTCGCGGGCGGGGCGGGCACCCGGGGGCTGGTCTCGGCGGAGGTGCTCGACGCGCTCGGCCCCCGGGGTTTCCTGGTCAACGTCGCGCGCGGCAGCGTCGTCGACGAGCCCGCCCTGGTCGCGGCGGTGCGGGAGGGGCGGATCGCCGGTGCGGCGCTCGACGTCTTCGCCGACGAGCCGAACGTGCCGCGGGCGCTGCTGGAGTCGGACCGGGTACTCCTGCTGCCCCATGTGGCCAGCGGGACGCACGAGACCCGGCAGGCGATGGCCGACCTGGTCCTCGACAACGTCCGGCGGTTCCTGGCGGAAGGGGTCCTGCTCACCCCGGTTCCGTGATCGGCCATTGACAGCCGCGAGGGTGGCTGTCTACAAATGAGAACGCGGACTACATATGAGGACGGCATTCATGGCAGGGAACGCAGCACGCATCGCCGACGTCACCGTGACCCCCGTGGCCTTCAAGGACTACCCACTCCTCAACACGGTCGGGGTGCACGAGCCCTACGCGCTGCGCACGATCGTCGAGCTGACCACGGAGTCCGGTGTCACCGGCATCGGGGAGACCTACGGCGGCACGGTCCACCTGGAACGCCTGCGCCGCGCCGCCGGGGAACTGGTCGGTCTGGACGTCTGGAACCTCAACGACCTGATCGCCCGCACCACACGCGCGCTGGGCCAGGACACCTCCGGCGGCGACGGCATGTCCGGGATGGTCACCGGCAGCAGCGCCGTGGACCGCGTCATGTCGCCCTTCGACGTCGCCTGCCTGGACATCCAGGGCAAGCTGCTCGGCAGGCCGGTCAGCGACCTGCTGGGCGGAGCCGTTCGCCCCTCGGTCCCCTACAGCGCCTACCTCTTCTACAAGTGGGCCGCACACCCCGGACAGCCGGACGACGACTGGGGCGCCGCCCTCGACCCGGCGGGCCTCGTCGACCAGGCCCGCCGCATGATCGACGCGTACGGCTTCTCCTCCATCAAGCTCAAGGGCGGTGTCTTCCCGCCCGACGAGGAGATCGCGGCGATCAAGGCCCTGCGCAAGGCCTTCCCCGACGTGCCGCTGCGCCTCGACCCCAACGCCGCCTGGAGCACGGAGACCTCGCTGCACGTCGCCCGCGAGCTGGACGGCGACCTGCAGTACCTGGAGGACCCGACCGAGGGCATCGACGGCATGGCGGCCGTGGCCGCGGGCACGCGGACACCCCTGGCTACCAACATGTGCGTCGTCTCCTTCGACGACCTCGCCCCGGCCGTGGCCCGCGGCTCCGTCGGCATCGTCCTGTCCGACCACCACTTCTGGGGCGGGCTGCGGCGCGGCCTCCAGCTCTCCGCGATCTGCGACACCTTCGGCCTCGGCCTGTCGATGCACTCCAACTCGCACCTCGGCATCAGCCTCGCCGCGATGACCCACCTCGCGGCGGCCACCCCGCGCCTCACCTACGCCTGCGACACGCACACGCCCTGGAAGCAGCCGGACGAGGACGTCGTCGACACCGGGGTCCTGAAGTTCACCGAGGGCCGCGTCACCGTCCCGACCGCTCCCGGCCTGGGTGTGGAACTGGACCGGGACGCGCTCGCCCGGCTCCACCGGCAGTACCTCGACTGCGGACTGCGCGACCGCGACGACACCGGCTACATGCGCACCGTGGACCCCTCCTTCCCGACCGAGACCCCCCGGTGGTGACCCGACCGTGCACATCATGCTCAACCACCGCATCCTGAGCCGCTTCCACGAACCCCTCAAGGCCCGCGCCGAGGGCCCGCACACCTGGCTGGAGTCCTTCGACTGGACCCCGGACCGGATCTCCGAGGCCCTCACCGACGCCGAGGTGTTCGTCGGTTCGCAGCTGCGCGCCGAGGACGCCCGGCGCGCCGGACGGCTCCGGCTCGTGCACGTCGTCGGCGCCGGCTACGACGGCATCCCGCTGGACGCGCTCGGCCCGGAGGTGTCGGTCGCCACCACGCACCACCACGGCCGTTCCATCGCCGAGCACGTCCTCATGTCCGTCATGATGCTGTCCCGCGACGTCCTGGGCGCCGACCGCGCGCTGCGGGCCGGACAGTGGCGCAACGTGGCCGTCGACCCGCAGCTGCCGTTCGGGACGACGCTGGAGGGCCGCCGGGTGGGCGTCATCGGCTTCGGCGAGACCGGCACCGAGGTCGCCCGCCTCTGCCAGGCGGTCGGTATGCGGGTGCGTGCCGTGCGGCGCGACCCCTCCGCGCCGGTCCCGGCGGACCTGCGGACCGACTGGATCGGCGGCAACGACCGGCTGCCCGACCTGCTGGCCGAGTCCGACGTCGTCGTGGTCACCGTCCCCCTCGGCCCCGCCACCCGCGGGCTGATCGGCCCCGCCGAACTGGCGGCCATGGGACCGGGAACCCTGCTGGTCAACGTGGCCCGCGGCCCGGTCGTCCAGGAGGACGCGCTCTACGAGGCCCTGGACACCGGTGTCATCGCCGGGGCCGCACTGGACGTGTGGTGGTCGGGCCCGCCCCAGGCACCCAGCCGGCTGCCCTTCCACGACCTGCCCAACGTGCTGATGACCCCGCACCACTCGGGCCACACCACCGACACCTTCGCCGCCCGCGCGGTGGAGATCGCCGACAACATCAACCGCCTGGAGCAGGGCCGCCCGCTCACCAACGTGGTGCGCGCGGGCGCCGCCACGGCCACCTGACCCGGCGCCCGCGCCCCCTCACCCCCGCCCCCCCCGCCCCACTGCCCCAGGAGTTGGAGACCCCCATGCTCGAAGGCGTCCTCTTTTTCCCCGTCACGCCGTTCACCGATCTCGGTGAGGTCGACCTGGCCGCCCTGCACCAGCACGTCTCGACGGGGACCGCCGCCGGCCCCGGCGGCGTGTTCGTCGCCTGCGGCACCGGTGAGTTCCATGCCCTGGACGTCGAGGAGTTCACCGAGGTCGTACGGACCGCCGTCGACGCGGTGGCCGGCCGGGTCCCGGTGTACGCCGGGGCCGGCGGCTCGCTCGGGCTGGCCCGCCGCTTCGCCCGCGCCGCCGCCGAGGCCGGGGCGGACGGCCTGCTGCTCATGCCTCCCTACCTCGTCGACTCGCCCGCCGAGGGCCTGGTCGCGTACGTCCGCGCGGTCGCCCGGGAGACCTCCCTGCCGGTGATCGTCTACAACCGCGGCAACGCGCGCTTCGACGAGCACACCGCGTCGGAGGTCGCCCAACTGCCCACGGTCACAGGCTTCAAGGACGGCACCGGCGACCTCGATCTCGTCGCCCGGATCATTCCCGCCGTACGTGAGTCGCTGAGCGCGTCCGGCAAGGAGTTCCAGTTCTTCAACGGCATGCCCACCGCCGAGGCGAGCCAGCAGGCCTACCGCGCCCTGGGCGTGAAGCTGTACTCCTCGGCCGCGTTCGCCTTCGCGCCCGACATCTCCCTCGCCTTCCACCGCGCGGTGGAGGAGGACGACACCCAGCGGGTCGACGCGCTGCAGCGGGCCTTCTTCCACCCCCTGGTCAGGCTGCGCAAGCGGGTCCCTGGCTACGCGGTGGCCCTGGTGAAGGCGGGGGTGACGCTGGAGGGCAGCAAGGCGGGACCGGTCCGCCCGCCCCTGACCTCCCTCGGTGCGGGGGAGATCGAGGAGCTGGCGGCCATCATCGCCGAGGGACGCGCCGTGCTCGCCTCCTGAGAGGTGCACGGGAGGTCCGTGGGAGGTCCGTCGGGCGGGGTCACTCGCCCGACGGCACGGTCTGGGCGGCGCCGAGAGCCACCGGGGTGCCGAAGTTCGGTGTGCCGTCGGCGTTCCAGGTGAACTTCTGTGCCCGGGTGCTCCGGTTCATGTCGCAGCCGCCGGAGGCGGAACTGTTGGCGTGGTAGACGATCCAGTCCTCCGTCCCGTCGGGCGACTTGAAGAAGCCGTTGTGCCCGGGCCCGTACACACCAGTGGCGTTGGACCGCTGGAAGACGGGGTTCGGCGACTTGACCCAGGACGACGAACTGAGCGGATCACCGCCGTTCCAGGTGAGCATGCCCAGCTTGTAGTCGGGTGTGGAGCAGTGGCTCGCGGAGTACACGATGAAGGTTTTCCCGCCGCGCTGGAGGACCTCGGCGCCCTCGTTGACCGCGCCGCCCACCGTCTCCCAGCTGTACGTCGGCGTGGACAGGACACGGCGGGTGCCGCTCGCGGTCCAGGGGTTCGACAGCGGCCGGACGAACATCGGCTGCGAGCCGTTGTAGAAGGTCCCCAACAGGTAGAGATTGCCGTTGAGTTGAAGGATGCCCGGGTCCAGTTCCCAGGTGTTGTCCTGGGTCGGGTCGAGCAGGTCGGCCTTGAAGCTGTAGGGCCCCATCGGGTCGAGCCCGGCGCTCTCCAGCACATGGATCCGCTGGGTGCCCAGGTCGTACGGCTCCCGCCCGGCCGTGTAGTAGAAGTACCACCGCTTGCCGTTGGGGCCGTCGAGCAGATGGAACTCGGGGGCCCACATGGTGCCGGCCCCGTTCGGCCGGGTCAGGTTGAAGACCACCTGCTCGGCGGCCGTGGCAAGACCGCCCAGGGTGGCCGACCTGCGCATGGTGACCGTCGAGTTCCAGGTGGTCGTGGCGAGGTAGTAGTAGCCGTCGTAGTAGGTGAGCCAGGGGTCGGGCCCGCGCTGGGCGAGCGGATTGGTGAACGTGCCCGGGCTCGTACCGCCGCCGCTGAAGCCGGGCAGCCGCCACACCCTGCCACCGGTCGCGGAGCACGGCAGCTGCACCAGGTTGGTGTTCGAGGCCGACGAACCACCGCTCGGCGCCACGCACTTGCCGGAGCCGACGGACACCAGGTTGAAGGTCCGGTCCGTGCCCGACACCGTCACCGGGACGAGCCGCCACTGCTGGTTCGTCGCGCTGTGGCAGGGCCACTGGATGACCGCGGCGTTGTCCGCCGTCGAAGCCCCGGAGACATCGACGCACTGACCGGACTGCGTGGTGATCGTGTACGTGTCGGTCGTCCCCGCGACCAGGGTGTATCCGAAGTCCTGGTTCGCGCCGGAACTACAGGTGAAGGCGCGCAGCTGAGCGCCGTTGGCCGACGAACTATTGGGCAGGTCCAGGCAGTTGTTGCCGTTCTGGTTCACCCCGGCCGAGGTGAACGCCACGGCGGCGGAGGCGGGCGGCGCCACGAGGAGGGCGACCGCCAGCGTGAACAGGGCGACGAGCGCGGAGAGACATCGGGAACGGGTCACGGGCCGTACACCTTCGCTTCCAGGAGGCCGACGGAGTTCGTGCCGTTGCCCGTCAGCAGCACCCGGAGCCGCGTGGTACTCGTGGGCGTGAAACTGACGGAGTTGTACTGGTTCCTGACCACCGGATAGGTCCCGGCGCCCGGCACATCGACATAGGCGCTGCCGTTCCAGTACTGGAGCTTCCACGAGGCGGGCATGTCGATGCCCTGGTCGTCGTCGAAGAAGTAGACCTCGGCCCTGGCCAGGTTCTTCGCCGAGGACCAGGTCAGGTCGACCCACTGCTGACCCGTCTCGGGCCAGCACCCCCAGCGCGCGTTCACCGTGTCGTTGGACGACGGCGGATCGATCCCGTCGTTGACCGCGGCGACGCTCTCCCAGGACGAGGTGGCCGACGCGGACGCCGTCGCCGACCCGGCGAGGTTGGCGGGCGGCTGGACACCGCCCCGGTGGAACACCTTGACCTCGGTGAGCCCCGTCTTCGCCCCGGAGGCGTTGGTGGCCAGGACCCGGATGCGCTGCGCGCCGACCGCCGGGAACCGCACCAGGTTGTAGTTGGCGCGCGGCACGGCCGGACTCTTCGTCTGGTCGGCCACGTTCACCCACGAACTGCCGTTGTAGTACTGGATGGTGTACGCGGACGGCGCCCGGTAGGTGGTGCTCGCCGGCCGGCTGTCCTTGAAGTGCAGCCGCACCTCGTCGAGTGTGCGCGTGGCGCCCAGATTCAGCTCGTACCAGTCCTGGCTGTTGGGGGAGCCGCCCGCGCCCCAGAAGGGTTCGTTGGTGGGATAGCCGTCGACCGCCCCGGCGACCGTGGCGCCGGATCCGGTGTGGGAGGCGGTCACGGTCGCGCCGGAGGCGAGGTTGGGCAGGTCGGCGGTGAGGTCGACGCCTGCCTTGGCGAGCATGTCGACCATCCGGGGGCTGCTCTGCACGACCTGGTTCGGGGCCTTCAGTCCGGCGACGGACGTGTGGTGGGTGACCGTGCCGCTCGTGGTGACGTCACCGGTGGCCGGGTCCCAGGTGAAGGGCACCAGCGAACTGACGGTCGCGGCCCGGTTGCCGTTGACGTAGATCGAGTAGCCCTCCGGGACACCGGGGTAGCGGACCACTCCGTCGGCGGGGTCGTCCCAGACGATGGTCAGGTCGGCGCCCCGGTAACGGAGGTTGTTGACGGTGAAGTGGCTCCAGCCGATGTCGATCGGGGACAGCTCGACCTTGGCGTCGCTGCGCGGGCGCAGTCCGGCGACGTCCTCGATCACGGTCCAGTTGCTGCTGCCCAGGATGTTGTGGTGGATCCAGGAGCGGTAGTCGATGCCGGTGCCGTTCCAGTCGGCCCAGAATTCGTTGGCGTCCGGCCACTGGGTGTTGCCGCCGACGTACTGCGCCCAGGTGTTCCAGTACAGGAGCTTCTTGTAGTCGGTCGCGTTCATCCAGGAGTTGGAGTAGTTGCGCAGCACAGAGGAGTAGAGGCGGAACTGCACGGTGGAGTTGATGGTGGAGAAGTTGTTGGAGCCGGGGTTGCCGGCGTCGGCCGCCGCCTTCTTGTCGACCTGGTTGGCCGTGTAGAAGGGGAACACGGGGTACTGGGCGGGGTCGTCGTACAGGCGCAGGGCCTGCTTGTACGTCGCGGTGTCGGGGACCGCGCCGACCGAGAACGGGTAGTAGTTGTTGATCTCCTTCCAGGGCACCCATTCGTTGGTCGACTTCAGCCGGTGCTCGAAGAGTTGCCGGTTCGGATTCCAGAGCACGTTGACGATCGCGTCCTTGATCTGGGTCGCGAGCGTGCGCATCTCGGTGGCCTTGGCGGTGTTGCCGGTCGCCTCGTAGGCCTGCGCGGCGGCGAGCGCGCCGCTGTACTGGTAGGCGGACTCGGCGCGGTCCATGTTCCCGGGCTTCCAGTGGAAGGACACCGCGTCGGCGTCGTTGCCGGTCAGCGCGCCCCAGTCGTACTCGATGAGCTTGTTGTTGTCGTGGTCGTAGTAGGCGAGTTGGCCCTTGACGTCTCCCTCGGCGTAGCGGGCCAGGTTGGCTGCGATGCCCGGCTGGCCGCCGTGGATCTGGTAGCTCTTCCAGGCCGCCTCGGCGATGTACTGGGTGTAGCTGTTGGACCAGTTCTCGGGGTCACCCGGATTGTCGAGGAACCGGGCCCCCTTGGAGGTCTGGCCGACACTGAGCCAGTCCCCGTACGCGTAGGACGGATCACGCAGGTACTTGAGGTCGTCGATGTGCATCGGCTGGGTCAGCGCGATCGCGTTGTTGTAGCCGAGGACGCCCTCGGTCGAGGTCGGGAACTGGAAGGTCTGCCCGGGGATGTCGGCGTCGAGGCTGTTGAAGCGCATCAGCCACCAGCGGTAGTAGATGTTCTTCTTGATGGCGCCCTCGGGCACGTCGATGTAGGGCACGTTCTGCGCCCACCACAGGTTGTAGGCCCTGACATGGGTGGCGAACGCTGTGGCGGCCGAGTAGCCCGCGTAGGCGTTGTACTCCGTGAGGGACGCGGGGATCTCGTCGGTGACGAAGCCCATCACCACCTTGGTGGTCACGGTGGCACCTGCCGCGATCGTCACGGACCGGTTGAGCCCGCCGCTCGAGACGGCGAAACCGTCACCGGTCAGGCGCGGGCGCACGGTGGTGAGGTTGTTGTAGGCGTTGACCTGCCCGGTCAGCTCACTGCCACTGCCGGAGGTGGCGTACGGGGAGGTCGCGCGCAGTTGCAGTGTGGTGGCGGCGCTGCCGTTGTTCCTGATCGACAGGTTCGTCACCGCGACGTTGTTGTCGGTGATGAACTTGGTCTGGTCGACGCTCAGCGACCCGCTGGTGTGCACACTCTTCCAGTGGCTCGGCGTCTGCCGGCGCTGGGCGACCTGTTCGGTGAAGGTGCCGGGCGAGATCGCGACCGAGTAGGCGTTGTTGTCGTTGATGCTCTCCCAGTAGGCGACGTGCCCGCCGAAGCCGAGCACCGCGGGGTCGTGGGTCTTCATGAAGAGCGCACGGCCGCGGCTCATCAGCCAGGGCCCTGCCGGGTCGTTGCCGGTACGGGCCAGCAGCCGGTCCATCCAGAAGTCGGTGCCCGAGCTCTCCGCGTCGTAGATGCTCCGCATCATGTCGCCGGTCGTGTGGGCGACGGGCGGGGCGGGGATCGCGGGGCCGCTGAAGGTGGGGAACCCGATGGTCTGCGCGGCGTGGGCGGGCGTCGCGGTGACGACACAGCCGATGACGAGAGCCAGGGCGACGAGGAGCCGCTTCATGACAGGGCCCGTCGTCCACGGGGTCCGTGCCGGGAGGAGGTGCGGTCCGTTCTGATCGGTCTTCTCATCGGAGCTCCCTGTCCAGTTGTGTTGTGCTCATGACATGCCTGCTCATGGCATGTATCCGCATGTATCCGCAGGAACCGGTGCACGGGGAAGCGCTGGAGAGTGAACGGTGAAACGACCTAAAAGGTTTTCGCAACGTAAATCTGTGCTCTGGAAGTGTCAAGAGGGTTGAGTGCGGCCCGAGTTCACGCCCCGGCCGTCAGGACAGGGCCGCCGTGGAGCCCCGGATCACCACCCGGCCGGGCTGGCTCTCCACACCCGAGCGTCGTGTCCCGGCGATCGCGCCGAACAGGGCCTGCGCCGCCGCCCGGCCGACCTGTTCGAGGTTCATGTCGACGCTGGTCAGCGGCGGACGCGAGGCCGAGGTCAGCACCTGCCAGTTGTCGAAGCCCATGACCGCCACGTCCTCCGGCACCCGGTGCCCGCGCTCCCGCAGTACGTCCATCACGCCCCGGGCGATCTGGTCGCTGCCGCACAGCACCGCGTCCACGTCCGGATGCCGGTCGAGCAGCATCGCGGTGGCCGCCCGCCCCCAGCCCTCCGACCACACCCCGAACCGCGGTTCGCCGACCAGGGAGAGCCCGGCGTCGTCGAGCGCGGCCCCGGCTCCCTCGGCCCGCTCCCGCGCCGCGAGATACCCGGGGTCGCCGGTGATGTGCGCGATCCGCGTCCGGCCGCAGGCGAGCAGATGGTCCACCGCGAGCCGGCCGGCGCCCACACTGTCGGGGACGATGGACAGATCCGCCGGGTCCTGTGAGGGCGCGTACGCGTAGACCACCGGGACGGGCAGTTCGCTGCCCAGGGACGGCCGCGGATCGGTCCTGCTGCCCACCACGATCAGCCCGTCGACCCGGCGGCCGAGCAGCGCGCGGACATGGTGCTGCTCGCGGATCGCGTCGCCCCGGGCGTCGCAGAGGAACACCGCGACCGCCCCCGCCCCGAACGCGTCCTCGGCGCCCATCAGGATCGGGATGCTGAATCTGCCCTCCAGGTCGCTGGTGAGCAGGCCGACGGTGCCCGTGCGGCCGGCGAGCAGGCCGCGGGCCAGCTGGTTGGGCCGGAACGACAGCCGCTCAGCCGCCTCGACCACCCGCTGCCGTGTCTCCTCCCGCACCTGGGCGCGGCCGTTGAGCGCTTTGGAGGCGGTGGCGAGGGACACGCCCGCCAGCCGGGCGACATCGCTCAGCGTGGCGGGCCCCGAACGAGCGGGGTCGGTGGCCTGGGCCATGGGTGTTCTCCTGTCTCGCGGCGCGTGGGTAAACCGTACGCGAGAGGGTTTCGGCCGAGGCGCCTTCAGGATGTTCTTCCGGGACGCACCTGGTCCCGGACTTCCCCTCCGTGCAAGGGGATTGACGGGTGATGAGCCGCGTCCTAGCTTTCAGAAAGGCTTTTCGGTTTCTTTCCGGCGCAGAACCCACACGAGGGGGATCGTTATGGGGAGCACGACCGGACCACCCGGACGTCGTCGCCGGCGCGTCACCGTCGCCGTCGCGCTGCTGGCCGCCGCGAGCCTGGTCACGGCGTGCGGCTCCGGGGACGACGGCCCGGACGACGGGGGCGGTGGCGGGGCCGGGGACGCCAAGGGCACCGACGACGGGGCCACCCTCACGATGTGGACGCGGGCGGCGACCCGGCCGCAGAGCGAGGCACTCGTCAAGGCGTACAACGCGAGCCACGAGAACAAGGTCGAGCTGACCGTCGTCCCCACCGACGACTACCAGGCCAAGGTCGGCGCGGCAGCCGGGTCCAAGGACCTGCCCGACCTGTTCGCCTCCGACGTCGTGTTCGTCCCCAACTACACCTCCAGCGGCCTCTTCGCCGACCTCACCGAACGCATCGACGCCCTGCCCTTCGCCGACGACCTCGCCCAGTCGCACATCAAGGCCGGTACGTACGAGGACAAGAAGTACGTCGTCCCGCACACCCTCGACCTGTCGGTCCTCTTCTACAACAAGGACCTCTACCGCAAGGCGAAGCTGGACCCCGAGAAGCCGCCCGCCAGCCTGGCCGAATGGGACCGGCAGGCACGGGCCGTGGACAAGCTGGGCGGGGGAGTCGACGGCACCTTCTTCGGCGGCAACTGCGGCGGCTGCGGCGTCTTCACCTGGTGGCCGTCGATCTGGGCGGCCGGGGACGAGGTGCTGAACGAGGACGGCACCGCGGCGACACTCGACTCCGCCACCGCCGAGCAGGTCTATGCCGCCTACCGGGGCTGGGTGCAGGACGACATCGTGGCGCCCGGTGCCCGCGACGAGACGGGCACCACCTGGACCGGCGTCTTCCCGAAGGGAAAGGTCGGTGTCATGCCGATGCCGTCGACCACCCTGGGACTGATGCCCAAGGACCTCGACCTCGGGGTCGCGCCCATCCCCGGACCAGACGGCGGCAAATCCACTTTCGTCGGCGGCGACGCCATCGGCATCTCCGCCACCAGCAAGTCGGCCGACCAGGCCTGGAACTTCCTCGCCTGGTCCCTGGACGACACGGCGCAGATCGACGTGGTCGCCGCCCACAAGGACGTGGTGGCCCGCACCGACCTCGCGTCCAACAAGTACTCCGAGGCGGACCCGCGCCTGGTGACGATCAACCAGCTCGTCGCCGACGGCCGCACCCCGTACGCCCTGAAGTTCGGCCAGACCTTCAACGACCCCAACGGCCCCTGGCTGACCCTGATGCGCGACGCGGTCTTCGGCGACGAATCGAAGGTCAAGAAGGACAACGAGGCGGTCAGCGCGTCACTCGCGGACTGAGCGCCGACCTCTTGGAGGACAGGGGCGCAGCCCCGTCCTCCAGAGGCGCGGGCAACTGCGCGCCCAGCCCCCACGCACCCGCACCCACACGTCCTCCCCCCGCACGCACGCACACCCACACCACACGCCGAAGGAGCCACATGCAGGGGTTGAGCCCGCGCGCGGTACGGGGCCTCGCCTATGCCACCCCCACGGCGGTCCTGGTCACCGTCTTCTTCCTCCTGCCCCTCCTCCTCGTGGGCCAGATGTCCCTCAGCGACTGGCCACTCCTCGCGGGCGACCGAGGCGTCAACGCCCCCGAGAACTACACCGACGCCACCGACAGCACCCTGTTCTGGCCCGCCGTCCGCTTCACCCTCCTCTACACCGTCATCGTCACGGTCGTCCTCCTCGGCCTGGCCCTCCTTCTCGCCCTCCTCGTGCAGGAGTCCCGCCCCGGCGCCGGCTTCTTCCGCACGGTGTACTTCCTGCCCGGCGCCCTGGGCCTGGCCTCCGCGTCCCTGCTGTTCTGGGGCCTGTACAGCCCCACCACCGGCCCGCTGAGCCGCATCCTCGAAAGGCTCGGCCTCGTCGACGACCCGGTGTCCTTCCTGGGCACACCCACCTCGGCCCTCCTCTCGACGGTCTTCCTCGTCGTCTGGAAGTTCGCCGGCTTCCACATGCTGATCCTGCTCGTCGGCCTCCAGCGCATCCCCCACGAGCTGTACGAGGCGGCCCGTATGGACGGCGCGAGCCGCGCCCAGATCTTCCGCCGCATCACCCTGCCGCTGCTGCGGCCCTCCATCGCCCTGACCCTGCTGCTCTGCGTCACCGGATCCCTGCTGGCCTTCGACCAGTTCTTCATCCTCACCAAGGGCGGCCCGGACAACAGCACGGTCACCGTCGTCCAGTTGATCTACCGGGAGGCCTTCCAGCGGCTGAACCTCGGCACCGCTGCGGCCCTGTCGATCATCGTGCTGGCCGTCCTGCTCCTGCTCAACGCCCTCCAGTTCCGCGGGCTGCGCCGCGCCGACGAGTCATGAGCCGCGCCCTGGGCCGTACGCCCTACTTCGTCGTCGCCGGCGGACTGGCCGTCATCTTCCTCTTCCCCCTGCTGTGGAACGCCTGGGCCTCCGTCAGCGGACAGCCCGGCACCGCACAGGAGTCCGGCCACGGGCTCGGCAACTACCGCACCCTGCTCGACTACGACGCGGGCCTGTGGCGCTACCTCCTCAACAGCACGGTCGTCTCCGCGCTGACCGTCGCCCTGACCCTCGGAGTGTCCCTGCTGGGCGGATACGCCTTCGCCCGCTTCGACTTCCCCGGCAAGAACCTGCTGTTCCTGCTCACCCTGGCCATCCTCATGGTCCCGTACGCCACCCTCCTCATCCCCCTCTACGTCCTGCTCGGCAGACTCCACCTGCAGAACTCGCTCGTCGGACTGAGCCTGGTGCTGGCCATGTTCCAACTGCCGTTCGCCACCTTCATGATGCGGATCTCCTTCGAGGCGGTGCCGCGCGAACTGGAGGAGTCGGCGTTCGTCGACGGATGCGGTACGGCGGGCGCGCTGCGCCGGGTGCTGCTCCCGGCGGTGCGGCCGGGGCTGATCACCGTCGGGCTGTTCGCGTTCCTCGCCGCCTGGAACGACTTCATCGCCCCGCTGATCCTGATCTCGGACAGCGAGAAGGCACCCCTGCCCCTGGCCGTCGCGAACCTGCGGCAGCAGAGCATGGGCGCCGTCGACTACGGAGCCACCGAGGCAGGCGTGGTGGTCCTCGCCGTGCCCTGCCTCCTGCTGTTCCTGCTGCTGCAACGGCACTACATGCGGGGCTTCATGTCGGGCGCACTCAAGGGCTGAAGCCCTGACCGACCTCGACTCGACGGACAACCGAAGGGACGAACCGAAGGCATGAAGTGGTGAAGGAGAACGAGGAGACCAAGGCAGGCAAGGAGAATTCGGCGCCGTCGGCCGTCCTCCCCGTGGCGCCGACCCGGGGCAGGCTGCGGCCACTCGGGCTCGACGAGGTCGGCATCACCGGCGGCTTCTGGGCCCGCCGCAGGCACACCAACGAGACAGTCAGCCTCCCTCACTGCCACGACTGGATGGAACGCTCCGGCTGGACCGGAAACTTCCGCGCCGCCGCCGAGGGACGGGTTCAGCAGAACCGGCGGGGAAGGGAGTTCGCCGACTCCGAGATCTACAAACTCCTCGAAGCCACGGCCTGGCAGAGCGCCGCCGGCAGCACGCCGGACGTGGACGCCACCGCACTCGTCGGGGCCGTCGCCGCCGCCCAGGAACCCGACGGCTATCTGAACACCGCCTTCGGCCGCCCCGGACAGCAGCCCCGCTACAGCGACCTCGAATGGGGCCACGAGCTGTACTGCTACGGCCATCTGATCCAGGCGGGCGTCGCCCAGGCCAGGGCGCGGGGCGGCAGCGAGGGCGAGCTGACGAAGGTCGCCCGGCGGGCCGCCGACCACATCTGCGCGACCTTCGGCCGGGGCGGCATCGAGCGCGTCTGCGGCCACCCGCTGATCGAGACGGCCCTGGTGGAACTGGCCCGGCTGACGGGGGAGGAGCGCTATCTCGCCCAGGCCGCGCTCTTCGTCGACCGCCGCGGCCACGGCACGCTCGCCGACGGCGAGTTCGGCCGCGTCTACCACCAGGACGACCTGCCCGTACGAGAGGCGCGGGCGCTGCGCGGTCACGCCGTACGCGCCCTCTACCTCGCGGCCGGCGCCGTCGACGTGGCGGTGGAGACCGGCGACGAGGAACTGCTCGCCGCCGTCGTACGGCAGTGGGAGGCCGGGGTCGCCCGGCGCACCTATCTCACCGGCGGCATGGGCTCCCACCACCGGGACGAGTCCTTCGGCGACGACTTCGTCCTCCCGCCGGACCGCGCCTACTCGGAGACCTGCGCGGGCGTCGCCTCCGTACAGCTCAGCTGGCGGCTGCTCCTCGCCACCGGAGAACCGCGCTTCGCCGACCTCGCGGAACGGACCCTGTTCAACGTGGTCGCGACCTCACCGGCGGAACACGGCCGGGCCTTCTTCTACGCCAACACGCTGCACCGCCGTCACCGGAGCGCCGTGCCCGCCGCCGACACGGTGAGTCCGGGCGCCGATCCCGGTCTGCGCGCGCCCTGGTTCGCGGTGTCCTGCTGCCCCACCAACGTGGCACGGACCCTGGCCCAGCTGCCCGCGCACCTGGCCACGGCGGACGACCACGGCATCCAGCTGCACCAGTACGCCGACGCGCGGATCGCCACCTTCCTCACCCCCGGCCACTATGTCGCCCTGCGGATCCGCACCGACTACCCGGCCGACGGGACCGTGGTCGTGCGCGTGGACCGGTCGCCGTCGGACCGCCCGTGGACCGTGTCGCTGCGCGTCCCCGCGTGGACGGCGGGCGCCACGGCATGGCTGACCGAACCGGACGGCACCCGCCGCACGGTCGCCCCGGGCACGGCCGAGGTCACCGGGATCTTCCGGCCGGGCGACGAGATACGGCTCGAACTGCCCGTACGGCCGCGCTGGATCGACGCCGATCCGCGCGTCGACGCGGTGCGCGGCGCCGTGGCCGTCCAGCGCGGGCCGCGGGTGTACTGCGCCGAGTCCGTGGACCTGCCCGGCGGCCTCGACGTCGACGCGATCCGGGTGGACCCGGCGGTCGACCCGCGCGACGGGCCGGACCCGGCGGGGGACACCGTCGTGGTCGACGGCCGGCTCACCCCGTACGACCCACGGTCCACCGCGTACGACGCGCGACGCGACGAGCCCTGGCCCTACCGGCCGCTCGACGCCCCCACCGCCACGCCCGAGGCCGACCGGGCGGAGATCACCCTGGTCCCGTACCACTCCTGGGCGAACCGGGGCCCCTCGACGATGCGGGTGTGGCTGCCCGCGGACGACCGATGATCGGAGACCGAGCATGTCCCGACCCCCCACACGCCGCGGCCTGTTGAGGCTCGCCGCCGGGACGGCCGCCGCCGTCCCCCTCGCGCAGGCCACAGCGCCCGCGCATGCCGCGACCGGCGCGGCCCCGGACGCGCCGGGCATCGCGGGAACGGCGGGTACGGCCCCCGGCCGGACCGCCACGGCCGCCGCGCCCGCGCTGCCGGTACAGCCGTTTCCCCTGGGCCAAGTCGCCCTCGGCGACGGCGTGTTCCGCCGCAAGCGCGATCTGATGCTCGACTACGCCAGGGCCTACCCCGCCGACCGTATCCTGGCCGTCTTCCGGGCCAACGCCGGACTCGACACCCGCGGGGCCCGCCCGCCCGGCGGCTGGGAGACCGCCGACGGCAATCTGCGCGGGCACTACGGCGGCCACTTCCTCACGCTCGTCGCCCAGGCGTACGCCGACACCCGCGAGGCGGCGCTCAAGGCCAAACTCGACCATCTGGTCGGCGCGTTGGGCGAGTGCCGGCAGGCCCTGGCCGATCACGGCTCCCCGAGACCGAGCCACCCCGGCTACCTGGCGGCGTACCCGGAGACGCAGTTCGTCCTGCTGGAGAGCTACACGACGTACCCCACCATCTGGGCGCCGTACTACACCTGTCACAAGATCATGCGGGGGCTCCTGGACGCGTACACCCTCGGCGGGAACGCGCAGGCCCTCACGCTCGCCTCGGGGATGGGCGACTGGGTGCACAGCCGCCTCGGCGCCCTGCCTAAGGCGCAGCTGGAGCGCATGTGGTCGATCTACATCGCGGGCGAGTACGGCGGGATGAACGAGGTCCTTGCGGACCTGCACGCCCTCACCGGACGGCCCGAACACCTCGCCGCCGCCCGCTGCTTCGACAACACCGCGCTGCTCGACGCCTGCGCAGAGGACCGCGACATCCTGGAGGGCAGACACGCCAACCAGCACATCCCGCAGTTCACCGGCTATCTGCGGCTGTACGACCACACGGGGGAGGAGCGGTACGCCGCCGCGGCCCGGAACTTCTGGGACATGGTCACCGAGTCCCGGACGTACAGCCTGGGCGGTACGGGACAGGGCGAGATGTTCCGGGCCCGGGGCGCGATCGCGGCGACCCTCGACGACAAGAACGCGGAGACCTGCGCCACGTACAACATGCTCAAGCTGAGCAGGCAGCTCTTCTTCCACACGCCCGACCCCGTGTACATGGACCACTACGAGCGCGGCCTGACCAACCACATCCTCGCCTCCCGCCGGGACGCGGGCGGCGCGCCGAGCACAAGCAGTCCGGAGGTCACCTACTTCGTCGGCATGGGGCCCGGAGTCGTGCGCGAGTACGGCAATATCGGCACCTGCTGCGGCGGTACCGGCATGGAGAACCACACCAAGTACCAGGACTCGGTGTACTTCCGCTCCGCCGACGGCAACGCGCTGTACGTCAACCTCTACCTCGCCTCGACCCTGCGGTGGCCCGAGAAGGGGCTCGTCGTCGAGCAGACCAGCGACTATCCGGCGGAGGGCGTCCGCACCCTGATCCTCCGCGAGGGCGGTGGCACGTTCGATCTGAGACTGCGGGTGCCGTCCTGGGCCACGGGAGGCTTCAGCGTCACGGTCAACGGGGTGCCGCAGCGAGCCGAGGCCGTGCCCGGCAGCTATCTCACCCTGACCAGGAACTGGCGGCGCGGCGACCGGGTCGGTGTCCTGGCGCCCTACCGGCTGCGCATCGAGAGAGCCCTGGACGATCCCGCCGTCCAGTCGCTGTTCCACGGGCCGGTCCTGCTGGCCGCGCGGAGCCAGGCGACGGGATTCCGCTCGTTCTCCTTCTACAAGGACTTCACGCTCCGGGGCGATCTCGCCGACGCGATCGATCCCGAGGGCCGCCCCTCGCACTTCACCACCCACGGTCTGACCCTGGCGCCGTTCCACCTCGCGGACGACGCCCGCTACCACGCCTACTTCAGGCGGGCCGAACCCGTCGTCGTGTTCGGGGCGACCGACTCCGGCGTACCCAACCGCGCCCGCGCTGACGGGCTGACCTTCCTCGACGTCCTCTGGGGCCGGGCGCCCTTCGCGGCCTCCGGTGATTTCGTCCGGGCGGTGGGCGTTCTGGCCGACCTCTGGCTGTCCGAGGGGCACTTCACACGGGCGGAACGGGACCGTGTCGTCGCGGCTGCCCCGGGCGTCACTCAGGTAAGGCATGCCTAACGACGTCAGATAATGTTCTGCGTGCAACTACTTGTACCCGCCGGATGCACGCATGTTTGGAGTCGGCCTTGCCGCACACGATCGACACCGCCGGAACAGGGCCGGACACCGTGACCGGGGAGGGCCGGGAAGAGGGCCGGGAAGGCTGGGTCGAACTGGGGTCGAGCGCCGAGCTGCGCGAGCTGCTCGGCGAACCCTGGCCCATCGTGATCGAGAAGGTCCACGACCGGCTCGCCGACCAGGACCGGGACATCATCGCCCGCTCGCCCTTCTGTCTGCTGGCCACCTCCGACTCGCACGGCAACTGCGACGTCTCCCCGCGCGGGGACGCCCCCGGCTTCACGCACGTCCTCGACTCCGGCACGCTCGCCCTGCCCGACCGGCCCGGGAACCGGCGGGGCGACAGCTTCCACAACATCCTCGACAACCCGCACGCCGGTCTGCTCTACCTGATACCCGGCAGCAAAGAGGTCCTGCGGGTCAACGGCCGCGCCCGCATCCTCTCCGACGCCCCGTTCTTCGACGCGATGACGGTGAAGGGGCAGCGTCCCGCGCTGGCCCTGGTCCTGGAGATCGACGAGATCTATCTGCACTGCCCGGCGTCGCTGCGGCGCTCGGGCGTGTGGAACCCGGAGTCCTGGCCGACCGACTGACCGACCCATCGACTGACCGGCAGGTCGACCGACCGGCAGGTCGGCTCGCTGGTCGAAGGGTCGTCGAAGCGCCGGTCGAACCTGTGTGCGGCACCCCCTGCCCCACACAAATAAGGGTAGGCTAACCTTTGTCCGGTGAGATCTGGTGAAGAAACAGCCGACACCCCGCGTCTTCGCGGTCACCAACTGTCGGCCACGAGCGTGACCGTCGCGTACGACGGCGTCGACGTCGTGCACGACGCGGCGGTCGCCCTGCGGCCCGGTGAGGTGACCGTCCTGGTCGGCCCCAACGGCAGCGGCAAGTCGACGCTCCTGCGGACGATCGCCCGTCTGCAGCGAGCCCGCCGCGCCACGCTCAGGATCGACACCGGGACCGACGGCCTCGCCCTGAGCGCCCGTGAGTTCTCACGGCACGTCGCCCTGTTGACCCAGGGCCGCCCCACCCCCGGCGGACTGACCGTGCGGGACGTCGTCGAGTTCGGCCGCTACCCCTACCGGGGCCGCTTCGGCCGGCCCGACCCGGACGCGTCCGCCGCGATCGACCGCGCGCTCGCGCTGACCGGCGTCACGGACCTCGCCGGGCGCGGCGCCGACCACCTCTCCGGCGGCCAGCTGCAGCGCGTGTGGCTCGCGAGCTGCCTGGCCCAGGAGACCGGCGTACTGCTGCTCGACGAGCCGACGACCTACCTCGACCTGCGCTACCAGGTCGAACTCCTCGACCTCGTCCGTGACCTGGCGGACGACCACGGCATCGCCGTCGGAGTCGTCCTGCACGACCTCGACCAGGCGGCGGCCATCGCCGACCGGATCACCCTGCTCGAAGCGGGCCGCGTCGTCGCCGACGGCCTGCCCGAGGACGTCCTCACCCCCGAACGCCTCACCGCCGTCTACGGCATCCGCATCGACGTGGACCACGACCCCCTCACCGGCCGGCTGCGCACCCGCCCGATCGGCCGACACCACACCCGGCACACCCGCCGCACTCGAACCGAAAGGCTTGGCACCACCTCATGAGACGCCTCCTGCTCACCGCGGCCGCCACCACCGCCGCGGCGCTCACCCTCGCCGCCTGCGGCACCACCGAGCCTGCCGCCGACAAGACCGAGAAGAAGACGTCCGAGGCCATCACCCTCACCGACGGCTCCGGCAAGAAGCTCACGCTCGACGGCCCGGCCACCAAGGTCGTCGCCACCGAGTGGAACGAGGTCGAGAGCCTCGTCACGCTCGGCGTCGACCCGGTCGGCGTCTCCGACGTCAAGGGCTACAACACCTGGGACTCCGCCGTCCCGCTGAAGAACGAGCCGAAGGACATCGGCACGCGCGGCGAGCCCAGCATGGACACCGTCGCCGCCCTCGCGCCCGACCTCATCCTGGCCTCCTCCGACCTGGCGCCCGCGGCCGTGAAGCAGCTGCGCGAGGTCGCCCCGGTGCTGGAGATCAAGTCGGCCGACGGCTCCGACCAGATCGGTCGGATGCTGACGAACCTCGACCTGATCGCCAAGGCCACCGGCACCACCGACCAGGCGGAGACGGCCCGCAAGGACTTCGAGGCCAAGCTCACCGAGGGCAAGAAGGCCCTCGCCGACGCCGGCCTCGCGGGCACGGACATCGCCTTCGCCGACGGCTACGTCACCTCCAACCAGGTCACCCTGCGCCCGTACACCGACGGTTCCCTCATTGGGTCCGTCAACAAGCGCCTCGGCCTGAAGAACGCGTGGAAGGTCAAGGGAGACGCGGCCTACGGTCTCGGCTCCACCGACGTCGAAGGCCTGACCGACCTGCCGAAGGACACGCAGTTCGCCTACATCGGCAACGACGACGACAAGACCGCCACCCCGTTCACCGGCGTGCTCGCGAAGAACGCCGTGTGGAAGTCCCTGCCGTTCGTGAAGTCCGGTGACGTGCACCGGCTGGACGACGGCATCTGGATGTTCGGCGGCCCCGGCTCGATGTCGGCGTACATCGACGCTCTCGTCGCCGCGCTGACGAAGTAGCAACAGAGACACCAGCAGGCGAAGCAGAAGCAACGGAGCCATGGCCGTCACCGCAACCTCCCCCGTCACCCGCCCGCCGACGGCCACGTCCTGGGCGGGCGCGGTCGCGGTGACGGCCGCCCTCGTCCTCCTGGTCGTCGCCCTCGGGATCGTCGACATCACCCAGGGCACCGCCGCCGTCGGACCGGCCGAGGTGTTCAAGGCCCTGATCGGGCAGGGCGAAGGGGCCGACGCGTCCGTGGTGATCGCCTCCCGGCTGCCGCGGATGGCCGCCGGCATCCTGGTCGGCGTCATCCTGGGCGTGGCGGGCGCCGTACTGCAGGCCGTCAGCCGCAACGTCCTCGCCTCACCCGACACCCTCGCGGTGAACGCCGGTTCGTATCTGGCGCTCGGCCTGGTCGGCGCCACCGGCGTCTCACTGCCGCTGCTCGCGTCCTCCGGCATCGCCTTCGCCGGCGGACTCCTCGCCGCGGCCGTCGTACTCGCCCTGTCCGGCCTCGGCACGGGCACCGTACGACTGGTCCTCGCCGGTACCGCGCTGGCCCTGGGCCTGAACTCCGTGACGGAGGGCCTCCTCCTGCTGTTCCCGGAGCAGACCGAGGGCCTCTACCAGTGGAACCAGGGCAGCATCAGCCAGAACGGCTTCGACGGCGTCCTCCAGATGCTGCCCATCGCCCTGCTCGGGATCGCCGGGCTCCTGCTGGTGGCACGCCGCGTCGACGCGCTCGCCCTCGGCGACGACGCCGCGCGCGGCCTCGGCGTCCCGGTCCGCGCCACCCGCGTCACGGTGGTCGTCCTGGCCTCGCTGCTGTCCGCGGCGGCGGTCACACTCGCCGGACCCATCGGCTTCGTCGGCCTGTGCGCACCGGCCCTGGTGCGTCCGCTCGCCCGCAGGCTCAGGGGCTTCGCCCGCGCCCGCACGACCCTGCCGGTGGCGGGACTCGTCGGCGCGGTGCTGGTCCTCGGCTCGGACGTGCTGCTCCGGGCCCTCGTCCCCTCGGACCGGGCGGTCGCCGTGCCCACCGGCGTCGTCACCAGCCTGGTCGGCGCCGTGTTCCTGGTGGCGATGGCCCTGCGGCTGCGGGACACCTCCGGAGCCGAGGCCCCGGACCGGATACGCATCCCCGGCCGGACCGCGTTCCTGGTGACCCTGGCCGGTCTCGTCGCCGTCGTCGTCGGTGTCACGATCGCCGGCGCCCTGCTCGGCGACAGCAAACTCCTGCTCGGCGACCTCGCGAACTGGGCGCAGGGCCGGGCCGGCCGAGGCGTGTCCTTCATCCTCGAAACCCGTGTCCCCCGCGTGCTCGCGGCTCTGTGCGCGGGCGCGGCGCTCGCCCTGGCCGGCACGCTCGTCCAGGCCGTGACCCGCAACCCGCTCGCGGAACCGGGCGTCCTGGGCGTGTCAGGTGGCGCCGCGCTGGGCGCCGTGCTCCTCGTCACGACCGCGCCCGTCGCCGGTACCTGGGGGGTCGCGGGTGCCGCATTCGCGGGCGCCGCGGTGACCTCCGTCGTCGTCTTCGGGCTCGCCGCCCGTGGCGGCTACCAGCAGAACAGGCTGGTCCTCGTCGGCATCGGCGTCGCCGCCGGTACCGCGGCGCTGATCAGTCTGCTGATCGTGCTCACGGACCCGTTCAACGCCACGAAGGCGCTGACCTGGCTGTCCGGTTCGACGTACGGCCGGACCCTGCCGGACGTGCTGCCCGTCGCACTCGTGCTGGTGCTGGGCCTCGTCGTCGCCTTCGCCCGGCGCACCGAACTCGACCTCGTCTCCCTCGACGAGGACACCCCGCGCCTCCTCGGCCTGCCGCTGTCCCGGGCCAGGCTCGGCTTCCTGGCGGTGGGTGTCCTGCTCAGCGCGACCGCCGTCGCCTCGGCCGGCACCATCGGTTTCGTGGGCCTGGTGGCACCGCACGCGGCCCGCGCCCTCGTGGGCCGACGGCATGTGCGGGTGGTGCCGGTGTCCGTCCTGCTGGGCGCCGCGCTCGTCTGCACGGCCGACCTCCTCGGCCGCACGGTCATCGCCCCCGCCCAGCTGGGCGCGGGCCTGATGACGGCCGTGATCGGTACGCCGTACTTCCTGTACCTGCTGGTACGAAGCCGGCGCTGAACCGGTGGAGCCCCGGCGGGCGGCGGCGCTGGGCGGTGTCCGCTCAGCCGTCCGTCGGGTCGTCCGCCTGGCCGTCCGCCCGGTCGTCCAGCGACGCCACGTACGGCAGGAGTTTGTCCGGGGCCATGACCCACATGATCCGGTCGATGCCCTCCGCCGACACGTCCACCGACAGCAGGGCCACGGCGTGTCCGCCGGACCGCACGACGACGGCCGGGCGGCCGTTGGCCTCGACCCAGCTGACGTCCGACTGCGGCCAGAAACGCGGCGCGAAGGCGGCGAGGTACCGGGAGACGTGCAGGCGTCCGACCACCGCGATCCGCGAGGCGCCGCGCACCCCTCCGCCGTCGGAGTAGCTGACGACGTCCGCCGCGAGGACGTCTTCGAGCGACTTCAGATCGCCTGTCTGCGCCGCGGTCAGGAACACCGTCAGCAGCCTCCGGTGCTCGCTGGGGCTGACCCGTTCCTTCCGCTCGGTGGCCAGGTGCTTGCGCGCCCGGCTCACCAGCTGGCGGGTGTTGGCCTCACTCGTCTCCAGGATGTCCGCGACCTGCCGGTAGGGGTAGTCGAACGCCTCCCGCAGGACGTAGGCGGCCCGCTCCACCGGGTTCAGCTTCTCCAGGAGATGGAGGACCGCCAGCTCGACCGCCTCGGCGCGTTCCGCGCCCAGGTGCGGGTCGAGGCTGGTGTCGACCGGCTCGGGGAGCCAGGGCCCGATGTACGTCTCGCGGCGTACGCGGGCGGACTGGGCCGTGTTGATCGCGAGACGGGTGGCCACGGTGGTCAGGAAGGCGGTCGGCTCGACGATGTTCGTGCGGTCGGCGTTCTGCCACCGGACCCACGTCTCCTGGAGGACGTCCTCGGCCTCCGCGGCGCTGCCGAGCATGCGGTAGGCGACTCCGAAGAGCTGAGGGCGCGCCGCGGTGAACTGCTTCGTCGCCGTCTCAAGAGAGTTGGCCTCGTCCCCGGCGTGCATCGATGTCCTTTCGCCCCAGATCACATTCATGTTACAGCCGGGGCGCGAGGGGTGCGCGAGGGGTTCATGAGAGGTGCGTGCGCGGGCTCGGGCGGCCCCGGGACGGTCCGGCGGGGGTGCGCGCCCGATCGGTCGGCGGGTCCCCGCCCCCCGTCGCTGACGGCGTCGTCCCTCGCGCGGGGGACGACGTCATCGCCCGCTGGAGGGATGATCCCGAAGAGTCCCGACTGCCATACTGACCGGCGTGCCCCGTGCGACGGCTTGGCGTGACACCTGGATCGCGACGCGACGGCGAGTGTCCGAACTCCCGCACGTGGGTGTGCTGTTCGGGGCCCTGCTCGGGTCGGCCGCCGTCCTGGAATCGCTCGCCGAGTTCGTCGGCGCCCACGGGTCGGTACCCCGGCTGTTCGCCGACGCCACCGCGCGGGCCGACCCGCACGGCAGCGTCACGGGCGTGCAGTTCGCCATGGTGGTCGGGCTGTTGTGCCTGTCGACCGCCCTGCCGCTCGCCTTTCTGCGCCCCCTGGCGGCCGGGGTCACCGTCACCACGGCGAGCATCGGCTCGCTGCTGATCTTCGGGACGCTGACCGTGGCGGGCCTGGCCGCCCAGCTCGTCGCCCAGTACCGGCTCGGCCGCGGCGGCTCCGTCCTGCCCGCGGCACTCCTCGGCACGCCCTTCCTCGTCCTGGCCCTCACCGGCCCCGACGACACCGGCCAGCGCGTACGGGTCGTACTCGTCGCGGCACTGGCCCCGCTGGCCGCCTTCGCCGGACTGGCCGCCCGTTCCCACGAGCAGAACCGGCGGCACAGCGCCATCCGCGAGGTCATGGACGGCACGCGGTGGGAGAACGCCGCACGGGGCGAACGCGTGCGCATCGTCAGGGAGTTGCACGACGTCGTCGGTCACCACATCTCCATGATCGCCGTACAGGCCGAGACGGCCCGAATAGCCACCCCGGGCATGCCCGCCGAGGGCGCCGAACGACTGCTCGGCATCGGGGACACCGCTCGCGCCGCCCTGAACGAGATGCGCCGGCTGCTCGGTGTGCTCCGCGAGGACACCGGGTCCGTCACCGGCGGCGACCGCAGGCCGCAACCCGACCTGGCACAGCTCCACGAACTGCTCGAAGAGGCACGCAAGGCGTCCGCCGCATCCATCCGCCTCATCCTCAGCGGCTCACCGAGCGCACTGGACCCCGGCATCGAACTCGCCGCCTACCGCATCGTCCAGGAATCCCTCACCAACGCCCGCAAGCACGCCGCCGGCGCCGCCGTCGACGTGGAACTCGTCTACGCCGACGAAGCGCTGCACCTGCGCGTCCGTGACAACGGCCCGGGACCGCCGCGCGACCGGCCCGCCGGCGGACACGGCCTGCTCGGCATGCGCGAACGCGCGTCCGCGGTCGGCGGCGACGTCCACACCGGCCCGGGGTTCGGCGGCACCGGTTTCGTCGTCGAGGCACGCTTCCCCGTCAAGGCACCGGAACCCCGATGACACCAGAGCCCCCGCGATGCCGGAGTCCTCGCGATGCCAGAGCCCCCATGACGGAAGAGATCTCATGACCAGCCCGTCCTCGCCGATCCGGGTCGTCGTCGCCGACGACCACGTCGTGGTCCGCACCGGTTTCGCCGCGCTGCTCGACAGCCAGGCCGACTTCACCGTCGTACGGACCGCGTCCTCCGGGGCGGAAGCGGTACGGGTCTGCCACGAGGTCTCCCCGGACGTGGTCCTCATGGACATCCGCATGCCCGAGATGGACGGCATCGAGGCCACCCGACAGCTCGTGGGCTCCTCGCCCGACGGCGTCGACGCACCGCGCGTCCTGATCCTGACGACCTTCGACCTCGACGAGTACGTGTACGACGCGCTGCGCGCCGGAGCCAGCGGCTTCCTCCTCAAGGAGGTGACCGCGGAACGGCTCTTCGACGCCGTACGTGTCGTCGCCGCCGGGGACGCGCTGCTCGCGCCCGGCATCACCCGCAGGCTCATCAGCGAGTTCGCGCTGATGCCCGCCAGACCCGACACCACACCGCCGCCCGGCATGAAGGCGCTCACCGCACGCGAGCGAGAGGTCCTCCTGCTCGTCGCCGAGGGCCTCTCCAACCCGGAGATCGGCGCCAGGCTGGTCGTCGGCGAGGAGACGGTGAAGACACACGTCAGCCGTATCCTCGGGAAGCTCGCGCTGCGTGACCGCACGCAGGCCGTGATCGCCGCGTACGAGACGGGACTTGTGGTGCCCGGCACCCGCAGGCCGCAATAGCGTGACCCGCGCCGCAGCGGCGTGACCGGCGTTCGCACGTCAGCCGCCATCCTCGGACAGCACCCGGTCCGTCCCACCCGGTCCGCCCCACCTGTTCCGTCCCACCCGGTCCGTCCCTCCCGTGGGGGACGGACCGACCGCGTACTGGCTCCTGTGAGTGAGGCGGAACATGGCTCCTGGCCGTGACGACCCGGCCACCCCCTCCTCCCTAGTCTGCGGACATGGAGAAAGCGATCGACGGGTCGGACGCGAGGATCGAAGTCCGGGACGTGCACAAGCACTTCGGAAGCACCCGGGCGCTGGACGGGATGACGTTCGACGTCAGGCCGGGCCAGGTCACCGGCTTCGTCGGGCCGAACGGCGCCGGCAAGTCCACGACCATGCGCGTCATCCTCGGCCTGGACCGCCCCGACGAGGGAACCGCACTGGTCGGCGGGCGCCGCTACCAGGTCCTGCGGACCCCGCTCACCCACATCGGGGCGCTGCTGGACGCCGCGGCCGTGCAGCCGAGCCGTACCGCCCGCCACCATCTGCTGTGGCTGGCCCACTCCCAGGGGCTGGGCGCCGGACGGGTCGACGAGGTGATCCGTCAGGTCGGTCTCCAGGACGCGGCCCGGCGCAGGGCGGGCGGCTTCTCCCTGGGTATGAGGCAGCGCCTCGGCATCGCGGCAGCCCTCCTCGGCGATCCCCCGGTGGTCATGCTCGACGAGCCCTTCAACGGCCTGGACCCCGAAGGAATCAGGTGGATGCGCGGCCTTCTCGCCTCACTGGCCGGACAGGGGAGGGCCGTGCTGGTCTCCAGCCATCTGATGGGCGAGCTGCAGGACATCGCCGACCATGTGGTGGTCGTCGGACGCGGCAAGGTCGTCGCCGACATGAGCGTGCGTGAACTGCTGGCGTCGATGTCCCGGGGCAGGGTGACCCTGCGGACGTCCGCGCTCGCCCGGGCCATGACGCTGCTGGCCCGCTCGGGCGCCACCGTGAGCTCCACCGGGGCCGACACGATCAGTGTGACGGGGCTGCCCCCGGAGAACGTGGTGTCGCTCCTCAGCCAGAACGTGGTGCCGTTCTCGGAGATCTCCGAGCACCGCGCCTCGCTGGAGGAGGCGTACATGGAGCTGACCCGGGACGCCGTGCAGTACCGCGGTGCCGTTCCCGAGGAGGCCGGCCGATGACCGCCACGTCGGCACCGCCCCGCACGACCGCACGGCCGGGCCGGGGCGGCTTCGGACGGGTCCTGCACGCGGAGTGGACCAAGTTCCGTACGGTACGGGGCTGGGTGTGGAGCGCGGTCGGCGCGGTGCTGGTCATCTGCCTGGTGGGCCTGCTCGCCACGGCGGCCGACAACAGGTCCGCTGCGAACGGCAGTTCCGCGCTGCCCGTCGGCCCCGGCGGTCAGGCGGTCAACGACAGCTTCTACTTCGTCCACCAGAAGCTCCGCGGCGACGGCAGCATCACCGTCTCGGTGTCCTCACTGGCCGGCGTCGTCCCGACGAACCCGGACGACGGCACGAGCGGCCTCGCACCGTGGGCGAAGGCCGGGGTCATCGTGAAGGACAGCCTCGACCAGGGGTCGTCGTACGCGGCGATGATGGTCACGGGCAGCCATGGCGTGCGGATGCAGTACGACTACACGCACGACATCGCCGGGACGACCGGGACGACCGGGGCGGTCTCCGAGGAGGCGCCGCGGTGGCTGCGCCTGCGGCGCACCGGCGACACGCTCACCGGCTACCAGTCGGCCGACGGTTCACGGTGGACCGAGGTGGGCCGAGCGGACCTGTCCGGCCTCTCGGCGACACCGGAGGTCGGACTGTTCGTGACCTCGCCGTCCGTCGAGGAGGAGACCGGCACCGGAACGGGCTTCGCCCCGGCCGTCGCCACCGGCACCTTCGACCAGGTCACGCTGGGCGGCCGGTGGACCGGCGGCGCCTGGGCGAGCGATCAGGTCGGCAGGGACGCCGGCACCTCCGCGAGCTACAGCCGGGACACCCGGGGCGGAGCCACCCCCTCCGGCGGCGGCTTCGAGGTGACCGGCGCGGGCGACATCGCGCCCGTCGTCGGCGGCCCCGCCACCAGCGGCGTACGGACCATCGAGAACTTCCTCGTCGGCGCGTTCGCCGGACTGATCATCATGGTCGTCGTGGGCGCGGGCTGCATCACCGTCGAGTACCGGCGGGGCCTGATCGCCCTGACCCTGGCGGCCGGCCCGCGCCGGGGCCGCGTCCTGGTGGCGAAGGGCCTGGTGGTCGGCTCCGTGGCCTTCCTCGTCGGCGTGGTCTCCGCGGCGGTCATGGTCCCCCTCGGGAGACAGCGGTCGGAGGCAGGCGGCTTCCCCGTCCTGACGGTACCGACGGCCACCGGACTGCGGGTCGTCGTCGGGACGGGCCTGCTGCTCGCCGCCGCGAGCGTCCTCGCCCTCGCCGTCGGCGCCATCCTGCGGCGCGGTGTCGTGGCCGTCACCGTGGTCGTCGTCGGCGTGGTGCTGCCCTACCTCCTCGCGACCGCGTCCGTACTGCCCGACGGGGCCTCGCGGTGGCTGCTGAGGGTCACTCCCGCCGCCGGCTTCGCCATCCAGCAGAGCGTCGAGCGCTACGACCAGGTCGTCACCGTCTACGCGCCCTCGGCCGGGTACTTCCCGCTGGCCCCCTGGACCGGCCTCGCCGTCCTGTGCGCCTATACGGCTGCCTCGTTCGCCGCCGCCGTGGTCCTGCTCCGCCGGAGGGACGCGTGAAAGCCGCCGGACACGCCGAATGGACGAAGCTGCGGACCGACGCGAGCAACGGCTTGCTGACGCTCGGCATGGTCGTGCTGACCCTCGCGGTCGGTGCCGCGGTGACCATGACCTCCAGGTGCGACGCCACCGGCTGCGGCGGGGACCCGGCGCGGCTCGGCCTCTCCGGCGTACTGGTCGGCCAGGTCGTCGTCGCGATCGTCGCGGTGCTGACGGTCGGCGACGAGTACAGCACCGGCATGATGCGGACGACGCTCACCGCGGTGCCGCGCCGCCTGACGGTCCTCTGCTCGAAGTCCGCCGTGCTCACCGCGGTGCTGCTGGTGGCGGGAACGGTCTCCGTCCTCGGCTCCCTGCTGGTCGCCGGCCTCGTGCAGCCAGGGCGCGGCTTCACGGAGGAACACGGCTTCACGGCCCTTTCGTCGGCCGACGGGGCGACGCTGCGGGCCGCCGTGGGTTCGGTCCTCTACCTCGTGCTGATCGGCCTGCTCAGCCTGGGCGTCGCCCTGGTCGTGCGGAACTCGGCGACCGCCGTCGGGATCGTCCTCGCCCTGCTGTTCGTCTTCCCGGTACTGGCCCAGGCGGTCGCCGATCCGGACTGGCAGCGCCACCTCCAGCAGATCGCGCCGATGACGGCCGGCCTCGCCGTCCAGACGACCGTGCGCGTCGACGACCTGCCGATAGGCCCCTGGCAGGGCCTGGGCGTCCTGGCCCTGTGGGCGGCCGGCGCGATGACCGCGGGCGGCTGGCTGTTGCGCGCGCGGGACGCGTAGCGAAGACGAGAAGGCAGGACGCGTAGGGACGACGAGTAGGCAGGACGCCTAGGGAAACGGGCCCGCCACACCCGGCGCACCCTTTTAGCTCATATGAACTGTTTCGCATTCTCGTGTCGGGTACCCGGCACCAGGGCGGAACGCGAGGTTCCGCCCGGGCCCGCCCTTCCTCGTCGTTCTGGAGATTTCATGTCAGGCCAGCACAAGAGCTCGTTCGCGACCGTGAACCCGGCCACCGGGGAGACCCTCAAGGAGTTCCCGGCCATCGAGGGCGGACAGGTCGATGCGGCGCTTGAGACGGCCGACCAGGCGTTCCACGCATGGCGGGGGCGGCCGATCGCGGAGCGCGCCGCCGTCGTCGGCCGTGCGGGCGAGCTGATGAAGGAACGCAAGGAAGAACTGGCCCAGCTCATCACCCTGGAGATGGGGAAGCTGATCTCCGAGGCGCGCGGTGAGGTCGATCTCGCCGCGTCGATCCTCGGGTACTACGCGCAGCACGGGCCGGACTTCGCCGCGGCCGAACCGCTCGACGTGGACGAGGGGGAGGCGTACCTCGTCAACGAGCCCCTCGGTGTCCTGCTGGGCGTCATGCCGTGGAACTTCCCGCTCTACCAGGTGGTCCGTTTCGCGGGCCCCAATCTGGTGCTGGGCAACACGGTGCTGGTCAAGCACGCCGGCATCTGCCCGCAGTCGGCGCTGGCGCTGGAGTCGCTGTTCCGCGACGCACAGGCCCCCGCGGGCGTCTACACGAACCTGTTCGTCAGCCACGACGAGATCTCGCGCATCATCGACAGCCCGGTCGTGCGCGGAGCCTCCCTGACCGGCAGCGAGGGAGCGGGCGCCCAGGTGGCCGAGCGCGCCGGGCGGAACCTCAAGCCCAGTCTGCTGGAGCTCGGCGGCAGCGACGTGTTCATCGTCCTCGACGGCGAGAACCTGGAGCGCACGGTCGGGGCCGCCGTGGCGGGCCGCATGGCGAACACCGGCCAGAGCTGCGTGGCCTCGAAGCGGTTCATCGTGCTGGAGGACGTGTACGACGACTTCGTGGACGGGCTGCGCCGCGGGTTCGAGGAGCTGCGGCCCGGAGACCCCTCCGACGAGGCGACCACCGTCGGGCCGCTCTCCTCGGAGCAGGCGGCCTCCGACCTGGCCGACCAGATCCGCGAGACGGTCGACCAGGGCGCGGAACTCGTCACCGGCGGCCACCGGATCGACCGGCCGGGCGCCTTCGTCGAACCCACGATCATCACCGGCGTCAAGCCGGGCATGCGCGCCTACGCCGAAGAGCTCTTCGGGCCGGTCGCGGTGGTCTACCGCGTCGCCGACGAGGACGAGGCCATCGCGCTGGCCAACGACAGCCAGTACGGGCTCGGCGGCTCCGTGTTCTGCGCCGACGTGGAGCGGGGCCGCAGGGTGGCGGAGCGCGTCGAGACCGGCATGGTCTGGGTGAACCACCCCACCTCGACCCAGCCCGACCTGCCGTTCGGCGGCATCAAGCGCTCCGGCTACGGACGCGAGCTCTCGAAGCTCGGCATGCAGGAATTCGTGAACCGCAAGCTGGTACGGATCCTGCCGCCGGACGCGGAGCTGAGCGGCATCGCGGGCTGACCGGCCCCACCTCACCGAGCCCCATCCCACCGGGCCCCGCCCCGCCGAACCCCACCCCACCGAGTCCTGCCCCACCGAGCCCTGCCCCCGCCACACCCCTATGCCTCTTGAAACCGCGACTACAGGAGTTCCCGTGACCGCAGTACCCGCCATCACCCTCAACAACGCCGTGCAGATCCCGCAGCTCGGCTTCGGCACCTTCCAGATCCCGCCGGAGGACACCCGCGAGACGACGCTGGCGGCGCTGGAGGCCGGCTACCGGCACATCGACACGGCGCAGATGTACGGCAACGAGAAGGAGGTCGGCCAGGCGGTCCGGGACTCCGGTCTCGATCGCGCCGACGTCTTCGTGACCAGCAAGCTCAACAACGACGCCCACGGGCACGACAACGCTCTCCAGGCGTTCGACCGCACTCTGGAGGCCGTGGGCCTCGACTATCTGGACCTCTTCCTCATCCACTGGCCGCTGCCCGCAAAGGGCGAGTTCGTGGAGACCTGGAAGGCCCTGGAGGAGGTCTACCGTTCCGGCCGGGCCAAGGCCATCGGCGTCTCCAACTTCCAGCCGCGCCATCTGCGCCGCCTGCTGGAGGGCAGCGACGTGGTGCCCGCGGTGAACCAGATCGAGGTGCACCCCTACCTCACCCAGGACGAGGTCAGGGCCTTCGGTGCCGAGCACGAGATCGCCACCGAGGCCTGGTCGCCCATCGCGCAGGGCAAGGTCCTCGACGATCCGACCATCAACCGCATCGCGGAGCGGGTCGGCAAGTCGCCGGCCCAGGTGACGCTGCGCTGGCACATCCAGCGCGGGGACATCGTCTTTCCCAAGTCGGTCACCCAGAAGCGGATCGAGGAGAACTTCGACCTCTTCGACTTCGAGCTCAGCGAGGGCGACATGGGTGAGATCAGCGCCCTGAACCGGAACGAGCGGACGGGCTTCGACCCGGACCGCTTCAACGGTTAGGACCTGTCCGGTCGATCACGGCGAAGACGCGGGGTGTGGCACGCACGTCTGCGGCGTTGTCGTCGGTTGCCGACGCTCCGCGTCGACGCCCTCCTCCGCCTTGCAGCTGCACGCACCACACCCCGCTCACCGGCGCCCACAAGGCACCGCAGCTTTCCTTCGCCGTGATCGACCGGACAGGACCTAGGCCCTGTCGTCAAATTCCCGCCTGCCGGGCGACGCCTGGCACGCACTCTCGCTGCACCGGGCGAAAGCCCAAGTACGTCCAGTACGCAGGCTTCCGCCCGGCACACCGAGAGCACGCACCAGACGCCGCCCGGCCCGCCCTCCGGGCGGACGTCGGGAATTTGACGACAGGACCTAGGGGCGGCGCGCGACCAATCCGGTAGTCCCGTTGCTCCGGATCACCTTCAGGAAGACAAGGTGACGGCGATGACTGACGAAGAGTTCGACGAACTGCTTGCCGAAGCCCGCCGGGAGATCCGTCAGCAGCACCTCGCCCCGCCCTCTCCTCAGGATCAGCGGGACAACGACGTGTACGCCACGAGGGCCCGCCACACGGAGTTCGGGGCCTGCGCGCACTGACTCCGTTCGGACGGTTTCGTGGCATACGGGTGACATTCGAGGAGTCGGCCAATCCACCGGGTCCGCGCCCACGGAGATCACATAGAGAGGCGCAGCAGCGCCGCTCGTGGGCGGAGGCTCCTGGTCTCGGCCCGCTGGTTCGCCATCCTCGTGAGGTAGTTCATGTCCCGTCTGTTCAAGAGCGCGTCCCTGCTGGTAGCCATGGGTGCGGCCGTCCTCGGCGGTGCCGGTGCGGCCCAGGCCGACAGCGGTGCCGAGGCGGTCGCCGCCCACTCGCCGGGCGTGCTGTCCGGCAACGTCATTCAGGTGCCCATCCACGTGCCGGTCAACGTCTGTGGCAACACCGTCAGCGTGATCGGGCTGCTGAACCCGGCCTTCGGCAACACGTGCGTCAACTCCTCGCACCACGGGGGCATGTGGAAGTAGCGGCTCTGCGGCCACGCTGCGACGGCTCGGACCGCCGGCCGCCGACCGACGAATCCGTCGGTCGGCGGCCGGCGGCCGTGTCAGCGGGCGTTCACGCTCCTGACCTGGCGGGGCAGGGTGAACGCGTCGGCCAGCCACCCCAGTCCGCAGATGCCGAGGGTGAACAGGTGCAGCAGCCCCCGCCCGCTCCTGCCGAGATAGAAGTGGTGCACGCCGAACAGACCCAGGAAGAACCACCAGAGGTACGCCACGGCAACCGACTTGGGAGCACGCGGCCTGCTCTCCTGCGGCACAGGGACGACCGGCACGGGGACGACCGGGGCGGAGAGGACCGGGGTGGAGACAGCCGGGGCGAAGACAACCGGGGCGGTGGCGATCGGTGCGGGGCGGACAGGGGCGCGAAGGGCTGACTCCGCTTCCGGCTCCGCTCCCGGCTGCGCCTTCGAGTCCGCTCCCGGCTCCGCCTTCGAGTCCGCTTCCGGTACGGGGCCGGGTGCGCCCTCGATGGACACCCGCGGCAGGATCCGCTCCAGCCAGGCCGGCAGCCACCAGTTCGCCCGTCCCAGCAGATGCATCAGCGACGGGACCAGCACGGTACGCAGGACGAAGGCGTCGATCGCGACAGCGGCGGCCAGTCCCACGCCGTACTCGGCGATGACCCGCTCACCGCCGAGCACGAAGGCCGTGAACACGCAGATCATGATCAGGGCGGCGGCGTTGATCAGCCGCCCGGTCTCGGCCTGGCCGATCCGGATCGCGCGGTGGTTGTCGCGCGTGCGCTCCCACTCCTCGTGCATGCGGCTGACCAGGAAGACCTGGTAGTCCATGGACAGGCCGAAGAGGATCGCCAGCATGATCACCGGAAGCTCGGCCTCCACCGGCCCGGCCTTCCCCAGGCCCAGGAGCTCGGAGCCCCAGCCCCACTGGAAGACGGCGACGACCACTCCGAAGGACGCCGCCGAGGCGAGCAGGTTCATCAGGGCCGCGGTCAGCGGCACCAGGATGCTGCGGAACGCCACCATCAGCAGCAGGCAGCCGAGCCCGACGATCACCCCGAGGAACAGCGGCAGCTTGCCCGCCAACAGGTCGGCCAGGTCGCCGGAGGCGGCGGTCGCCCCACCGACGTGGACCGTCAGGGTGCTCCCACGCTCGGCGGAGGGGACGACGTCCTCCCGCAGGTGCGTGATCAGGTCGACGGTGGCCTCGTCCTGCGGCGCGCCGACCGGGACCACCTCGATCACGGACAGTCCGGTCGCCGCGCCGTCCGTCTCCCCGGTGACCGGCCCCGGCGTCACCGATGCCACACCGGGCGTACCGCGCACGGCCGAGACCAGTCGGTTCAGGGCCGGCCCGTCGCCGGGCGCGCCCAGCTCCGCGACCAGTACCAACGGGCCGTTGGAGCCCGCGCCGAAGCCCTGGGCGAGCAGGTCGTACGCGGCCCTGGTGGTGGTGCCCTTGGGGTCGTTGCCGGCGTCCGAACTCCCCAGCCGCAGCGACAGCGCGGGCAGCGAGAGAACGGTGACGACGAGAAGCGCGGCCAGGGCGAACAGCGTCCTGCGGCGCTCGACCCGCGCGGCCCAGCGCCCCCGGGACCCCGCCGTCCCGTGCGGCTGCGATTGCGGCTGAGGCTGCGGCTGCGGCTGCGTACGGAGGTGTGCCCGACCGGACTCTCGGGCCCGAGCGGTCATGGCCCGCCGCTGACGCCTGTTCAGCAGTCTGCCCCCGAAGAGGCCGAGCAGGGCCGGCAGCAGGGTCACGGCCGCGATCACCGTGAACAGGACCGCCGTCGCCGCGCTGACCCCCATCCCGGTGAGCGGGCCGATCCGCAGCACGAGCAGTCCGAGGAGAGCGGCGACGACTGTGAGGCCCGCGAAGACCACCGCCCGCCCTGAGGTGTCCAGTGCCCGCACCGCCGCCTGCTCGGGGGCCAGACCGGCCTGGAGTCCGGTCCGGTGGCGGTTGACGATGAACAGGGCGTAGTCGATGCCGACTCCGAGCCCGATGAGGGCCGCGACCGTCGGGGCGTCGCTGCCCAGGGTCATCACGTGCGAGGTCAGCCCCACGGCGATGAGTCCGGCGCCGAGCGCGGCGACCGCGACCAGCAGGGGTACGAGCATCCCCAGCAGCGACCCGAAGGCGACGAAGAGGATGATGCCGGCGGCGATCAGCCCGATCGCCTCGGTGCTCTGCGTCCCGCCCTCGGCCACGGAGCTGATGGCCTCGCCGCCCAGTTCCACCTGCAGATTCGCGTCACGCGCGGCCCGAGCGGTGTCGACGACCCGGGTGACATCGGCGGCCGGTATCCGGTCCGCCCGCGCGTCGAACGTCACCGTGGCGTAGGCGGTTCTGCCGTCCTCGCTGATCCGGGGTGCTCCCGCGGGCCCGTACATGCTGGTCACCGAGGCGACGGAGGGGAGTTCCGCGACGCGGGCCAGCATCGAGGTCACCTTGTGCCGGACGGCGGCGTCCCTGATCGATCCGTCGCGGCGTACGTGCACCACGATCTGGTCGCTGTCCCCGGCCTGCCGGGGTTCGGACGCCTGGAGCCGTTCCTGCGCCTTGGACGACTCGGTCCCCGGCAGGGTGAACGCGTCGGAGTACCGGGCGCCGAGTGCCGCGTACGGCACGGCGAGCGCGACCAGTACGACGACCCAGATCCCGACGACGAGGAGGCGGTGCCGGAAGCACCATCTGGCTAGTGCGGACATGGCTGAAGAACCTTCTTTGCGATGCGGTGTAGCGCTGTGTGGTGCGGTGAGTGAACGGGGGCGGGCGTGCCCCCGGGAGTCAGGAGGCGGTCGGTGCGGGCGTCGCGGGGATCGGCTTGCCGAGCATCGTGCAGACCGCCGCGTCCACCAGGGCCCGGTTGGCGGCGCGGGCCTTCGGCGGGACCAGGCCGAAGATCGTGCCGGTGAGGACGGAGACCGTACGGCGGCCGGTGGCGTCGGTGTAGTTCTCGCTGGAGTAGCCGGGGACCTCGCCGTTGTGGCCCCAGACCGTGCCGCAGGGCGTGACCACCTTCTCCAGGCCGAGCCCGTACCGCCGGTTCGGGAACTCGGCCTCCTCGGCGACGGTCGTGCGCATCTCCTTCAGCTGGGCGGGCGGCAGGAGCTTGCCGGACAGCAGCGCGCCGGAGAAGCGGGCCCAGTCCTGCGCGGTGGAGACGATGCCGCCGGCGGCCCACTCCGTACTGGAGTTGATCCAGGTGGTGTCGACGTGTCCGGCGGGCCGCTGCGGCCCCGCGAACGCGGTTCCGGCGGGTGTGCCCGGAGGGAGCAGCGGGCCGATGTGGGCGGCATCCGGTTCGTAACCGTGGGCCAGGGACGGCCTCTTCACGGCCTTGGAGCCGTTCTTGGAACCGCTCCTGGACCCGTCCTCGGACCTGGCGTCGGCGCCGGTGACCAGGTACGTGTTCTTCAGGTGCAGCGGTCCCGCGATCCGCCGCTGGATCAGGTCGCCCACGCTGTGTCCGGTGGCCTTTTCGGCGACCAGGCCGAGCGCGATGTAGTTGGTGTTGCTGTAGGAGTAGTCCGTGCCGGGCGTGAACAGCGGCTCGTGCCGGACACCGGCGGCGATCAGCTCCCCGGGGGTCCACCGCCGGGTGTCCTGGCCGGTGAACGCCTTCAGGACGTCCGGGTCGTTGGTGTAGTCGAACAGGCCGCTCGTGTGGTTGAGCAGTATCCGCAGGGTGATCGAGTTCCCGTTCGGGACGAGACCGGGCAGCCACTTCTCGACCGGGTCCGTCAGCTGGAGCCGGTCCTCGGCGGCCAGTTGGAGAACCACGGTGGCGACCATCGTCTTGGTGTTGGAGCCCATCCGGAACCGGTCGCTCGCGGTGAGCGTGTGGTCGGCCCTGGTCCAGGGCGCCTGCCGGGCGATCTCGGACACCCGGCCCTCGCCCTTGTCGACCCGTACGATCACGCCGGGAGCTCCGGCGTCCACGTCCCGCTGCGCGAGCGCGGTCAGCCGGGCCGAGTGGGCCGTCGCCGCGCCGGGCCGGCCGGTCGGGTCGTGGGCGGTGCCCTGCGCCGCCGCGGACGCCTCGCAGGCGGTGAGCGTCCCTGTCAGTGCCACGGCCAGGGCCAGCGTCAGGTATGCCTGCCGAGCGGGTCGCGGGTGAGCAGTGTTCCTGGGCATCGGGTGTCCTCCTGGACTTGGGAGTCGGGACTCGGGTCTCGGGTCTCGGGATGTGGGACTTGGGATCCGGGAGGGCATGGGGCGTGGGGCACGGCCTGCCGCACCACGTCCTCCGGCCACTCCAGCCTCATGGTCACGAGGGCCGGGAACACGGGTGCTGGACCTCCGCGATGGTGGAGATAACCCCAGTGCGCGGCCCCGCGCCGACCGGTCATCATCGACTTCTGGCCCGCGACGACGGCCCGCGACGACGGCCCGGCACCGGCCGGCCGGCGGGGCCGGTCACCTGACGCGGCACCGCCGTACCGACGCACGATGACGGAGCACGATGAAACAAGGTCTCGCTCTGCGAGTGGGTCTGCTGGGCCGGTCGCTGGTACTGCTGCTCGGCGCGGTCCTCGGCTTCGGCCTGCTGACGCTCTGGATCACCTCGGTGGCGGTCGTCCCGCTCGGGGTCGGCATCCCGCTGACCCTCCTTGCGACCGTCCTGGTGCGCTGGTTCGCGGACCTGCACCGCCGGTGGGCCGCGGACCGACTCGGCGAACCGGTGGACCGGCCCTACCTGCCCGCGCCCGAGGGCGGTTGGCCGGTACGGCTGTGGGCGATCCTGCGCGACCCGGCGACCTGGCGGGACTGGGCCTGGCTGGGAGCCAACTCGATCACCGGCTGGTTCACCTACGGGCTGTCGCTCCTGCTCTTCCTCTGCGGCGTCGTCTACCTGAGCTATCCGCTGCTGTTCGCGCTCACCCCTCCCGAGGTGTTCCGCACACCGCTGGGCAACGGCTTCCGTCTGCACAGCGTCCAGGAGTCGTTCGCGCTGGTTCCGCTCGGCCCGGTGTTCCTGCTGCTCTGGTGGACCACCGCCGAGCGGCTGGCGGACCTCAACGCCCTGGTGATCCGTTCCCTGCTGGCGCCCACCGAGCAGGCCCGACTACGCGCTCGCGTAGCGCAGTTGGCCGCCTCGCGGGCCGAGACCGTCGACACCCAGGCGGGTGAACTGCGCCGGATCGAACGGGACCTCCACGACGGCGCACAGGCCCGGCTGGTGTCGCTCGGCATGAGCCTGGGCCTGGCCGAACAACTCCTGCCCGACGATCCGCAGGCCGTGCAGCAACTGCTGGCCGAGGCCCGCGAGTCGACCGCAGGCGCCCTGGCCGAACTGCGGGACCTGGTACGCGGCATCCATCCGCCGGTGCTCGCGGACCGTGGCCTGGACGGCGCGCTGCAGGCCCTGGCCCTGGCCAACCCCATCCCGACGAAGCTGGTCACCCGGCTGCCGGGACGGCTGCCCGCGCCCGTCGAGTCCGCGGCCTACTTCGCCGTCGCCGAAGCCCTGACGAACGCCATCAAGCACGCCCGGGCCCAAAGCATCACGATCGCCGTGGAGTTCACTCCCCACCCGGGCACGACGGCGGGTCTGCTGACGATGCGGGTGTCCGACGACGGCCGCGGGGGCGCCACCCTCGACGGCGGCACCGGCCTGCGGGGCATCGCCCGCCGCCTGTCGGCCTTCGACGGCACCCTGACCGCCGACAGTCCGCCCGGCGGGCCCACCGAGATAAGGATGTCGCTGCCGTGCGCATCGTCATAGCCGAAGACCTCGCCCTGCTCCGCGAGGGCCTGATCAGGATCTTCCAGGCCAACGGCTTCGAGGTCGTCGAGGCCGTCGACAACGGCCCCTCCCTGATCAGGGCACTGACGACCCACCGGCCCGACGTCGCGGTCGTCGACGTGCGGCTGCCGCCGACGTTCACCGACGAAGGCCTGCGCGCCGTCATCGACGTACGGAAGCGGATCCCCGGACTGCCCGTCATGGTGCTCTCGCAGTACGTCGAGCAGCTGTACGCGAGGGAGTTGATGTCCGACCGGGCCGGAGCGGTGGGCTATCTGCTGAAGGACCGGGTGCTGGACGTCGGCCGGTTCGTCGCGGGCGTCCGCCAGGTCGCCGACGGCAGCACGGTCATGGACCCCGACGTGGTCAGCGCCCTCCTCACCCACCGCTCGGCGGATCCCCGGCTGCGTCAGCTGACCCCGCGTGAGCACGAGGTCCTCTCGCTGATGGCCGAGGGCCGCTCCAACGCGGCCATCGCCGGCCGGATGTTCGTCAGCGAGAAGACCGTCAGCAAGCACAGCTTCAACATCTTCACCAAACTCGGACTCGAACCGTCCGAGGACGACAACCGCCGGATCCTGGCGGTGCTCGCCTACCTGGAAGGCTGAGCCGCCCGCCCCGTCACCAGGTGACGGGCAGGGCGTGGAGGCCGTAGATGATGGCGTCGTACTTGAAGGGGATCGCGTCGAGGTCGTCGACGGCGCGGAGCGTGGGGATGCGGCGGAACAGGGTCGGGTAGACGACCTGGAGTTCCATACGCGCCAGGGGCTGGCCGACGCAGTGATGGGCGCCGGCGCCGAACGCCTGGTGCTGGCGGGCGTTGCGGGTCAGGTCGAGGCGGTCCGGCTCGGGGAAGACGGAGGGGTCCCGGTTGGCGAGTTCGCCGAGGAGGATCACACCGTCTCCGGCACGGATGGTGCGGCCGGCGACCTCGATGTC
This sequence comes from Streptomyces sp. NPDC102514, assembly GCF_055584525.1. Taxonomy (NCBI): domain Bacteria; kingdom Bacillati; phylum Actinomycetota; class Actinomycetes; order Kitasatosporales; family Streptomycetaceae; genus Streptomyces; species Streptomyces sp. NPDC102514. The sequence goes on from NZ_JBVJLW010000017.1 coordinate 168,284, forward strand.
CTCCATGGCGGTACGGCGGCGGCCGAGGTGCACGATGGAGAGGTAGCGCAGGAGCTCCTCGACGGCGTCACGGACGACGACGGGGTCGTCCGTGTCGCGGATCAGGGCGAGTTGTCCGGGGTGCTGAAGCAGCAGGAGCGTACCCAGGCTGATCATGTTCGCGGTGGTCTCGTGTCCGCCGAGGAGCAGCAGCACCCCCATCGTGGCGGCCTCGCGGCGCGTGAGTTCGCCCCTCTCGATCTGCGCGCAGAGGCTGGAGAGGAGATCGTCGCCGGGTTCGGTGAGTTTGCGGCCGACCAGCTCGTCGAGGTACGTGGCGAGGTTGGTGTGGGCCGTCCGGCGCTCCTGCGGTGAGGCGACGGCGGAGACGATGGTCTTGCTGTTGGTCTGGAAGAACGCGTGGTCCTCGTAGGGGACTCCGAGCAGTTCGGAGATGACCAGGGACGGGATCGGCAGGGCGAGGTCCTGGACGAGGTCGGTGGGCCGGGGGCCCGCCAGCATGGCGTCGATGAAGTCGTCGGTCATCTGCTGGACGCGTGGCCGCATCGCCTCGACGCGTTTGATGGTGAAGGTGCCGCCGATCATGCGGCGCAGCCGGGCGTGTTCGGGGTCGTCCATGCCGACGAAGCTCAGGTCGGTGCTGCCGGCGTGGGCGTGGGCCGGGTCCACGGGGCTGGGGAAGCCCGGCCGGGTGAACTCCACACTCAGGCGCGGGTCGGACAGCAGGGCCTTCTGCTCGGCGTGCCCGGTCACGGCCCAGGGGGTGCTGTCGCCCCAGGAGCGGACCCGGGTGAGCGGCCCGTACCCGGACAGCGCCCGCATGCCGGGGGAGGGGGCGAAGGGGCACTCGGCGGAACGCGGCGCGGGGAAGTCGGGGATGTCACGGCTGGGTGCGTCGGGGGTGGCGGGCGTGCCGGTCATGTGTCCTCCAGTGGGGGCCGCCTCCGCAGGCAGAGGCGTAAGAGGGGTAAGAGGCGTAGGGGGGTGGCAGGTGTGCAGCGGATCATCGCGGGGCGGCGGCCGGGGAGGGCCGGGACGCGGGGGCGTAACGTTCGAGAAGGTCCTGGCGGTGCAGGCGTGCCTGTTTGGGCATGTTCCAGCCGAGCACGGCGATCGGGCGGCCCTCGTCGTCGAGGTACCGCGCGACGAACCGGCCCTGTTCCACGGCACCTTCGGCGATGTCCACGGTGGCGCCGGGCGCGGGCAGCCCGTACACCTGGAGCTTGACGCCGAGCTGGTCGGTCCAGAAGTAGGGGACGGGGCTGTACGGGCGGTCCTCGCCCAGGATGTTCGCCGCGACCAGCGTGGCCTGCTCGGTGGCGTTCGTGCGGTTCTCCAGCCGCAGCGACCGGCCGAGGCCCTCGTGGTGGAAGCGGGCCACGTCTCCCGCGGCGTGGACGCCCTCGGCGGCGCGGCAGCGGGAGTCGCACACGACACCGTCCCGCAGCGCCAGTCCGCTGCCGGTCAGCCAGTCGGTGGCAGGGATGCCGCCGACCGCCGCGACGACGAGATCCGCGGGCAGGAGCTCGCCGCCGGCCGTGCGGACGCCGGTGACGCGTCCGTCGGTCGTCTCCAGTCCCTCCACGAGCGAGTCGGGGCGCAGCCGCACCCCGTGCTCGCCGTGCAGCGCCGCGAGGAGTTGGGCGATGTCGTCGCCCAACTGCTCCTGCATCGGCGCCTTTTGGGGTCCGGCCAGGGTCACGTCGACGCCCATGAGGCGGGCCGTGGCGGCGATCTCGGCGCCGAGCACCCCGTCGCCGACGACCACGACCCGCTCGGCCTTCAGCAGTTCCTCGCGCAGCCGGCCGGCGTCGTCGAGGGTCCGCAGCACGTGCACGCCCGCGGCACCCGAGAGACCGGGCAGCCTGCGGGCGTGCAGGCCCGTGGCCAGCACGACGGCCTCCGCCCGCAGCTCCGTCCCGCTCTCGGTGCGCACCGTGCGCGCGGCGGCGTCGAGGGCCACCGCGCGCTCACCGAGGACGAGTTCGGCGTCCAGGGCGTCCAGCACGTCACGGGTACGCAGCCGGGTGCGCTCTGCCTCCCAGGTGCCGGCCAGTACCTGCTTGGACAGGGGCGGGCGGTCGTACGGCGCACCGGCCTCCTCGCCGAGCAGGGTGATCCGGCCGGCGTAACCCTTGCGGCGCAGGCTCTCCGTGACGGCCAGACCCGCGGCGCTCGCCCCGACGACGAGCACGTCCGACGGCGTGCTCACGCGTCCTCGTGCAGGTGGATGGCGGCGGCGGGGCAGACGCCGGCGGACTCGCGGGCTCCCTCGTACTGGTCGGCGGCGGGCGCGGCGTCGAGGAGGACGACGATCCCGTCCTCGTCCCGCTGGTCGAACACCTCGGGGGCGATCACCACACACTGGCCGGCGCCGCAGCACTTGTCCTCGTCGACGGTGATCCTCATGCTGTCTCCTCTGCTGGACCGGTTCCTGCGGAGCCGGTTCTCGGTGGCGGTCCCAGGCGGTCGGTTCAGTGGCGGGTGGTGGGCGCGGCGAGCAGTCCCACCAGCGCGTCCTCCAGGGCGTCCGCGGTGCGTTCCCAGGACGGGCCGGGCTCGGTCGCGGCCTCGGCCAGGGTGCGTTCGCGCTCCGCGCAGACATGGGTGATCAGATGACGGGCCATCTCGGCGCGCAGGGGACGGATCTCGGGGGGCACGATGTCGTACAGGCACCGGCCCAGTCCCTGAAGGGTGCGGCGCAGGCTGTCGCGGGTGAGCGACTCGTCCTCCACCAGCGTCCGCATCAGCGGGTCGGTCATCACCTGCGCGGCGAACCGCGCGTGCCAGGAGGGGAGACCGAGGGCGGCATGGTGCTCGGTCACCGGACGCAGCAGACAGCCCACCCAGTCCCGTAGCTCGGAACTGTCCCCGGCCGCCTCCACATAACGTGTGCGGATCGTGTCGACCTGGGTGCCGTGCCTGGTCATGATGGCCCGTACGAGCGTCGCCTTGCTGCCGAAGTGGTAGCTGACGGCGGTGGTGTTGCCCTGCCCGGCCGCCTCGCCGATCTGCCGGTTGGAGACGCTCGACAGTCCGTGCTCGGCGTAGAGGCGCTCGGCCGCCGCCATGATGGCCTCGCGGGTGTCGGCGCCGCGGCCGGTGCGGGTCTGGACGCCGTCCACCGTGCCCCCTGCGCCGCCCCGCGCAGCCGCGACCGGTCGCGTCCTGTGGGTGTCACCCATGTCAGCCTCCCTGAACCGGCGTTCCCGATCACTAGACATCGGCCCGTCGGTTAAGTCAACCGACTGACTTAAATGCGAGGGTGCATTGTCCAGGAGCCGACGAGGCGATGTCGGAGGTATCGCGAAATACGGGCTGTAGTCATATGCCGTCGGTAATCTGCGGGTCTCCTGCTTTCCAGTGGATGGGGTGATGGGGGTCCGCGCCAGCGGATCCCGAATCGATGGTCTCCTTGCCGGAGCAGAAGAGCACTCGTGGTGTGGTTCCTGCTGAGCAGCCCTGTGAACCGTTTCCAGCGGTGACGGTGGACGCGTCCGGCACGGTGCTGTCGCACAACGCTCAGGCCGCCGACCTGCTGGCGCGGGTCTCCGTCGGTGTCGCGCTGGACGAGGTCGCGCCCGCCTGGCTGACGGAGGCCCATCTGCGGCGGGCCGGCGGCGCGGGGAAGGAACCGCCGGCCTGGGCCGACGGCCGGATCGGCGCGCACTGCGTGAAGGCGCTCGGCGTACCGGGCGTGGACGGTGCGGTGACCTGGTGGCTGGTCGGCGAGAGCGCTCCGGCGGGTGCCGCGCGGGAACTGGCGCGCGAGCGGGTACGAGCCGGACTGCTGCAGGAGCTCTCCTCCGAACTGCTCGCCTCCCTGGACGCCGACCGCTGTACGGCGATGACCGCGCAACGGGCCGCCCGGCATCTGGCGGACGCGGCGGTCGTCGTCGGGACGGGCGACGGCTGCGGCTTCCCCGTGACGCGGTGCATCGCCGACGGGCCCGTGGTGCAGGAGAGGCTCGCTCTGGACCCCGGTCAACTGCCGGGCCTGGTGGAGGCGTTGCAGGGCCTGCCCGCGGTGTCCTCCCGCTGGATCGACCCCCGCGAGGTGCCGTCCTGGGCCGTGCCCGAGGGGTTCGTGGGCGACGTCGCCGACATCGGTTCGGTCGTCGTGGTGCCGTTGCCGGGGCACGGCGTGCCGACCGGATGCCTCGTCCTGCTGCGCCGCCGCCAGGAAGCCGCGTTCACCCCCGCCGAGGAGTCCTTCGCCCAGCTCTTCGCCGCACGCGCGGGTGCCGCCCTGTCCGTGGCCCGCAGCCACACCCGCCAGGTGCACAGCACCGACGTGCTGATGGGCGACCTGCTGCCGCCCCCGCTCGGCCGGGTGCACGGCATCTGCTTCTCCGGCGGCTACCGCGCCTCGGTGACGGGCGAACTCGTCGGCGGCGACTTCTACGACCTGCACCCGGCCGACACACCGGAGACCGAGACCGTCGCGGTACTGGGTGACGTGTGCGGCAAGGGACTGGAAGCCGCCGTCGTGGCCGGCAGAATTCGCCATGTCCTCCAGGCGCTGGTCCCGTTCGCCGCCGACCACACCCGGGTGCTGACCCTCCTGAACGGCGCACTGCTGTCCTCGCCCCAGACACCTTTCGTGACCTTGGTCCTGGTCACCGCCGTGCGCCAGGACGCACGGGTGCGGCTGCGCATCTCCAGCGCGGGCCATCCCGCCCCGCTCATCGTGCGCGTCACCGGCCAGGTCGAGGAGGCCCGGACGGGCGGCACGCTGATCGGCGTGTTCGCCGACATCGAGTTCAAGACCGCCGAGGTCGCCCTGCAGCCCGGTGAGACCTGCCTGCTGTATTCCGACGGGATCACCGAGGCGCGCGGTGGGCCGCTGGGCAACGTGATGTTCGACGTGGACAGGCTGCGCGGCGTACTGGCCCAGTGCGCCGGGATGCCGGCCGAAGCAGTCACCGAACGCGTGCAGATGATCATCGCCCAGTGGGTGGGGGAGGGCGCGCACGACGACATGGCGGTCCTGGCGATCGGCGCGCCCCGCGACACCCGTCCGGCAACCGTGGACGAACCGACCAGGGAAAGGTGAGACACGTGACCGATGGCAAGGACACCCACTCCCTCGCCGAGCCGCGTGAGCGGCTCTGGCAGGCACTCGGGGAGTGCGACGAGACGCGCGCCGTCGCCGTCGTGCGTGGCGCGCTGAGCACCACGGGCGCGGCGGGCAGGGCGGGTACGGCGGGCACTGCGGGGCACGCTCCGGCGGCTGCAGCGGAACACGGGCAGGCGCCGGAGCACACGCGGGCGACCTCCGCGAACGCTTCGGCTGCTGAACGGATGCGAGCCGCGGGCGAGCGGGTGCTGCTCGAACTGATCGCGCCGACGCAGGAACGGGTGGGCCTGGCCTGGGCCGCCAACGACATCACGGTGGCGCAGGAACACGCGGCCACGGCGATCAGCGAACGGTGCGTCGCGGCCGTCGCCGACGCCACCGCTCCCGCCCTGGCCCTCGCCTTCCCGGGCACGTCCGTGGGACGGGTTCTGGTGTCGTGCGTCGACGGCGAGTGGCACTCCCTGCCCGCACGACTGGTCAGCGAGGTGCTGCGGTTACGGGGCCGGCGGGTCGACTATCTCGGGGCGCAGGTCCCCACCGAACACCTGGTCGCCCATGCGCGCCGCACCCGTGCGCAGGCGGTACTGCTCTCCTCGTCCATTCCGACGCTTCTGCCCGGCGCCCACAACGCGATCACCTCCTGCCAGGGCGCCGGCATCCCGGTGGTCGCCGGAGGCGCCGCGTTCGGACCGCAGGGACGCTATGCCCGGCTCATGCAGGCCGAATGGGCCAAGGACGCACCCGACGCGGCCACCCTGCTCGGCCGGCGGCTGACGCCGTCCGGCGCGCACGCGGCCCGCCTGCCCGACCTGGACCTGCCGCACCTGGCCGACCAGGAATACACCATGGTCCGCCGGACCAAGCTCCAACTGGTCAAGCAGACCCTCGCCGATGTCGAGGAGGGCTTCCCCGAGACGCGCCACTACAGCGAGTACCAGCGGGAACGCACCGTCGAGGACATCGACTTCATCGTCGGCCACCTCGCCACCGCGCTCTACGTCGACGACCCCGGCCTGTTCACGAGGTTCATCACGTGGACCGCGGACATCCTGGAAGCCCGAGACGTCCCGCCCCGCTGCCTGCTCCCCGCACTGGCCTCGCTGCGGAACCAACTCAAGGACTTCCCCCGGGCGGTGGCCGTCCTGACCACCGCCCACAACCTCCTGAACCCTCCACCCGCACATCCCGAGTGACCGCGCGGTGGAACACCCGGCCCCGGTGCGGTGCAGGTGGTCGGCACCCGCGTCTCCCGTGAAGCGCGGGGCCCGGACAGCCCGGACCCCGCGCAAGAGGGTGCTCATGAACCCTCGTACATCCTGCTCACGGCCTGTCCAGCACCGTCCCCGTCAGCACCGGCCGGCCGGGCAGCGGCTCGGCGTCGTCGTCGGTCGGCGCGAGGCGCATCGACTCGGTCGGCTCGGCCACCTGGTCCCGCACGATCGGCACGACGAAGTCGACGCCGGTGCTCCCGGGCGGGATGTTCAGCCATACCCACAGGCTCGCGTCGGACAGCGGCCGCTCGGGGTCGGGCGCCTCACCGGACCACTCCTTGAGCCACTGCGGGTCCACGTCCTTGGTGGACAGCTCGGCCCCCTCGGTGACCGGAAGCACCCACACCGGCTGCCAGATGTCCACCGCCGCGGGCGCGTCCACGGACAGCCGCCAGATCAGCGACTCTCCCTCGCTCACCCGGTCCGCGACCGGCGACAGGGTGATCACCGGCTCGGGGTCGTCGTTCCCGACGGTGACCCCGCCCCGGTGCTTGCCGACGACGGCGTGGTCGACGGCCTTGACGGCGATGTCGTGCACCACGTCGTAGCTGTACAGCGTGTCGCCCTTCACCTGGACCGGCACGTCGATCGCGTGGCTGCCGGGCCGTACGGTCACGAGGCGGTTCTCGGCCCGGCCGCTGTCCGGGTCGAGGACGTACACGCGGACCTGCCCGCTGCCGTGCCCGGAGACCTCGACCGGGATCCGGTAGGTGCGGGTGCCCGAGTCACCTTCCTCGACGATCGTGCGGCCCACGTCGACACGCGGCAGCGCGGCTGCCTTCACCGCCGAAGTGCCGGGCGCCCAGCCCCAGGCGTCCATCAGCCAGACCCGCCCGGACCCCGAACGGGGCGTCAGCTCAAGGGACGTGACGTGCCTGAGATCGAGCCCGGCCCGGGTCGCGGCCGACAGGGGGACGCGCAGCTCCTGAGCCCAGTAGGAGGCGGTGTCCGCGGAGCCGGGGAGACCGTGCGCCTGGACCGAGCCCAGCGTCACCCGACGGCCGGCGGAGTCGCTGACGGACACGTCGAACCTCGTGCCGGTCGTGTTCGGCGGTACGAAGACCCGCAGCGCGAGCTTCTGCGAGCGGCGGAGGGAGACCGGCTCGGCCGGGGTGATGCGCGCGGCCCTGCCCGGCGCGGACCACTTCAGGTCCACCGCGCCGCGGCCGGTCTCCTGTTCCGTCTCCCAGGACGCGAAGTGCGGTGACGATCCGGGCGTCTCCGGGTCCAGACAGGCCACGGCCGGGTCGGGGTCGACCGCCGAACACAGCCGGGCGCCGGTCACCTTCGCCCCCGCGTCCGGCAGAAAGCCACCGCTGCGGCGACCGCCGACCGCGTGGGTCAGCACCCGGGCCGGGTCCGCGGACGGTGCCCGGCTGCCGGAACCGTCGAGCAGCGGACGCACCCGGTCGTCCCCGGCGAGGAAGAGCCGGGCCGCGGCGGCGATGTACGTGGAACCCGCCTTGTGCTGCTGGGCGGCGGTCAGCCGGGTCGCGGCACCCGGTGAGCACACCGGGTCCGGCTGCTCCGGGTCGGTCGTGAAGTCGTCCCCGGCCGGTGCGACGGCCTCGCCGGGCGTCCACTCGCTGTTGAAGTAGTTGTGGTTGGCGCCGACCATGTAGACCGCGCTGTGCAGGGCCGTGCCCCGGCTGATCCCGCGCGTCCCGTCGACGAAGTCCTCGCCCTGGAGGTCCGACACATCGCCGTCGCAGCCCGGCAGCACCGTCACGGACGGCACATCGGCGACCGGATTCTGGCCGAAGACCGTCGGCCCGATGAGCACGGTCCCGCGCACCTTCCAGCGCACCGGCCCCCGGTAGCCGTCCTCGGCGGCCGGCGGCGGGTAGAGGCTGTCCATGGCGGCCCGGTTGACGCCCTCGCCACCGCGCGAGTGGCCGACGAGCAGGACCCGGGAGAGGTCCGCCTTCGCCGCCTCGCGTACGACGGCCGGGGCGGAGGAGCGACGGGTGGTCCAGTCGGCCCAGCGGGCGAGGTGCTGCCGCACCAGCGAGGAACGCGCCTGCGCGCCCGCGTCCTCGGCCTGCCAGTCCTGGGCGTTGATGCCGTTCGCCGAGATCGACACCGTCACATAGCCCTGTGAGGCCAGCAGTTGCTGGTCGCGCAGATAACCCAGGTGGCTCGGGATCGGTCTGTAGCCGTCCGTGCAGGGCCAGGCGCCGGTCACGTCCTCCTCGGAACCCGGCTTGTAGCAGGTCTCGTGGCGGCCGTGCAGGAACAGCGCGAGCGGCCGGCTGCCGGTGGCACCCTTCGGCGCCACCACCTCGGCGGTCATCTCGACAGGGGTGTCGTACCCCGGCAGGCGCACCGGGTCGAGGTCGTACGCCCCGGTGACCGTGCGGTACGAGCCGGGTCTGCCTGGATCGACGCCGTTCGCGGGCGATTGCGCGGGCAGCCGTGGCACGCGCGAGCCGGACCCGTGCGTGTCGTCGGCCGCCGCGTCCAACCGGCGTCCCGCGGCCGTCACTTGAAGGTCCGACAGCCGCTCGGGCCGCGTCTCGCCGAGGGCGAGCCGGAAAGTCCGCCCGTCCTTCGCCGGCTCCGGCACCCCGAGCAGCCGATCCCCGGCACGGAACTCGACCCGGGCATCCCCCATGGGCACGGCCCCCGGCGCACGCCAGACCAGCTCGGGCGCCCCGCCCGCCCCGCCGATCCGCCACCCCGGCGGAAGCGGCTGGTCGTCCGTCACGCCGAACGGGCTTGTCTCGTACGGCTGTTCAGCCTGTGCCGGTCCGGGCGACCCCGCCAGGGCCGCCAACACCACCACGGCGGCAACACATATTCGCCGGGCACGGATCAATGATCCACTCCTCAACACCCCACGCGCAGACATCCCGTCGGTCCCGGGCGCCTCCCGCGTCACCTAGGACGGGGGAGGAGGTCCTGTGGGTTGTCTGTGAGAAGCCGCCGGGGACGGACGAGCGACGCGATCAGGCCAGCCCGGCTGATCGCTCCGAGATCGCTCCGGCATCCGTGGATGCCGGAGCGCGCCGGTCGTCGGCTACCACCAGTCCGTGCACTGCACCGCCTGGCCGCCCCCACCGCCGCAGGCGCGGAAACGGTAGTCCGAGCTGTTGTCCGTCAACTTCGCGGCGCTGGTCAGCTGAAAGCCGTCACGGCTTGCCCTGAACGGTCCGCACTGGACGTGGACGCTGGTGCCGCCGTCCAGCGTCCAGTCCATCCACACGTCGTCCCCCGTACGCGGGACCGTGAGCGCGGCGAATCCGTAGATCTTGTTGTCGATGCTGACGGCTCGCAGGCTGATGCGCCCGACGAGCCCCTGCGGGTCCGAAGGGCGCAGAATCTTGTCCTCTGGGTCGGCCGGGACACCGGCCGTACTGTCGGAGATGTCGCGGAAGCCGTTGCTGCCACGCTCGCATTGGGCCGCGGTCGCCAGTGCCGTATCCGGCATGGCGACGGTGACTCCGGCTGCCAGCAGTACGCCGGCGGCGGCGGTGCAGGCTGCTTTGGCAATTGCACGTCCGGTCATGACGATGCCTTCGCCTCGGGCGACGAGCAGCGGGTACAGCGCTGCCTGTTGGCGCCGCGTGTGCCGAACCCCGGCGGCGCAGGTGCAAGGCAACCAGGGGAGACGGGGCCACTGTCCTGACACTTGTCAGGGTGTGCTGAAGCGACGGAGGTGGAGGCCGCCGCACGGCAGCCCGGTCCGGCACCGCGTCGCGCACCCGCCCCGCCCCGCCCTGCCGCGTCCCGCCCCCTCCTACGCGTCCACGTGGGGCGGCGCGAACGGTCAGCTTCTAGCGTCGTCCTGTCGCACGAGAACCACCACGTCCTCGCCGTGTGGGCGCCGCGTGCCGAACGATCCCGCATCGACGAACCGCGGAAGGAATCCCCGTCATGAACAACTCCGGCACGCCCAGGGCCTCCACGCAGGCCACCAGAAGAACGTTCGTGAAGGCGGCCGGTGTCGCCACCGCCCTGCCCATCCTCCCCGCCCTCGCCGACCTGGCCCTGGCCGGGCCCGCCGAGGCGGCTGCGGCGACCGGCCTGCCCGACTACGCGCCGGTGCCGGACGCGGCGGTCGGTCCCGCGCTCACCGACGGCTACCACGTCGGCCGTATCGGGGGCCAGCTGTACTGGGTCACCGACGGCTACTACCAGGCCATGTTCCTCACCACCACCACCGGAGTCGTGGTGGTGGACGCGCCGCCGACCATCGGTCACAACCTCTTGCGGGCCATCCGCAAGGTCACCGACGCCAACGGCAGGCCGTCCGAGGTCACCCACGTCGTCTACTCGCACAGCCACGCCGACCACATCGGCGCCGCCGTCCTCCTCGGCCCCGACGCACGCCGTATCGCGCACGTGGAGACCGAGCGCTTCCTGCGCCGGGACAGGGACCCGAACAGACCGCTGCCCCACATCACCTTCAAGGACCGCTACACCCTCAGGGTCGGCGGGGAGACGCTCGAACTGGCCCATCACGGCCCGAACCATTCACCGGACAACATCTTCGTCCACGTACCGCGTTACAAGACGCTGATGGTGGTCGACGTCATCTATCCGGGGTGGGTCCCCTTCAAGAACCTGGCCGTCTCCCAGGACATACCGGCATGGGTCGAGGCCCACCAGGTGGCCATGAGATACCCGTGGCAGACCCTGGTCGGGGGACACCTGGGCCGGCTCGGTGTGCGCGCGGACGCCGTCGTCCAGCAGCACTACATCGACGACCTGGAGCTCAGCGCACGGCAGACCCTGGAATCGCTGGACCCCACACCGTTCTTCGAGAAGTACGGGCCGACGGGCAACTCCTGGGCCATCTTCAAGACCTACCTCGACGCGGCGGCGCACCAGGCCGCACAGCCGGTCGTGGCGAAGTACGCGGGTCGGCTCGCCGCCGTCGACGTCTTCACCGTGGACAACGCCTTCGCCATGATCGAGTCCCTGCGCATCGACGCGGGACTCCTCGGACCGTTCGGCATCCGCCCGTAGCACCACGGCTCCCGGCACACCACGGCCCCTGCCACGGCCATCGGCCCGCTTCCGACTACGTGAGTACGTGGGCCGGTCGCCCCGCACCGCGCCTAACGTCGTGTCCGACACCACGTGACACACGCACACCACGTGACCCGCTTGACCCGACGTGCAGCACGCCGGTGGCCGCCCCACACCGCCCCACACCGCGCCGCCCCGGCCCGCACCACCCACTCCGCACTTCGCACATCGCACATCGCACTCCGAATTCTGCCTCCGCACCCCGCACTCCGCGGTCCGTCTAAGGAACCTTCATGCGATCACCCATGTCCCGTTCGTTCGCCCGCTCGCGCCCGACACTTCTCGCCCTGGCCGTGGCCACCGCGTTCACCGCGATGTTCGCCGGTGTGCAGGACTCCGCGGCCAGCGGCAGCCCGCGGGAGTACGTCGGCTCCGAACTGCGCGTCCCCGCCGGCTTCACCGAGCAGAGAGCCGAAGTGGGCGGCGTGCACATCAACTACGTGCGAGGCGGGCACGGCCCCACCCTCGTACTGCTGCACGGCTACCCGCAGACCTGGTACGAGTGGCGCGACCTGCTGCCCGAGCTGAGCAAGCACTACACCGTCATCGCTCCCGACCTGCGGGGCGCCGGCAAGAGCGACGCCCCGGCCGGCGGCTACGACAAGAAGACGATGGCCGGTGACATCAACGGGCTGCTGCGCCAGCTCGGTCTCGACAAGGACATCCGCCTCGTCGGCCACGACATCGGCACCATGGTGGCCTACGCCTACGCCGCCGCCCACCCCCGCCAGGTGCACCAGCTGGTGCTGAGCGAGGCGCCGATCCCGGACGACGGGCTGTACGACTTCCCGTCGCTGACCGCGCAGGGCCCCGGCCTCTGGAACTTCGGCTTCTTCGACCTGAAGAACGGCCTGCCGGAGAAGCTGATCGACGGCAAGGAGGAGATCTGGGTCGACGGGTTCACCGACTCCCTCGAGGTGCAGAAGGACGGCGTCGGACCCGACCAGGTCAAGGAGTTCGCCAAGTACCTCCGGGACGACGCGCATCTGCGCGCCAATCACGAGTGGTTCCGCGCCTTCCCCACGGACGTCGCGGACAACCTGGTCAACAAGAAGACCAAGCTCCCCATGCCGGTGCTGGCCATCGGCGCGAGCAACAGCATGCAGGACAAGGTCGAGGTGCAGGCACGCTCGTACGCCCGGAACGTCACCGGCGGGGTCGTCGCCGACTCGGGTCACTGGATCTACGAAGAGCACACCGCCGAGATGACGCGCCGTCTTCTCGACTTCCTCAACTAAGGGCTGTCCCGTAACTCCCGGCGGGCGCGCGACGACAGCTACGGCACCTCGCGGCGTTGCCGGACCGCCCGAATACACCCGGTATGAGGGCGACCCGGCGCCTTGCGATGCACCGCATCTGACGCCGCGCGCTGATCCACCGGGAGTTACGGGACAGCCCTTAGACACGGAGAGCGAGCGACCATGCCGTACCAAGGTGGGCCGCCGTCCCGGCGGCAGGTCGTGGGGGCCGCGGGAGCGGCCACCGTCGCGCTGGCGACCTCATCGATTCCCGCCGCCGCGCAGGCGGGACACCCCCGGACCGTGAAGCCCACCGTCGTCCTCGTGCACGGCGCCTGGGCGGACGCCGCGAGCTGGCAGGAGGTCACCCGGCGGCTCCAGCGCCGCGGCTACACCGTGCACGCGGCACCCAACCCGCTGCGCGGCCTCGCCGAGGACGCCGAGGCACTGAACAGCTTCCTCGCCCAGCGTGTGACCGGGCCGGTGGTGCTGGTCGGCCACTCCTACGGAGGGGCCGTGGTGACGAACGCCGTCACCCCCGCCGCCGACGTCAGAGCGCTCGTCTACGTGGACGCCTTCGTCCCCGAGCAGGGCGAGACCGTCCTCGGTCTGCAGGGCGAGGGAGCCGACCCCGCCGTGCTGTTCGACCAGGTGGTCCACGAGCAGCACGGCGAACAGACCGTCGACCTCTACATCAAACCGGCCCTGTTCGGCGAGGTCTTCGCAGGCGACCTGGCCCCCGCCACGGCGGACCTGCTGGCCGCCTCGCAGCGCCCCATCGCGCTGTCGGCGCTGCTGGAACCCTCGGGACCGCCCGCCTGGAAGAACCTGCCGAGCTGGTACGTGCTCGGCACCAGGGACCACATTCTGCCGCCGGACCGGCAGAGGTCCATGGCTCGGCGGGCCCGCAGCCGCATCATTGAGGTCGCCGGGTCCCATCTCGTCATGCTGTCCCGGCCCGACGCCGTGGTCGACGTGATCGTGAGCGCGGCCCGCGGTACCGCTTGACCCGTACCGGCACAAGAACCCGGCTGCCTTCCGGCAGCCGGGTCCGTCCTCCTCCAGAAGGTCCGCGATGGAACTGAATCTGCAAGGCAAGAGCGCCGTCGTCACCGGCGCGGGCAAGGGCATCGGACTCGCCGTGACCCGGGCCCTGGTGGCCGAGGGCGTACGCGTCACCGCGGGCGCCCGCCACACGTCCGGACCGCTGGCCGAGCTGCGCGAGACCGGGAACGTCCACGTCGTCGAAGCGGACCTGGCGACCCCGGAGGGGCCGGGTGTCCTGGTGGAGGGGGCGGTGTCCGCGTACGGGCCGCCGGACATCCTGGTGAACAACGTGGGCGCGGTCCGCCCGCGGACGGGCGGCTTCTCGTCCGTCACCGACCAGGACTGGACGACCACACTGGAGATCAATCTCCTGTCGGCCGTGCGCGCCACGCGGGCGGTGCTGCCGCTGATGCTGGAACGCGGCTCGGGGACGATCGTCACGGTCGCGTCGGTGAACTCCAAGCTGCCCGACCCGCTCGTCATTGACTACAGCGCGGCCAAGGCGGCGCTGCTCAGCTTCAGCAAGTCCCTGTCGAAGGAACTGGGCCCCCGCGGAATCCGTGTCAACACGGTGAGTCCGGGGCCGGTGGCCACGGACCTGTGGCTGGGCGCGTCGGGGGTGGCCGCCGTCCTGGGGCAGGCCGGTGGGCTGGACGCGGAGACCGTGGCGGCCCAGGCCGCCAAGGACTCCGTCACGGGCCGCTTCACGCGCCCGGAGGAGGTGGCCGACCTGGTCCTGCTGCTCGTCTCGGACCGGGGCGGCAATGTCACCGGCTCCGACTTCGTCATCGACGGCGGAATGATCAGCACGTTGTGACCGGCAGGGGCGGTGGCGTGTGGAACGCCGCCGCCACCATGCGCGCCAGTTCCACCCGTGAATGGATCTGGAACTTCTGGAAGATGTGCCGCAGGTGGTAGTCCACGGTGTGGTGCGACACGGACAGCAGCGCGGCGGTCTGCCGGTTGGTCAGACCGCCGGCGACGTACTCGGCGACCAGCCTCTGCGACTCCGTCAGTTCGGCCCACCGCAGGCTCCGTACCCCGCCCGGCCCCGCGACGCGCGGCGGACGGGCGGGAGCGGGCGCGGTCAGCCGGACGACTGCTCCCACCAGGGCCCGTCCGGTCCAGATGCCCTCGCAGAACCGAGGCCGCGCCCCGGACTCCAGCGCCGGCGCCGGCCGCGCCGGTGCCGTGTCCGCCGTCGGGGCCGCCGCCTGATGACGGGCCCACTCCCACAGCAGCGGGCGGTCGGCGACACGGGTCAGGGCCGCCGCCGGACCGTTCACCAGGAGCGTGCTCCCGCTGACGGCCACCACGGGGCCGTCGGTCGTGCGGCTCGCCCTGCGGAACCGCTCGTGCAGCAGCCGGGGGTCGTCGGTGGTCGTCAGGTGCATCGGGTCTCCAAAACGCTCCGCCGGGGGCACCGGCACCGGCGAAGTCCGGTTCCACGGCTGGTCGTTCGCCGTTCGAGCTCAGCCGATCCGCACGCTACGCAGGGCGTGGTGAGCGATCCGTGACCAGAAGGTGACCGGCCCCACCGGCCCCACCGGCCCGGCTCGGCACGCTCCGGGACCTCGTACACTTCGAACTTGTGCGTGTGACGGTTCTCGGCCCGCTCAGGGCATGGCGGGACGGGGAGGAGCTGGAACTCGGCCCGCCCAAGCGGAAGGCTCTGCTGGCGCTCCTGCTGACCCAGGCCGGCCAGCCCGTTCCGACCTCCGAGATCGTCGAATTCCTGTGGGGGGAGAGCGCCCCGGACAGCGCGGTCAATGTCGTGCACAGGCATGTCGGGACCCTGCGGAAGGCACTGGGCCCCATCCTCGTGCGGGCTTCCGGCGGCTACCGGCTCCACCTCGGCCCCGATCAGCTGGACCTGCTGCGGTTCCGCGCGCTGCGCGCCGACGCCGGAGAGAGCCGGCGGACGGGCGACGACATCGCGGCCCTGAAGCACCTGTTGGCGGCCCTCGGGCTCTGGCACGGGCCGGTCGCCGACGGGCTGCCGGCGCCGATGCGCGCCCATCCGCTGTTCGCGCGGGTCGAACGCGAGTACCCGGACGCCGTGAAGGAAGCCGTCGACACCGCCGTGGCCGCCGGTGACGTCCACCTGGAACGCGTACTGATGCCGCTGCGGCAGGCGGCCCAGGCGCATCCGCTGGACGAGGCGTTGCGGGCGCGGCTCGTCACCGTGCTGGCCCGTACCGGGCACGTGCTGGAAGCGCGGCGGAGTTTCGAGGAGGTCAGCGGACGGCTGGACGAGGAACTCGGACTGGAGCCCGGCCCGGAGCTGGCGGAAGCCGGGGAGCGGCTGGGCACGCGCTCGACCGGCCCCGCCGCCACGGGCACACCGGCCGTCCCGTCCGGCCCCACACCGACCACCCCGGCCACCCCGAACGCGGCATCCGCGGCGCCCGCGGCGAGCGACGGCGTCATCCGTACGAGACCCGCTCAACTCCCCCCGGACCTGGGCGTCTTCAGCGGCCGGCACACCGAGATGGCCCTGGCGCGGAGCCTGCTGCCCGCGGACGGCCTGCCGGGGCGGCCCGTCGTCATCAGCGTCATCGGGGGCATGGCCGGAGTCGGCAAGACCACGCTGGCCGTCCACTGGGCCCACGAGGTCGCCCCGCGCTACCCCGACGGGCAGCTCTACGCCGACCTGCGCGGCTTCGACCCCGGCGGGGCGACGCCCGGCCCCGCGCAGATCCTGCGCACCTTCCTCGACGCGCTGGGAGTGGCGTCGGACCACATACCGCCGGGCATCGACGCCCAGGCGTCGCTGTACCGCAGTCTTCTGGTCGGCAGACGGGTCCTGATCGTCCTCGACAACGCCAAGGACACCGAGCAGGTCAGGCCGCTGCTGCCGGGCGCGGGCGACTGCCTCGCCATCGTCACCAGCCGCACCTTCCTCTCCGGCCTGGTGGCCGAAGGCGCGCACCCCATCGCCCTCGACGTCCTGGACGACGTCGCCTCGCAGGCCCTGCTGACCCGTCGCCTCGGTGCGGAACGGCTCGCCGCACAGCCGGACGCGGTCCAGGACATCATCCACTCGTGCGCCGGCCTGCCGCTCGCCCTCGCGATCGTCAGCGCCCGTATGTCCATGAACCCCCACGGCGATCTCGGCGTCCTCGCGTCCGAACTGACGGAGGAGGACGACCGCCTCGCCACCCTGTCGGCCGGTGATCCGTCCACCGATCTCGAAACGGTCTTCTCCTGGTCGTACCAGGCGCTCTCCCCGCTGGCCGCCCTGCTCTTCCGTCGGCTCGCCCTGCACCCCGGGCCCGAGGTGTCCCTCGAAGCGGCGTCCAGCCTGCTCGGTCTGCCCCGGGACGAAGTACGCCCCGCGCTGTCCGAACTGACCAGGGCACACCTGCTCACCGAACGCTTCGCCGGCCGGTTCCTGTGCCACGACCTCCTGCGCGCCTACGCGGGCGACCTGCTCCAGACCCACGAGTCCGAGCAGGATCAGGTGTCGGCGCTGCGGCGGCTCCTCGACCACCTGCTGCACAGCGCGCACCACGCGGGCACCGTCCTCGCACCGCAGGGAGAACGGCTGCCCCTCCCCGCTCCCGTCGACGGCGCTGTCGTGGCCGGGTTCCACAGCCGCGAACAGGCGGCGGACTGGCTGGAGACGGAGCGTGCCGTCATCCTCGCCGCGGTCGCCCACGAGCCCACGCGCACCCATACGGCCTCGCGGCGCTGGCAGTTGGCCGCGACCGTGGAACTGCACCTCGACCGGCTGGGCCGCTGGCAGGAGCAACTCGCCCTCCAGTCGGCGGCGCTCGACGCCGCGGAACGTTCCGGAGACCCGGCCGGCCGCGCCCACGCCCACCGCGCCCTCGGGTTCGTCCACGGCCGCCTCAGTGACGCCGGGGCGGCCACCGAGCACCTGACCGCCGCCCTGGACCTGTTCCGGGCGGTGGCCGACCCGGCCGGCGAGGCCAGGACACGGCGATATCTGGCCTTCCAGGCGAACAAGGCCGGCCGGCACGACGACGCGCTCGTCCACTACGGGCTCGCCCGCACCCTGTACGCGGAGGCGGACCTGAGCGGCCGCATCGGACAGGCCCAGGTGCACAACGAGGTCGGCTGGACCCACATCCTGCGGGGCGACCACGCGCGGGCGCTGGTCGAATGCCAGCAGGCGATCGACCTCCACCGGGAACTCGGCAACCCGAACGGTGAGGCCGCCGCATGGGACAGCCTCGGCTACGCCCACCACCATCTGGCGGCCCACGAGCGGGCCGTCGACTGCTACCGCCACGCCCTGACGCTCTACCGCGGCCTGCACGACGCCTACCTCGAAGCCGACACCCTGGTCCACATCGGCGACAGCCAGGAGGCCGCGGGAGAGCACGCCGAAGCCGGTGTGTCCTGGCGGCAGGCCCTGCGGATCCTCGAACACCTGGGACACCCGGACGCGGCGGCGGTACAACAGCGCCTGGTCCACTGACCAGGACGCGTCCGCACCTTTTGGTCACCTCGCCCCGGCTACCTTGTCCGCGCTGCCGAGCCGACCTCGCCCCCGCACCGCGCCGGCACACCTGGCAGCACCTCGATGGCATCCGGAGGGACATCAGGTCATGCCCACGTTCACCACGTCGGACTGTGTCGACATCCACTACAAGGACTGGGGCAGCGGGCAGCCCGTCGTCTTCAGCCACGGCTGGCCGCTGAACGCGGACGCCTGGGACGGGCAGTTGCTGCTGGTCGCCGGCAGCGGCTTCCGCGGCATCGCCCACGACCGGCGCGGGCACGGCCGGTCCGGCCAGTCCTGGGGCGGCAACCACATGGACCGCTACGCCGACGACCTCGCCGAACTCCTGGAGACCCTCGACCTCCGCGACGTCGTCCTGGTGGGACACTCCACCGGCGGCGGTGAGGTCGCGCGCTACATCGGCCGCCACGGCACGGACCGGGTGGCCAGGGCGGTCCTGCTCGGAGCGGTCCCGCCGTTGATGCTCCGGACGGACGCCAACCCCGACGGACTTCCGCTGGAGACCTTCGACCGCATCCGCGCGGGTGTGCGGGCCGACCGGTCACAGTTCTACTGGGAGTTGAGCGAGAGCTTCTACGGATTCAACCGTTCCGGCGCGACCGTGTCCGAGGGGGTCCGCCGCGCCTTCTGGCTGTGGAGCATGCAGACCGGGCTGAAGGCGGCCCACGACTGCGTCGGGCAGTTCTCGGAGACCGACTTCCACGCCGACCTGGCCGCGTTCACCGTTCCGACGCTCGTGGCGCACGGCGGCGACGACCAGATCGTGCCCGTGCACCTGTCGGCGGAGCGCACCGCGGGACTCCTGCCCGACGCCGTTCTCAAGGTGTACCCCGGCGCCCCGCACGGGCTGGTGGGCGCGTACCGGGAAGCCTTCGAGGCGGACCTGCTGGCCTTCATCAGGGACTGACGCACACCCGCCGGTGCTGTGCCCGGTCCCGTGAGTCCGGTCGGTCCGCTCGGTCTAGGAGGCGTTCACGGTGGAGGACAGCTTCTCCTGGATCTCGGCCGCCCAGTCGGGATCGATCGGCGTGAGGATCTCGACCGCCTGACGCCATCGCGCGCGGGCGTCCTCGGCGGCGCCCGCCAGAGCCAGCGTGTCGCCGAGGCGGCTGAGACTGCCGGCCTCGTTGTAGCGGTCTCCGCCCGCCCACAGGAGACGGACCGCGCGTTCGTAACAGCGCACGGCCCGGCGGAGGTTGCCGAGATGATGATGGGCGAACGCCAGGGTGTCCCAGGTGTTCCCGTGCCCCGAGCCGCCGCCCGCGGCCATCCGTCGGTAGAGCATCAGCGACCGCACGGCGCTCGCGACCGCGTCGTCGTACGCTCCCAGCGACGCCTGGTACCAGGCGAGGGCGTTGAGCGAGTCGGCCTGCGCACTGGGGTGACCGGCGGCGCGGTAGAGGTCGAGCGCGCGCTGGGTGTGCTCGATCGCCAGGACGTCACGTTCGGTACGTGTCATCAGCCAGCCGAGCTGCCGCAGGCAGTGCGCCTGTCCCACCCGGTCGCCGAGCGCCTCGAACAGCACGAGGGCCTGCGACAGATGCTCCTCGGCCGACCCGTACCGGCGCAGCAGGGAGTGCGCGCGTCCGAGGCCCGCGTGCGCGTGGGCCACGCCCAGCGGTTCGCCCGACTGCTGTGCGGCGGCCAGCGCGGTCACTTGGAGGTCCGCCCAGTCGTGCCAGTGGCCCACCCGCTCGTACATGGAGTCGAGCAGACGGGCGAGCCGCCAGGCGTCCTGCGGCCGGCCGTCCTGGACGGCCTGGCGCACGACCGCCGTCAGCGTGAGGCGTTCCTGCTGGAACCACCGCACGGCGGCTTCCACACTGGTCGGCCCGGCTGCCGCGGGCGGCCCGATCCCGGCGGGGACGGTGACGAGATGGGCCGGGTCCAGCAGCCGCAGAGCCGCGTGGGCCGTCTGCACGTAGTGCCGGAACAGCCGGTCGTGCGCCGCGTCCCTGTCGTCGGCGGTGTCGTACGAGTCGGCCGCCTCCCGCCCGTAGGCGCGCAGGAGGTCGTGCAGACGGTGACGGCCCCCCGCCTCCTCGGCGACGAGATGCGCCCGTACGAGTTCGGCCAGCGACGGGCGGGTCCTGCGGACGGTGAGCCCGCCCAGAGCGGCGGCGGAATGGACGTCGAACGTCGCTCCCGGATGCAGCGACAGCAGGCGGAACAGGCGGGCCGTGTCGGCGGAGAGCGTGTGGTACGACCAGCCGAACACGGCCCGGATGTCGGTGGAGCGGTCCGCGCCTTCGAAGGCGTCGAGGCTGCCCTTGGCCTCCAGCAGTTGTTCGGCCATGGCACCGAGCGGCAGGCGGGGGTTCATCAGGGCCCGCGCCGTGATGACGGAGAGGGCCAGCGGGAGCCGGCCGCACAAGGAGATGATCGTCTCCGTCGCCTCGGGCTCGGCGTCGACCCGGTCGGCGCCGAGCCGCCGTACGAGACTGTCCCTGGCGCTCTCGGTGGACATCACGTCGAGTGCCAGGGGGTGCGCGCCGTGCGCCGCCACCAGACTGCTCAGCTGGTTGCGGCTCGTGATGAGGACCAGGCAGCCCGCGGAGCCGGGGAGAAGCGGCCGGACCTGTTCCGCGTCGCGGGCGTTGTCGAGCAGGACCAGCATGCGCCGGTCCGCGAGGAAGCTCCGGTAGAGCGCGGCCTGGGCGTCGAGCCCGTCGGGGATCTGCTGCGGGGAGACACCCAGGTTCTCCAGGAAGCCGCGGATCGCCTCGGCGGGGGTCATGGCCGATCCGTTGAGATCGAAGCCACGGAGATTGACGTAGAGCTGCCCGTCGCGATAGCGGTCGGCCACGCGGTGCGCGAGATGGATGGCGAGGGTGGTCTTGCCGACGCCGGCCATACCGCCGATGGCACTGATGATCATCGTGGGGGAGGCGGGAGGGGTGCGTTCGCCGGCCGTCAGCTGCCGCAGCAGACTGTCGACTTCGGCCTCCCGCCCGACGAAGTCCGCCGGAGCGGCGGGCAGTTGGGCGGGGCGGGGAAGAAGGGAACTGTGTCTTCGCTGGAGCGGCTGATCGAGCGGCTGCTCGGGCTGCCGGTCCGACCGCTGCGCGGCCTCGGCCAGCACCTGTTGCTGCGCTTCCCCCAGCACGGCGGAGGGCTCGACCCCCAGTTCCGTCCGGAGGCGGTCGCGCAGACGCTGGAAGACGTCGAGGGCTTCGGCCTGCCGTCCGGACGCGGACAGGGCGAGCATCAGCTTGCTGTGCAGGTGCTCGTCGAGCCGGTGCTGGTCCGCCAGCGTCTGCAAGGGGCCGAGGACCGGACCGGCCCCGCCGTGCCGCAGGGCGAGGTCGGCCGCCTCCACGGCGACCGTCAGCCGCTCGTTGTCGAGCTGGGTGAACAGCGGATGGCCCCGCACCTCGGCGCTGATACCGGCCGCCACGGGGCCCCGCCACAGGGCGAGAGCCTCGACGTACAGGCGTACCGCCCGGTCGGTGCGCCCCTCGTCACGGGCCTCACGTGCGCGCGCGTAGAGCGCGCGGAAGCGCAGGAGGTCGAGGGAGTTCTCGTCCACGTCCATCCGGTAACCGCCGCCGCCTCCCACCAGCCACCGTCCCGGGGCCATGCGGGGGAGGTCCGGCTGGATCATGCGGCGCAGCGATCCGGCGTAACGGCGGATGACGTTCGTCGCGCTGGCCGGTTCGGTGCCGCTCCACAGCAGGCCGATCAGCCGGGACAGCGGCATCGCCCGGCCCGCGCCCGCCAACAGGACGGCGAGCAGGGCCTGTTGCTGCGGAGGCCCCGCGTGCAGTTCGGTTCCGTCCCGCCACACCCGCACCGTGCCGAGTACGGCGAAGCGCACCTCGGGCGGGGACGGCGGAGCGGCCGGAGTGTCGTTCTCGTCCATGTTCTCGTCCATGGTCCTGAAATCGTTCACTCAGTCGGCCGACCGCAGCAGGTGTCCCAGAGCGGTGCGAGAGGTGACGCCCAGCTTCGGAAAGATGCGGTGCAGATGGTTGCTGACCGTCCGGTGGGACAGATGGAGCCTTTCGCCGATCTCCCGGTTGGTGAGCCCCTCGGCCGCCAGCGTGGCGATCTGCAGCTCCTGCGGGTTCAGCAACTCGTGCGCGCGGGGGATCCGTTCCGAGCCGGCCTCTCCGGAGGCGCGCAGCTCGCGGCGGGAACGCTCGCTGAAAGCGACGGCGCCCAGCGCGTCGAACGCGTCGCGGGCGGCCCGCAGGGGGCCGCGGGCCTGGGCGTCGCGGCGCCTGCGGCGCAGCCATTCGCCGTAGGCGAGCTGCGTGCGGGCGCGGGCGAAGGGCCAGCGCGTCAGATCGGCGGCCAGTGCCTCCAGGAAATAGCGCTCGGCGTCCTCGTCCTCGTGAGCCAGCACGGCCCGGGCGAAGCGCACCCCCACGTGCAGGGCCGTCGAAGGGGTCTTGCGGGCGATGACCTCCATCCGGCGGACGAGGTCCCGGACCTCCTCCGTGCGGTGGGCCCGCTGCGCGACGTCGACGAGATCGATCAACGCGTAGTACCGCAGGGTCGGGTGGTACGCGGCGGCGGCCGGATCCTGGAGTTGCCGCAGGTGCTGCAGCGCCTCGTCGAACGCCCCGCGGGCCGCCGCCACTTGGGCGAGAGCCGTACGGGCGGTGGCGAGAACGGGCCGGGCGCGCAGGCTGCTGCCGAGGTCGATCGACTCCTGCGCCAGTCGCTCGGCGTCTTCCAACTCGCCTTGCAACGCAGCGATCAGGGCTTTCGTGCAGCGTGCCGTCCCCTGCAGCAGGGTCTGGCCGGTCTCCTGGCTCAGCCGGTCGGCCTCCGCGGCCGACGGGACGGCCACGGCCAGGTCGCACAGCAGAGCGGCGCTCCACCCCCGGGCCGCGAGTGCGCCGACCAGCTGGAACACCCGGCCCTGGGCCCGCAGTCCGGACAGGGAGGCTGCGGAGAAGCCCGCGGCCAGGTCGAACGCGCCGACCAGGACCGCCGCCGTACCGAGGAACCGGTCGGCGGTGGCGTCGCCGCTCGGATGGGCCGCCCAGTGCTTCAGCCGGGCGATGACATGGGCTCCCTGTGTCATCGGCGCGGTGTAGGCCAGGATGGCGAGGACCTGCGGCTCGTTGTCGAAGGGCAGGCGCAGGGCGAGGTCGGCCACGTACCGGGCGGCGTCCTCGCCGCTCTCCAGCCAGAAGTTGCGCCGGGCCGCCGTCCACAGGATCCGCAGCGCGAGTCCGGTGTCGCCGCCGGAGGCCACCTCCTCGGCCAGCGCCGCCAGGGCGTAGGCATCGGCGTCGGCGTGCACGTTCTCCTGGAAACGGGCGGACGTCCAGGTGACCCGGGCCTGCTGTTGTGCGGTCAGCGGGTCCGAGGCCGCCCGGTTCAGCAGGCGGACCACCTCGTCGTGCCGGCCCGACTCCACGGCGATGTCGGCGGCGTGCAGCAGCAGTTCGGTCCGGTGTTCCGGCCGGCCCGCCAGCCGTGCGGCGTGTTCCAGCGCGCTGACGGCCGACATGACACCGCCGGGCCGTTCGATCCGGCGGTTCGCCTCCTCCAGTGCGGCGGCGACGACGTCGGCCGGCGACGGCTGGGCGGGCGTCGGCTGCCGGCTCTGACGTTCGGTCCGATGGTCCAGTACCTTCGCCAGCGCCGCCCGCACCGCGTGGTGCCGGCGCGTGCTCGTCCCGGAGAGGACGGCGGCGCGCATGAGCGGGTGGCGGAAGCGCAGTGCGTCGCCGGACAGGGTGATGAGGTGGGCGTCGACGGCGGGTGCCAGGTCCTCGACGCCCGCCGGCTCCCCGTCGACCAGCCGTGCGACGTCGAGGATCTCCGTGAGCGGGCTGCCGTCGTCGACGGCGGCGATCACCAGGAGGGTCCTCGTTCGCGAGGGCAGCGCCGCGACTCTGCTGCGGAAAGCTTTCTCCAGCCGGGTGGACAGCGGCAGCCATGCCGTGGTCACCGCGGTCGCCGCGTGGCCCTGCCGGGCGGCGCGCGTCAGCTCCGTCAGGGCGAGCGGATTGCCTCCCGCCTCCGCCAGCACCCGTTCCCGCAAGCCGGGAGAAAGGCCCGGGGCCTGGCCGTCGACGACATCGGCGGCGTGGGCCGCGTCCAGCGGCTTCAGCGTCAGGGTGGGCAGGCCGGCGTTGTTCAGCGGCGAGTCGAGGCCCTCCCGGAGAGCGGCGAGCAGCGCGACCGGTTCCGAGGCGAGCCTGCGGGCCACGAAGGCCAGCGCGGTGGCGCTCGCCGCGTCCAGCAGGTGCAGGTCCTCCACGACGAGCAGGAGGGGGAGTCGAGTGGCCGCCTCCGCCAGCAGGCCGAGGGTCGCCAGGGCCACCGGGAACGGATCGGCGGTGTCCGCGTCGTCGTGCTTGTCCTTGTGCTTGTTCTCGGCGTCGACGGCCCCGGCTTCGTCGAAGGCCCCGGCGAGGGCCGCCCGTTGAGCGGGCGGCAGCGCGGCGCCGTGGGAGCGTACGGAGGCCAGCAGGCGGCTCAGTCCTGCGAACGGCAGATGGGCGTCCCGCTCGGTGGCGGCGGTCGTCAGCACGCGGACGTCCGCGGGGTCGAGCCCGGTGAGCAGGTGCTCCAGCAGAGCGGTCTTGCCGATCCCGGGTTCCCCCGCGATCAGGAGCGCCCCACCACTGCCCGCGCGTGCACGGTCGACGACAGCCGTGACGGTGGCGAGCTCGGGACCC
This sequence comes from Streptomyces sp. NPDC102514, assembly GCF_055584525.1. Taxonomy (NCBI): domain Bacteria; kingdom Bacillati; phylum Actinomycetota; class Actinomycetes; order Kitasatosporales; family Streptomycetaceae; genus Streptomyces; species Streptomyces sp. NPDC102514. The sequence continues at coordinate 193,090 of NZ_JBVJLW010000017.1, forward strand.
CGTCCGATGAGTGCCACTCTGCTCGATTCTCGAACTGATGATCTTTTTCGCTCAGTCTACGTCGTGACCGACGGGCGCTGCAGCGCCCGCCGTCCGTCGTGGACGCGCTCCCGCGTCAGGGGAACCGGGGCGCCGGGTCCGGTGGACGGCGCGACGGCGTCCAGGAGCGCGGAGCGCAACTGAGGGCCAGGACCGATGCCCAGGTCGTCGCGCAGCCGCGTCGAGACGTCGTTGTACACGGCGACCGCCTCCGCCCGGTTCCCGGTGGCCGTCAAGGCCGTCATCAGCTTGGCCTGCAACGATTCGTCCAGCGGGTGGTGGTCGGCGACCCGGTACAGCTCGTCCACCAGCAGGGCGCCGCAGCCGCCCCGCAGTGCCGCGTCGGCCGCGTCCTTGGCGGTCGCCAGCCGTTCCCGGTCGAGCGAGCCGAAGACGGGATGGCCCCGGACCTCGGCCGGTATGTCCGCCGCCGCGGGCCCGCGCCACAACCGCAGCCCGTGGACGTAACTCTCGACGCCCTGCCGGTGATCCCCCTCACGGCAGTGCTCGCGCGCCCGGGTCCTCAGCCGCCGGAACGTCACCAGGTCCAGGCGGCCGTCCGGCAGGGCCAGCCGGTAGGTTCCGGCCTGGCCCAGCAGCCACTGCCCGGCTGCCAGGGACGGCAGTTCCGGTTCGAGGACCCTGCGCAGTTCACCGACATACCGCCGGATCAGATTGACGGCGCTCGGCGGCGGCGATTCGCTCCACAGCACGTCCACCACCTCGTGCAGGGCGGTCGCCTCACCCGCGCGCGCGAGCAGCAGCGCCAGCAGGGACCGCTGCCGCGGTGGCCCCGCGGCCAGGGCCACGCCGTCCCGCCGTACCTGCAACGCTCCCAGTACTCCGAAGCTCATCTGTCCCATGGGAAATACGCTAAGGCCGAGCGGGTGTCCGTCGCGTACGTCAGATGACGCTCACTTTTGACCCTCACCTCGAATGCGACCCTCACCTCGAAGCGTCGTGGTATTCCGCTCTCCGCTCGGGAAATACCGAAGCCAGTGCGGCCCGTGACGAGATACCCAGTTTCGGAAAAACGCGGTGCAGATGAGTGCTCACGGTGCGGGGGGAGAGATAGAGCCGCTCTCCGATCTCCCGATTCGTGAGTCCCTCGGCCGCCATCCGCGCGACCTGTGACTCCTGCCGCGTCAGCCGGTCACGCGCGGCCGGTTCGCGGCGTCTGCTGAATTCCCCGGAGGCCAGGAGTTCCTGGCGGGCCCGGTTCGCCCACGGAACGGTTCCCAGCGCGTCGAACGCGTCCTCGGCGGCGCGCAGTTGCTCGCGGGAGTCCATGGCCCGCCGCTGACGCCGCAGCCACTGTCCGTAGGCCAGTCGCAGGCGCGCGCGGTCGAAGGGCGAGGTGCAGGAGGCGTCGTCCAGCGCCGCGCGGAAGAGCCCCTCGGCGTCCGTGTCCTCCGCCAGTGCCGCGCGGGCGTAGGCCAGGCCGCTGTGCAACCCCGGGGACGACGTACGGGACGCGGCCCGCGCCAGTCCCGCGATCACGGAACGCGCCGAGTCCCGCTCCCCGCAATGCACGGCGGCATCCGTCAGCTCGATCAGCGCGTAGCAGCGCAGGGCGGTCTGGTGGGCGGGATCCTTCGGGTCGTGCATCCGCCGGAGATGCCCGTAGGCCTCGTGGAAACGCCCCGCCCCCATCGCGGCCAGCCCGCGCGCCAGTTGCACGGTCGCGAGGACGGGCCGCGCCGCGACCGGCAGGGCGATGCGCTCCGCCTCTCCCGCGAGTTCGAGGGCGCGCTCGGACCGGCCCCGCAACGCCGCGGTACGGGCCTCGGTCGCGAGACCCAGTGCGTGGAGATAGGTCTGCCCGGTGTCCCGGGCCAGCCGGGTCGCTTCCTCGGCGACCGCGGCGGTCGACGTGAGCTGCGCCAACTGGGCTCCGCTCCACGCCTGCACCCCCCACGCCCGGGCGGCGAGCCCCAGACGCCCTTCCGCCCGCAGACCCGGAGCCGACGTCCTGGACAGGCGCTGCGCCAGCTCGAACTCACCGACCAGGAGGGCCGCGCCGCCGAGGAGACGTTCCGCCCGGGGATCGCCCGTGGTCGGTGCCGCGGCCCGTCTCAGACCGCTCACCACCCGTCGGCCGCAGTCGATGGGCTGCGCGTGGGCGATGATCGCGAGCAGCGACGGATCGCTGTCGGACAAGGGCAGTTCGTCGGCGAGGGCGACGATGCCGTGCCGTGCGGCCGGCCCCGGTTCGGACCAGAAGCAGCGCTGGGCGGCACTCCCCAGGATGCTCACGGCGAGATCGACCTGGCCTTCCGCGAGAACGGTCCGGGCCAGCCGTGTCAGAGCGGCGGCCCCTTCGGAGGCGTCCCGCATCCCGTCCTCCGGGCTGCCCTTGATCCACTGCAGACGGGCACGCTGTCCGGGCGCCGTGGCCCAGGGCTCCGCGGCCTCCAGCAGCCGGGTGACGAGATGGTGCCGACCGGCGTCGACGGCCTGGGCGGCGGCCCTGAGGAGCCGTTCGCCCCGCCGTGCGGTGTCGCCGCTCAGTCCGGCCGCCTGCTCCAGGGCCTTGACCGACTCGTCGGCGTCACCGCGGCGCCGGGCCCGGTGGGCGGCCTCGTCGAGCCGTACGGCCAAGCTCTCGTCGGGCCGGGTGGCCGCCGCGGCCTCGTGCCAGGTCTGCCGGTCGGAGCCCGCCGGGACGCAGCGGGCCAGTGCGGCATGCGCCGCCCGGCGCCGGTCCGCGGGCGTGCTCTGGCGGATCGCCGACGGCGTCAGCGGATGACGAAAACGGACGGTGTCGCCGCCGGCCTCCAGGAGGCCCGCCGCCCTCGCCGGTGCCAGGTCGGCCGCCTCGACCCGCACCGGACCCTGGAGCGAGGCCGCTTGCAGGATCTCCGGGAGGGAGGCACGGTCGTCGCACGCGGCCACCAGCAACAGCCGGCGGGTCGACGGGGGCAGGGTGTGCAGACGGCCGGTGAAGGCGTCCAGGAGACGCCGGGACATCGGGGTCCAGGGGCCGGTGGCCGGGCCGGAGGCCCCCGGGCCCGCCGCGGTGCCCGCCAGCTCCGACAGCGCGAGGGGGTGGCCCGCCGCTTCCCGCAGCAGAACCGCGCGGGTCGAGGAGGGCAGCTCCGGGGCCCGTACGTCGACCAGGGCGGCGGAGGCCTCGGCGGAGAGGGGACCCACCGCCAGCTCGCGTACGCCGGTCGAGGCCAGCGGTGAGGGACAGCCGTCGCGCAGCGCCGCCAGGAGCAGGACGGGCTCGGACTCCAGCCGCCGGGCGAGGAGGGCGAAGACCTCCGCGCTGGCGGGGTCGAGCCGGTGGACGTCGTCGATCACCAGCAGCACGGGGGAGTGCGCGGCGGCACGGGCCAGCAGATCGAGGGCGGAGAGGGCCACCGGGAAAGGGTCGGGGGCGGCGGAGCCCCGCACCCCTGGCGCACCCTCCAGGACGTCGCGCCGCGCTGCCGGCAACTGTGCGGCGAAAGAGCGCACCGGATAGACCAGTTGATGCAGGCCGGCAAAAGGAAGAAGTGCCTCCGATTCCACGCCGACCGCCCGGAGAACACGTACACCGTTTTCCGAGGCGTGCGAAGCGGCCGTTTCCAGCAGGGCGGTCTTGCCGATTCCTGGTTCGCCGCGCAGGAGAACCGCTCCGCCGCCGTTCCGGAGTGCCCCGATCTTTTCGTGGAGACAGCCGGTCTCTTTTTCGCGACCGAACAGATCATGGGGACGTGAATCCACCATCTGGGCACCTCCAGAGAATGAGCGCAGAAAACGAATTCCGCAGAATCTCCGTTTACGGCGACACGGATTTCTGCCCCGTCGGACCGACCGCGAACCAGGTCCCTCCGACACCTTGACCGTTCGCGTCCCCCGCCTTGCTGTCACCCGAGAAGCGGTAGACGGGCCAGCCGCCGACCGTCAGCTGCACCGATCCGTCGTCCCGGCGGATCGCGCCCACCTGCTTCTCCTCCACCCCGGCCAGGTAGACGCTGCCGCCCTCCTCGATCGTCACGGGCGGCCAGGTGGTGGCGCACTCGCCCGCGCACGTCGACTTGGACGGTTCGGCGGTGTCCTTGTCGAACCGGTACAGGGTCGCCTGGTTGATGTTGATCAGATGCGTGCCGAGCGCGGGCGACCGCACCGCGGCCAGCTGCACCCACTTCGGGGGCGCCTCCTGGACCACCTTGCCGGTGACCGTGCCGCCGGTCCCCTTGAGACCGTTGTCCGCGGCGGTGCTGTCCACGACCTGCAGACCGGTGTTGCCGGCGGCCGGGGGAACGGCGGACTGCTGACCGGCCGGGGGATTCGAGGACTGCTGACCGGCCGGCGGTGCCGACGACTCCTGACGGGACGGGGCGGCTGCGGGAGTGTCCGAGGAACTGCCCACCGAGACGGTCTTGCCGCAGCCGGTGGCCAGCGACAGTCCGCACAGGACGAGAGCGGTGAGTGCGGCCCGGGTGAACGGACCGTGTGTCGAGGTGCTGTTGAGAATCACATCGCCATCACGAGACGGACGGCCGAAAGGTTCACCACATCCGCGCCGAACGTTCCGGGTCTCCGCATCGTGTTCCCGGCGAGGCAGAGCATGCGACCCGATCAGCGGCAGGACTGTGATGGCTGACATTTTCATCCCCGGCACGGAACTCGACGAGGTCCGTCGGTCCCTCGGGATCGTCATGGACAACATCGACATCGGCAACGCCGGCATCGGCTTCGAGCGCGCGCTGGGCTACCCGCTCGTCGACGCGGCGCGCAACTTCGAGGACCGGTGGGGCGACGGCCGTACCCAGGTCCGCCGGGAGGCGAAGGGCATCAGGGACGCCGCCGAGAACATCAACGACCAGTTCACCCGGACGGACAACGACGCCGCCGCCAACCTTGGAGCGCCCCGATGAACGCCCCCGACCGCTTCGTCCTCCAGGTGCCCGGGTCCTGGCCGGACGCGGACCTCAGCGGGGAGTCGCTGGCAGAGCTGCGCGCCGCCGCGATGGCCCGCACGGACGACCCCCGGCAGAAGGCGGCCGTCAACGACATGTTCCGCCAGGGCCGCGAACTGGTGCGCGCCGCACGCAGACACGGCGCGCTCTACGGAGCCGGCACGGTCACCCTCTTCGACGAGGGCGTGTTCATGGCCAACGTCATGGTCTTCGCCGTGAGCGCCCCCGAGGGCCGGGAGCTGAACCTGGCCACGCTGTCCGCCCAGCTGGGCGGACAGGCCGCCAAGGGAAAGGCGCTGTCGAACCGAGTGGTCACCTCGGTCGAGATCCCCGAGGTGGGGACGGCGGCACGGGTGACAGCCGTGGAGGAGGTGTCACTGACCGCCGACGTCAGAATGAAGGTCCTCACCATGCACACGGTGATCCCCGTTCCCACCGCGCCGAGGAACTACCTCCTGGTGTCCTGCAGCAGCCCCAACCTGCCCCTCAGGACGGACGTGTACGACCTCTTCGACGCCATCACCCACACGTTCCGCTATGTGCGCGCCGCGGAGGAGCCGGCGGCCGTGTGAGGCGAGGCCGGGACGCGCGAGCAGGACCTGTGAGGAGGGGGGTGGAGGCCGACCGGCCTCCACCGCCTCCTCGTCACGCCGCTGTCCGCCCGCGTCAGTCCTCGGGGCTCGTGGCCGGAACCTGTACGGCGGCCAGAGTGCCGTCCCCGAGGTGGAGCAGCCCGCGTCCCGCCTGCGGAGCACCGCCGATGAGCCCGCGGGTGAGCCGGACGCCCACGACATCGCCGTCGCTCAGACTCTGCGGAGAGAGCAGCATGCCGGACCTGTTCCGCTTCACCTGACCCACCCAGCCCGCGAGACTCAGGGACAGCGACTCGGCGTTGCCCGCCACGACCAGCCCCCAGCCGGCCCCCGCTCCGCCGCGCGCCAGCAACGCCAGATCGGGGTCGATCTCCGCGCCCATGAAGAGTTCGGCGTCGTCCACCAGGATCACCGCGGTCTCCTGGGGGACGCTTCCGAGCGTCTCGCGGAACACGGCGGTCGACACGTCCGCCTCGGTCAGAACGGCGACGACACCCGGCCGCCCCGCCAGTTCCCGCAACGGCGACCGGCGCGGAGCGAGCACGATGACACCGCCGCCGGCCGCCAGGACGGAACACGCCACGCTCAGCAGAGCGGTGCTGCGGCCGGTGCGAGGCGGACCGGCGACGGCGAACGTGGGCACGTCCGCCAGATCGGGACCCAGGGAGACCAGCGTGTCCCCGCCGACCGCGACCAGCGGACGCAGCGGACCTCCCGCGGTGTGCAGCGCCGTGGCGTCGGCGTACGAGATGCGGTCGGGCAGGACGTCCAGCCGTGCCGGACGGCGGGCGTCGGGAACCTCCGCCTCCCGCAGCGTCAGGGAGGTTCCCAGTTCCGTGAGCACCTGGGCCTGCGCGGTGCCGGCCAGGTCCGTCGACAGCACGGCGATCTGCACCTCGCTCAGATCCTGGGCCCGCAGCGCCCTGCCCGGCGCCGGATCCGTGGGGGCCGACCGGGACGGAATGCCCACCGTGCCGTAGTCCGAGCGGTCGTTGAGCCGCAGGACGAGCTTGTCCTCGGTCGTCCCGGCGAAACGGCCGCTGCCCAGCACCCGGTCGCCGGCCGGCACCACGTGGATGCCCGCGCCCGCCCCGTCCCTGAGGAGCTTGAGCATGCGCTCCAGGAAACTGCCGTTGTCGAACGTGGCGAACTCGCGCTCGAAGACCTCGAACCGGTCCACCAGCACCACGATGTGCGGCAGCCGCTCCTCCGCGGGCGCCATGCTCCGCAACTCGGCGAGGTCGGCGGTCCCGCGCGCACCCAACAGCGTCTGCCGCGAGCTGAGTTCGGCGACGAGCCGGTCGAGCAGGCGGTTGAGACGTTCGGTCTGCTTGCGGTCCACGACGGCGCCGCAGTGCGGCAGCGCGGTCAACGCGTTCAGCGCGCCGTTGCCGCAGTCGATGCCGTACAGATGGACGTCCTCCACCCCGTGCGCCTGGGCCAGCGCCGCCGACAGCGTACGCAGCGCCTGTGAGCGGCCACTGCGGGCGGAGCCGACGATGTGCAGATGGCCCGCCCGGTCGAGGTCGAACACCAGCGGACTGCGGTTCTGTTCGGCCGGCAGGTCCACCAGACCGTAGGCGACGGCGGGCAGCGACGCCTCGCGGTCGGCGACCGGCTTGGGGGACTGCGCGGGTGTCCAGGCGAGGACGTCCGGCAGCGCGGGCAGCCAGGGGCTCGGCTGTCGTGCCACCTCCGCGAGCCGGGCCGCCGCGGCGATGGCCGAGGTCAGCGTGGAGAGATCCGTGACGGCGGAGACGTTCCCGGCGGAGGATCCTGACCTGCGGGCCACCGGCCCGCCCAGCTCCTGCCAGCTCAGCGTGCGGGCCCGCACCGGTACCTCGGTGTCCACCACGGCCGCCGCCGCGGGACTTCGGCCGCCCACCCGGGCCGCCTGGAACGGCAGCAGCGCCGAAGGGCCCAGCCGGGCATAGGCACGGCCGGGTGTCGCGGAGGAGATCTCGCCCGCCTCGGGGGCGTCGATGATGTCCCGGCTCTCGCCGGTGTCCGTGGTGCGCAGTGCGATCCGCAGGTTGGTGTTGGCCCGGATGTCGGCGGTGACGGCACCGCTGGGCCGCTGCGTGGCCAGGATCAGATGGATGCCCAGGGACCGTCCCCGCTGCGCGATGTTGACCAGCCCCGAGATGAAGTCGGGGAGTTCGCGCGCCATGGAGGCGAACTCGTCGATGACGAGCAGCAGTCGCGGCAGGGGCGGCAGCACGTCGCCGCCCCTGGTCCGCTTGTCGAGGTAGTCCTCGATGTCCTTCGCCGCCGCTTCCGACAGGATCGCCTCCCGGCGGCGCAGCTCCGCCCCCAGCGAGACCAGCGCACGTTCGACCAGGTGCGTGTCCAGGTCGGTCACCATGCCGACGGTGTGCGGCAGTTCCGCGCACTCGGCGAACGCGCTGCCGCCCTTGTAGTCCACGAGGACGAACGTCATCTCGTCGGGCCGGTTGACGACGGCGAGCGTGGCTATGAGGGTCTGCAGCAGCTCCGACTTGCCCGAACCGGTGGTGCCCGCCACCAGACCGTGCGGGCCGTCCCGCACCAGGTCCACGGCGAAGTCGCCGTCGTAGCCGGTGCCCATGACCGCGCGGGTGCTGCGTCCCGACAGCGCCCAGCCGGCCACCACGGCCTCCGCCGTCGGCGGTTCGAGGCCCAGCAGATCGAGCAGCCGGACGGCGCCCGGGAGCACGCTCTCGTCCGAGTCGCCCACACCCCGCAACGGCGCCAGGACCCGCCCCAGCCGGTCGTACCAGCCGGGATCGGGAACGTCGGTCCGTACGTCCTCCAGTGCCGCGCCCCCGCCGGTGCGCACCCGGGAACCACCGTCGGTCCCGGTGGGCAGCACCACGACGGCTCCGCACTCCTCGGGCAGCAGACGCTCCTCGCGGTCCATGCAGATCGTGTGCACCCCCACCGACGGGCCGTCGCGCAGCAGAGCGACGACACCCGGCAGGGAGCGGGCCCGGCGGGCCTGATCCAGGATCACCAGGACGTCGGGCTGTCCGGCCACCCCGCCCCGCCGCAGCTCGGGCCCGGCGGCGAGACGGGACGCGACGAGCTGGCCGAGTTCGCCGATGCGCCGGGCCAGCGAGTCGGCGGTGGATCCCACCAGCGCGTACGTGTCCTCGGACTGCGGCCGGCAGTGCGGCAGCCAGCGTGTCCAGGCCCAGTCGCGCTCGGCGTCGGGGCCGGCCAGCACGACGATCCGCAGATCCGCCGGACTGTGCAGACTCGCGGCCTGTGCCGCCAGCCAGCCGGCGAGCCCGCTGGAGCCCGGACCGGCGATGCCCGCCACTCCGGCCCGTCTCAGGGGCACGGTGACCGGGACCTGGTTGAGGCCGGGCACCGTCGTGCGGCGGTGTTCGTCCTTCGTCGGGTCCTCCACGCTCACGGAGGACGGAATGTCGGCGGTGCCCACCCGCAGGGTGAGGAAGTCCGCGTCCTGCCAACGCCGTTCCCAGAGCCGTTCCGAGGGCTGGGAGGCCATCTGGAGCAGTGCGGCCGGATCCGGGTGCGCCGCCCTGAGGCCGCGCTGTTCCTCCCGTACGGCGTCCTCGATGTCCGACCGCAGTCGCTCCATCGTGCGCTGGTGCTCCGCGAACTGCTCCTGGTACTTGAGCATCGCCTGCTTGCGACCGCCGAACTGGGTGACCAGGGCGGCGATCGGTGACAGCAGCGCCAGGAAGACGAAGGTCCAGCGCCCCGTGACGAAGATGGCGATGACGGCGCTTCCCGCCGGCAGCAGCAGGATCGGCAGCAGGGGAATCGGGCGTTTGTCGGGTTTGACGGGTGGTGAGGGCAGGCGGAAACGGGGAGTGCCGAGCGTGGGCAGGAAGCGGGGCGGGCGGTTGAACTCCAGCCCCAGCCCGTCGTCGGACGGCGTCAGTGGCGCCTTGGCCGATGTCCTCGAACTCAGTTCCAGCAGGACGTCCCCGACGGCCAGTTGGCTGCCCGCCCGCCAGGCCGCCCGGTCGCTCAGCGGCCGGCCGTCCAGCTGCGCGGCCTCACCCGGGGAGACGAACGCGGTGCCGTCCACCCTGACCTGGACCCGCGCGGCGAACGCGGGCACCGAGGAAGCCAGCCGGACACGGCAGTTCGGCGCACTGCCCAGGTCGTACTCGCCCGGCGTCAGACGGAAGACGGTGCCGGCCCCCGGCCCCGAGACCAGCCGCAGTTCCGTCATGCCCTCGGGCTCGGGCGCCCAGGGAGGGGGCGCGCCGAGCCCGAGGTCCATGCCGTCGCGTATCCCCGCGGCCTGCAGGGTCAGGTCCGGATCGACGGATTCGGCCCCCATGTACAGGGCGGGGTCGATACCGAACCCTCCGCCGGCACCGTCCTGCCCGACCGCACGAGCGAGTTCCGCCGCGAGCCGGCCCGTCCGGGCGGAGGGTTCGGTGTCGACGACGACAGGGATGGACACCCCCTCGTCCTGGGGGTCACGGACGCTGACGTTCAATCGCACGGTGATCGATGTCCTTCCACATGGGGGTGACGACGGGATGACGGGCCGACGGGCTGACGGAGGCGCGAACCGGGTTGCAGAGCAAGGGAGTTACGGGATGACGGGATTACGGGGTCACGCGGGACGTCAGCCCAGGTTGGAGCCGAGTTGCTCGTCGGTCTGCGAGAAGGCGTCGCCGACGGCCTTGACGTACTGGCTGATCCCCTGAAGTCCCTGGTTCACCTGCTCGAAGCCCTTGGCGAACTCGTCGAAGAAGGGCTGGAACTTCTGCTGCGCGGCGGGCGTGCTGTAGCCCTGGGACAGCAGCTGGGTGATCTTGCCGCGCACCTCGGTCAGCTTGTCCTGCAGCGACGAGAAGTCGTTGAGGAGGGAGGCCGAGGCGGCAGCGGTCTCGTCCGAGTTGACGGCGAAGTTGGGCATGGTTGTGCTCCTTGCGTAGGGGTGGGAAACCCGCCCAGGGAGTGGGCGGAAACTTTTGGCGCTGCGCGCTGCGTGCAGAGTGCTGCGCCCTGTGTCCTGCGTGCCGCGTCCGGTGTTCCACGGCCGGTGTCCGGTGGCTCTAGGCGCCGGGGGAGGGAGGACGGGGGACGTCGGCCGGATCCGCCGGCGCGGTGGGCCCGGTCGGTGACGTCGGTGACGTCGGCGAGGCCGGAGAGTCGGACGAGTCCGGTCGGTCCGTGACGGGCGAGGAGGGCGCGGTGGTGAACGCGTCGCTGGTCGGTGAGGAGGGAGGGCTGGTGAACCTGTCCGTCGTCGGTGAGGAGGGGGCCGTGGTGAATCCGTCCGCCGTCGGCGACGAGGGCGCTGTGACGAACCCGTCCGTCGTCGGCGACGAAGGAGCGCCGCCGAACCCGTCGGCGGAATCGGTGGAACCCGTGGGATCGGCCGAGGTCGGGGAGGGAGGCGGCGGCCCGTTCTCGGGCGAAGGACGTGGGCTCCCAGGGGGCGTCGGCGTCTGCGGGCCGTCCGCCGGCACGGGGGAGTCCTGATGTGTCGGGATCGGGACCGGCGTGGCGGGCCGGTCGGCCGGGAGACCACCGTCGCCCACCGAAGGCCGTGGACTCGACGGCGGGGACGGCTGGGGCGTCGGGGTCGGTGAGGACGGCGGGAGCGGTGAGGTCGGAGAGGGCGGCGAGGGTGGTGACGACGGTGCGGACGGCCCGGGCTCGGACGGAGTCCTCCCGCCCAGGAACTGGTCCGCTCGTGCTTCCAGCCCCCTGTGGGCCGCCGGGCCGGGCGACTTGGGAATGAAGTTGGCCGCTTCGCCCGCCACGGCCTCGTTCAGCGGCGTCCCCTCACCGACCGCCACGATCACCTTGGCGCCCGATTCCGCACCGGCCGGGGCGAGTTCCGCAGCCTGGTCCTTGAGCCCGGCCTTGAAACGCTCTCCGAGCGAGAGCGCGGGAGCCGTCCCCGCCGGGGCGGCAGGTACCTCGTCCAGGGGACGGGGAGTCGTTCGCGGTGTCGTTGGCGGAGCCACGGGCGTCACGGGCGGGACCGCCGCGGGGGGAGCGTTCGCGGCGGGAGGAGCAGCCCGGGGAGCGGCCGGGGGAGCGTCCGGCGCCGTCGCGCGAGGAGTCGGCTTGTCCCCCCGGTTCCGTATCGCGCCGCCTCCCCGGATGAGGCCGCCGGCGACCGCACCCGCCGCGGCACCGGCCAGGATGTTGCCCGCGGTGATCTTGTCGCGGTTGGCAGCCTTGACCAGGAGCTCGGTGACGGCACCCGCCGCGAACTTGCCGACGATCTCCCCTCCGATCCGCGCCGTGGTGCTGCCCAGCAGGGCCCCGCCGACACGCGTCGCGGCGAAGGCATCCTTGAGCCGCGTGAACGAGCCGCTGGTCCTGGTGACGAGACCGCCGAGCTGCTTGCTCAGCGCCGGTGCCACCCGGGTCAGCGCGGCGCCCCCCACCTTGAACGCGGCGGCGCCCGGTATCAGGGCGACGAGCCCGATGAGGAGGTCGCCGAGTTTGAGAGCGCCGGTCTGCCCCGCGACGATCTGATTGAAGATGAACGTCGCGAGCCCCAGAAGGAATCCGACCACGGGAAAGAAGATCGACGTCACCGCGATGATGATGGACAGCAGGATCTGGACGAACGGGAAGTCCTGGAAGAAGTCGGCGACCTTCTTGAAGAAGTCCCGCTCCGGGATGGCCTCGCCGGCGGCTTCGTCCAGGGTGTCCTGAGCCCTGGACGAAGCCGCCTGGCGCAGACTACGGGCGTCCTCGGCGAGTCGTTTCGCCGAGTTGAGCTCGTCCTGGGCGGCGGACACCCGGTCCCGCTGCTGTGTCGCGGCCGTCCGTTGCTCCGGGGTGGGGTCCGTGGGCAGTTCCGGGAGCACGCGGTTCGCGGTGCCGGCGACCGACTGCGCCTCGTTCATCGCCCGGTCGACCATCGCCTGGCTCTCCGTCAACGCGGCGGCGTAGGCCTTGTACGCCTCGGCCGCCGTGAGGAAGGACTTCTGGGTCCTGCGCATCTTGCCGGGCAGGTCCTGGAGTTTGTTCTGCAGCGCGGTCATGGCGTCGCCGGTGCCCTTCTCCACCGCGCCGCCCTCGCTCAGATGCCGGGCCGCGACCTCGGCCTTCTCGCCGATGTCGCGATAACGGCCTTCCAGGCGGCCTATCTCGTCGGGATCCCCGGGCGTCGGGTCCTCGGACATGCCGAGGACCTCGAAGCCGGAAACGTGCTGTCGTGCCACGGTATCTCCCGGGGATTCGGCTGCTGGTCGGCAGGTACACGAGACAGCCGCCCGAGTGGTTCACCCGTACACCGGTCCTTCGCGGCCGGCCGGCCGGCCGCCCGCGGTCGGTCCCTCCCTCGCCGCGGCGGGAGCGGCGTGGGAGGGAGGGAGCCGAAAGCGAACCTTTCCCGCGGCGGTCCCGTGTACCCCGTGACATGCGCCCGCGCCCAGCCGCCGTCATCCCGCACGACGGCCGCGCACAGCACAGACACGCAGAGCGCAGACACGCACAGCACAGCCGCGCACAGCGCGGACACGTACACCGGGAGACATGGATGGATCGATCATGATGGGCTCAGCGGACAGGAACGGATCCGGCCGGCCACGGGGTGTGCGGCGGGGACTGTTCACCCGTGGCGCGGCGGCACTGCTGATCGTTCTCGCCCTCGCCCTCGTCACGGCCTTGGCCTCAGGTGTGACGACGGGCCGGGCGACCGCCGCGGACGGCGACACCGTCAAGGTGTTCGTCGTGCGGACCGCCGGTGGCGACACCTTGGAGTCGATCGCCGCCCGCACTCTCGGCAGTTCCGCCAGGGCCGCGGAGATCTTCGACCTCAACCGCGGTCTTTCCCAGCCCGACGGAGGAGTGCTCGCCGCACAGGGCGACGCGCTCCGCTCCGGCTGGATCCTCAGGCTTCCCGAGGACGCCACCGGACCGGACGTGCAGGTGGCACAGGAGACCGGGGCCGGTGCGGAGACAGTCGCACCCGCCACCCCACCGCAGGAGGCGGCCCCCGGCGACACGGGAGCACAGCCCGACTCCGCCGCCACCGTCGTCGTGCCGCTGCCGGCTCTGCTGGCCGTCGCCGGAGCGGTGTTGCTGGCCCTGGTCACCGCGGCCATCCTCGCCAGGAAGCGGGTACGGAGCACCTGGCGGGCGTTCCTCCGCCAGCTGCGCAGGCTGGGCGAACCCGCTCGCCGTCGCCGTCGCCTGCGTCACCGCGTGGCCCTCTCCGCCAGGTTCTCCGGCGACGCCGAACCGGTCCGGCGGGCCTACGCCGTACTGCGGGAGTTCGCCGGTTCGGAAGGCCGCCCGGAGACAGCCGTGCACGCGCTGCGGGTGGATACCGCCGGGGCGACGGTGTGGGTCGAGGCATCAGCCGCGGTCCCCGCGTCCTGGCAACAGCTCGACCCGGCCCGCTGGCGCCGCCAGGCGGCCGACTGGCTCGGCCGCGGCGCCGACGCGACGACCACGGCCCGTACGGATTCCACCGACGGTTCGGCCTGCCTGGTGAGAGTCGGCATCGACGAGGAGGGTGCTCCTCTGCTGGTGGACCTCAGCCGGCTGGACGGTGTCCTGAGCGTCACCGGAGACGCCGGGGTCGGCCGGGCTGTCGTGAGCGGTCTCCTGGCCGAACTCGCCCGCAGCCGTCCGGAGATCCCGGTGACCTTGCGGCAAGGAGCGGAAGGGGGCGCGGGATTCACCCTGCCCGCCGGGCTGCGCGAGCCGACCGAGTCGGACGGACACCGCTCCTCCCGCGACGTGCGGGGCACGGGGACGGTCCGCGCGGGTGCGGTACGGCGCCCCGTACGCGGAGTCGTGGTCGTCGCGAGCACCCCCACCCGGCACGAGATCGCGGAACTCCTCGAACTGTGCGGTCCGGGAGGCGCCGGGTGGACGGGCCTGGTGTGCGGAGACCTGCCCGACGCCCGATGGCGCTGGCACGCCGAGGCCGGGGGATCGGTGGAACTCCCGCTCCTCGGGGTGAAGGTCACCGCACCCGCGTGACTCGCGCCTCGCGCCTCGGGAGGGCCTACGCGGGCCTACGCGCGGGTGTACGCGGGCCTACGCGGGTGTACGCGGGTCCACGGCGGGGCTGTCGGCGTGGAAACGCTGCCTGAGCCGGGTGAGGGCGTAGTGCTGACGGGACTTCACGGTGCCCGCCGGAACCCCCATCAGCTGGGCGGTCTCCCGGACCGTACGCCCGCAGAGGTAGGTGTGGAACAACACCTCCCGGTGTTCCAGGGGCAGTCGGCGCATCAGGGCGGTGGTCTCGATCGAGGCCACCACGGCATCGGCGTGATCGCGCTGCGCGATGTCCGTGTCCTCGGCGCCGACCAGTTCGTGGCGCGAGGCCGCGCTGCGCAGCCGGTCGATGATGAGGTTGCGCGTCACGGTGATGAGCCAGCCGCGCACGGAACCGGAGCGGTACATGAGCCGGTCGATGTGGTGCCATGCCCTGATGAGGACTTCCTGGACGACGTCCTCGGCGGCGTGCCGGTCGCCGAGGAGCTTCTCCGCGTAGGCGAGTACCGCCGGCCGGTGCTCGGCCAACAACGCCTGCACGTTGTGCTGTTGCACCTCGTCGAGCCGGGGAGAGGACGGGGCGGGGGACGAGGCCGGGGACAAGGCAGGGGACGGGGCAGAGGGCGTCATGGGGCGCATCCTGAGGGGGAGGTTTGCCCGTGCGGTCCGTGTGCGGTCGACGGATCAGGGCAAAGAGGCCGGTGCGTACCGCCTCACCTGTGGGATCACCCCGTCGGTGTGCGGCAGCAGGAGCCTAGGAAGACACCGGTGACCAACCAGTGC
The DNA here is from genome assembly GCF_055584525.1 of Streptomyces sp. NPDC102514. Taxonomy (NCBI): domain Bacteria; kingdom Bacillati; phylum Actinomycetota; class Actinomycetes; order Kitasatosporales; family Streptomycetaceae; genus Streptomyces; species Streptomyces sp. NPDC102514. The sequence goes on from NZ_JBVJLW010000017.1 coordinate 208,367, forward strand.
CGAGAAGGTGGATGCCCCGCTGTCCGGTGTTCACCGGCTGCGCCGGGCCGCAGTCCTGCCGGTACCGGAGCCGTGTGCCGGACCTGGCGACCCGGCACTGTCTGCCCGGTACACGACACAGTGCGCGACAACGTTCATGCACGTCCCCCTTTCTTACGGCCTTTCTGCCTGCCTGTGGGGGACACACGACAAACCGACTGCCCCTGACGTGCTGGGCAGTCGGTTTGTCATGGCTCGTTACATCCGGTTATGGCATTCAGGCCTGGACGGCGTGCCGCTTCGACCAGTCGAGGACGTAGTCGGCGACGTCGCGCCAGCCCTGGTCGATGGCCAGGGAGTGACCACGGTCCGGGAACTGCTTGAGCTCGGTGACGGCGGACGAGCCGCGGTACAGCCGGTGGGCGGAGCGGGTCACCACGTCCGGGACGGTGTGGTCGGCCTGCCCCGAGATGAACAGCAGCGGCCCGCGATCGGAGCGGTCCGTCGCCACCTTCGCGGCGGAGTTCCGAGAGAAGTTGGCGAAGGCCGCTTCGAAGAGCGGTCGCCCGGGCGACGGGATCGTGTAGCGGTCGAACAGCTCGTCCGATTCGGCCTGCGGCACCGCGTTTCCGAAGCCGTACCTGAACTGCTCGGCCGTCAGCGATACCGCTCTGCTCCGGTTCGCGGGGTTCCCCAGCACCGGGAACCCGGCCTTCAACTGCGCGAAGGGAAGGGCTTTGACCCCCTTGATCTGGGCCGGATCAATGGCGACCGCGGCCCGGCCGAGCCCCTGGCCGAGCAACTTCTGCGCGATCAGTCCGCCGAAGGAGTGGCCGATCAGCAGCGGTTGCTGGTCCAGGCCGCGTACGACCTCGGCGTAGTGGGCGGTGACGTCGTCGATCCCGAAGCCGGCCACGGCCTCGGGCCGGGTTCTCGCCTCGGCCACGGTGGCGGCCTCGCCGGGCCAGCCCGGCGCGACAGGATCGAAGTCGTGCTCGGAGAACAGGTCCTGCCATGGCTGCCACGACGATGCGTGCAGCCAGAGCCCATGGATGAAGACGACAGGTACGAACGAGGCCGACACGGTCTGCTCCTGAGGAGTGGGGACGAAGACTTGCGGTGCTACCAGCTCAGTCTTGACCGCCGCCCGCACCGCTGAATCCGTCAGATGACTCCATGGCACGCGACACGCACGACTCCCGAGCTCCGCCGGTCGGGCTGGTCCATTGCCGTTACGTCGCTACTTCGTTACGTCGAGGTGGGCTGCTGCGGGGAGCGGAGTACGAGCAGGGTGATCTCGCTGGGGGCGAAGACGCGGAACGGCGGGCCCCAGAAGCCGGTGCCGCGGCTGGTGTAGAGGAGGGTGCGGGGGCCGTGGTGGCTGAGCCCGGCGAGGGCGGGCTGATCGAGGCGGACGAGGTGGTGGAAGGGCCAGATCTGGCCGCCGTGGGTGTGGCCGGAGAGCTGGAGGTCGACGCCTCCTGCCGCGGCCCGGTCGATGAACTTGGGCTGATGGGCCAGGAGCAGGACGGGCAGCTCGGGGTCGGCGCCGTTGAGCGCCCCGTCGAGGTGGGCGCCGTGTCCGGCCAGGCCGGAGGACTCGGCGGTGACGTCGTCCACGCCGGCGACCACGAGGGTGTCGCCTCCCCGCTCGAGCAGCACGTGGCGGTTGCGCAACGGCTCCCAGCCCAGTTCGTCCATCAGATCGACCCAGCCCTGGGCCTCGCTGTAGTACTCGTGGTTGCCGGTGACGTACACCCGGGCCCGGGTCGCCTGCACGGTGGCGAGCGGGGCGGCCTGGGCACGACGGCGTTCGGCCGTGCCGTCCGCGATGTCGTCGGTGTGGCAGACGAGGTCGGCCTCCAGGGTGTTGACCGTCTCGCACACCCGCTCCGACCAGCGGGCGCGGTCGAGGGGGCCGTAGTGCGTGTCGGTGATGAGGGCGACGCGAAGGCCGTCCAGCCCGGCTCCCAGGCGGGGGAGCTGCACGTCGAGACTGCGTACCCGCGGGACCCGGCGGGCCTCGGCGTATCCCCAGCTGAGCAGTACGACCGTCACGCCGAGGACGGCCCAGGTGACGATCCGGGCCCGGTCCTGGCTCTCGCCGACACCGGCCACGGTCAGGGCGAGCCGCAGGAGGACGCCGAGCAGCACGGACCAGGTGAACAGGATCCAGCTGGCGCCCAGCAGGGTGTCACCGACGATCGCAGCCCGGTCCTGCTGGCGTCGGCCGTGACCGCGCGCCATCGCGAGCGGCATGACGACGAGGCCGAGGACGAACAGGGCGGTGCCGGCGAGCGTGACGGGCAACGGCCACCCCTGTCCGGCGTACAGGAGCACCCAGCACGGCACGGCCCACAGCAGGACGGGGGCGATCAGGGGGAGATAACGCATCAGGCGGTGCAGCAGGCTCGGCCGCTCGGCCTGCGCCTCACTGTCGGTGGGCCGGGTGTTACTGGTGTCGGTCACGCTTCCCCTCCTTGGCCGGGCGGCCGTCCCGCGCACTGTATCCGGTCACCCCCGACCGACCCGGACACGGTTCGAAGGGACCTGAAAGGACCAAGCGGACCAGGAGGACAAGATCGACCTCGTACCCGGGGCCACCAGGAACGAGAGGGAACTCGGCCACGCGACGGTGCGCTCCGAAGGGCGCCTTACCGCCGTAGGACCGGTCACCCTGTCAGACCTCAACCGAACAGCGGTGCCAGCGCAACCTCACCCGCGACGATCCGCCAGGCAGGCACGCGCACCGTCCGGCTCACGGGGCAGGATTTGGCCCCATGACCTCCGGAGAGCAGTCCGGCGAGCAGGTCGCCTCGCGCGTGGGTCAAACGAAGATGCCGTGCGGGGTCCACACCTGGCCCCGGGCCGGTATCGATCAGCACCGCTGTGTTCTCCCCGGCTTCGGTGAAGACCGGTGGTGTCACCGGCGCCGTCGCCATTACCGCGAAGAGCGGGCCGGTGACGACTGTGGTGCCTGCTCGCGAGGAGCTGAGGGATGCACGCGCTCGTGCGCGGCTGTGGAGGTTCAGGCGGTCGACGTGATGGCTCGGGTGACGGCCGTGATCGCCGGGGTGGGGCGGCCGGGCAGGCGTGCCACGAGGACCCGGCGGATCTCGGGCGGTGCGCCGTCCACGCGCAGCAGACTCACCCCGGGCGGCAGCAGGGGGGAGAGCCGGGACGGCACCGTCGTTACGCCGAAGCCGCCGGCGACCAGCTGGAGTTTGGTCAGCCAGTCGCCTACGGAGTGGACGATCCGTGGCCGTCCGGGCAGGCCGGGCCAGACACCGAGCAGTGATTCGACCCTCGACGCGGGGGCGGCGATCCACCCGGCGTCCACCAACTCGTCGACGTGCACCGTGGTGCGTCCCGCGAACTCTCCGGTCGACGGCACCGCCACCACCAGCTCGGTGTCCGTGACGGTCTCGACGTGCAGAGGCGGCGCATCACCGTCGAAGGGACGGTGCGGCGGGCGGGACGTCAGCACGGCAAGGTCGAGCGACCCTGCACGCAGCGCCCGGACCAGACGGGGTGTGGTGCCCTCGCTGGTGGTGACCGTGACGGGCGGGCCGGCCTCCGCCAACCGTGCGAGCGCGGCGGGCAGGATGGCCGCCCCCGCGCTCAGGAACACCCCCAGCCGCACCCGTTCGGTCCGGGAGTCGGCGCCTGCGAGCTCGCGCTCGGCCTCCGCGAGCGAGGCCAGGACCGTGTGGGCGTGCCGCAACAGGGTCAGGCCGGACGCGGTCAGCCGCACCCCGTCCGGGCGGCGCTCGAACAGGACGGCACCGGCGCTGCGTTCGAGGGCGGCGGCCTGGCGTGAGACGGCCGACTGGGTGTAGCCGAGGTGGGTGGCCGCCGCGGTGAAGCTGCCCGACTCGGCGATCTGCCGCAGCACCCGCAGTCCCGCACTGGAGATGTTCATGCGGCCTACGCATACCACACATGCCTGATCATCGCTTCCCGCATGCCTGTCCAGCTCCTAACGTCGATCCCACGAGCACGGACGAACCAGGAGGCCATCACGTGCGAGCAGCAGTTCTGACGCAGTTCGGCGCCCCGCTCACAGTGCGGGAGCAGCCCGACCCCAAGGCCGGAGACGGCGAGGTGGTGGTCGAGGTCCTCGCCGCCGGCGTGGCGCCCTACGCGGCCGACGTCTTCAGCGGCCGACGCAACTACCCCCTCGTTCCCCCTGTCGTGCCAGGCGTCGGCGGAGTGGGCCGGATCCTCCACATCGGTCCGGACGCCACCCGGCTGCGCGTCGGCGACCTGGTGTGGTGCGACTCGACGGTGCGCTCACGCGACGACGCCCTGACACCTGACATCACGCTCCAGGGCTGGAGTTCGCGCGGCGAGGGCGGCGCACAGCTCGCTCGCCACCTGCACGACGGCGCGTACGCCGAACTCATGCGAGTCCCGACCGAGAACGTCTTCCCGCTGCCCCTCGCGGCCAGAGACGATCCGGCCCGCTGGGCCGCGCTCACGGTCCACGCCATCTCCTACGGCGGACTGCTGGCAGGCCAACTCGCAGCAGGCGAGACACTGCTGGTCAGCGGCGCCACCGGCAACCTCGGCAGCAGCGCGGTAGCGGTCGCCCTCGCGATGGGCGCGGGCCGGGTGATCGCCCCGGGCCGCAACCGGGCCGCACTCGACCTCCTGGCCGACCGGTTCGGCCCGCGGCTGCGCCCCGTCCCGCTGACCGCGGACGAGGCCACCGACCGCACGGCAATCTTGGAGGCGGCCGACGGGCCGATCGACATGGTGATCGACCTGCTCCCACCCAGCGCACCCAGCTCGGTGTCGCGCGCGGCGGCCATGACCGTGCGCGAATACGGCCGCGTCGTCCTCATGGGCGGCGTCGGCATGCTCGGTGGCGACGACCTCGCCCTGCCGTACCCATGGATCATGCGCAATTCGATCACCGTACGCGGGCAGTGGATGTACCCGCGCACAGCCAATGTCGGCATCATCCGGCTCCTCGCCTCGGGCGCTGTGGACCTCGCCCCCGAACGGGTCCGCTCGTTCGGCCTCGACGCCGTCAACGACGCCATCGCGTACGCCGCCGCGCACGGCGGCCCGTTCGACCGCACCGCACTCACTCCATCGCCCGGCTGACACGCCCCACCGAGTCCCAGCGGCTGCACCCGCATCACTTGCAGAGGTCTCAGCGTCGACTGCCGGCTACTGGGTGCGGAACCATGCCAACAGCTTGATCGAGGAGTCGATGCGAAGGCGGGAGGAGCAGGACCGTAGTGCAGGTGACACATGAGCCGGACTTTGGCCCGGAGATGCCCCGGAACAGCTGGTCAGGGGGTGGGTGGAAGTGGGAGATATCGGGAGTCACCTCGCACTGAGCCCCTTGTTTGGGATGCGCTCCAGTGAGGGCGCCCGGCAGGTGAAACACCTGTTCAGGCGCCCTTTTTCGGCGTCTAGAAGAAGCCCAGCTTCTTCGGCGAGTACGACACCAGGAGGTTTTTCGTCTACTGGTGGTACAGGCTCGCCGTAGCCTCTGACCTGTGGCTACGGGAGAAAGTGCCTGTTGCTGAACCGAGTTGGCCCGTACCTGGCCCGGATCTTGGTCCGACCTGTTGCGTTGGCGTGCGAGGCCTGGGATCCGAAATGGCGCAAATAGCCGGAACGGCCTTGGGGTGCCTGTGGTGGCGGGGACCCCGTATGGGAGCGGTCAGGTGCGACGGTCATCGTTGGTCTGATTCGGCGACATCGATTGCGTAGTCGGCCCTGAGCGTGTAATGGCGAAGCCGACTCAGCGCTAGGAGCTGGCTGTCTGAACAGATCGAGGTCAGGACCCCGTTCCTGCAAAGCCTCGTACCAAAGGGCCGCGCGTTCGGGATCGTCAGTCGACGGCACGGCCTGGATCGGCGGACGCATGCCGTACTCCGCCAACAGGTGCAGCAATAAAGCCCTGCGCCGCAGGTAGGACCACCCGCGGGTGTCCCCGTGCTCGGGATGCTGAAGGACGTCCTAGACCGCGCAGGGATTTGTGATTCTGCCGCGTCGGTGGGTGGCGGAGAGGTCGCTGGCGTGGTGGCTTCACGCCCGCCGGAATGCCCGGGACTATGAGACCCGGCCCGAGCACTCCGAAGCGATGCTCACCCTCACCGCAGTCATGCTCATGACGCGTCGGCTCACCGGGCAGCCAGTGTTTCCCAACGCCGCGAAGCCACGGCCGACATCGAGCGTCGCTGCGTGAGCGGCTTCGTCTGAACGGCAACGAATGCCGGTCAGTCCCAGATCACCCAACCGTCCTTCACGCGTGCGTGCCGGCCTCGCGTGAGTACGCAGCCTTCCCGGCGGTCCTCCAGCGCGTTGGCCACAGCGTTCAGGACGTGTCCCAGTGATGAGGCGTAGTGCTTGGCGTAGTCGGTCTCGCGGTAGGCCAGGACCGGAACCGGGGCGCTCTCGTCGGCCCGGCCGACGTCCAGAAGCAGTCCATGGTGCGCATCCGTCTCGGCCAGGACAGGAATCCACGATGGCTTCCACCAGTCGTCGTCTCCAATGTCATCGGCAATACGGAGAAACTGCTGGTGGCGGTCGATGATGCTCTGACAGTCGAGGAACACCTCTCCGCCGGGAAAGATCTTGGAGTCCAGGTGAGGAACAAGCTGGAACCCTCCGGGAATGGGGATTCTGGAGTCCTTCGTGGAACTTCCGTTGTTCAGGCGCAGCCAGGTTTCGAGGACCTGGGGTATGCGGAAGCCGATTGAGTCGTTCAGATGCTGGATGTCCGCGTCGGCGGCCGGGGGGTTGAGCGCTTGCGCGCTGGCAGCGGCATTGCTCTCCAACCATCGGCGGATCCTGACCCATGGGGAGGTGACGTCGTCTGGATGGAGCATGGATGTCTCCGGCTTCAAGGGCCAGGCCGCCGCATGGGTGGCGTTGGAGAGGTCGTCCTACCTGCCAGAGGGTACGAGGAGCTACTGACAATCAAGCCACCTCAAGGTCGCTCGGGGTTCAAGGACGGGTTCTCACTGCGACCAGAAGCGGTCGCCCTGTGCTCACTCGTCGGTCAGAGATGGATGATTGCCGTCGCTTTTCGGCTGTTTGCGGTCGGCGCCGGTGCGGGGCGCGCAGGGCGGGGATGCTCAGATCGGTACGCGTGTGTTCCGTCCGACGGGAACGAGCGAGCCGTGAACCTTGTCGACCACCGCCATGAGCGTGATATCGCCCGCGAGCTGGGAGGCCCGGCCCCCCCTACGACCCGGCCTGGCTGAACGGCCAGGGCCGTGCCCTGACCGTGGACGGCACTGCGGTGGCCCGGCTGTACGGGGCGGCCCGCGAGGGCTGCGACGACTGCCGCCAGGACTCGCTGGAAGGGTTGGGCCGGAATCCGGCCCAGGTGGCCGCGCTGGCCCTGTGGGCCTGCACGCGCGTGACGGATCTCTTCAACGGCTTGCCCGTGGAGATGCTGGAGAACGGCGACCCGGCCTTTCGACGGCTGGCACAGGCCTACTCCGACAGCACCTTCCAACACGGCTCCGCGGTACGCGAGCTGACTGACCTGCACGAGGTCTGCCTGCGCCTGCTCCCGAACGCCCTCCAGCTCGCCGCGGAACGGGCGCTGCAGGTGCTGCTCTCAGCCTTTGACCCGGCCCTGTTCGGCTCCCTGATCTGCGCCTGCACACCCGGAGACTGATGCGGGCTACCGCCCGTCGGCGCGGGGACGGCTGCCCCGCGAGACACCTCAGGCGTCTCAGCCGTCAAGTGGCAGCGGAACGTGGTGCGCTGCGGTCGAACATGCCGGTGGTCAGATGCTGGCGAAGGCGGACAGGAGTGTGTCGGCGCGGAGCCGTAGCTCAGGTGTCGTGGTTCCTGTGATGCTGATGGACATCTCCTGGCCGCCGACGGCTTGAGCGAGTGCGACCTCGAAGGTCGCGTTCGTGCCGACCAGGGGATACGAGTACCAGCTGTCGGGCGCTTCGTCGTCAGTGTCCTGGACGGCGGCGTCGATGGTTTCCCAGTCGGCCTCGTCGAAGGCGTATCCGGCGTAGTTGGACAGCAACTCAAGGAAGGCACGCAGGTTGCGGCCCCAGATCCATCCGGCAATCGACTCGGTCACGCGTTCCCCGTTCCTGTGAGAGGGCCAGCATCGTAGACGTTGTCGGCCGGCCCGCCTGGCTGCCGCCTCGCCCGACAACTGGGGCCTCAGGCGGCGTAGGGCAGCCTGAGGAGATCACATGGTGCGCATGCCCCAGCGGGTCACAGGGCATCGTCGTGGTAGGCGAAGAGCTTCAACACCCCAACGCCCACCTGGTGCTTGGCCCGGCTGGCCCAGTCCTGGTGGAAGAGCTTTTCGATGAAGTGCGGGGTGGCCAGGACGATCACTTCGTCGACGGCGGTGTCGAACTTCCCAGCACCGGGGGTGACTTCGTGAGAGCAGGCGACGGCGAGCACGTAGCCGATGCCGCGCTCCTGCAGCGCGGACCGCAGCGTTGGGTTGCCGCCGTAGACCTCGTCCCTCGTGGCCCAGCCCACGTGGTGCCCGGCGTCGAAGAACCGGCTGATCATGCGGGCGGCGAGTTCCGGCTTGGTCGTGAAGACGGTGTTCTCGCCCAGCCCAGCGGCCCGGCAGCGATCCGGGTCGCACGTCCACGAGCGCGGGATATACAGCTGGCGGTCCACCGCCGCGTGCCCGCGGCGCCCGGTGTACACGAGGTAGACCGCTACCTGCGCGTTTTCGATCCTCCCGGCGGTTCCGGTGTATTGACGCTGGACGCCCACAGTGTGTGTGCCCTTCTTTACGTCCCCGGTCTCGTCGACCACCAGCACCGCACCCTCGTCGTGCAGATGTTCCAGCACGTACTCACACACGTCATCACGCACGCGGTCGGCATCCCACCTGGCCCGGCGGAGCAGGTGCTGCATACCGTCCGGGCTCGTCTGCCCAGCCCACTCGGCGATCGACAGCAGTTCTTGCGCGGGAGGTCTGACAGCAGCCCGAACAGCATGGCCTTCGCCTGGCGCCGTGGTTCAACCCGCGCGAACCGGCCCGATATCCGGCTCATCAAGGCCTCGAACGCGTCCTGCCAGCGGGCAGGGTCTACACCGTGGCGCGCGGCCACCGCACTATCTTGGAGAGTCCACACACCTCACCAAGATCACGCGGTGGCCGTCCTGTTCCCGCGGCGAACGACGAGATCACGGAGTCGTCGTGATACTTGCGCCCGGCCCCCGGCGGATCCCGAGCAGAAGATTGCCGGACGCTGGCAATGTGCGAAGGTCCGCCGTACCTGCATGCTGATGTCCGCCGACAGAAACGGGGGCGTCAGTGGAAGCAACCTCAACCTGCAGCGTGGCACGTGCCCGCATCGGATCGGGCCTGGCGGTGACGGTTCTTCTGCTGCCTCTCGGCGGCTACGGGCTGGCCAGGGCGGGGGTAGCCCCGAACGGCGCACCCATCGTGCTTGGCCTGCTGTCCGTGATCGTCGGCTTCGTCCTCCTACCCGCGTTGTGCGAGGAGCGAGCCCCGTTCCGGCACTCATCGTCGCACTTGACTGCGCGCACCTTGACCGGCGAGCGGTCCGTCGATCTCAACCAGATCACCTCCGTCCGACTGCTGACGACCTTTTCGTACGGCAGCGCGTACCGGACGCTGTGGGTGCGCGACGCCAACGGTGTGCGCCTTGGTATCACGACCGAGAGAAGCCGCAGGAAACTACGCCGAGCGATCGAGAAGGCGGGCGCGAACGCCGCGCGAGGCGTCACCGGGCCCCATGTGAGCCGTGCGGCCCGGGCGCATCTGGGCCTTGCTCCAGGGCAAGGGATCGTCGCCCATACGGTTCTCTCTTTTCTGCTTCTGACCGTGGCCGGGAGCCTGTACGTGGTTGCTGTGCTCCAACTCGGCGGACAGTAAGCCCCCTCCCCGTAGTGACTGACGAACCCGCCACAGCGGCTCGTGATCACGATCTACCACTGGAGTACTAGACCTGACCAACACCACCTTCCGCCGCCGTTACCCTGACATCGCCCGAGAAATCGCTGATCACCGAGCCACCCCCACCGCCCCTCGCAGCGGACCGACCGCACACGACAGACTCGTCGCCCGCAACGCGAAACTCCGCCGACACAACCGCGAGCTGACCGCTCAGCTCACCGTCGCTGCTGCACAGATCCAGCACCTTGCTCTGCGCAACGAACGACTCCAAGAGGCACTGGAGGAGACGTCGAACATCATGAGCATCACCAGCAGGGCCTCACGCCGTTGAACAAGTGACCTCGCGCTCTGGACACGCGAGACGCTGACAGCGTGATCACTGCGAGTCGCCGTTTACCTGCCTCTCTGCCGCACACAGCCTCACCCGATGACGCTGAACGTCGACCTCGGCAACCCGGACCGTGATCTGATCGCCCTCGCGCACGAGCTGGTCAGGGGTCACTGCTGGCTGGCTCGTCATCTCGGACAGGTGAAGGAGCCCTTCCACGTCCGGGGCGACGCGCACGAATACGCCGAATGGGACGATCTTCGTGACAGTGCCGTGGAGGACCTGACCCGATTGATCAGAGAACTCGATCAGAGGGTCTTTCTGCAGGGCCTTCATCGAGATCGCGACCTGTCCCTGACGTGTTTCGGCGATGAGCACCTCGGCGGTGATCCTCTGGCCGGCCTCGACCGCTTCCGAGGGGTGGCTGATCCGCGACCAGGTCAGTTCGGGCACACGGATGAAGCCAGTGCATAGCCCGTCGGGCTCGCCGTCGAGATGGACGAAGACGCCGAAGTTGTGAACCTCCGACACGGTCCCGGAGACGATCTTCCCTGGCTGGAGCGCGAGCAGGAAGGTCCGGAGCTCGGGGTTCTCGCAGGCGCGGGCGGACAAGCGAAGTTCTCCGCGCCACCGTCCGATCTCCTCAGCATCGAGTTCCTGGCCGATCTCGAAGACCTCAGACGGATGGTCGATACGGCGCATCGACGCCTCGTCCCGGGAAATTCGGCCAGCCTCGTTGTTCCCCTCGCTCGATGCCCCGAGCACGACCAAGACGTCTGACCTGTCGAAGCCGGTGACGGTTACCCTGCGGACCGGACCGGGACGGAGCTTGTTGAGGAAAGACTGCAGGCGAGGATCGGAACCGGGCTCGGACATGGGCGGAGCCTAGCCTCGCGCTTTCACGAGGTGGGACGTCCGAGGCTTGATCAAATAAGCGGAGAGTGCTCCTGACCTGCAACGATGGGACTTGTCTAGGGTC